>DATLSX010000131.1:0-5964 GCA_035533915.1 Streptosporangiaceae bacterium
CGGGCGGGGGTTTGCGACCGCCCGCCGAGCAGGTCTGCGACCTCACGGTCAACGTGAAGTTTCTATGCCCTCGGTGTCGGGCGGGGGTTTGCGACTTCCCGGTTTCGCGTCCGCGTCAGGTCGTCGACCTCGGGTTTCTATGCCCTCGGTGTCGGGCGGGGGTTTGCGACAGGAGATGGGCTATGAGCTCAAGCTCCTTACTCGGGACTGTTTCTATGCCCTCGGTGTCGGGCGGGGGTTTGCGACGGCAGCTGGCTCCGTCGGCGTCCCGGCCGTTAGAACGACAAGGTTTCTATGCCCTCGGTGTCGGGCGGGGGTTTGCGACCGGCTTTCTTTGCCGGCGTGCTTCTGACCATCCTCGGCTGTTTCTATGCCCTCGGTGTCGGGCGGGGGTTTGCGACATCCCCGCCCTGACCGAAACGACCAACCTGGCCACGTTTCTATGCCCTCGGTGTCGGGCGGGGGTTTGCGACGGATGCCTGGCGGATGGGTCTCTGACCTGCTGCTTTGGTGTCCGTTCCGCCATCCTCTCCGGGACCGGGCTGTTCGGCAAGGTTTTCCGGCGGTCCCCGGCGCGGCTAGCCGTTGACCTGGGTATTTGCGCGCGCCAACCGATGCTGCCGGAGCGACGCAACGGCAACGCTGTACCAGCACCACGTGAGGATCCACAATCCTGGCCCGCTCCCGTGCACGACCATCGGACAGACGAACACCACAGTCCCGGCAGCTGCGCTTGACCTAGGTCCATGATGGCAGGAATCCTTGGGCACGTGCCTGACGCCGCCGGGGAGTTCTCATCGTCGGCGGTGGCTCCCGTGCTGGCGGAGGCCTGCGCCCAGGCCCGGCTCGACAGCGAAGGCGCTGAACTGCTCCGAGTAGGCGAGAACGCGATCTACCGGCTGGCTAGCGCACCTGTTGTGGTGCGGATCGCCCGGTCGGCTGACCGGATGAGCCGGGTCGAAAAAGAACTCTGCATCGCCAGGTGGCTTGCTGACGGCGACGTTCCAGCTATCCGCGTAGCGGAAGAGCTCGACCAGCCGCTGCTCGTCGATGGTTACCCGGTATCGTTCTGGGATGCGGTGACCGGCGGCGATCCGGAGCCGACGCACGTCGACCTGGCCCGGCTGCTTGCCAGCTTCCATTCACTCGCTGACTGCCCGTGCGAGCTGCCGACCTTCGATCCGATCGGGCCGTCGGAAGCGCGGCTGGCCAAAGCCAGCGGCGTAGCACCCAAGGACGATGAGTTCCTACATGATCGCTGTGCTGACCTGACCGAGCAGTTCCAGCACCTGAAGTTCGCATTGCCAATGGGCCCAATCCACGGGGACGCGCACACCAGGAATCTCCTCACCGACCACGGACAGGTCGTGCTGACGGACTTCGAGACGGCCGCGATCGGCCCGCGGGAGTGGGACCTCATGCCGACCGCCATCGCAGTCGACCGCTACGGGCTGCCCGAGGAGCGGTACCTCGAGTTCGCTGCCGCGTACGGGTTCGATGTCCGTGAATGGGCGGGTTACCCGGTGCTGCGGGAGATCCGGACGCTGACGATGACGACCTGGATCATGCAGAACATCGGCGAGTCCGCGGCTGCGGCCGAGGAGTTCGCCCGGAGAGTCGACTCACTGCGGGAAAGAGATTTCGAGCGTGCCTGGAACTTCTTCTGACCAGCCCTGCACGGCACCAGCGCAGGAGATGCGAGGGCCGGCCGGGGCCTCCGTTAATCGGAAAATCCGGGTGACCAACCTGTACGTCACGCCCTGGCATCTGGCGGACGATACCGTCGGCCGGCCGCTGCCCGATTACCTGCGGCTGTGGCGGTTCGAGCAGTACTACCGGCAGTCCGGCGACCAGCTCCCCCAGGTGTTAGCCCGCGAAGCCCTGGACGCCAGCAAGCTGCGATTCGAGCGCTGGCAGCATGCTGACAGCACGCTTGCCGCGTGGATGTGGCTGCTCCGGCTGCCGTCCGGCCAGGTCGTGGCCGCCCTGACCGTCGATGCGACATGCGAGCTTATCGAGCTGGTCGATCTCCTCGAAGACTGTTACTTCGTCGACGTGCATATCGGGGCGGAGTCGGCCGAGGATCGTGCGCATGCGATGGCCGCGCGGCTCGGCGCGGACGGCAGCTCGGAACGGAGTTTCCTGCAGGAACGCCACCAGATCGTGTTCGGCGCCGAGCCCGCGCCTGACGACTGCGATGACCTGGTGCAGCGGCTGATCTACCGCACGGACCTGCCGTACCGGAAGGAGTACAGCGCGATCCGCTACCCGGCCGAGCTGAACCGGCGGCCGGGGTGGCTGGCGGCGGTGGGCCCGTATGTCAGCGTGGTGTGCGGGCACTCCGGGTTCATCGAGAACGCGATCTTCACCTCGGCCGTGCAGGGCGTCGGCGCTGCCGCGCAGTTGCGGGCGATCCGGCACGCGGCTTATGCCGACGTGCGCCTGTTCCGCAACCTGGAGGCAGCGGGCGGCAGAACCAGGAACCGCCGCCAGATGCTGGAACGCATTTCTGACCAGCTCGGTGATCTCGAGCTGGAACTGTCCTACAGCGTGGAGGCCTCCGCCGACTTCGGGCTGCTGGTTCCCTCGCTGCGAGCGGAGAGCTTCCATAACGAGCTGTTCGAGTCGATGGGCCTGGCCGGCAAGGCGGCGACCGCGGCCCGGATGCTGCAGCGGCTCGGCACGGCGATCAGCGCCGAGCTGACCGCGATCGAGAGCATCGAGCGCCGCGCAGATGAGAACCGCCGGGTCCGGTACGCCGTCGCGGTCGGGTTCGTGTCGGCAGTGGCCATCCCGGCCAGCCTGATCCTGGCCTACCTGGGCATCAACGCCGCCCAGGTCAACACGAACTGGTCAATGTTCAGCCACCACTACCTGTCCATGTACCTGGCCGTCGCCGTCGTCATCGTCCTGGGCGTGGTGCTGTCGGTGGCCTTCTGGGCGCAGCAGCGCCGCAACGCACGCCATCACCGGGTGCCCGCTCAGCGACCGCGGTGGACGCCCGCGCCCGACGATCCTCCGGCATAACGGGGCCCTACCCGATCCAGCCGCGCCGCTGGGCGGCGGCACCTGCCGCGAACCTGCTGGAGACACCGAGCCGGGTCATGATCACCGTGATATGCCGGCGGACGGTCGTGATGCTGATCCCGGCGCGGCTGGCGATGGCGCCGTCTTGCAGGCCCTCGGCCATCAGCTCCAGGACCCTCTGCTGGGCCGGCGTCAGCGGCCCGGTCCCGGACTGGGGTTGTGGCGCGGTGAGCGGTGTGGCGCGGTCCCAGAGCAGCTCGAAGTACTCCCGCAGCGCCGCGATGATGACGGGCGCCTTGATGATCAGCGCGCCGGCGGTGCCGGCCGGGGTGAGGGGGAGCATCGCGGTGGCCCGGTCGGCGAGCTTCATCTTCATCGGCACCCGCCCGAGCAGCCGGGCCTGCTCCCCCGCATCGGCGCACGCCTGGATGATCCGCCGGGCGACCGGGTTCTCCATGGCGGCGGCGTCGTAGATGGACCGGCACCGGACCCGGCTGCCGAACGCGGGCAGCGGCGGCCGGGCGAAGTCGTCGGTGAGCGGCATCTCGGTGTGCAGGTTCTCCAGGGTCATCCAGTCCTGCCGGGCCGTGTTCATCAGCGAGGCCGACAGCTCGCTGATCTCGGCCCGGTCGGAGACCACCGACACCAGATGCGCGGGGAACCGCCCGCTCGCGGTGGTACTGAACCTGGCCTGGGCGCCGGCGAGGCGACGGTGGCCGTCCAGGAGGAGTTCCTGGCCACGGGCCAGCTGGCTCTGGTGCCCGGCCAGCACGCCCTGCAGGGCCAGGTCCGGTGACGCTGGCCGCAGCCACGCCGGATCGGCCGGGCTGTGCGGCTGGATGTGCGCCATGCCCCGCCGGGTCAACTCAGCCACCAGCCCGGCGTCGCCGACGGTTGTCTCGGCCTGGTCCTTCGCGCAGCCATCGGTGGCGAGCAGCCGGTCATAGGCCTCGATGACCGCGCTGGGCACCAGCCCGTCGAACAGGCCCCGGATGCCAGGGCGGACCGTCGTGTCCGCTACCACCAGGAAGCACCCCGCCGACGCCGGTAAGACGGACGGACGGAGCTGGCGTCAGCGGCGAGTCGTGGGCCCGGGAGGGGTAAGGGATCCTCGTCATGCCGGGTGCGGGAGCGGCGCCTCCGTGCGACTCTCCGGAGGAAGATGTCGTTGCTGGGGCGGGGTGGGAAGCCGTCACCGGCCACGTCGAGCAGCGCAGGTCCCTATCCTCTCTCGCTCGCGGGCACCGCCCTCCGCGATCTGGAAGCGCGGTCGGGGTGACGCTGGGTCCGGTGCCCGGCGTGATCCGCGCCACAGCGAGGACCACTGAGCCCATGCAAGCCGTGTGCTGGCATCGTCGGAAAGTGTCAATCCGGAACTCCGACAATCTGCTGACAACTGGCGGGGAATCAGCGCGGCCGGCAGTGCGGCGGCGCTGCGGTGTGACAGTCAACCAGTCCAGGCTCCCGGTGACAGGCCGCGCGCCTGCTGGCTAACCGGCGCTCGGGGTGCGGTCAGTGATCGTTACCGGTGATGGCCTCCTGTATCCGTGTGCGCAGGTCCGTGGCGCTGGCGGCGTGGACGGTGACGGCCGGGCAGATGCGGTCTAGCGGCCGTCGTGGTGGGTGACGCTCCAGCCGAGGTTGTTCAAATGGCACCTCGGAGCAGACGGCAGCCGACGACAGATGCCGTGCTCAGCTTTGAGGTGCGCAGGCTACGCCGCTCTGCCTTTCGTGGCCGACCGGCTCACCACAGGCGCTCGGTGTCGCCCGAACCTCATCGCGGCTACCGGGCGTTATGCCTCGTCCCGTTCTGGCCTCGCCGTTCCTTGCTCAGGTGGCGAGCGCGCGCAGGTAACGGCCGGTGATGTGTCGCTGGATGGCGCGCCCGAGCGGGCCTGCCGTGCGGGCGGCCAGCGTCGCGGCCCGGGAGAACGCCGTGATCGTGAAGATCACCGGCCCGTCGCGCTGCTGCTCGATGAGGAAGGCCTGCTCGCCGCACTCGGGGTGCCCGGGCAGCGTGCCGTAGGCGAAACCCGCCCGCCCTGGCCCGGCCACTACGTACACGACCCGGCACGGCGCGCTGATCCGTGCCGGTCCCGCCCCGGCGCTCAGCACCACCACGGTGCCCGGGCCGGCCGTCACCGCCGATGCCGAGACGCGGAGTCCCGCCCCCAGGTGCGCTTGCCAGCCCAGCAGCGCGGCGACTGCCGCGGTGAACGCATCCGCGCCCGCCCCGAGCACTGCGCTGGACCGCAGGTGGCGGTAACCAGGCGGCAGGACGCCCGCGGTCTGGCCGACCTCCCGGTACGTCAGCCCAGCCGCCGCCAGCCGGCCGGCTGCCTCTGCACCCATCGTTACCAGCGGCATACGCAGATCATGGCAGAACGCAACCATGCGCACGCAGCGGCATGAGAGTGCCCCGTGCCGGCCCCTCGACTCGGCGAAGCGAAACACCCGGGTGCCGGGCGACGTCTCGCGAGGGAGCGAGGACTCAGCGGGCGGGAACCGGCTCGGACGACGGCCGCCACTCCCCCCTGATCAGCCCGTAGACCCACGAGTCAGAAAGCCGAGCTTCTCCAGCACGCGGGCAGATGCCACGTTGCGCGTATCGGCCTCAGCCTGGACGCGATTCAGGTCCAGCGTGTCGAATGCCCACCGCAGCAAGACGCGCGCGGCCTCCGTCGCGTAGCCGTGGCCCCACGCTGCATCGTCGAAGCAGTAGCCCAGCGACGCGCTGCGGTAGTCCGGATTCCACCGGTTCAGGCTGCACCAGCCGATGAACGCCCCGTCGGAGACACGATCCACGGCCAGCCGCGCCCCGGTACCCTCCTGTGCCATCTGCCGGCAAGCCGTGATGAACCGCTCGGCGCGCACGCGTTCGCTCCACGGCGGCGCGTCCCAGTAGCGCAGCACGCAGGCGCTGCTGTGCAGCGCGAA
>DATLSX010000132.1:0-3060 GCA_035533915.1 Streptosporangiaceae bacterium
GCGTGGGCGCGAGTGCTGCGGTCGGTGACCGCCGAAGCCGTCATGTCGCAGGGCAGGCAGGTCGAGGCCCAGCTGATCGAGGCGAAGCCAGGGTTCGCGCTGGGCGGGGCAGCGGCCCGGCTGGTAGCCGCCTGGCGCGCCGCGAACCCGGTGCCATCCGGTGAGGCGGTCGCGCTCGCGCTGGAGGCTGCCGCATTAGTCCAGGCTGACGCGGCCGCCCGGCGCAGCGACGTGGTCGTCAGCGGCCCGGCCAGTTCGTCCGTGCCGGTCCGGCTCACCAGTTCGGTGATCAGCGGGATCATCCGCGACTGCCACGAGTCCCTGCTGGTTGTCAGCTTCGCCGCTTTCGGGGTCGCCGAGGTGGTGACAGAACTTCACCGGGCAGCCGAACGCGGAGTGCGGATCGACCTCGTCCTGGAGGGCGCGGAAGCCGACGGCGGCACGCTGCGCGGCGCGGTAGGCGCGTCGGCGGCATTCGAGGGCATGGGGCGCGACGCCACGTTCTGGACCTGGCCGGCCAAGCGGCGCCCGGTGGTCGGGACTTCGCGGGCCGCGCTGCACGCGAAGCTGATCGCCGCCGACGAACGGGTGGCGTTGCTGGGCAGCGCGAACCTCACCGACAAAGCCCTGGCGCACAACCTTGAACTCGGTGTCCTCATTCACGATCCCGATGTGGTCCGCCGCATCGTCCGCCACTTCCAGTCGCTGATGAAGCCGGGCACCGGACCGCTCGAACCGGTCGCGCCCGGCGACGCGAAGACGAGCACTGCTACGGGGGCATCAGATACCGGCACATGACCGGCCACAGTTGAGCCGGCTGCCCTAGTGACCGGCCGGCGGCATGAAGGGAGCGCGGGATGACGGTCGACGGCGAGGTCACCGGCACGAAGGAGCTGGGATCGTTTAGCTTCAAGTGGCCGGCGGTTGTGGAGCACTTCGAGCGGGGCTGGGGGTACCAGCTCACCATCGCCGGTGGCCGTCACCGGGTCCGGCACGGGCTCGGTGGGCGCGAAGTGTTCGGCCGCTGGCGGGTGCATACGGTCACCTGGCTCGATGGCGAAGTCCAGGTGGAAGGTGTGGAAGCGGACGACTACCCGGTCACCCAGGCGCTGCTGAGCCGGCTCAGGAATCCGGACAAGACATTGATCCGCCCTGGCGGCCAGGTGCCCGCCGGGTACGACGGATTCGACCTGGTCGAGCACCAGCGTGAGATCGAAGCCAAATTCGCCCCGTATTGCATAGCGGTGAAGATCCGTGAGGACGACCTGGCCTCATGGGGTAAGCACGCATGGCTGCGTATGTGCCAGCGCAGCGCTGGTCCTCATGTGCAGTCAACCAAGCCTACGGGGGCGCCAGCCGCGTACCGTCCCGCACCCACTCCGGCCCCACAGCCACCACCCGCCGCTGATGCCAGGGCCGTCGCTGCCGCTCTGCTGGAGCACGGCCGGTTCCTCGCAGCCTCCGTCGGCGGGGCCACTGTCCGCCTCACCCCGGATGAGGCTGCCAACGCGCTGATCCATGACGACCCCTTCGCCTTCCTGATCGCGGTCATCTGCGATCAGGGAATCGTGGCCGAGCGGGCCTGGGCCATCCCCTATGAACTGCGGCGGCGTCTCGGCCATCTCGACCCGCGCCGGATGGCCGACGAGCCACAGGCAGTCATGGCCGCCTTCGCCGAGTCACCCAATCTGCATCGCTTCGTCAACCAGGTGGCGAGCTGGGTCGCGCACGCAGCCGGTGTTGTCGCCACCAGGTATGCCGGGGACGCAGCCAGGATCTGGAATGACCGGCCGCCGGCCGCCGAACTGCGTGGTCGCTTCGACAGCTTCACCGGCATCGGCCAGAAGAAGGCGGCGATGGCCGTCGAGATCCTGGAACGCGACCTGCATGTCCCGCTCTCCGACCTCACCGGCGGCGATATCGCCTACGACGTTCAGGTCCGCCGGGTGTTCCTCCGCAGTGGCCTCGCCCGCCGCGATGATGTGACGGAAATGGTCGCGGTGGCCAGAGCCCTGCACCCCGAGCGCCCGGGCGAGCTTGATAACCCCGCCTGGGACATCGGCCGGCGCTGGTGCCGCCCGAAGAACCCGGACTGCCCCGACTGCCCACTGATCAGCGTCTGCCCCCGGCTCATCGAACGCGGCAACGCGGTCAGGGGCGCCTGACCAAGAGCAGCGGCCGGTCTTGACGGCCAAGAGGTCCCGGTGCGGCGGCTGAGTGCTGGCCGTCACATAACAGGCGCTCCACAATCACTCCTAGAGGGAAAGCGTCCCACTGCTGGTTCCAGAAGGCACAGAACGCGAGCCCGAGCTGACGCGGCACCTCGAACATGGCCCCACCGGTTACGCCGGTGATGGTGACCAGATACGCGTTGATCCCGGCGGCCTGCCATTGGGTCCGGCGGACCAGCTGGGCGTAAGAGGTCTTGGCCGACACAAAGGCCACGACCGTGTCCACCCCGGTGCGGCGGGCCTCGTTGATCAGCATCGACTCGACCAAACCCGCCGGCCAGTCAGCCAAACGCAGGACCTTGTCGTACCAAGTGATCGGTTCATCGGCACGGACAACCCCGAACCCGCCGCTGATGATCACGACGTTTCCCGAGGCCACGGCCTCACGGAGAACTGGACTGGCGTACCGGTAGAACGTTCCTGTGTATCGCCGCCAGGCCGGCAGCAGTCCCCCACTCGGGCCTGTCTGGGCAGCGGTGAGCACCCTCGCACGAGCCGCATGCAGATCCTCGGGCCATCGCTGGTCTACCTTCCCGCCGACCGCCTCGCCGCCCACGGCCTTCGCCGCCGAGCAAGCTGTGATGAGCAGGACTCGGTGCGGGTCGAGCTGGTGCAGGTCATCAAGCTCAGGCGATCGCGGCGACTCCGGCATGCCTCGTGGTGTGTTCATGCGGGCGCCAGCATCGGTCGCCGGATCAGGAATGCTCCGGCCCCGGGGGCCCTCATCCGGCCCACAGTCACCGTCAGGCGTTGTGACCGGGCGGGATCCTGTCGCAAGGCGCCCGTCCCCGGTCACGCGCGTGTCGGTCAGGATCGCGAACAGGTAGGA
>DATLSX010000133.1:0-7909 GCA_035533915.1 Streptosporangiaceae bacterium
CCGCCTCGAGCATCGCCTGCTGGAGGGGGAAGTCGAGCCGCTCGTAGGGCCGCCAGGTGGTCAGGCCCCCTCGGGGCGGCCGGCCCGTGGCCTCCCAGACTCTCGCGAGGGTTGCGGCGGACCGGCCGCTGACCCGGCTAGCGGCGATGCTGACCTCGTCCAGCAGGGTCCGCAGGAGCCGGAACCACACGCCGACGTGGACCGGCCGGCCGGGCAGCGTGACCATGCCAGTGGTCAGGCCCTCGAAGGTGAGCCGGTCCATGGCGGCGACGGGCCCGGGCACCGGCAGGGGCGGGTCCGGGTCCGGGTCGAGGGCGGCCAGCCGGACGGCCACCTCGGTCTGCAGCCGGCAGCCGTGCTCGCCGCAGGTGGTCATGACGGGCAGCATGGCCAGCAGGCTGGTGCCCCGGGCCGGGTCGGCCGCGCATTCCGGGCAGGCCAGCTGGTCGGTACGCCACTGCCGGTCGTGCACCGGAATCCAGGGCAGCCAGTGCGGGACCGTGCTGGGGCCTGCCTCCCTGGGGGCCAGGAGCACCGAGTGCTGGCGGACGTAGGCGTCGAAGGCCTCCTGCCCGTCGCACGAGTCCAGGGTGCCGGCGAGCCAGGGCACCCACCCGGCGATCGCCGTCAGCCGCACCACGCCCAGGTCGGCACCGGTCCGCTCGGCCAGCGCCTGGAGGATCCCGGCGGGCGGGTCGAAGTCCAGGTCGTCCGCCCGGGGATCATCCAGCAGCGCCGAGGCCTCGCCGAGGCTGTGGCGCAGCAGGTAGCCGGGCGTCATTCCGTACAGGGCGGCCAGGCGGGCCACCCATGAGGACAGGGCCTCGCCGGCCGATGGCGGCGGGTGCAGCGGCCACCGCCGGGTGCCGACGGCGGGGCTCACGCGAGCTCGCGCTCGAACATGCGGCGCCGCTCGGCCGGCCCGGCGTAATCCGCCATGAGCAGGGTCCGCTGGTTGATCGCCTCCTCGCCGGACTCGATCGCGGCGACGGCCGCGTCGGTGAGCAGGGCGGCCAGCTCGCCGATGGTGCCCTCGCTGCGGGTCATCAGGTAGGCGGCCATCTCGGCGGTGGCGATCCGGGACGGGCGGCGCAGCGGGAACGACGCGGCGAAGCTCGCCAGCAGCGAGCACGCCTCAGGTCCGGCATTCCACCGGGGCAGCGTGAACGGGGCGAACCGGTTCTCCAGCTGGTCGTCAGCGCGGATCGCGAGGTAGGCCTCCCGCGTCCCGGCACCGACCAGCGGGATCCGCAGCTCGTTGCCCAGGTACCGCAGCAGGTTCAGGAACTCCCGGCGCCGGTCGCCCCGGCCGCTGAGCAGGTTGTGGAGCTCATCGATCACCAGGACCCGGACACCGGCCGCCCGGAGCACGCGGAGCGCGACCTGCTCCAAGTCGGCCACCCTGGGGTGCCCCGCCCGCAGCGGCGCCCCGGTCGCCGCAAGGAGAGTGGTGTAGAACCGCCCTACGGACGGGTCGGACGGCATCTGGACCACCAGCACCGGGATCTCCTCCCGGTCCGGATGAGAGACGGGCGGGTGCGCACGGCGGAACTTCTCGATGATCATCGACTTGCCGTTGTTCGTCGGCCCGGTCAGCAGCAGGTTCGGCATCCGCTGCCTGGACGGCCATGTGAACAGTGCCTCGAGCCTGCCCAGCGCCTCACCGGCCCGGGTGTAGCCGATCCACCGTTCCGCCCGCGCGTACTCCAGCCGCTCATCGGCTGGCAGCCGCGCGATCTCCCGCGCCGACGGGTGAAGATGCGGCAAGTCGGGGACGTCGCCCGTCACCACTGCTCGATCACCTCAAACGGACTCGCCTCCGCCTCGGCGTCGTCATGCTCAGGAGGGAGGGCCGTCTCCGGCTGAGGCCGTGCCGGCACCGCAGCCCGTCGTTCCCTGTCGCGGCGGGCCCTGCGGGTTGTCGACGAGGCCGCGTCCGTGATCGCCCGCATCTGCTCAACCATCGCGAACAGCGTGGTCTCATCGACGTCGGCGCGGCCGAGTTCGCGCAGGCGCGCGATGGCAGCCGCCTGCTCCCACGCGCTGATCGTCGGCCTCGACAGCGTCCGGTACGGGACCTCGAGGTAGGCGCTGCCGTCGGGGTCGAGCGCCCAGATGCGGCTGATGTCGCGGGGATCGCGGCGCAGGATGAAGCGGCCCAGCAGTTCGCGGCGCGCGATCCACGGCTTCAGCGCGTCGCAGTAGTACTGCACGTGGTCGATCACGAACCCCGTGCGCGTCACCGTCCGGCGGATCACCGGCAGGAAGTCGACCAGGAACGCGGTCTCGCTGGCCACCGTGGCCGGCGTCCCCGACTCCGCGGCTCTCTCCGCCCAGGCCGCGGCCGGGGTGCGGCCGAGCGACTCGTGGACCTCGCCGTGGTAGCAGGCCACCGCCAGGGCCAGCCAGCGCTGCAGCTCGCCGAGCGTCAGGACGGCCCTCGCGCCGCTGTCATAGCTGCCGCGGTCGGCGGTGCTGGAGAACGTCGTGCCCGGCAGCTCGTGGACCATCTGCATCATCGTGCCGATCAGCCGCTCGATGATCCCGCCGAAGTGCGGCTGGCCGGGCGGCCGGTAGCGCAGCCGGATCCCGTGCTGGTCACACCCGCGGCGCAGGGCCTCGCTCTTGAACTCGGCGGCGTTGTCGACGTACAGCTCGCGGGGCTTGCCGCTCATCGGCCACACTGCCACTGCCCCGAGCCGCTCCAGCCAGGCCTGCTTGCCGGCGGCCGCGTGCGCGAGGCACAGCCCGACCGAGGTCGCCGACGGCGCCTCCAGCGTGACCACCATGCCGAGCACGCACCGGGAGCGCACGTCGGTCGCGATCGTGAGGTACGGGCGCCCGACTGGCAGCCGGTACTGCTCGTCCACGACGATCACGTCGACCGGGGTGTGGTCGGCCTGGACCTGCTGCAGCAGGTCCGTGATCTCCGGCGGGAACCCGCCAGCCAACCTCAGCGCCCGGGCCGCATCCGGGCCCTGCCTCGCCGACGTCGTCCTTACCGGGTCGAGCTGGAAGACGCGGCGCAGTATCGTCCCCCGCGAGGGTACCCGGAGGCCGCGGGCCTTGCACTCCCGCGTGATCTCCCGGCAGGCCGAGGCCACCGTCCGCCGCTGCCGCGTCAGGTACCGCGTCCGCAGGACCTCCCGCACGACGGCCTCGACGTCGTCCGGGAGCCGGCCTCCGCCCCGTCCGCCGCTAGAAGTACCGGGCAGCAGGTCCGACACCAGGCCTTCACCCGCCCGCCACCGCCTGACCAGCACGTACACCTGGCGGCGCGACACGCCGAGCTCAGATGCAGCCGCGTCAGCAGCCTCCAGGCCAACTACCCGCTGGCGGGCGAGCTCCCTGAACACCGCGGCCCGCCGGGCAGCCAGATCCCACTCTTCCGCAGGCGCGGTAAGGACGCCGCGCTCCGTCACCACCAGCTCATCGGCCACCCTGACGTCCCCGCCGTCATGCACACGAGTACGGAACAGAAGCGACCGTAGCGCAGGCGACTCCGGGACACGCCGCAATCCCGAAGCCGCCTGCACGCGGGCCTGAGTTCCCAGGTCGCCCGTGCAGACGGGTTCAGACATTCACAGCGTGGCTAGCTTTGTCACACGAACTCTAATGTTCGGCAACTATCGACGCGCCGTGTCTCTCCAAGACTCACCTCTGTCACATAGCTGTCAACGCTATGACCAGCGGTTTCACGCCGCGTCGCCTTAACCCAACCGCTTCGGGGATCGCTCAGGCTGAGAGTGCGAGCCCCGAGCGCAGCGGGCTCGCTCACCTCGAAGCAAGCCGGCGCCGAGCCCCGTACGGATCTCCAGCCACGCGGGACCCGGCACCGAACAGGAAGGGCGACGTCATGCTCGAATCACCCTCCGCTCCCGATCCTGCCTGGGATCGACGGCGGCGTCACATCGCGCGCTGGGACCTGTTTGCCTCTATGCCCGCCTCGGAAGAGACCACCGGAAGGCGTCCACAGAGCCGTTCATCGAGGCGCCGCCGGTCAGTGACCAGATGCGGCGCTGAACTGGCTCCGCAAGGGCGCCGCAGCCGGGCTGCTCGCCGACATCGCAGCAGGACGGCTCCCGGCGACCCACCACCTACGCCTCCTGGCAGGTGATGCGCCGGCTTCGCCGCAGAGCCGAAGCAAGCCCCCGGCACCGCACCGGCACCGCTCACGCCCGCGCCTGCATCACAGCCGCGGCAGGGTTCCTGAACTGGCTCCATGCACAAGGCCGAACCCTGGCCCACTGCGGCCAGGCCGACGCCGGCCAGTGGCTGTCCACCGCTCCCAGCGCCTGCTACATCCGGGACTTTCTCCTATGGGCCGCCGGCCACCACCACTGCCCGCCCCTGCAGGTCCCGCCGCCGCCACGCACGGCCGGCACCGCGACCGACCCCGGGCAACGATGGGAACAACTCGCCCGCCTGCTCCACGACGACAGCCTTGACATCACCGACCGCGTCGCCGGAAGCCTGCTGCTGCTGTTCGGCCAGCAGCAGTCCCGGATCGCCGCGATGACCACCGATCAGGTCGTCCGCCACGACGATGGCGTATTCGTTAACCTCGGCAAATGCGAGATCCCGACACCCCAGCCCCTCGGACGCCTGCTGATCCAGCTGACAGAAGAAGGTAAGTCACACGTCGGGGTGGGCTCGCCGGCCCAGACCCCCTGGCTGTTCCCCGGAGGGCTGCCCGGCCGGCCCATCACCGCAAAGCACCTCGCCGATCGCCTCCGCAGACTAGGCATCCCAACCCAGCCCGGACGACGTTCGGCCCTCATCGACCTCGCCGCGCAGCTCCCCGCCGCAGTCCTCGCCGACCTGCTGAACCTGCACCCCACCACCGCAGCCAAATGGATACACCAAGCCGGAGGAGGCTGGTCCCGCTACGCCGCCGAGATCGTCAGAGCCCGCAATCACCAGCCTTGCGAATGACCCCTCGGCCCTGAGCTCCGAGCCGGGTCATTCGCAAGGCTGGAACATTGCTCTCTACCAGTTACAGCACCGACCTCAGCAAGGTCATCCAGATGGACCGCCGCGGCCACGCCATGTCCGGCATGGACGCCGTCTACCTCCACATCACCCCCGACATGCGCCAGCACCTCTGCGACGTACTCGAAGCCCTCTGGGAGGACGCGGTGGCACAGCGGTACAGGCTCGCGCCAGGATCCGCCGTACCACTCCTGAACCAGGTACTCGCTGCCTACGAGGACAGCTCTCAGCAGTGAAGCTGCGGCCAGGCCGCACGGGCACCGGACCGCGCAGGTTCCCGAGACAATCGGCACATCGACGCACATGTGGCATTGGCGCAAGCGGCGATGCCACACTCATGACGTGAAGCGGGAACGCGCGGTGGAACTGGTCGAGCACGTACTGCGGGCGCTTGATGAGAGCCCGGCCGCGTGGCCGCTGAGCTTAGTGACCGAACTGTACGTCTTCGGCTCGTTCGCCCGCGGCGCGCTCGAGCCACACGACGTGGACCTTGAAGTCGAATTCGAGTCCGACTGGCAGTGGTCAACCCACTTCGCTGACTGCCTCGCCTACGGCCGCAATCCGCATAGCCCGATGAAGCGCGCTCTGACGGGCGGCAGGCGAGGGTGCCAGTTCGAGTTCAGGTACCGGGACCGCGTCGATTTCGAGATGACCCTGCTCTGGCGCAGGGGTGACACGCTGACAGCCGCGCTTGAACGCCTGCACGCGATCCAGCCGGACGCTGCAGCAGGACGTGCGCCGCAGCACGCGATGCTGCCGCAGTTCGAGGGAATCGACCAGTGGATACCTCGTGACATCCGTGAAGTACTCTCCGGGGCAGTGAGCAGCGGCGCCATTGCCATCGACCGGCGCGTCCTAGGGCCTGGAAATGAACAACACGCTCAACCGGGCGTCGTGGCTGGGCTGATGGTGTAGTTCCATTCTCCGTGCCAGTCGTGCGGGGTGACGTACTGGGCGACCAGGACTTTCATCTCTCGGTCGGTGATCTTGATGCCGCGCGGGTAGGTGGCGGTGTCGCGTTCGGCGCGGACGGTCAGGCCGGTGCGGGTGGTGGTTCCGGCGATGAGGTTCACGGCGACTTCGTGGCTGGTCAGCGGCTGCCCGGCCCAGTTCATCGAGATGTGGCTGAACAGGCGGTGTTCTATCTTGTTCCACTTGGAGGTGCCGGGCGGCATGTGGCAGACCGTGATCGCCAGGCCGGCGGCGTCGGCCAGGGCGGCGAGCTCTTTCTTCCACAGCCGCAGCCGGTAGCCGTCCGGGCCGCCCGCGTCCGCGGTGATCAGGAGTTCCGCCGCGTCCGGGTAGGCGGCCCGGCCGACGGCGGACCACCAGCCGCGGATGGTCGCCACGGCGAACTGGGCGGTGTCGCCGTCGCTGCCCGCCGACACCCAGCCCGTGTCGGCACCCAGGTCGTACACGCCGTAGGGCACGGCCTTGCCCTGCTCGCCGGGGAAGTCATGGACGTCCGTCCGCCGCGGGTCGCCGCCCGGCCGCCATTCGCGGCCCTTGCTGGCGTACTCCCCGGTCAGCTCTTTCTTTTTCGCGTCCACGCTGATCACCGGCTCGCCGGCGGCCAGCGCCGCCGCGACGCGGCGGCTGATGTAGCGGAACTGGCCGTCGCGGTCCGGGTGCTGCCTGCCTTCCAGCGTCCTGGCGTTGCCCTGCAGGCTGTAGCCCAGCGGGCCGGCCAGCAGCCTGCCGACGCTGTGATGAGAGACCTGATGCCCCTGGCGCCCCAGCTCATCAGCCAGGTTCCGGGTCGACTTCGTGGTCCACCGCAGCCGTGTCATCGGATCGCCGCGGGTCTCCGGCTCGACCAGCGCGTCGAGGGCGTCCTGCAGGCCCGCGTCGATACCGGTCAGAGGCTTGCGGCCGCCGCCCGGCCGGCGCGCACGCCTGCCCAGCGGCTCCGCGCCCGCATCCAGCTCGTCCACTCCGGCAGTCACCGTCACCCGCGACACCCCGGCCGCGCGGGCCACCAGCGAGATGCCCCCGTAGCCCAGCGACCTGGCCTCAGCCGCCATCAGCAGCCGGCGCTGCCGCTCATCCAGGTGAGGCAGGATCGTGCCGAACTTCGCCGCCAGGACCTGCTCATCGATCTCCATGACAATGGCCATACCAAAAGCATGGCCCCGACACGAAGAGATGTACAGGTTAATTTAAGACGAGCCCTTAGGTAGCCCGAGTGGCCATGCCGAGAAGGAGTCTGGCCAGACCGACCGCAGCGTGGTCCGTCATCCTGGGGTAGTCAGCGGATCCGTGTTGCGCGGGGCGCGGCTCTCGGCGGGGGCCAGCGAGGCGGAACTGGCGGGCGCGGCGGGCGTCACCGAGGGCACCATCCGGGGGTGGGAATGCGGATCGGCTCCGCTGGCGTCGGTCCTGCTCCCGGACATCGAGAGGTTGCAGGATACCCTCGTTGAGGCCGGGGCAGACCCGCATCTCGTCGCAGATATCGTCACCGCAGCCTGGTGCGACCTGGTGATCCTCGCGATTATCGACGGCGAGGACACCACGTGTCTGATGGCCGATCCTGTCACCAGTGAGGTTGCGTTCAGCGAACTGCTCGCCTGGTCCCTCGCCGGGGTCATTCCCACCCGTTACCGGCCCTACGCCGAGCCCGGCCCGCCGCTGGCAGGCTCATCCTGACCATGCGGCGTTCGATACATTTCAGCCGCGAGACCGGTTTCCGCTGCTGCGCGATCGGCGGCTGCAGCAGCGCGGGACGGTATTTCCTGGCCGAACGCGTAGATGCACGGATAACGCCCGCAGGCCCGGCAATCTGCCCCGAGGCATTGCCCGGCGGCATCACAGCCGCAGGGCGCTTCACGGTCGGGGCAGTTCTCGAAGGAACCGTGCCCGTGCCGGTCAACCGGCGGAAGCTGGCTCCAGCCGGCCAGCCACAGGAAGGTCTGCATGT
>DATLSX010000134.1:0-25965 GCA_035533915.1 Streptosporangiaceae bacterium
GAACCGACCTGTCATTGCACAGCCAGGCGGAACTTGATAGAATCGCGATGCGCCTCAATGACAGGCCGCGCAAGACGCTCGATTACCGTAAGCCCGTCGAAGTTTACGATGAGATGCTAGCAGAATCTTGTGGCGCTATGACCGATTGAATTCGCCCATCTATTACATCCCCCATCGCGATAACGGCTAATACCGCGACACCGCGCTTGCCGTCGGCCCAGCCAATCTTGATTCTCTACTGTCACCGAGTTGCCCGGGAGTAATGGTACCGTTCTTTGCATGTCCGCATTCGCGATAGCCGCGGGCGGGCGAGAAGGGCGAATAGGTGGATAGTAAGCAGTGAGTTCAGTTACGGCTTCGGTTGGGGCACGCGGTCTCCGCATCGCCTGGGTGTCCCTAGTCGTGGGCCTGACCCTAGTACGGCAGCCGCCAATAGCTAGATGACCAGGGCGTTCATGGTGATTTCCTGGTCTCTTTCGAGTCGTGTGCGCTGGTGGAACCAGCGTGATCGGGCCTGGTGGACGCGCGTCCAGCCGGACCAGTGCTCGATGTGGCCTGGTGGCCAGGCGCGGGTCATGGCGGCGGCGATGAGCCGACGTACCTCGGGGACTGTCAGCGGGATCATGCCGGGGCTGGCCGGGGGTTCCTGCCCGGGCCGGACGGGCGGGGGCGCCTGGCTGCCGGTGCGGTCCTTGAGCAGGGCGGCGGTGATGGCACAGATCGCGAGGGCGGCCATGACCAGGATGGTGTGGCGGGTGATCGCGTGGTAGAGGCGGACCTGGGACTGGTCGAGGCCGAAGTCGTCCTTGGCGAACTCGAAGTCCTCCTCGACGGGCCAGCGCAGGCCGGCGGCGCGGATCAGCCGGGTCATCCCGGCTGGCTGGCCCGCCGGGACGTAGCAGTAGTGATAGGCCAGCTCGCCGGTCCGGATGTGGCGGCGGATCAGCAGGTGATGGCGCGCGGACGCGGTGCCGATCTGCGCCCAGGCGTACCAGCGCTGGCCCTTGGACCCGTTCCCGGCCGAGCGGATCTCCCACCGCAGGCGATCACCCAGCGTCCGGACTGTCCCGGCGCAGGTCAGCGTCACGCCCCGGGCCAGGGTGATCCGGAAGTTCGACGGGACCCTCAGCACGTACGCCTGGTCTTCGGCCTCCAGCGCCTCCCGCAGCTGGGTGCAGTTCCCGTACACCTCATCGCCGCAGGCGAAATCCAGCTCCACGCCATCGGCGCGAGCGCTGGCGATGATGTCTATGGCGAGCTGGCCCTTGGTCCTGAACTCCAGGTCCGGTGGCAGGCCCATGACCAGGGACCGGACCGGGTCGGCGATCTGATCGGCGGGGATCCACTGCCGGGCGCCGATCAGCGCGTGCCCGGTCCCTTCCCGCACATACGACAAATGGACGGTGCTGATCCCGTTCTCCACCCCGCCCGCGCAGCCCATATGCTGCCGTTTCACTCCCGCCGTCGCGGTGCCGGCCTTCTCCTGCCCGGTCTCATCCAGGGCGCCGACCGCCAGCGGCCGCCGGCCCCGCCGCCGCCCGGCGGCCCGGTCCAGGCCATCCACCGCGAACCGGCGGACCGTGCCCATCGCCGCCGCCTCGTCCCACGCCGCCCGGTTCAAAAGCCGCTGCGTCCGGTCCGGGGTCCGGTCACCCGCGTGCCGCGCTATCGCCCACCCGTTGCGCCGCGGCAGGTCACTCATCACCGCGGCCACGTACTTCCCGGCATGCAGCCACGTCCCGGTCCGCCCGAACGCCGGGCGGATCAGGTCCAGCAGCTCCGCCCGTTTCCGCAGGCCCAGCCTTACCGCTACCCTGGCGGCAGCAGCCGCCTCCGATTGCTGTTTGGTCACACGAACATGATCATGAGGCGGCTGCCCCATTCACGGCAGACACGCCGCACCCGCCACAAACCCCCCGCCGCAGCTCAAAGACCCATTGGCGGCTGCCGTACTAGGCGCCGGGTACAGCGCTCATAATGCCCGTCCGGGCTACCAGGAAAGCGCGACGGTACTTTTCACCTGGTCCGCGCGAAATTCAGCCGCCGATGCCCACGTCGCGGTCTCACCCTCGCTGATCACCACGGGCGAGGCCGTCAGCCAGATTCTCATGAGCCCGCGGGTCCGACGGCAGGTAGGCGCCGCCGACGGGACAGCCGCCTACGACGTCAGCCTGATAAACTCCTACAACGAGGATTACCCCGAATTCGCTTACCCGGAACTGACGCTGAAAACGGCATCGAACGAGGCGGCTCGGACTCACCGTACCTTTACCGTAGTAGCCAGAACACTGGTCAGGATCCTGGCCAGCCGCCAGCGAGTGGTAAACGTCCGGCCCGCCGAGCGCATTGTCGCCCAGATCATCGCTGATTCAGGACCGGTCCCGCTGTCCGGCTCGAAAAAGCGCGCGTTCGCCGGGCTAATCTTGCTCGCGATCGTCATCGGATCAGCAGGGTGGTCCGCACTGAACCGACGGCATGGCACCACTACGCGGCCCAACCTGAACACCGCGGTCGCCAACCTGGGCTGGGACAAACTGGACCGGAGCGCCGCTGGCTGGGACAACCCTTGGCCTGACAACCCTGGCCGGGGCAGGCCCGGCCGGGGCAGGCACAGCCGGCCCGCGCTCGGGCGCGGCCGGGATCAGCACATCCACTGACCGGTGTCGCGCGCCGGATCGGCCGCGTCCGCGGCCGTCACTGCCCTCACCGCGGCCGCGTGCCCGGCCGCGGCCAGCGCCCCGTCAGCCAGCGCCCCGCCAGCCAGCGGCCCCCCGGACCGCGGGGTGCTCGTGGGCCGGAGTAGCTCGGCCACCTGGCCGCCGGCGATCAGGCTGGCCGCTATCCGCCGGCCAGCCTGGCCATCCCACAACGCTGGCCGCCGGGCTGGCGGCGGCACGTCGAGCACGCTCCGCGCGGCGACGATCCGATCCGGATCGCTGCCGACGAGCTGGTTCGTCCCCTCGGTGAGGGTGATCGGCCGCTCGGTGTTGTCGCGCAGAGTCAGGCAGGGCACGCCCAGGGCAGTCGTCTCTTCCTGCACGCCACCGGAATCGGTCAGGACGAGGCGCGCCGAGGCTTGCAGCGCTACGAAGTCCAGGTAGCCAGCCGCCGGGATGACGCGCAGGTCCCGCGCCTGACTGCCGCCGGCTGCCTCGGCCAGCCTGGCCGTCAGCCTCGGGTGAGCGGGCAGCACCAGCGGGCACAGCCTGGCCACGTCCGCGAGTGCGGACATCAGCCTGCTCAGCACCGCCGGATCGTCGACGTTGGCCGCCCGGTGCAGGGTCACCAGCCCGTATCCGCGCGGTGTCAGGTGCAGCCGTTCCAGCGTGCCCGAACCTCTTGCCCGGTCGACGTTCGCCAGCAGCGTGTCCACCATGACGTTGCCCACCAGGTGGATCTGGTCCGCGCGGAAACCTTCCGCCCGCAGGTTGGCGGCCGCATCGGGTGACGGGGCGAAGAGGTAGTCGCTCACCCGGTCGGTGACCACCCGGTTGACCTCCTCGGGCATCGACCAGTCGCGGCTGCGCAGCCCGGCCTCGATGTGCCCGAGCAAGGCACCAGATTTCGCCGTGACGATCGCGCAGGCCAGGGTAGAGTTCACGTCCCCGGCGACGAGCACCACGTCGGGCCGCAGCCGTTCGGCCAGCGGCTCGAAGGCCGTCATCACCCGGCTCGTCTGGGTCGCGTGGCTGCCCGAGCCGGCCGCGAGGTAGTAGTGCGGCTCGCGCAGGCCGAGATCGCGGAAGAAGACGTCACTCATCGTGGCGTCGTAGTGCTGGCCGGGTGTGGACGAGGATGGCGCCGATCCCCCGCTCGGCGAGGGCGTCCATCACCGGCTTGACCTTCATGTAGTTCGGCCGTGCTCCGACGACGCAGACGATTCGCACCTGGTGCGCCGTTACAGGGTCTCGACGTTGTCGCCGGACAGCACCCGCCCGGTCACTGCCTGCCGATTGATCCCTCCTACCTGTCCTGGCGGGTCGAGCGGACGCTCGGCCAGACCTTCAGGTTCGTCGAGCTGGCGAACGACATCAACAATCACATGCCGGACTACGTCGTCCGCCGGCTGATGCTCGCGCTGAACGCGCGCGGACGGCCGCTGCGCGGTTCGCGGGTCCTGCTGCTCGGACTGGCGTACAAGAAGAACACCGGCGACGCCCGCGAGTCGCCAGCCGCGCGGGTTGCCGAGCTGCTGGCCGGCCTGGCTGCCGACGTCGTCGCCGCCGACCCGCACGTGAGCGAGACCGGCCACCTCGATGCCGCGATCACCCGGGTGGAGCCGACAGCGGCGGAGCTTGCCCGCGCCGACGCCGTCGTCCTGCTCACCGATCACGACGCGTTCGACCTGGCCGAGATCGGCGAACACGCCAGCTTCGCGCTGCCCAGCATGGCCGCGAGCTGGCTCGACGGCACGTCCTCGATGTAGGAGCCGGTCCGCAGCAGCTCGACCCGGCTGACGTCGGTGTCGTAACCGACGACCTGGTGACCGACCTGCGCGGCCCTGATCGCCAGCGGCAGGCCGACGTAACCGAGACCGACGACAACGACGTTGCTCACTGGCTTCCCCTCGCCCCCACCGCCCGCACGGCGATCGCTCTGCGCGCCACGAACGTCAGGAAAGAAACGTTGGTCGTCAGGTACCTGCGGCCCAGCCTGACCGGCTCCTGCAAGGCCCGGTAGAGCCACTCCAGGCCAAGGCGCTGCCATGACGACGGCGCCCGCCTCGTCCGGCCGGCCAGGACGTCGAAGGACCCGCCCACGCCGTGCACCACGTGCGCGCCGGTGCTCTGCCCCCACTGCTGCGCGAAGAGTTCCTTGCGCGGTGAGGACATCCCGACGAAAAGCAGGTCAGGGTGGGATCGCCGGATCTGCTCCACGACGCCGGGCTCCTCGTCCGGCGTGAAGTAGCCGTCCCTGGCGCCCGCGACGACCAGGCCCGGGTAACCGGGGCGGACCCGCTCGAGCATGGCTTCCAGCACCTCTGGCCGCGCACCCAGGAAGTACACGCGGAAGCCGCGGCTGGCGGCCTCGCCGAGCAGTTCGGTGAACAGGTCGATGCCCGTGACCCGCTCCGGCAGCGGCGCGCCGAGCAACCCGGATGCCCACACCACTGCCTGCCCGTCGGCCAGCACCATGCCGCAGTCGCCCACCGCGGCACGCAACTGCTCGTTCTTGCGCATCGCCACCACTTTGGCCGCGTTGACTATCCCGACGCACAGGTAGCCGCCCCGCTCGACCGCGCTCACGCACCGGCCGACGGCCTGGGGCAGCCGCAGCGGAGCGATGCTGACCCCGGGCAGTCCGGTGCCGGACCGGCCCGTCACGAGTCGGCCAGCCCGGGCAGCCGCGCCGTTCCGGCCAGCCCGGCCCGGTTCGCCAGCCCGGGTACCCGGGCCAGGCGCGGCAGCCACGCATAGAGCAGCCAGCCAAGCTCGTAGGGCCGGCACTCGTGGTCAACCGTGCCCGGCCGGAAGATCAGGTCGAGGCCGTGCAGCCGGATGCCTGGCCGCAGGCGGGTGGACGCGGCGCGCAGGCCGCGCACCACCTTGCCCCGGTCTCCGCGCGCGACCTTGCGCCAGATCATCGCGGGCTCGTCGACGATCAGCCGCTCCCGGGTCTCCGGCGGCATCGCCAGCCAGCGCAGGCCACGGCAGATGGCCTCCAGGTAGAGATGGCCGCCAGCCTCGGCCAGCTCGAGCAGGGCCATCGGTGCCATCGCGTGCTGGTGCACGCTGTAGACGGGGTAGCCCTCGACGACCCGGCCGGTGCGCGAGTCGTAATGCCACCACCACTGGCCGGCCGCGCCCTGGGCGCGGCAGATCGCGTCGGCCACGCACTCGGCGGCCGCGAGCGCGCCAGGATCGTCGGCGCTGCCGTGCAGCCTGGCCAGCGCCTGGACCGGATAGACCTGGTCGGCGAAGCTCCCGACATGCGCGCGGTACCACGACGACTCCCCGCCGATCAGGTGCGGGAAGATCGCGCGGCGGGCGGCGAGCAGCCGGATCCGGGCGACCGCGAGGTGCTGCTCGACATCGCAGAGCTTCCGCGCGGCGACCAGTGCGGTCACGACCCAGGCCGCCGACACGACGTCGACCTGGTCGTCCCAGCGGTCCAGCCGGTCCAGCGCCCTGAGCCGCGCCAGCGCCCGCGGCAGGTCCTTGTGGCGCGCCTCGGCGGCGGCCCAGCACACCAGTGCGACGTCACCCCTGCTGGTCATCCGGTCCAGCCGGCTCGCCAGCAGGCTGATCACGTCGTCGCAGCCCGCGCCGCCGAGCACGGCATCCCGCTCCCGCCCGGGCAGGTAGCGCAGCCCGAGCACGGCGATAGCCGTGTACCTGGAACTTGTTCCCAGCGGCCGGACCTGCCCGGCCCGGCCGCAATCGGCACCCAGGCCGGGCGCGCCACCCGGCGGCCCCGGTCGCCCCGGTCGCCCCGGCGGGCCCGGTCGCCCCGGCGGGCCCGGCTGTCCCGCACCGGTCGCGAGGGTGAAGGCGAACTGGCCGTCCAGGTACGCCTGCGGGAGAATCCGGACCGCGAGTCCGAGCAGGCGGCTGGCCAGGTCCGCACTCGCGCGGTCGTGCGCCGCGACGAGCGCGAGCCGCGAATTGCCCGATGACCGCGCCGTCATCGCGCCCGCCGGCCCCGGCGACTCGGCACGCCGTT
This sequence comes from Streptosporangiaceae bacterium, assembly GCA_035533915.1. Classification (GTDB taxonomy): domain Bacteria; phylum Actinomycetota; class Actinomycetes; order Streptosporangiales; family Streptosporangiaceae; genus Chersky-822. Next base: position 6,664 of record DATLSX010000134.1, read on the forward strand.
CCGCTCCGGCAAGGAACAACCTTTCCTCCACGCGATTAGCCCCCATCATGACGTCCCGGCCACACCGCCTCCGGCCCGCAGGGCATCGTCGGCGCGCTGCCGGACCGGATAGGCACACCGGTCATTAACCGGTGAATAATATAACGTACTGTAGTCTTTTTGCTACTCTCTGTAAGAGTCTAGCGGGCCGGACCCCGGCCGTCCTAGAGTTTCGGCATGCCGGAACTCGAATTGGAAGGTGCCTGGGTATTTACGCCCCCGATTCATGCGGATCGCCGCGGAAATTTTCACGAATGGTTTAATCACGCCGCATTCGAGGCGGCGGCCGGGCGGCGACTGGAGGTAGCACAGGCGAACTGCTCAGTTTCGGTCCGCGGCGCTATCCGCGGCATTCACGTCAGCGACGTTCCGCCCGGCCAGGCGAAGTATGTAATCTGCACGAGCGGTTCGATCCTGGACGTCATCGTCGACCTGCGGACCGGATCGCCGACCTTCGGTCAGTGGCAGGCCGTTCCGCTGAACGACCAGAACAGGAGCGCCGTCTTCATCGAAGAGGGGCTGGGGCACGGCTTCGCCGCCCTCAGCGACGAAGCGACCGTGCTGTACCTGTGCTCGACGGCCTATGCGCCGCAGCGCGAGCGCGGCATCCACCCGTGTGACCCCGCACTGGGCATCGCCTGGCCCGCCGGCCTGCCCCTGGTGCTTTCCGACAAGGACGCGGCGGCGCCTTCGCTGGCCCAGGCCATGACCGGCAGCTTGCTGCCCGACTACGCCGCCTGCCGCGCCGCACGAAATCGGCCGTGACATCGCCAATGCACTCGTCCTTACGCAAAACATGTTACCGGCATGCCGCAGGTACTTAACCGCGTACGCCCCGATTCCGAACTAATGGCGGCGGCAATTTCCTCTGAATAGTCAGTTGCGCCGACGGCACCGTGATATACCTGTGGCCAAATCCCGCCGCACCTGAGCGGGCTTGCGCCGCACGGTCATGCAAACGCACCTGGTTGGGCCGCGACTAAATTGTGAAGGGACCGCCGTGAGATTCTTGCCAGCGGGCAGCGATCCGAAAGTCGCCGTCGTCGGTTTCGGCTATGTCGGCTGCTGCGTCGGCGTGACGCTCGCCGAGGCCGGCATCTCCGTGTCGGGCGTCGACAGCGATCCCCGGCTGATCGGGGAGATGCGGGCCGGTCACTGCCGGTTCAACGACCCGGGCCTCGCTGACGCACTCGGCCGGGTCCTGCGCGCCGGCACGCTGGCGCTGTCGACCGGCTACGAGGACGTCCCTGACGCCGACGTGATCATCATCTCGGTCGGCACGCCGGTCGACGCCGGGCGCCGGGTCGTCACCGACTACCTGGAGAGCGCCTGCTCCGCCCTCGCCGACCAGCTCCGAGCCGGGCAGCTCGTCATACTCAAGAGCACGGTCGCTCCCGGCACGACCGAAGACCTGGTCCGGCCGCTGCTGGAGAAGGGCGGGCTGGTCCAAGGCCGCGACTTCGGCCTCGCGTTCTGCCCGGAGCGCCTGGCCGAGGGCAACGCGCTGGCACAGTTCCGCACCATCCCGATGGTGATCGGAGCGTGTGACCCGGACAGCGCGCTCGCCGCGAGCACCTTCTGGGCACGGGCACTCGGCGTCGCAGTCCTCCAGTTCGCCAGTCCGCAGGTCGCCGAACTGGTCAAGCTCACCGACAACTGGTGGATCGATGCCAATGTCGCACTCGCCAACGAACTGGCGATGCTGTGCGGGGCACTGGGCGTCGACGTACTCGACGTGATCGCCGGCGCCAACTCGCTGCCTAAGGGCGACAGTCACGTCAACGTCCTGCTGCCGGGCGTCGGAGTCGGCGGATCGTGCCTGACCAAGGATCCGTGGATCCTGTGGGGCACGGCCAGGGACCACGGCCAGCGGCTGACGATCGCGCAGGCCGCGCGCCAGGTGAACGACGAGATGCCCGGCTATACCCATGACCTGATCCTGGCCAGCCTGGCCGACCTGGGGAAGGACCCGGCCAGCTCGAGAGTGGCCGTACTCGGCCTGGCGTTCAAGAACAACACCAACGACCTTCGGCACACCCCGGTCCGGCCGGTGGTCCAGGCACTCGCGCGCGGCTGCGGCGAGGTCCGCATCTACGATCCGCTGGTCACCGGCGAGGCCGCGCTGGCCGAGTTCGGGCTGCGGCAGGCACCGTCCTTCGAGCAGGCGGTGGCCGACGCGGACTGCGTCGCGGTACTCGCCGGGCACGAGGCGTTCCAGGCCATGGACTTCGCCGACCTGGCGGGCCGGGTACGCATGCCGTGCCTGATCGTCGACGGCCGCGCCTATTACCGCAGGGAGCGGATCGAAGCGATGCGCGCGCTCGGATTCGGCTACCGCGGCATCGGACGCTGACGATGGCACGCGTCGTGATCACCGGTGGCAGCGGGTTCATCGGAAGCCACCTCGCCGAACATCTCGTCAGCCGCGGCGACGAGGTCACTGTCTTCGACGCCGCTCCGCTGCCGCCGGACCTCGCCTGCCCGGTCCGCCTCGTCGGCGGCGACATCAGGGACGAGCGCGCGGTCGGCCGCGCCATCGGCGAGCGCACCGAGCTGGTGTACCACCTGTCGGCCGTCGTCGGCGTCGACCGCTATCTGGGCGCACCAGCCGACGTCGTCGAGACGAACCTGCTCGGGACGCTGAACGTGCTGCGGCTGGCCAGGACGGCCGGCGCCAAGGTAGTACTGGCGAGCACCAGCGAGGTGTACGGCTACAACCCGCTCACGCCTGGCACGAGGACAGTGACCGGGTGCTCGGCAGCACGTCGGTGGACCGCTGGTCGTACTCGACGAGCAAGGCACTCGCCGAGCACCTGACCTACGGCTTTGTCAGGCAGCACGGGCTGCGGGCTACGATCGTGCGCTACTTCAACGTGTTCGGGCCACGGCAGCGGCCTGCCCTCGTGGTCAGCCGGAGCGTGCACCGCGCGCTGCGCGGGCTGCCGCCCGAGGTCTACGACAGCGGCACGCAGACGCGCTGTTTCACCTACGTGGCCGACGCGGTCGCCGGGACCGTGCTCGCCGCGCAGTCAGCCGCCGCCGACGGCGAGTGCTTCAACATCGGCAGCAGCCAGGAAACTTCGGTGGCCGAGCTGGTCGCGATCATCTGCGACCTGACCGGCATCGCGGATCCGCCGCGGCTGCTGGACACGGCGGTTAGCTTCGGCTCGCTCTACCAGGACATCACCAGGCGGATTCCGGACACGAGCAAGGCGGCTGGCCTGCTCGGCTGGAAGTGCGACACGTCGTTGCGTGACGGCCTGGCGCTGACGGTCGACTGGGCACGGCGCAATTCCTGGTGGCTTGGGTAGCTCACGAACTCAGCGGAGCACCGAGGGCCGGCCAGGCCCGCCGCAACGCCGTTTGCCAGTGGCCGATCGGCTCCACCCCGGCGAGCACGTGCCGGTCATGTCGCAGCACGCTGCAGGCCGGGCGGCTGGCGGGCCGGCCGAAGGCTTCGCTGGTAGTCGGCCGCACCCGCGCCGGATCCGCGCCAAGCAGGGCGAACACTTCCCTTGCCAGCTCGAACCAGGTGGTCTCGCCCGAACTCGTGGCGTGGAAGATCCCGTGCGCGCCGGCCGTCACCAGCAGGATCATCTGCTCCGCCACGTCAGCGGTCCAGGTGGGCTGGCCCCGCTGGTCGGCGACGACCTCGACCACCGGGCGCTGGCTGGCCAGCTTGATCATCGTATGGACGAAACTCGGCCCGGCACCGCCGTACAGCCAGGCGGTCCGCAGCACCAGGCTGGCACCGGGCAGTTCGGCCAGCGCGGCCTGCTCGCCCGCCAGCTTGGTGCGCCCGTAACTGGTGCGCGGCTCCGGCCGTGCGTCCTCGCGATAGGGCAGGCCCAGGTCCCCGGCGAACACGTAGTCCGTGGAGACCTGCACCAGCCGGGCGCGGTGCTCCGCGCAGGCGACGGCCACGTTCCGCGCACCGTGCCCGTTGACGGCGAGCGCCGCGGCCTCGTCGCGCTCCGCGCCGTCCACGTCCGTCCAGGCGGCGCAGTTCACCACGACATCCGGCCGGTAGCAGCCGACCGCCGCCCGGACCGCCGCCCGGTCGGTCACGTCCAGGTCGCCGCGGGTGAGCGCGACCACGACCGCGCCGCGACCGCACAGCGCCGCCACCACGTCCCTGCCGAGCATCCCGCCTGCCCCGGTCACCAGCCACCGGCTCATGAGCTGATCTGCACCTTGCTGTGATCGCCGAGTACCAGCCGGTGTGCCCTGGGCACCAGCGGAGCGGGAGTGACCTCGACGTCCTGGCCGATCAGCGATGCCTCGATCCGCCCGACGCCCCGGATCGACGCGCCGCGCAGCACGATGGAGTACTCGATCTCGCTGTCGGCGATGGCACAGTCCTGGCCCGCCGAGGTGAACGGCCCGATGTAGGACCGGTCGACCTGGGCACCCGCGCCGATGATCGCCGGGCCCACGATCCGGGACCGCCGCACGCGGGCGCCGTTCGCCACGGTCACCCGGCCGATCAGCTCGCTGCAGGCGTCGATCTCGCCGTCCTGCCTGGCCACCGCGCCCTCGAGCACCATCCGGTTGACCTCCAGCATGTCGCCGACGTTGCCGGTGTCCTTCCAGTAGCCGGAAATCCGCGTCGACCGCACTTTCCTGCCATTGTCGACGAGCCACTGAATAGTCTCGGTAATCTCAAGCTCGCCCCGGCCGGACGGCGTGAGCGCCCGCACCGCCTCGTGCACGGCCGGCGTGAATATGTAGACCCCGACCAGTGCGAGGTCGCTCTTGGGGTAACGGGGCTTCTCCTCCAGCCTGACGACCTCTCCCGTTTCGTCGACCTCGACGACGCCAAACTGGCGCGGGTCGGAAACGGAGGTGAGCATGATCTGAGCGTCCGGCCTGGTGGCGATAAACTCGTCGATCAGAGCCGTAATGCCGCCGACGATGAAATCGTCGCCCAGGTACATGACGAAGTCGTCGCCGCCCAGGTAGTCGCCTGCGACGAGCACCGCGTGCGCCAGTCCGAGCGGGGCGTGCTGCCTGATATAGGTCACTTCCAGCCCGAAATCGGCACCGGTTCCCACGGCTTCGGCGATCGCATCGGCCGTGTCGCCGACGACAATGCCGACATCGCGGATTCCCGCGTCCCTAATCGACTCAAGCCCGTAATAGAGCACAGGTTTATTTGCGACCGGGAGCAATTGCTTGGCCGATGTATGCGTGATCGGACGGAGCCGGCTACCCGAACCTCCTGCCAATACCAGAGCCTTCATACTGAGAAGCTAGCGCCTGACGGCGTCGGCCGAAGCCGGCTAGCCAGAAGCAGTCAATAAATGACCGCCGCATGCGAGCATCCGCATGGAGTGCATACTTTTGGCTAGTTCATGATGCGGACAGTGCCGGTGCTCGCCGTGACATCGGCGAGCGGCGCGGGAAGGATGACCAGATGACCTGCACCTTGCACGTCGCCTGGGACGAACGGCTGACCGGCTACAACTTCGGGCCCGGTCATCCGCTCGCGCCGATCAGGGTGGAGCTGACCTTCGAGCTGGCGCGCGCCCTGGGCGTGCTCGACACTCCCGGGGTCAGCGTGGTGACCCCGGAACCCGCTACCGACGCCGACCTCGAGCTGGTGCACGACCCCGGCTACATCGCCGCGGTCAAGCAGGCAGGCGGCCCAGACCCGTTCCCGGTCGCCGGCCGGTTCGGCCTTGGTACCGAAGACGACCCGATCTTCCCCGCCATGCACGAGGCGTCGGCGCTGGTGGCAGGGGCCACGCTGGCCGCGGCCAGGGCGGTCTGGTCGGGCACGGCCGAGCACGGGGCGAGCATCGCCGGCGGCCTGCACCACGCGATGCGCGATCACGCGAGCGGGTTCTGCGTCTACAACGACCCCGCCATCGCGATCGGCTGGCTGCTTGGCCAGGGCGCGGAGCGGATCGCCTACGTGGACATCGACGTGCATCACGGTGACGGCGTGCAGGCCGCCTTCTATAACGACCCCAGGGTGCTGACGATCAGCCTGCACGAGCATCCGGCCACGCTGTTTCCCGGCACCGGCCGCCCGTCGGAGACCGGCGGCCCGGACGCCGGCGGATCGGCCGTGAACGTGGCGCTGCCCGCCGGCACCAGGGACGCGGGCTGGCTGCGTGCCTTCCATGCCGTGGTGCCGCCGCTGCTGCGCGCGTTCAAGCCGCAGATCCTGGTCAGCCAGCACGGCTGCGACACGCACTGGATGGACCCGCTGGCCAACCTTGAGCTGACGATCGACGCCCAGCGGGCCGCGCACGCGGCGCTGCACGCGCTCGCGCACGAGACCGCGGGCGGACGCTGGCTGCTGACCGGCGGCGGCGGCTACGAAGTCGTCCAGGTAGTCCCGCGTACCTGGACCCACCTGCTGGCCGAGGCGGCCGGCGCGCCGGTTGACCCGGGCACGCCGACGCCGCCGGCCTGGCGCGACTACGTCGGCCGGCGTACCAGGTCCGCCGCGCCCGAGTTCATGACCGACCAGGCCAAGGCGGAATTCCCCAGGTTCGAGAACGGCTATGACCCGGACGAGCCGATCGACCAGGCCATCGTGGCGACCCGGGATGCCGTCTTCCCGCTGCACGGCATGATGCCCTAGCCGGCCGGGCCGGGCGGACTGGCCGGACTGGCCGGACTGGCCGGACTGGCCGGGCCCGGCCGGGGGCTGACCGGGCGAGCGCCCAGCCGGGAGACCAGCGGCGCGCCGGCGCTCGCCGCGGCGGCGCAGCCCAGCCCGATTCCCCAGCCGACCGGGCCGATCGGCCGGCAGCCGAAGAAGTGACTCACGCCGGGAGTCTGGATGACGGCTGCCAGCGCGGCCGCCGAGCCGATGCTGGCCGCGACGACGGGCGGGCTGCGCCAGCCGGTCACCAGCGTCTGCCCGAGCTGCGCGCCGACGATGCCCACCAGCGCGATCGTGCCCGCCCGGCGCCCGGTCACGCCGGTCATCCGCCCCGCCGTCCACGCCGCCAGCCCGGCGCCCGCGGTCAGCACGCCCCTGACCGCGATGTCGCGGTTCAGTGCCGCGCCGAGCGAGGCGTCCGGGCCTTCCCGCAGCAGCGTCTCCGGCGTCGCCGTGGTCGGCTCCCTGACCGCCAGCGCGAGCGAGGGCACCATGTCGGTGAACAGGTTGACCAGGAGCAACTGGCGCGCGTTCAGCGGTGACCCGCCCGGCAGCAGTCCGGTCACGATGGTGAACGCGATCTCGCCCAGGTTCCCGCCGAGCAGCATCGCGATCGCGTCCCTGACCGACGACCACATGGCCCGGCCCTCGACGATCGCGTCGATGACGGTCTCGATCCGGTCGTCGGTGACGACGATGTCGGCGGCTTCCTTCGCGGCGTTGGTGCCCCGCCTGCCCAGGGCCACGCCGACGTCGGCCAGCCTGATCGCGGGTGCGTCGTTCGCGCCGTCCCCGGTCACCGCGACCACGCGGCCGGTGCGGCGCAGCGCCGCCACGATCCGCACCTTGTGATCGGGGCTCACCCTGGCGAAGACCGCCGTCCTGGTCACGAGCCCGTCCAGCTCGGCGTCACCGAGCGCGTCGAGCTGCGGGCCGGTCGCGACCTCGCGGCCGTCGATCAGGCCGAGCTCGGCGGCGATGGCCTCGGCGGTGCTCGGATGGTCACCGGTGAGCATCAGGACGTCGACCTTCGCCGCGCGCAGCCCGCGGATGGCGCGGGCCGCTGTATCCCGCACCGGGTCGGTGAGCGCCAGCAGCCCGGCGAAGCACAGCCGGCCGATCCGGTCCTCGCGCAGGTCACGGCGGCTGGAAGCATCCCGTTCGGCGACCGCGAGCACGCGGTAGCCGCGCCTGGCCAGCCGGTCGGCTTCCTCGGCGATCGCCCGGCGGGCGCGTTCGTCCAGGTCAGCGGTCCCGCTGCCGCGCCGCGACCGCGAGCACAGCGGCAGCACAGTCTCCGGCGCTCCCTTGACCGCGAGCCGCTGGCCGCCGCCGGCGCGGCCGAGAACGGCGTGGTAGCCGCGGGACGGCTCGAACGGAAGCTCGCCTACCTGCCGCCAGCCCGGTGCGCCGAGCGCCGCGCTGACGCCCGCGTCCCGAGCGCCGTCGGCCACGGCCCGGTCGGTGGCATGGGCAAGCGCTGCCCCGCCGTGATGCCCGGGCGTCGCGCGCAGGCCCGCGGCGAGCGCCTGCCTGCCGCCGCGGCCCAGCTTCGGCAGGGCCTGCTCGCGGCCGGCCGCCCAGACCCGGTGCAGCCTGATCCGGCCCTGGGTGAGCGTCCCCGTCTTGTCGAAGCACAGCACGTCTACCCGGCCGAGCGCCTCGATGGTGCCAGGATTGCGCACCAGCGCGTTCCGCCGTGACAGCCTGCGCGCGGCGCTGTACTGAGCCGCGGTGGCGACGATCGGCAGGCCCTCGGGGACGGCAGCCACCGCCAGGCTTACCCCGGTTCCCAGCGTCTCGCGCAGCGGCCGGCCGCGCAGCAGCCCGCCGCCGATGACCGCCGCGCCCGCGCCGACCACGACCGGGACGGTCAGCCTGGTCAGCTGGGCGAGCCTGGCCTGCACCCCGCCCGGCCGCTGCTCCCCGGCGACCGGCCGGGCCGCCTGGCCGAGTTCGGTCGCCGGGCCGGTCGCGACCACGACCGCCGTAGCCGACCCGGCCGCGACCGAGCTTCCGGCGTAGAGCATGCTCGTGCGTTCGGCGACGGTCGCGGCGCCTGCCGGGCTCGCGTCCTTGCCGACAAGCTGCGACTCGCCGGTCAGGCTCGACTCATCGACCTCCAGGCCGCTGGCCGCCAGGATCCGGCAGTCGGCCGGAACCGCGTCACCGGATTGCACGACTATCACGTCACCCGCGACTAGCTGGTCCGCGGTGGTGAGTTCCTCGCCGTCGGCGCGCCGGGCCCTGACCCGGACCGCCGACTCGTCGATGAGCTTGCCGAGCGCCCGCTGGACACTGACCCGCTGTACACCGCTGACCAGCGCGTTCGCGGCCATGAAGGTCCCGATCATGGCCGCGTCGGTGATCGACCCTGCGAGTGCCGCCAGGCCGGCGCCGCTGGCCAGGACCGGCGTGAGCGGATTGGCCAGTTCCTCGGCCGACACCCGCACCAGACCGGGTTCGGCGGCTGGCTCCGCGCCTGACCGGGCCGCCCGCCGCCGGCCCGCTTCGGCCGCGTCCAGCCCGGCGCTGCTGCTGGCCAGCCTGGCGAGCACCGCGCCGGTGTCCAGCGCGTGCCAGTCCGTCGTCTGGGCTGGCACCGGCGGAGGGCGCCTGGCCAGCGTCATCGCCGACCAGACTCCGCTGGACAAGGACGCGAGCGCGGCACCGTTCACCGCGACCATGGACCGCATGGTGGCTCCTGTGCCCGGTCCGGCGAGTGCCAGCACAGTGCCGGCACCAGCTCCGTAAGCGGCGAACGTCGCCGCCCGCTTGCTCACCGCCCTGGCCGGCTCGACCGCCGCCAGGACGCGGCAGGCGCCGCCCAGGCCTGGTTCTGTGATCAGGTGCGCGCCCCAGGGCGGCGTGCGCCCGCCGTGGATGCCGATGCCCAGGTCCGCCGCGGCGAGCGCGGCATTCTGACGAGCCGACACCACGGCGACGACCGAGCCGCCGGCCTGCAGCGATCGCACCGCGGCCGCCATGGCCGCGCCGCCAGGCACGATGCCGTCCACGTGCACGCGCTGGCCGATCCCGCCACGCCCGGCGACCAGCACCCGGCCGGCCGGCCTGGCGGCGGTGATCAGCGGGCCCGCGAGCGGGTCGAGCTCCAGCTCGATCGTGACCAAGCCGGTCATGGCCCCGTGCCTGGTCAGGGCGAGCGGCTGGCCACCGCGGGCCCGCAGTTCCTGCGCCTTGACGCGGGCCTGGCCGGACAGGCCGCGCGGTACCGGGCCGATCGCCCAGCCGTCGCGCTCGGCGGGCCAGCCCGCACCGCCGCGACCGGGCCGGGCGGCCGGAACGGCGGCAGCGGCCGGGACGGCGGCAGCGGCCAGGCTGGCGGCAGCCTGGCCGGTCAGCGCGTACGCCGCGCGCAGCGCGTCCGGCGTGTCAGCCTCATGCTCGGCGGGCAGCCAGACCGAACCAACGGCCATCCGCCCGGTCGTCAGCACCTGCGCGTCCAGCACCACCGTGTCCACCCGGTCGAGCCTGCGCAGCGCCTCGGTGTCCATCGCGAGCACCCCGGACCTCGCCAGGTCGCGGTCGAACCGGGCAGCGAAGCCCTCGCGGCCGAGCCTGGCTGCTTTGGGAGTCGCTGTCGCCGTCGCCGCGACCATGAGCCGCGGATCGCGGGTCACCGCCCCGGTGCCGACCGCGCCCAGCACCGCGCCGGCCGCCGCGGCGTTGCTGTACCGCTCCACCGGGCCGGCCCGCAGCGGCACCGGGCGCCGCCCGCCGATCCTGGCCGGCGGCAGGTCAACGGCAGGCTCGGAGTGCAGCCCCGGCTCGCGCTGCTGCCAGGTACGGCGGCGCGCGTTCAGCTCGTCCAGCAGCAGACCCCGGTGCGCGATGTCGACGACGAGGCCGAGCGGCCCCTGCGCGAGTCCCTGCGCGACCGCGTTGCCGACGGCCAGGCCAAGGTCGGTAGCTGCCTTGCCGATCCTGCTCTCCAGCGGCCGCCGGAGCACTGGCGTGGCGTCGACCAGCGAGAGCACCGACGCAGCCTCGCCGACCAGCGGGTTGGACCTGGCGAGCTTGCCGAACTGGCCGAGACCGAACTGGCCGGCCAGCCCAAGCCCAAGGCCGGCCAGGTCGGCCCCGATCGCGTACTTCTGCCGCCGCGACGGCTCGGCATCGGCGGGATGTTCCGCACGGTCGTGCGGGAACCGTTCCCCGGCCAGCTCGTGGGCTTCCTCGACGTCCTCGATGACGCCGACAAGCTGGTCCAGGTCCACCGTGTCCTGGTCGAAGGCGACGACTACCCGGCCCGCGACGGCGTTGACCTTGGCCCAGTTCACCCCGTCCAGGCTGCTGAGCCTGGCCTCGAGCCGGCTGGCCACGACCGCGTTCTCGGGCCGGTGCACGCCCTTGACCTCGATGTGCGCCCGGCCATTGCCCACCCAGTGCCGACGCTGCCGCCGGCCGGCCGAGGCCGGGAGCCAACCGGTCGGGCGCCAGCCCGCCAGCACCGGCCAGCGCTGCCGCGGCTCGTCAGGACGATGCGCGCGCACTACCTGATTGCTTCGCGTGCTGCTCGGCAACCCAGGTGCCCGCGGCCACGAGCGCCACCACCGGCCAGTCGACGACGCCGAACGCTGCTACCGTGGCCAGGCCGCCCCACCACAGCACGTTGCCCGCGGTTCCGCCAGGCATCCGGATCCTGGGCATCGGGATGCCTGCCATCGGCCTGCCCGCCGTGGTGCCGCTTCGCTGTACCTGCCGCTCCGTCCGCGAGCTCCGCTCCCCTTGCCGCACCGCCTGCGAGCTTCGCGATGCCGGCCGCCCTGCCTGCGAACCGCGCTGACCCGGGACCTTGCTCCGCTGGGTCGGGACCTTGCTCCGCTGGGCGGGCCCGCTCCCGCGAGTCGTCGAACTGCTGGCCATTGGATCCCCCCGTGGGCCGATTCCGTCACGTCGTACCGGGTCCTTTACCCAGACCAGGGGCCGCTACCCAGGCCAGCGGCCGGGGGCCTGACCAGCGGATGCGGGTCCGTTATGCAGCGTTGGTGATCAAGGTGGGTATGCCTGCCGCGAAGGCGCGACAGTCGCTGCCGAGGGGGTACCGGTGAATCCGACCAGGGTGCGGCGTTCCGGCTCAGATGACCGGACCTGACGCCGCGCACGAGGCCGCGTCCGACGGCGCGTCCGACGCGCCCCGCCACCCAGGCCGAACGCTGCTGGCGCTGATCCTGGTCGCCGCGGTAGCCAACCTGAACCTCGCCGTGGCAAACGTCGCACTGCCGTCTATCGGCGCGGCGTTCGACTCGTCCCAGACCACGCTGGACATGGTCGCGGTCGGGTACTCACTCGGCCTGGCCAGCTCGGTGCTGTGGCTCGGCGCGCTCGGCGACCGGCACGGCCGCAAGCTGATGCTCGTCATCGGTACCTCGCTGGCCATCCCGGTCAGCCTGCTCGCCGGGTACTCGCCGACCGACAAGGTGCTCGGCATCGCCAGGATTCTCGGCGGGATCTGCGCCGGCCTTGCCTACCCCACGACCCTCGCCCTGATCACGGCGCTGTGGTCCGGGCCGTCCCGTACCAGGGCGATCGCGCTGTGGTCGGGCATCGGCGGCGCGATCGCCGCACTCGGCCCGCTGATCTCCGGCGCCCTGCTCGAGCGGTTCTGGTGGGGATCGGTGTTCGTGGTGACCGTGCCGCTTGCCGTCGTGGCGCTGGTACTCGCGGTGCGTTTCGTGCCCGCGCACGTGAACGAGACGACCGGCGCGGTCGACAATCTCGGCGGCATCTTGTCCGTCCTGCTGGTCGGCGGGGTCATCCTCGCGATCAACTTCGCGCCGGTCCCCGACCACGGCGCCGTCGTCCTCGGGCTCTCGCTAGTCGCGCTAGCCGCGCTCGCCGGGTTCGTGCTGCGGGAGCGACGGGCGAAAAGCCCGCTATATGACTTGCACGTGGCCGGGCGGCGGACTTTCTGGGTCGCCGCGGCGGCCGGAATCGTCGTGTTCGGCTCGCTGATGGGCGCGATGTTCGTCGGCCAGCAGTTCCTGCAGAACGTGCTCGGGTACTCCACGCTGAAGGCAGGGCTGGCGATCTTGCCCGCGGCCGCGCTGATGGTCCTGGTCGCGCCGCGCTCGGCGAAACTCGTCGTCACGCGGGGCGCGAGGTTCACCCTGCTCACCGGGTACTTCTTCTGCCTGCTCGGGTTCCTCACCATGCTGCTGCTGTGGCAGCGGCACATCCCGTACTGGCAGGTCGGCCTGGGGTACGCCTTCATCGGCATCGGGGTCGGCTTCGCCGGGACCCCGGCCTCGCACTCGCTGACCAGTTCGGTCCCGGTCACCCGGGCCGGGATGGCGTCGGGAACCGCCGACCTGCAGCGTGACCTGGGCGGCGCCATCCTCCAGTCGGTCTTCGGCGCGCTGCTCACCGCCGGCTACGCCGCCGCGGTGTCGTCGAAGATCGCCGCCGCGCCGCCTGCTACGAAGGACCTGGTCACCAGCGGGATCGCCGGCGAGCTTACCAAGTCGTTCTCCAGCGCCGAGGAAGTCGCCAGGCAGTACCCGGCTTACGCGAGCCAGATCACCGCCGCGGCGAAGTCCGCGTTCTTGCACGGTGATCAGTGGGCTTACTCGGCCGGCATCCTCGCGGTGCTGCTCGGCGCGGCGCTGGTCAGGTGGTTCTTCCCGGCGAAGCGGCAGGAGCGGGAACTCATCGAGCGCTACCACGCGCTCGACAGCGCGGCCGGCGCGAAGAGCGGGCAGCCGGCCAGCGAGCACGGCCAGCGCTGAGCACGGCCAGCGCCGAGCGCGGCCGGCGCCTGGGCATACGGACGAGAGGGATCCCTCGCGTTTCTCGCGCTTCAGAGATTGCGTGGTGTGCGAACTGGCTACTGTTCGTAACCCCGCGTCCTGTCGGGTCCCTCTCGCCACCTTCATCACACCGCTCTTGACGTGCGCCCGGTCAGAGCCGAACGGCCGCCGCCACCGGGACTTACGTCCATCCGAGCGCACCGTATCCCGGAGATTTACGGCAGAATGATGCTATGTCGACGGACACGAGCACCGCTGCCAGCCCTGAGCCACGGACCGTACGCCAGGTGGCCGACGACTACGTTCTGGCGCTCGTGGAGCTCGACCCGATCCTGGGGACCAGGCTGGGGATCGGCTCCGGCCAGGACCGGTTGCCCGACTTCTCCCCCGCCGGGCAGGAAGCCCAGGACGAGCTGGACCGTTCGGTCCTCGCCGACCTCGCGGCGGTGCAGGCGGCAGCGGCGGCGGGGGCGGCTGAGGCGGCGGCTGAGGCCGGCGGCTCGCCGCAGGCTCGGCCGGCCGAGCAGGACGACCGTCGCTGCGCGCGGCTGCTGCGCGAGCGGATCGAGTCCGAGCTCGCGGCGAGCAGGCAGGGATCGCACCTGTGCGCCATCTCCAACCTGTTCGGGCCGGCCAACCGCACCCGCAGCGTGTTCCTCGACATGCCGACGGCTACGCAGGAGGACTGGGCGGTGATCGCGCGGCGGATGGCCCAGGTGCCGCAGTCGCTGGCGTCCTACCGGCTGAGCCTGGCGCAGGGAGTCAGCCGCGGCCTGCTGGCCGGGCCGCGGGTCGTGCGGACGGTGCTCGGCCAGCTCGCCGACTGGGCCGCTGCCGGAGACGGCCGGGGCTGGTTCGCCGACTTCGCGGACGGCGCGGACGCGCTTGGCGCGGCACCGGGCGGTCCGACCGGGTCACAGGCGCCGTCGGCGGCGCTGCGCGCCGACCTGGACCGCGCGGCCGCGGCCGCGATGGCCGCCGCGAGCGAGTTGCGCGAGTGGCTCGCAGCGGAGTACCTGCCGCGCACCGAGAACGTGCCGGACGGGATCGGTGCGCAGCGCTACCTGGTCGAGGCCCGCCGCTGCACCGGCGCCGATATCGACCCGGCGGAGGCCTACTCGTGGGGCTGGTCACAGTACCGGGAAATCGAAAAGCAAATGCGCGAGGAAGCGCAACGGGTTCTTCCTGGCGAATCCGTGCCGGCTGCCATGCGGTATCTGGACGTGCACGGCGAGGCCGTGGACGGCGTGGACGAGATCAGGAACCGGCTGCAGCGGATGATGGACGAGGCGATCGCCGACCTGGACGGCACGCACTTCGACATCGCCGGCCCGCTGCGGACGGTGGAGGCCAGGATCGCCCCGCCGGGCAGTGCCGCCGCCCCGTACTACACGGCGCCGTCGCAGGATTTCTCCCGGCCGGGCCGGACCTGGCTGCCGACGCTCGGCCGGACCAGGTTCCCGCTGTGGAGCCTGGTCAGCACCTGGTACCACGAAGGCGTCCCCGGCCACCACCTGCAACTCGCGCAGTGGCGGTACCTGGCCGACAAGCTGTCGCTGTACCAGATGGGCCCAGGCGCGGTCAGCGCGTGCAGCGAAGGCTGGGCGCTGTATGCCGAGCGGCTGATGGACGAACTCGGCTACCTGTCAGACCCAGGTGCGCGGATCGGTTATCTCGAAGCCCAGATGCTGCGGGCGATGCGCGTGATCGTGGACATCGGGATGCACCTGGAGCTGCCGATTCCCGCCGACTCGCCGGTCGGGGCCGGCCAGAACTGGACGCCTGAACTGGCCAGGGAATTCTTCGGCGCGCACAGCGGCAGGGAACCCGCGTTCCTGGACAGCGAGATCATCCGCTACCTGAGCATGCCCGGCCAGGCCATCACCTACAAGCTGGGCGAGCGCGCCTGGCTGGCCGGCCGGGACGCGGCCGGCGCGGCGCACGCCGCCCGCGGCGCGAAGTTCGACCTGAAGGCCTGGCACATGGCTGCCCTCTCCCTCGGCCCGCTCGGCCTGGACGACCTCACCGACGAGCTCGCTGCCCTGTGATTTCCTACCGGCTGGTGCCGGGGTCGTGCAGCGCGAGTACTCGCCGTACCACCCGGGCGGCCTCGTCCGGCGCCGTGACCGGTGCTATCGGCTGCCCCCACGACCACAGGAACTGGCCGGGATCACCGTCGGGGGTGGCGTTGCGTACTGAGACGTTCTCGGCGATCCTGCCGCAGGACGGATTCGTCACGTGCAGTATCACCTTCCTGCCCGCGATTCCGTAGACGACCGCGACAAGCTCAGGAGCCTCCCGCCGCAGCGCGGCTCGCAGTGCCTCCAGGTGGCCTACCGAGGCACGGGAATAGGCGTCCGTACCGAGCATCGATCCTCCGTCAGCCAGAAATCAGCGAGTGCTCCACGATAATGCGGAAATACCGGAGGCGGACAGAGCGCCGATGACGCATCGCTGATGCATTCGCGGGGGAATCGCGTACGCTGGAAATTATCAAACGGAATTGCCCGGGAGGCGCTGATGGTGGCGAGACGCCTGCATCTGGCGGGGCGCAGGAAAGCCATGGGCTTCAGCCAGGAATCATTAGCGGCTCGGCTGGGCGCCGACCGGTCCACGATCGCCCGCTGGGAACGCGGGGAATCGCAGCCTCAGCCGTTCATCCGGCCGCGGCTGAGCAGGTTGCTCGGGCTGACCCCGAGCGAGCTCGAGAACCTGCTCAATCCCCGTGACCCGGGCAGATCCGAGCAGGCCCGCGCCGTGCCGGACGCCGGCCGACCGGAGGGCGGGCAGGTGTTCCCCGGCTCTGCCGCCGACGATGACGAGCTGAACCGGCGAGAATTGCTCCGGTTGCTTAGTGTTACTGGCGCGCTGGTGGCAATGCCGGAATTTACCGGTGCCGGTGACGGCGATAATGCGGGACGCGCAGCGGATATCGAGCAGCACCAGGTCATGAACAAATACCTGTGGCGCGTATTCTCGCTGTCAGCGGCAAAGCCCGCGGTCTATCCTCTCGTCCGCCAGCAGCTCGCCGTGCTGGCCGAAAACCTGAACCGCCCGCATGTGCGGTCCAATCATGCGCTGCTGTGCGCCCTGGCCGCCGATCTGCTCCAGCTCGGCGGCGAGATCAGCTTCGACTCCGGCCAGTACACGGACGCGGCGAACTGCTACACGCTCGCCGCCAGCGCCTGCGCGGAGGCGCGCGCCTTCGACCTGTGGGCCTGCGCGCTGACCCGGCACGCCTTCGTCGCCCTGTACGAGCGGCGCTATTCCCAGGCATCATCGATGCTGGACGTCGCGGCCAGGGTCGCGAGGCAGGGCGATAGCCAGCTCGCGACGCGGTACTGGACGCAGGCCGTCCAGGCGCAGGCCCGGGCCAGCCTGCGCGACGCCGACGGCTGTGACCGCGCGCTTGACGCGGCCGAACAGGTACGGACGCTCGGCGAGCTGTCCGCCAACGGCGGCTGGGATAACACTCTTCTTGGCGCAGTTGGCCTTAGCCTCAATCCACCGCGTAAATTCGGGTGATCGTTTCCGGGATGGCTGGCCAGAGAAATTGATCTTGAGGTTTCCGGTGGCCGTGACTTTCCTGCCGCTTACCTGT
Organism: Streptosporangiaceae bacterium; assembly: GCA_035533915.1. Lineage (GTDB taxonomy): Bacteria > Actinomycetota > Actinomycetes > Streptosporangiales > Streptosporangiaceae > Chersky-822. The sequence goes on from DATLSX010000134.1 coordinate 23,693, forward strand.
TCTGCGGCTTGTCCGGGATTCTGGCCGGCTACCGGGGGCGGCATCTGCGTGCCAGGGGCCTGGGGCCTGTGGGCGGGCGGACCTGGTCGGGGCTGGTCAGGCCGCGCGGGCGGGCGGTCCGCAGGCAGCCTGGAAGAGGTTCTCCCATTCGGCCTGGCGGTGCCAGTCCTGCGGGAGATGCAGGGTCAGGCGGCCGCGGCCGGTGCGGGCGGTCCGGGCGGCGACGTCGATCAGGTCACGGCGGATCGTGGCGCCCCGTGCCCGGGCGTGGAACTTCGAGGCCAGGCACCCGGCGGCGCGGACCAGGTTGTGCGCCATGGCGGCCAGGGTCAGCCAGGCGGCGTTCGCCGCGAAATGACCCGACGGCAGATGGGCGAGGGGGCCGTCGGCCCAGTCGGCGAAGACCTGCTCCACGACGGCGTGGTCGCGGTGGTCGGCTTCGGCCTGGAGCGTCACGAACTTCGAGTCGGTGAAGACGGCGTGGTAGCGCCAGGCGGTGAATAGCTCGCCCTGCCCGGCGGCGGCGGCTTTCGGGTTCAGGTCCCTGACCCGGCGACGATCAGCCGGGTGGTGATGGCCTTGCCTTTCTTCGACGCGAACGCGGTGTAGGGCACCTCGGCGATCTCGGCGTCCGATACCCAGCGCCGCGGCTGGTCGTCCCAGATCGCCCGGGGGTACTTAATACAGCTCGTCCTGCCCGGTGCCGGCTTTCTTGTTCAGGTCGCGGACCCGGCGGACGATCAGCCGGGCGGTCACGGCCCGGCCCTTCTTCGACGCGAACGCCGTGTATCCGGTCTCGGCGACCTCGGCGTCGGAGATCCAGCGGTCCAGCTGGTCGTCCCAGATCGCGTGCGGGTACCGGATCGGGGTCCAGGCGCCGTCGCTGATGGCGGCGATGGCGGCGCGGATGCTGGAGTTCATGGGGGCGGTGACCGAGAACCGCGCGCCGGCGCGGCGGATCGCGCCGGTTACCGCGGCGTTGCAGAACGCGGAGTCCATCCGGACGATGATGGTGCCGCCGCAGCCGCAGTCCCGCGCCGTGGTGATGGCGCGGGCGGCCAGGCTGGCCGCGCCGCGCGCGGAGGCCGCGTTCCCGCCGCGCAGCCTCGTGGCGGCGATCACCGGCGCTGACAGCGGCGTGCTGATGGTCGCGGCCAGCGCGTTCAGGCCCCTGGCCAGCAGCGATTTCCCCTGGATCTTCGTGTGCCCGAACCGCGCGCCCTGCTTTTGATGCCCGTAGACCCGTTTCTGCATGGAGTCGATGTCAATGAAGGCGATGGTTTCCGCGCCGGGCAGCAGCGGTGCCTCCCGCGCCAGCCTGGCCAGGAACTCCCGGCCCGCCTTCTCCAGCTGGCTGACGTTGCCCCAGGTATAACAGCGCAGGTGCGAGCCCAGCGTCGACGGCGCCCGGATCCCGCCGAACAGCGTGCTCATCGCGCCGTGCCGCAGCAGGTCCATGTCGTCGATCGAATCCGCGCCCGCCGCCATGCCCGCGACCAGGGCCGGCACCTTCAGGTGCGCGTTGACCCCGCACTCGCCGCCCGGGCGGACGTGCTCCGCGACCAGGCCGCCGAGCCCCGCACGCCCGGCGAGGGCCATCACCGGGACCAGCCCGGCGTGCGACACGAGATTCGGGTCGTCGAACGACGCGCGGGTCTTCGCCAGCCTATGCAACAATCGCACTTACAAGGTGTCCTCTCGAACCGGGTCCTGGAAGCTTCGACAACTCCCATTATCCCAGGTCAGAGGGCACCTTCCACATTGACACGCCCGAAAACACCACTATCTGACCGGTGGATCGAGGCTAAGCCATGTGGGATGGCCGCAATGGAGCCCGCTCACGAAGAGCGGGATGACGGCTCCCGGATGGCCGAGGAACGGGGCTCGTGCTATCTGCCGCAATGGAGCCCGCTCACGAAGAGCGGGATGACGGCAACGTGCTCAAGGTCGTCCGCACGTTCGGCCACGCCGGCCGCAATGGAGCCCGCTCATGAAGAGCGGGATGACGACCGTACCACGTCAGACACGCCTTGCTCCAGCAGGACCGCCGCAATGGAGCCCGCTCACGAAGAGCGGGATGACTGGCGTTCTTGTTGTCTCCCTGCTTATTCAGATGCCGGCCGCAATGGAGCCAGGGACTCGTCAAAGTCGGTGTGACTGTGTGTGATCGAAAGGCCCGTTGGATCGCGGCGTTAGGTGGCCTTGCGGCGGGTCTTCCGTGTATGCGTGGCTGGGGGCGGGTCCGGGGCGGCGGGCGGGTTTCGCTGCGACAC
>DATLSX010000135.1:0-2484 GCA_035533915.1 Streptosporangiaceae bacterium
ATCTGGCCGCGCCGGATCTGGTGGACCCGGAGACGGTCGCGGTGCTGCGCAAGCGCTGGCTGGCCGGGACGATCCCTGACGACAGGTTCGCGGCGGCCGTCCGGGATCTGGAGGACCTGGATCTGGATCGTTATCCGGCGCCGCGGTTCATGCGGCGGGCCTGGGAGCTGCGGGCGAATGTGACTCCGTACGACGCGACCTACGTGGCGCTCGCCGAGGTACTTGGCTGCGAGTTGTGGACGGCCGGCCAGCGGCTCGCTAGGGCGCCTGGCCCTACCTGCAAGATTCGCGTTCTGAGCTGATCACCCACATGCTCATTGGCGAGCCCTATAACACGTCGGCTAGCGAGCAGGCGGTCCGCTGAATACGGCAGGAAAGTACCGCAACCGGCCTGGATGGCGGGGGACCGGCGCGGACGTCCTGGGACGGTGGCCCTCGGCGCTGGATAACGCGGTGATCGAGTCCTGGCACTCCACCCTGGGGTTTGAGCTGCGGTCGCGGGAGAAGCTCGCCACGAAGACGGCCGCGCGGGCCAGGGTCGCGGCGTGGATCGGGGACTGCAACCATGGCAGGAGGCACTCGGCGCTGGGCATGCGCTCCCCGGTGGATTACGAGACCGCGTGCGGAACCTGGTGCTGCTCCCTCTGGGCGGCGATGAAGGCGGCCACGCTCACCGGCCCATCGCCTCCTCGACCCAGAGGGCCGTACTGCGCTTGCGCTCTACCCGGACCCGGGCGCGCCGCCGGTTGCTGGTCCATCACGGGACCGCGAGGACCAGGCCGCCGACAGCGAGCAACTGGGGGAGCGGCGCGTGCAGCGGGCCGGTCGCGGTGGCCGCCGCGAGCCACCCGCCGGCCGCCACCGTCGCCGCGGCGGCATACAGCCGCTCGGCCAGCGGTGGCAGGCCAAGCCATCGCCCGAAGATCACCCGGACCGCAGCCGCCATCGCGGCGATGGTGAGGACCGGCCAGCGCCATCCCGGATGGGTGACGTGCAGCACCGTGCCGGCCAGCAGCGTTACCGCCCCGAGCCAGAGCGGGCCGAGTTCGGAGCGGTACCGCCGCGCCCACCGGAAGATCAGGACGGCCGCTGTCTCCGGTAGCTGGTCGTCGCTGCTGATCACCATCATCGGCTGGAGGCCGTAACGGCGCATCTTGCGGGCGTGGCGCCGCATCTGCCCGGGCCGGGTCATCGGCGCCCCCGCCGGCTGATGTCGTAGCACTGCGCGCGGAGTTCATCGCGCAGGTAGCTGAGCGGGTCGGCCTCTTCGTCATCGTGTGCGGCGATCGTGGCCAGGGCGGCGGCCGCGAGGTTGGCCCGGTCCAGCCGCGCGCCGGCCAGGTCGGCGCGCAGGCGGGTGATCTCGGCGGACAGGGCGGGGGCATCGGCGAAGGCTGCGGCGAGGTGGTGCCAGACGTCGGCGGGGTATTGCGCGGAGAGCCCTTCGGCGAGCTGCCGCGCGATGCGGTTTCTGGTGGCGACCTCCGGTAGGTCATCGGGCGTGCTGTCAGGGAAGCGGTCGGGCAACGGGCATCACTCCTCGGGTCGGGCGGGCAGGACTCCAGCCCCTGGCCAGGGCCTGGAGCTGGTCAGGCATGAGAGCCGCCGAGCCATTGCACGATGGCGGAGCATCTCGCTGATGTGCGGTGCGGCGGTGGTGGCCGCCAGGTGGAACCCTGCGAGCAGGTACACGATCGCCTGCCAGACGCGCAGGCCCATGTAGCGGCAGGCGACGTACACCGCGACGCCGAGGATCGCCACCAGGGGAATCGGGACCGTCACGGGCGCCCTCGCCTTCCCCTGCGCGCGTCGCGCCGACGCGAGCTGGCCGGCCGCGTGCGCGGTGCCTTGCGGCGACGCCAGCGGGACCGGGCACGGCACTTGCGGCATCGCCGCATTCCTTCTTCGGAGAGCGCCGCACGGGCAGCGGCGCCGCTTGGGAAGACCGTTCGGGATGGTACGCAACTGGCTACCTCCTGGTCCGGCCGCGCGTGCGGCGGCCTGTAGTGGCGTGGCTGCCGTGGACGCCGAGCACCCGGCGGGCGAGAACTCCCGCGCAGGTCTGCGGGGCGTCGCCCAGGCTCATGCGGCGCTCGTCACCGTGGATGCCGGCGATCACCAGGGCGAGCACGACGAGGGCGCCGGCGGCGAGGGCTAAGACGATGATCAGGACGGGGAAGATGGCGTTCATCACGGTCTCCTAGGGGTTGGCGAACAGACCGCAGCACTGCGGCTGGCACAGGCCGGGGGGCTGGAGCGCGGGGATGGCCCGTAGGCCTGCTGGCTGTCAGGAGATGCCGGCGGTGCGGAGGACCGTGCCGCCTTCTGACTTCTCCTGTTCGCCTAGATTCTTGATCCTGACTTATCAGGTAAGAAGAAGACTAAGCGCACTGACATAACTTGTCAAGACAAATCAGAGTGGATCTGCTGACAGGTCAGCGGGATCTAGGCGAACGGGTAAGCGTCCCGCAGCTCGTGGCGCTG
>DATLSX010000136.1:0-7486 GCA_035533915.1 Streptosporangiaceae bacterium
GAGCCACGGTCGCCTCAAGTTACACAGGCGTAATTCAGCCCCTGCCGAGAACCTGTTACGCACCGTTACATCACCCGCATGCCGGGCAGTCACGGAACAGGCGCGCTTGAACACTCAACGTGAAACAGCGACTGTAATACATGGCGCTGGCCAACCTCGGCATCGCCCTGGCGGGCGTTCACCGTTTTGACGACGCGATCACGGCGCACCAGGACGCAATAAGGATCTTCCGGCATATCGGCGATCGGCATTCCGTGGCACAGGCACTGAACAATCTCGGCATCGCCCTGACGGGTGCCGGTCGTCCTGGAGACGCGAGCTCGGCACACCAGGACGCCGCGCCCATATTCCAAGAGACTGGCGATATCCACGGTGTCGGCGTGGCCCTCGCTAGCGTCGGCGACGCCATGGCAAAGGTTGGCCGGTTCGGGGAAGCGATCACTGCGCTCCAGGACGCTACCGCCATATTCCAAGAGGCCGGTGACCGGCATGGAGAGAGCGTTGCGCTCACGACGCTCAAACGGGTTCGCGGCGCACAGAACACGTGAGGCCAGGGCAAGACTGAGAAGCTCTTCTTCGCTCGGGGCAAAAACTTCACCTTCCAGATAACCCATCCTAATGGATGGACTGTCCGGGAATCTCGGGGCACCTCAACCAGCCGCGGCTGGTGTCGTTGCTGGCGGGATCTCTGGCGGTCGGGAACGTCCGCCCAGCGGCTGAACGCTGACCGCCGGCCGCAGGACCGCCGGTGCGCTTGGGACGGGTAGTTGTGTTCCTGCGCGGTCCTGGCGTGCGCTTCGGGCGGGATGGTGATGGTCTGCTGGGTGCGGCAGGCCGGGGGGTGCTCGGGCGGGGTGAGGATCTGGGGCCGCTGGCAGTCCAGGGTCATGGACTGGGGTCGTAGCGGGCAGCGGAGTTTTCCCATGGCGGCGGGGCACATGACGCGGTGGTAGCCGCCGGTGTCGTCGGCGGTGATCTTGCCGAGCTTGCAGCGGGCTGTCTCGGCGGTCTGGTGGTCGTGGGCGGCGGTTTCCCCGGGGGTGGCGTCGCGGGCGAGGGGCCGAGGTCGAGCAGCGGCCGGGGCGTGGCGGGGCAGTACAGGTTCCCGTTGGGGATGACCGCCCCGGCGTAGGTGCCGCGGGGGCCGCGGTCGTCGGGGCGGAGGTCCTGGATGAGGCGGGCTCCGGCGGCGCGCAGCGGCACGGCCCGGTTCCGGGGGACCCGGTGGGCGTAGCCGGAGTCGTCCGGGATGTCGCCGAGGGGGACGCCGGGCTGGACTTGGTCCTGCATGAGTCGGGGGGTTCAGTGCTGCCTCATGATGCGGGCGACGAGAGTCGGGAGCCGTCCACGCCGCTAGTGGGCTGGTCAATCCACCAATCCACGGCTGAGCGACATGTTCGGGCTTGTGATCCGTCAGGATGAGGTGGATTTTGTCGTTCCGCATCTGCGGGAGGACCTGCCGCTCTGCCTAGACCCATTCTTGCTCTGGAAGTCCGACCTGGCGGAATACCGTGACCTCCACGGTGCACTGGTCGGGTACTCAGGTGGCGGCCCGCGAGTGGGGGCCAGGCCCGGGGCGGACTGGCTGCTGGCCGCCCTGCCGGACCTGCTGGGGGCCAGTGACCGGCCCGAGACTTTCCGGCCTGTGCATCCGCTGCTGCGCGACCTCGCGGCGCGGAATCCCGGGGTCCGGATTGGCCGGACCACGCGAGTCCTGGAGGCACTGGTCCCTGCGGTCCTGGAGCAGAAGGTCGTGGGCCTGGAAGCATTCCGTGCCTGGCGGCTGCTGCTCCATCGATTCGGTCTCCCCGCACCGGGGCCAGCGCCTGCCGGCCTGCGGGTCTTCCCGCCGCCGGCCACCTGGGCCGCCATCCCGTCCTGGGAGTGGCACCGGGCCGGGGTCGAGGGCGTGCGGGCCGCGACCATCATCGGTGCCGTGCGAGTCGCCGGGCGGCTGGAGCAGCTGACGGCACTGCCCGCAGCGCAGGCTGACCGCCGGCTCCGGTCGCTGCCGGGTATCGGACCCTGGACCTCAGCCGAGGTGCGGCAGCGTGCCTGCGGCGACCCCGACGCCGTGAGCGTCGGCGACTACAACCTGCCCGCTGTCGTGGGCTGGGCACTGGCTGGTCGCCTCGTCGACGACGCCGGCATGCTCGAGCTTCTCGCGGTTTACCCGGGCCACCGCCACCGCGCGACCAGGCTCATTGAGCTGAGCGGTATCCGGCCGCCCCGTCGCGGCCACCGAATGGCCATCCGCGACTATCGCGAGTTCTAGACCGCGAGAATTCCTGATCACCAGCGAATCTGCGGCTGGTCTTCAGGTGGATTTTGCTGAGAATTTCCCGGTTCGGCGACGGATGACATCACGTATCAAATAGAGTCAAACGCGCAACATCGCTACGGCATCGTCACGTATTGCTGTCAAGCCTCGCAAAGCAGTAGCGGCCTGTGTCCGCAGCGGTCCGACGGAAGGTCGCTCTTGTCACGCTCGGACAGGCTAGGGCAGTACGAGCAGTCGTCCGGAACCTTGCTGGAGCAACAGCAGTGGGCCGGGATCGCCGCGCTGATCGACCTGTCGGAATCCGACGAGCTAGCACCGTCCGGGTATGCGACCGCGGCGGCCGCGCCCGAGCCCGCGACGGAATTCGCGCCGCCAGCCGGACGCGAGCGCAGGTATGCGCGGTCGTCCCTTTTGCTCCCAGCCGTGCTGGTCCTGCAGGCGGCCCTGTCGCTGCGGCTCATCTGGTCCAATACGGCCTACCAGGACGAGTCTCTCTACCTGTGGGCTGGACGCCTGGAGCTCGCCCATTGGACGCACGGCGCCTCAGTGCCCGCGTTCCAGACGTATTTCTCCGGCTCTCCGGCCGTCTATCCGCCCATCGCGGCGCTGGCCGACGATATCGGCGGCCTCGCGGGCGCCCGGATCCTGTCACTGATCTTCATGCTCGGCGCCACCGGCCTGCTGTACTGCACGACCTACCGCCTCCTGGATCGCCGGGCCGCGCCCGCGGCGGCCGCCTTCTTCGCCACCTTCGGGCTGGGCACTGAACTGGGCGCGTTCGCCACTTACGACGCCATGGCCCTGTTCCTGACTGCGCTGGCCGCGTATCTCGTGGTGCGCGCCGGACGGGCGATATCCGGCGAGCCGCTGCTGGTGCTCGCCGGACTAGTCCTGGCCCTGGCCGCGACCACGAAGTACGCCACCGCGCTGTGGGCCCCGATCGTCATCTGCCTGGCGGCGCTGACTGCGACCCGCGGCCCCTGGCGGTACCGGGCTCTGCGGGCCGGCCGCCTGACCTGCTACATGATCGTGCCCCTGACCCTGGCGCTGATTACCGGAGGCGCGGAGTACGTCCGCGGTATCGCGTTCACGACGCTGCATCGTCAGATCGTCACCGGAACGCCGCCGCTGCGCGTGCTCGACATCGCCTGGGGCTGGCTCGCCCTGCTGCTCCTGCTCGGCATCCTGGGCGTCGTGCTCATCTGGCACGACAGCGGACGCATCGAGCCTATTCCGCTGGTGCTCCTGGCCGCCGCGCTCCTGGCGCCGATCGCCCAGGCGCGCATCCACGATGTGACATCGCTGCACAAGCAGGTGGTCTTCGGAGCCTGGTTCCTGTGCGCGGTGGCCGGATACGCCGTGAGCCGGATCGCCTTCCTCGATGGCAAGCTCTCGCAGAGCGTGATTATCAGTGCCGTGCTGCTGGCGGTCTCCACCGCCACCGGCTTCTCCCAGGCCTCGACCATCTACGCATCCTGGCCGTCCGTCGCGCCGGCCATGCCAGCGCTGGCCCGGGCCATCGGGACCGGCCCCGGGACCTGCCCCTGCCTGATTACCCAGGAGAGCGCCGCCGAGTACTACCTGCCGGCCGCGGATATGGCCGGGCCGATCGTCGGCCCCTATACCTTCACCTACCGCGACGCGGCCTTGCCGGCGGGACTGTCCGGGCCATCGGCCATGGCCGCGGCCATCATGAACGGGTACTTCGGGGCCGTGGAAATCGACGGGCTGCGCACTCCGGGCATGTACCGACTGCTCCGGACTAGCCTCCGGAGGTCTCACCAGTACACGCTCACCTATCAGGGCACCTGGCCGCTGAAGCCGGGCGAGCCGACGCAGGTGTGGCAGCGCATCGCTCGAGCGAGCACATGAGCGCGCGACACCGTCGCCCTCTGATCCCGGTCGCGCCGACTATCCTCCTCGGTGCGATCGCGGGTGCGGAGATCGGCGTGCACGCCACCCTCACCCGGCACGGCCTCGCGGTCAGCCTCCCGGTATACGGCTACGCCGTCATCGGCTACCTGGCCCTCAAGCTCGGCCTTGCGTGCCTGTATCAGCCGGTGGTCGCGGATTCAGTTGACGATTACCTGCTGGCCGCCGTGGTGACGGCCCACAACGAGGATCCGGGAGTATTCCGGCAGTGCCTGGATTCGCTGCTGGCGCAGAGCCGGCCACCAGATGTGCTGACGATCATCGATGATGGCTCGACGGCGCCGGACTGCTTCCGGATGGCCCGGGCCAGCCGGGCCGCCTTCGAGGCGCTCGGGATCACCTACCACGTCATCCGTCACCAGCAGAACCGAGGCAAACGCGAGGGCCTCGCCAACGGGTTCCGCGTCGCCTGGGACGCCGATATCTACGTGTGCATCGATTCCGACACAGTGCTGAAATACGACGCGATGGAGAAGGCCCTCCAGTACTTTGACAGCCCGCGCGTCCAGGCCGTGACCGGCTGGGTTCTAGCGGCGAACTGGGATTTCAACCTGCTGACCCGGCTTATCGACCTGCGTTACGCCAATGCCTTTCTCGGCGAGCGAGCCGCGTACTCGCGGCTGGGATCTGTGCTGTGCGCCTGCGGCTCCCTGGCGCTTTACCGGGGGCCGGTCGTCCGTAAATATCTCGGTGATTTCCTGTCGCAGCAGTTCCTTGGCCGGCCGTGCACCTACGGGGATGACCGGAGGCTGACGTATTACTGCCTGCGAGAGGGCCAGGTCCTGCTCGCCGCGAACGCCATAGCTTGGACGATGGTGCCGCAGACAATGGGCCACTTCCTGCGGCAGCAGCTGCGGTGGTCCAAGAGTTTCATGCGGGAGTCCTGGGAGATGCTCACCGGGATGTCGGTGCGCCGGATCTGCTGGTGGCTGGCCTGCCTGGAGATCACTACCTGGATTGCCTTCACGACGGTGCTCGTATACGTGATGCTCGTCCGGCCAATATTCACCGGGCATGTCTCGATCGCGTCCTATCTCACTGCTACGCTACTGCTTTCCTACGCCAGATCCGGACATTACCTTCGCGCGGATCACCCGCACTGCGGGCGCTTCGATCGCGTGATCACGTTTGCCCTGGCGCCGGTCTACGGACTTGTTCATATCGTTCTGCTCCTGCCCTTGCGGCTGGTAGCGGTCTGCACCCTGCGTGATAACTCGTGGGGTACCAGAAGCCAGGTGGAGGTAACAGCGTGATGCGCTTGCTCGTCGTCGTTCTGGCCGTTGTCGTAGGCGTCGCCAGCGCCGCCGCGGTGATGACGCTCCGCCATATCGGGTCGAGCGGCGGGCAGGCGAGCGCCCAGGCGACCCTGGTGTGGCCCGCAGCAGCCCAGGCCCCCGTCCCAGTGTCCGCCGGTCAGCCCGCCGCCGCCGCGGCTGTGTCGTGCAAAGGGGCCAAGGTAGGCGTGGCTACCGACAACCTCGGCCTGTTCGAGAAGAACACGAAGGTCTTCCCGTCCGTCGCCGTCAAGTACGTCAGCTGGGGGACGGCTTTCCCGGGCAAGGCCATCCTGGAGAACCACGGCGGCGGCGTGAAGACCCAGCTCGTGCTAGAGCCGCGAGGCGTCAAGATCTCGGCCATCGCCGCTGGCCGAGACGACAAGTTCCTCGCCCGGTGGGCGACCGCGGACAAGAAACTGAATCTGCCCATGATCCTGTCCTTCGCGCCGGAGTCTAATGGCAGATGGTATGGCTGGGGCGAGGGTCATATCACGGCGGCGCTCTTTAAGAGCGCGTGGCGTCATATTCACCATGTCCTGGTCAAGGACGGTGCTCGTAAGATGACCTTCCTGTGGCAGGTTAATGTCATCTTCCCGACGAGCGAGCCGCTCAAAAAGCTGTGGCCCGGCGCGGCCTACGTCGGCGAGGTCGGAATTGACGGTCACCTGCGGAAGGGCGAGACATTCAACTCGGTCTTCGGCGCCACCATCCGGCAGGTACGGACGATCACCAAGCGTCCGGTCGCCATCGGTGAGGTAGCAGTGGACCGCGGGACCTACCGGGTACGGCAGATCAACGAGCTGTTCACTGGCCTCTGCAAGGACCGGCTGTCGCGATTCGTCTTGTTCGACGTCAAGCGGCCAGGGGCTAATGTCATGCTAGAAGGCGATAAGTCGGCGCTCGCGGCATTCCGCAAGGATGCGGCGAAACTCGGTCCCGCTTAAGGACGGTCGCGGGACTGCGCGCTCCCGGCTGGGAGCGCGCAGGAGAGAACCAGCCGATGCTTGCTTCGCAGGAGGCGTATTAATGGCCGACCGCTCGCGACTGACTGTTCTGGGCACCTGTGGGTGCCGAAAACCTATGCCACCAGGCGATGCTCATGAATCACGCCCCCGGCGCGGTCACGTCGCTGAACCCGGATCCGATCAAGGTCGGTGACGTTGCCGGGGAGCCGGCGCAGCGGCGCGGCCTGCTTCAGGGCTCGGTGGAGCCGGTGGGTGTTGCAGAAGTCTTCGTACTCCCGCAGCACGGTCATCAGGTGGCGCTGGTTCCATGCCAGAGTCCGGTCGGGCAGTTCGCGGCGGCAGCTGCCGATCCACCGTTCCGTGACCGAGTTCATCCGGGGCGCCTGGATGGCGGAGCGGACGATCCTGGTGCCCGCGGCACGGAAGACCTCATCGGACGCGGTGGTGAAGCTGGCGTCCCGGTCATGAATCATGAACCTGGCCCGCGTCCCGGCGTCCGCCAGGTCCATGAGCAGGTTCCGGGCCTGCTGCACGACCTGCGCCTGGACGGGATGCTCCGTGGCGCCCGGGATCCGGACGCGGCGGGTACCGTGCTCGATCACGGCAAGGACGTGCACCTTGGCGCCGTTGAGGAGGTCGGCGGTGAAGAAGTCCGGGGCCAGGATCCCCTGTGCCTGTGATCGCAGGAACTCGGCCCGCCCCGGGCCGTCGCGGCGCGGTGCCGGGTCGATCCCGGCGTTCTTGAGGATCTCCCAGACCGTGGACGGCGCCACGGTGATGCCCAGTCCCGCGAGCTCGCCGTGGATCCGCCGGTAGCCCCGGGACTCGTTCTCCCGGGCGAGCCGCGGCACTACCGACCGCACCTTGCGGTGCGTGGCTGGCCGCCCGGGCCGGCCACGCCGCGACAGGTGCCCCCACCGGCGGCGGGCGATGTCGCGATGCCAGCGCAAGATAGTGCCCGGAGTGACGAGCAGCCGCATCCCGGCCAGCCTCCCGGCCGGCACCGTCCCGGCGAGCAGCGCCAGCCACGC
>DATLSX010000137.1:0-6109 GCA_035533915.1 Streptosporangiaceae bacterium
TTCCCAAGCTGACAGTGCGAGTTCGATTCTCGTCACCCGCTCCAACCAGAAGGCCCAGGTCAGGGGTAGGCACCCCTGATGCGGCACGGGTAGCTGGAAGTATTTGGTCCTCCTCAACGGCCGTCACCATGATGGCTCGCACAGCCGGTATGCCTTCGCGGGTAGTTCGCACTCGTAGACCTGGCCGCTGGTCGATCCAGGCGCTGGCTAGTCGCGGAGCTTGGTATTCCGGCGTTGCGGGTCGGTCAAGTCGCCCTTGCCGAGCCGCGCCTCGATCAAACCGCGACCACGGGCGGCCCCAGGCGACTGCCACACCAGGACGGGCCAGCAACCCAACCCGGAGTGAACGAGGTGGACCGGGCCACCGACGAGGTGACGGCCCGGCCGCCGCAGGGAGAGGAATCGGAGCTGCCAACTACCGGGCGCAGGTTCATCCCGCCACGCTCCGCATCCGCAGCGACCTGGTGATGGCGCTGGGCGGATGGATGGCGCTGCCTGCCTCCGGAGATACCGGCTTGCTCCCGGCCGCCGCCGCCATCTCCCTGGGCTACTTCACAGCCGAGCCAGGGCTCCTGTACCGCAAATGGCCAGGCCAGATGACAAGCCAGGCAGCACACAGCGACCAGATTGAATGGCCAGCCCAGGTGGCCATCATCGAAGCCCGGGCCAATGCCCTGGCCTCGTTGTGGGACCACGCTGACCAGTGACCGTGTTCCGGCCCAGAACCGTTACGAGCGTGCGGTGAGGGCGGGCGTGCTCGGCGAGGCTCGCCCGTGACAGCTGATCACACGGACCCGCGCCAGCGCTGGCCGAAGACGCGCTCGACCCGGTGGTGTCGCGGGATCTCATACTCCAGAGGCGAAGGCCCGCTGGGCGAGCTTAACCGGAACAGCTCTCGGGAGGCAGGCGAGGACCGCGCGATGGCCGCGATGCGCTCGCTGGTGGGCGGCGCGCGGCCGCATGCCACCGCTGGCGGAGATGATCAAGGAACTACTGCCCCAAGACGTACACCAATTCCTTTGATCATCTGCGCCCAGCTCGCTCAGGCCGGTTATTGATATGCCGATTAAAGGCGGATATCCTGACCTAATGCGTAGGCAATTGCTCCAAGTCGCCGCGATCGGCGGCATGCTCCTGAGTTCCGTGGCCGCAGCTGGCGGCCCGGCCGTAGCCAGCCAGCACCGGGCGGCGGGCACGCGGGCGGCGATCCCGGTCTTCAGGCGCGCGGTGCAGATATGGCTGCCAGCCGGTGCAGGCGCCGCCGCCTCGGGCAGCCTGCTTGCCGTCGATTGCGTGCGCCGGGGCTGGTGCGTGGCCGGCGGAGAATACGACAACGGCAATGGCCTCAGCTCCGCCCGGCCGATGATCGTCACCGAATCCGGCGGACGCTGGGGGCAGGCCATCGCCCTGCATCTGGGCCGGCTCTACAACGGCGCGGTCACCGCGATCGACTGCACCAGCCCGGGAAACTGCATGGCCGGCGGCTACTACAGTAACTTCAGCGGGAAAATCACTGTGTTCACGGTGACCGAGCGAGCCGGCCGGTGGGGCGGTGTTAGGCCGGTCCGCCTTCCTGGGAACGCCTTGGAAGGCGAGGCAGTCGGCGGCATCGCCTGCCCGCGGCTGGGCGCATGCGTGGCGGTGGGCACGTATGCGATCCGCTCCAGCTACGGCTCCTTGGACAGGGGCTGGCTGGCCATGGAGCAGGCCGGGCGCTGGCAGCAAGCCCGCGAGATCGGGTTGCCGGCGGGCGCGCCGCAGCCCGCAGGGGTCGGTCTGAGCTCGGTCGCCTGCGCCATGCCGGGATCCTGCGTCGCGGTCGGGTGGAACCACGAATTCCTCCCGAACGGGCACAACAACGGTGACTACCCTGTCGCGGTAACCGAGGCAGGCGGGCGATGGCGGCGGGCCGTCCGGGTGCCTCTCCCTCCGGACACGACCTCACCACCGCATGCGTACCTGGTTTCGGTTTCCTGCCCGCGCGCCGGTGCGTGCCTGGCGGCTGGTGACTATACCGGCTCCAATGACAACCAGATGGTCGCCACTAGCTCCGCCGGGCGGTGGGGGCGGGCTCGGGGGGTTGACGTAATGCCGCCGGACGCAGACGCTTCGTTCGGGCTCGGTTTCACCGCTATGGCGTGCCCGGCACGGAGCTTGTGCGTCGCCATCGGCGAGTACCACGAGGCAGGCGATTACGCGGGCATGGCAGCCATCGCGAACGGCGCCACCTGGTCTGCCACCGAGATCGGCCCTCCGGCCAACGCTACGGCCGACTCCCCGGCCAATGCGGTGGACTGCACTGCTGCCGGCTACTGCGCGATCGTCGGCTCCTACCCTGCCGGCATCGTTAATCACAACCGGCAATTTCATGCGATGGCCGTCACGACCAGATGACGCGGACGTTACCGGGTTGCTGATTGCCGCTGTGCCGACGCTTCGGCGGCCGGCGTGGCGGTCGGCATCCCGAAGGCTAGGTAGGCCGGGCGCAGCAGCTCGGCGAGCGGTCGCCCGCGGACTGCCACCGCCACGTCGGGGAGCTAGGCCACGATCGCGTCGCTAGCCGTCACCGGAGCGGGCGTCGCCGGGATCGGCCCCTGCAGATGGAAGAACGTGCCCAGCAGGTCCGCCAGGGGCGGCCCGGCCGGCTCGGCCCGGCCGGCCGCGGCCCCCCGGCTGCCCGGGCCGGCCGCGGCGAACCCGCACGCGACTTGACCACGCCTATCCCGGCCGCGATCATCAGCTACAAGCCACGCTGAACCGGGTCGGCCCGGTCCCAAGGCATAGGCGAAACGCCGGTCCCATGCCGCTGGCGGATGACAGTGAGCTTGCCGCCAAGCGGCAGGTGATCTGGCCTTTGAGCCGCTGCTGTGTTGGTTTCGTGCCCAGAGCGTGCCCAGACTGAAGGCCGCCGGGTGCCGCAGGAGGCCACTGGTTACAGGCATTCAACCTGGTTGGACCGCTCGGCCTGGCAGGTATCGACATTTCCCAAGCAGACAGTGCGGGTTCGATTCCCGTCACCCGCTCCGCCAGTTGCCCGGATGTGCGGGATCTCCCTCAGCCCGGTTAACGTCGTCTCCGGGCTCTAATCATCGTCGGGTTGCCGAAGCCTTGGACTGTAGGCTCTGTGGCAGGGAGGACGCCGAGATGACCGCGCAGCCGCATGACCCCTTCGTTCCTGGAGTGGTGCCGGATCCTGCCAAGAGCCTCCGCGCAATCCGTGCAGCCTTGGTAGTGCGCCAGGACCGCGGGGCGTTCGACGCTGGGCTCAAGGCGGTACTGGACGAGGTCAGAGTGAATCTCGATCTCGGCGTGCTTAACGACTTCGTTCATCGCTGGTGGATATCCGCCTGCGACTCGGCGCGAGACCCAGAGGGCCGTAGGCGTATGCACGCCCGAGCAGACCAGGTCCAGGCCGGCGAGCCGCCGCCGGTGAACTCGGTCTCGCGACCTATCTTGTCTTGGAAGAACGGCGTGAGGTGTACCTGCTCCGTATTGAATGGCCCTGAGCCATGCCAGGCGCACGAGGGCCAACGCCGACCTTCGTCGTGCCATTAACCACGGTGAGCTGCGGTCAGTCGCGGTCATTTACGGGTAGGTGGCTACCCAGGTCAGGGCCGCTGACCTCGGGTTGTTGGTTGATTCCCAAGCTGACAGTGCGGGTTCGATTCCCGTCACGCGCTCCCACATGAAGGCCCAGGTCAGGATGCAAGTCCGAGTCTGGGCCTTGATCGTTCCAGGGCCGTCGCGGATCTTTCGGGCCATTAGCGGCCATTAGCCCACGCGGCGAGCACGTCCGCCGGGCCATCGTCGTCTTTGTCGCCACGCTGCTCGGCCTGGACGTGTGAGTCGATCGCCCTCGTGCTGGCCTGGTCGGCGCCGCGCACCTCGTGCTGGTAGATCACGGCCACTCGCTCGCTCGCTGTCGTGACCCAATGAAGGCCCTCGGCACCGATCGACTTGATCGCGTACGGCCAGGCGGACATCTTGTTGAAGTTGACAGATGCTCCCGCAGCACCGGAATGATGCCTGGGGATGCCCACCACCCGCCGCCCGGCCCGGCCCTGGGCTTGGGCGGTTCAAGCGACGGTTAGCGCTGGCCGTTCCGGCGCATCCTCGTCACCGGCCCCGCGGATGCGGCGCGGGTTCCGGATCAGGATCTTGTCCTCCTCCACGGCTGTCATAAGCACTGCCCGCAGCAACCGGTACGCCTTCGCCGCCATCGAGACGGAGACGCCGTTTCCGAGCAGCTTCGCGCGCCGCTCACGGATCATTGCCGTGGACAGCTTGCCGAGGGGAACGCCGCCCAGGTACGGCGCGATGTGCTTCTTAAGCAGCCAGCGGTACAGATCGACTGTGCGCGGACGGAGCTTGGGACGCTGGTCGATCCAGGTCGATGCGATAGATCCACGACGAGATCCGGCCAATCTTAGAGCGCTACACTAAGCGGGTGGAGGACCCGTCGCTGCGGTCGCCTGACGCGCGTGCCGGCCGGATGTTCTTCGTCTCCGGCGTCAGCCCCCGGTGATGACCGGCCGATGGGGCGGGCTGTTGCGGCAGCGGAACTTCCGCCTGTTCTGGACCGGGGAGAGCATCAGCGAGGTCGGCAATTCCGTCACCATCGTCGTCATTCCGCTGGTCGCCATCGACACCCTGCACACCAGCACGTTCAATGTCACGCTGCTGACCGCGATGGTCTGGCTGCCCTGGGTCATCATCGGCATTCCCGCCGGAGCGTGGGTCGACCGGCTACCACCCCGGCCCGTCATGCTGGCCAGTGATGCGATCTCGGTGGCGGTGTACGCGAGCGTCCCTGTCGCCGCCTGGTGCGGGGTGCTGACCGTGGCGCAACTCATCGCGGTCACGCTGATCGCCGGCGCGGTGACAGTGTTCTTCAACAGCGCCTACCAGATCCTGCTCCCAGGGGTGGTCGACGAGGCGGACCTTACCGAGGGGAACGCCAAGCTGCTGGGCAGCCGCGAGGTCGCTCAGATCGGCGGGCCAGGGCTCGGCGGGCTGCTCGCCCAGGCGGCCGGCCCCGTGACCGGGCTGCTGGCCGACGCGGTGAGCTTCGCCGTCTCGTTCTGCTGCCTGACCGCCATGCAGCCACCGCGGGATCGCCGGTCGGGTGGCCCCGCTGCCGGGGGCGTGCTCGACGGTCTTCGCTTCGCCTGGCGGGATCCCTACCTGCGTGCGATGACGGCGTTCTCGTCGCTCGCCAACCTGGCACTCACCGGTGTCGACGCCCTCCTCGTCGTCTTCCTGGTCCGTACCGTCGGGCTGTCCTCGGCAGCGGCCGGTCTCGTCATGGCCAGCCTCGGCGTTGGCGGCGTCCTCGGCGCACTTGTCGCCCGCCCACTGGGACGACGGTTCGGCACAGCGCGGGCCATGCTCATCGCCGTCCCGGGCGGCCAGTGCTTCGCGCTGCTGCTCCCGCTCGCGGACAAGGGACCGCGGCTCGCGTTCGCCAGCGTAGCGATGATGTGCGGCGGTTGTGTCATCGTCATCGGGAACGTGATCATCGACAGCTTCATGCAGACCTACGTCTCGCCGGACATACTCGGCCGAGTCACCTCGGCGACCAGGGCCGTCATGTTCGCGATGATGCCCGTCGGCGCGCTGCTCGCCGGAGTCCTCGCCACCGCGCTGGGGGTCAGGGTTGCGCTATGGATACTCACTGCCCTGATCGCCGCGTCCGGCCTCACGTTCCTGCTGACTCCCATACGGCACCTGCGTGACTTGCCGCCGCGCCCGACCGAGGATAGCGTCCCGGCTATGCGTTCGGCGCTGATCCATGCATCCGCAGTCGGCGCCGACGGGAGTTCGGACGCTGAGCAGCGCCGGGCCTGCGTGCCTGTGCCTGCCCGACCGGAAGCGCAGCAGAAGGGCCTGACGGCCGCTCATAGACAATTACCTGGCGCGGCCGCAGCAGCCCACCAACGAGGGATAGAGCAAGGCCCCTCATGCCATTACGACTTGGTGCGCGATAGGACTTCTCGGGCGTAGCGGATGATCGCGGCGTGTCGGTCCCGCGAACGTGAGCGGCCGCGCGGAACGATCTTGATGTGTCGTCAAAATGGGCCCGCGCGGCCTTGTCGCATCGTATCTGGAC
>DATLSX010000138.1:0-26020 GCA_035533915.1 Streptosporangiaceae bacterium
CGGTCCTGGCAGCGAGTGTGAACCGGGCAGCGCAAGCCAGCACAGCCCCACACGGCGACGGTCCCATAACTGGCGGACCGGCGGTCCCATCCCCCTGGCGAAACTCAGCTCACGCCGGCCCCATGCTCCTGGCGGGCGACACCACTGCCGTCGAGGTCCGTCCTGTCGGAGCATCGAGTTGCCTGCCCACTAGGTCGGCAGTTGGCTCTGGCTCTGCCTGTCGCGGCCGATGAGCAAGGCAGCCATGTTCCTGCACCAGGAGTCCGGAAGCAGTTCGTGCCAAGGTCAACGCCACGCACGAACTCTCGTCCAGGCTTACCGACCCGACGAATCCTCAACCACCGCTCAACCACGATCAGCCGCAAACTACCGGATCCAGTCGGACGCCACCGGACCAGAACTAGAACAGCCCCTGACCGTCATACACCCAGGCCAGGGGCTATTTCCGCAGGTAGTGGCAGGTGTTGGGTTCGAACCAACGTAGGCCGAGCCGACGGTTTTACAGACCTCTCCGATATGCATCCTGACCTGCACTAACGCTTCCGATGCGCGGATTTCTCCGGCTATTCTCCGCCGCCGCTGCAGGCGCTGGTCACGAGCCCAGCTGTTCTCGTCGAGTCCTGGCTCCGCCGGGCCCCAACATGTCACCGGGCCGTCGTGGCGGCGGCGGTCGTCAGCCGACCCCGGCAGATTCGTCGACTGATGCCAACCGGACGGCCGACATAACTCACGCGATCGATGCCGGCGGTCCAGCAAGCACACTCACCCAGGACCGCCGCCACGGCGTGGCTGACAGCACGATCCGCAACGACACCGTGTTCGCGCCGGCGTCAGCCAGTACTGGTGGCAGGGTAACGGAGTACCCTGCGCTGGGGCGGGCGCTGTTTATCGTACCGTCAGCGTTCTCCGCCAAAGCGTTCTCCCAGCTTCCGGTCCCGTCCTGGCCGATCTGGCAATGCGCGATGTTGTAACTGCCCGCGGCTGATGCCGATGCGATCGTCACTCCGTCTACTTTGACCTGGCAGCTCACGCTTCCGCCGCCCTGGAGTTGGGCGCCGACCTCGTAAGAGTCGGACGGCGGGTTGCGGAGCGGCCGAGTGACCGACATTGGGACGGTTGCCTGGTAGCTGGACCCGGCTGGGCCGTACGTTACATCGGCATTACTTGCATTGCTGCCGGTCACCACATACGTCACGGTCTGCGCTGCCTTCTCTGCAGGGCAGATGTCCTTCTCGGCCAGGAGGATCATCTGGATGGCCTCACCCGGCGCGGTGTTCGTCCAGTCTTTCTGGACGATCGGCGCTTCGCTGGCGATCGACGCGCCGACCTTACGTCTGCCGCAAACCCGCTCGCCGAACGACGCAATGTCTGAGTTCTGAACGCCGCCGCCAAATTGGAAGGTGCTCCGCATATCGCTGACAAACCGGCGGGCGCCCGCGCTCAGGCCCGCCGCCGGGGAATGGGTGCGTGGTGACGGCTTACCTCCGCTGGGCAGGGACAAGATGCTAGCGGCAATGGCTGCCGTCGCCGTGATGGTGGCTACACCCAGCAAGACTGGCCACCGGCGCCAAGGGAGATGCGGCTTCGTGTCCTGACCGCCCGGAGGAAGATCATCTGAATGCGGCCCGGCTGGCGCGGCAGTCCTGGACTGGGATGCCTGCCTCGGCGGGAGGAGCGGTTCGGGGAACTCCTTATCGCCTTGCATGGCCGCGGGCTGGGCGAGGCGGCCGCGGCACCACCTTGTGCTGCCCGCGTGCCGTTCAGCTGGCGGGCGGTTTCGTCGAGGGCACGCGGGACTTGGCGTTGCTGCTCGGCGGTCCGCGGCCGGGTGCTGGCGATCGGTTCTTTGAGGCGCGCCGGTTCCCCTGCGCGTTCGGAGGCTTCGGCGCTCAGTACCTGCGTGTTCAGGGACGCGCGGTGGGTTGGGGGGACTGTTATACCGGCGGTGAGGGTAAGGGACGTTGCCGCTGCTGCGGAACCGTCATCCGGCGGTCGGGTGGGCACCTGGGCGTCGGCCACCATTGGCTGAGATGGGTCTCGGCCTGTTGCTGGCGGATAGGTGGTCACATGTGCTGCCGCTGTGGCGCTGGGTTGGGGTTCGCGGGGCGGCCCCTGTCGTGGGGAAGCAGGGTGGGTGAGCGTCGTCAGGTGAGCTGACAGGCTGGGGCCAGCTGTCGCACCTGGAACGGGGGGCTTGGGCTGGTAGGCGGCGGTAGCGGGTTCGGGTGAGCGTCCCGGCAGTTCGCTGGGCGGCTTGTCACCGGGACCGGAGCGAGGATCCGCAGGATGGCGGCGACGAGACGGGCGGCGCCTTCGTCTGCGTGCTTACCGAAGTAGTCCACGCACTGGATGTGGGAGAGCGTGCGGTTCCCGCCGCCGATGTAAATATCGGGGATTTGGCAATCGTCGAGCCGCACCGGCACAAACCATGGCTGGTCTTCAGGCCGCCGCCTTAGTTCCTCGACGGCCAGATTGAGTTCTTCGTTTTGGTAGCTTTTGCGGCGGGCGGTGCTCCGCCGGGAGAAACAAGCGATAAAGACGAGCGCGTCGCTGGTGATCGCACGCCGGATCTTTGTGCGCCAGTCCTCGCCTGGCCACAGGTTTGCAGTGTCGCGCCAGACCCGGGATGCCGGCGGCTTGGAGGATCCGTTGCAGTGCATCCACTTGGCGTGAGTCTTCGCGGACGTAGGAGATGAAGACATGCCCAGTGGGTGCGCCCCTTTCACCCATACGCCCAAGCTTAGCTTGCCGTTTAACCTGCCTGTTTCCTGGCGGTCTTCTTGGTTATGGCCTTTTTCGGGTTCTTGCCCACGTCATGGCGTGCTGCCGGGCGGCGGTTCTTCGATCCGGGCGGCCGCCCGGGTCCGGGCTTGCCGGGTTTCGGCGCACCGGCAGGGCAGCCTGCCGTCGCGCGGATGTTCCGGAACCCCCGCCGTACCCGGGCGGGGGTGAGCCGGCCTGGCGGGGCTGGCCGTTCCCACGGGCGGCGCAGGTCGGCGGCGAGGCCGCGGGCGAGGCGGAGCTGGGCGTGGCAGGCGATGATGATCCAGGTCCACTGGTCAGCTGCCCGGGGGTCGCGGATCTTCGGCGCGGTCCAGCCGAGGACCTGCTTGAGCAGGCGGAAGGTGTGCTCGATGTCGAACCGGCGCAAGAACGCCTGCCAGCACCGGTCCACGTCGGCGGGGAATGCGCCGGTGCGGGACCACCACAGCCACACCGGCTTCGGGTGGCGGTCGCCGGGCAGGTGATCTACGGTGAGCCGGATTAAGGTTCCCTCGATGACGGGCAGCTCGCCGTCGTGGTGTTCCCAGGCGGCCCGGCTGGTCAGCCGGGGGTGCAGCCGGTCCCAGGACCGGGCCACGGCGGTTCCGTAGCGGGTGGTCTCGGTCACCGTGGTGACTGGCGGGTCCGGCCATGTCCCCGGGCCGGCGAGCTTGAGCTCGGGGCCGTGCCGGGACGGGCGGCCATTCGCGCCGGGCGCGCGCGGCGGGGCGGGGAAATACAGAACCCGGTCCGAGCGCAGCCGGCCCAGCAGTTCCGCGGGCAGGTCCGCGAGCAGGAACGCCAGGCGGGTCACGTCGTACCCGGCGTCGAAGACGACCAGGATGTCCGGGTCGCCTTCCTTATGCTGCCCGGCCGCGATCAGCCGGGTAACCACGTCGCGGACCTGCGCGGCGGTCACCTCGGTCTCGTCGTCATCGGGGCCCAGGCGGACCGCGTCCAGCACCGCGGTCCAGGAGGTGCGGCCCGGCTCCAGCGCGGCGACCACCGAGTACGGCCAGCCCGGGATCATCTGCGCGTTGCCTTTCCCCCGCCCGTAGACGTGGCAGAACAGCCGGTCCGGGCTGGTCGCCGCGCCCGGCCGCAGCCAGTTGCTCACATCTACCGCCAGCATCAGGCGGCCATCGGCAGCCCGCGGCAGCGGCAGCCCGGCCACCGCCCGGCGCAGCCGCCCGATCTCGACCCGGCCAGCATTCACCGCGTCATACAGCGCCCCGTGCCCGCGCCGGTGCTCCGGCGCCAGCGACAACCCTGCCAGGGTCTTCACCGGCCCTTCCGCGCACAGCACCGCGTCGGCCAGCTCGAACAGCGCATCGGCCCGCGCCGTGCAGCAGCGGTAAAGCTCGCCGCGGAACGCCGTCAGCCGGTTCCGCGCCCGGCCGGTTTCCGGCTTCGGCCCGGCCCCGGCTTCCGGCCACGCCATACTGAATGCCACGGCCACCGCCATCATCCCCGGGCTCTTTGGAAGGAACCCGGAAATGATCACGCGGTGGCCGTCTCACGTCACGGCGACGCGCCGGGACAAGATCACCAAATCCCGGCAAGCCCGGAAGACGGGACAGCCGAGGTTAAACGGCAAGCTTAGGGGCTGATCTTGCTGGACTGTGGCGATGTCTAATAAGTCCGAAGTTTAGCTATTGCGCAATGTTTGGCCCTTGCTCATTAGCCTCGGTATAAGGACGCAGGTAGGCCTTGCACGCTAGCCGCAGCCCGGAGGCGTTGATGAACTCGGCCGACATGCCGACCACGACCTCCCAACCGTGCCCTCTTTCGCAGCCAGGGCAGAGGAGTAACATGCGGAGCTAACCCCGAGCTGCTCGCATAACTCCCCCGCGGACAGCAGTAGGAAGCCGCCCTGACCGGACGCCAGCGGCATTTCACCAGGTGGTGGTGCAGGCGAAGGGACACAAACCGCGATCTTGCCGCAACCAGCCCATCCGGGCAAACCCGCAGGTCACGGCATCCATGCCAGTCTTGAAGCGGTACACGCGAACTGTCGCAATCCCCGAAACCGCAGAGACTTCCGTTGGTGATTCCGTGTCCCGCGTCAAGCTTCTGGCACAGTTCTTCAGCCTGATACTTGCAGACCGGATCGTCATGGCCCCGCAGCACCCTGCTGCCATTCCGGCCAGGAGGAACGCGACTCCCGAGCGGCGCCAGCCAAGCCAGCCGGTCTCAGCTGCAATCCGATGCGACCGGACCGCGAGCCTGGCCCGCAGTGGCGAGCTACACCGGCGTCTTCAATTTGCCGGGCTGGCAGCGGGATATGACCGGCCGCCCGGCCTTCACCTAGCCTGGCTGATGCCGAGGACCGGGGTCAGGGCCCTGGACACTGCGAGGAGCCGGTCGCGGGTGAACTCGGTGAGAGTGGGCGTGGCCCGCAGCCACAGTGACCCGTCCGGCAGTTCGCTGACCTCGCAGAACGCCCCGCT
This sequence comes from Streptosporangiaceae bacterium, assembly GCA_035533915.1. GTDB lineage: Bacteria > Actinomycetota > Actinomycetes > Streptosporangiales > Streptosporangiaceae > Chersky-822. Next base: position 5,214 of record DATLSX010000138.1, read on the forward strand.
GGCCGTTGCAGCCTCCGCGCCGCCGAGGCGAACCGCGAGCTCAGGGGGGATGATCGTGACCCAGAAGTACCGGTACAGCGCGTCGCGGCGGGTGCCGAGCATGGCCGTGTTCGGCGGCCAGCCCGGCTTCTGCAGCACCGTGTCCGAGCCGGCGGGCATGCGCTCGGTCATCAGCCCGGCACACGCCCCGATCCGCGCCGCCTGCCGCTTCACGAACCCCGCCCACCGGTCCTGCAGCTCAGGTGACTTTGGCCAGCCGTTCCCCGGCCCCGGCACCTCCTCGCCGGCGTCCCGCCCGGCCACCACCGGAACGCCGCCGCCGGGAGGAAAGGACAGGACTTCCGCGGCCGTCGCGCCCGGCCGGGGCCGGGGATGCCAGGTGAAGGACGCGGGCGCGCGGAACGTGAACCGCAGCCACTCCGGCTCGCTGATATGGCGCCGGACCTGGATGTAAGCGGACTGGTCACTGGGATACCCGTTCCCGCCCAGAGGGCGGATCGAGATCGAGACGGTCATCGGGGACTTGCCCAGCGAACCCAGCATCCTCTGCCAGGAAGCCCTGGAATACAGCACGCCCCGCCTGGGCACCGGGTTAGTGACGCCCACCCAGATCTCGCCCAGCATCTGGCCTGGCTCACCCAACGGGCCGGTATCGAAATGACGATCGACGGCCCGGGTGACCGGCCGGGTCCGCAAGCCCTCCAGCAGGTCAGGGAACACCTCCGCCAGCACCCCGTCCAGCCAGCCCCGCGCCGCCTCCGCGTGCCGCCCGCCAGGCGGGATCTCCGCCATCAGTTCCGCGTTCAGCCGCACCCTCTGCCCGCTCCTTTCTTTCCGCCTCGACCCAGCGATCATCCCACGCACACAGGATTTGAACCACTCAGCCGAAGGTCGGCTCTAGTTCCAGAGCCACTCGCGCGAGCCCAAGGAGAATCCCAGCCGCGCCCACGACTCCGGCGGCCACCTCGGCCGTATCGCGTACAGCAAGGCGAACCAGTACCCGCACCGGCACCGACCTCGGCTCCTCACCTGGCTTTAGCCCCCGAAGGCTGATTTTCGTGTACGTGACGGCACCAGTGCTGCCATCTCCCGGCAGCGCGTTGCGCACGGTCATCACTCCTCGCCACGTCGGCACAGCCACGTCGCCAGGGTCGAGAGGGATGCCGGGGACGGCATTCCTACCTGCCGCATGCAGGCCAGCGACGTACAGTTCAACTTCATCCCGAATTATATCTGCAGGATATCCGTCAGACTTTATCTCCCAGACCCACACTATGTGGTGGTAAGCGAAGGTGAGATCAGCACGACCATACTTCGCGCCTTCTGTCTTGCTGACACCTTCGATGTAGTGCTCGACCCGGAAGCCCTTCAGGAGTTCGGCTGTACTGAGGCCGAAGTCTTCCCGGAATTGAAGCCCCACATTGAATGCTGTCGCGGCCACGGCCGTATCATGCTCTCGCTTAAGCCAGGGGTACGGGTTAAATTTTGATGCGGCTCCCCCGCTCCCAGGAGACGGCTTGCGGTGATGATGCGGCGAGGGCGACCCCCCGCCCTCCGGCGGCAAGTACAAGCCGGTCGGGTCGGTCTGGCTCACCGGGTCACCGGCGGTGTACGCGTATGGCTGAAGCGTCTGGTCGACAAGCGGGTCTAGCGAGGTGAACTGACCGGTGGACGGGTCGTAGTAGCGGTTGATCAGGTAGACCAGCCCGGTCGGGTCCGTATAGCCGCCGGCGTAGCCGAAAGGCGTAGACGCGGTGAGGCCGCCGGACGTGACTGGGTTGCCCCAGGCGTCGTAGCTGGTCGTGCCGGTCAGAGCACCTGAGCCGTTGACGGTACCCCGGACCGAACCGAGTGAGTCGGTGACCAGGTAAGTCACCGCGCCGGTGGCCAGGTTCACCTGCTCGGCGGGTGCGTTGCCACCGGCGTAGATGTAGGCGCTGGCCGAGTCCATCAGAAGGGCCGGGGTGTCGGAGGTAGTGTCCCACACATAGCTCTCGGTAACCGGGGAGCCGCCGGACGGGGTGAATGTGGCCGAGGCCCGCAGCCCTTCGCCGTCGTAGGCCGCGCCGGTCATGCTGCCCGCCGGGCTGGTGTAGCCGGTGAGCTGCCCGGCACCGTTCCACGTGCCGGACGCGATGGTGCTGCCCTGGGTGGCGGTCAGTCGCTGTCCGCCGGCGTTGTAAGAATAGCTGGTCGTGACGCCGTTGAGCAGGCTTGATGTGAGTTCTCCGGCCTTGTCGTAGCCCGTGGTCGCGGAAGCCCCGTCTGGCAGGGTCGTCAGGTTGCCCGACGGGTCGAATCCATAGTTCATGGCGGTCCCGCCGTTTCGGGTCATGGAGGCGACCCGGCCCTTGGCGTCGTAGGTGTAGGCGGCTGACGGCTGGGAGCAGGACGGCGTGGTGTCGCACTCTGACAGGATGGTGCTGGCCGGAGCGTCGGAGTAGCTGAACGACTGCAACGTGGTGCTGGAGTTCGTCAGGCTAATCACGGACGGGGCGTCGGTATTGTCGTAACTGGTAGTAACCGTATCCCCGGTGGATCCGAGGCCAGCCGAGTTCGGAAGGCCATCGGCGGTGCTGCCTATGGTGATCGGGTTGCCGTTGAAGTCGGTGACCTTGGTCAGCAGGTTGGCGTTGTCGTAGGTGTAGTTCACGATGCTGCTGGCGGCCCAGGTGGCGCCTGCAGGCAGCGGGTACGTGATCGCAGTCGTGTTACCGTCCGCGTCATAGCCGTATCCCACCGTCTGGCTAGCTCCGTTCTCCGCCGAGGTCAGCTCATCAAACGGGTCGTACGAGTACGCGGACGTCCCGGTGGCGTCGGTCATCGACGTCATGTTTCCGTTAGCGTCGAACGCGTAGCTGGCTGAATGGGCGGAGGATCCTGAGTAGGTGACGCTGGCCTCGTTTCCGGCGGGCGTGTAGGTCATGGTGGCCGTAACGCCATTCGGATCGGTCGCAGTCAACTGGTTTCCTGTTGGGTCGTACGTGAAACTGGTAGCGGCGCCTGACGGTGCCGCAGAGGTGGCCGGGCGCGTCACCGATACCAGTTCACCAACCGAGTCATAGCTGTAGGTCGTCTGGTAGGAGGCCTGTGTGGGGTATGAGGATGAGTTGATGACCCACGGCGAGGTTGTCTCGCACTCGGCGACGCCGGAGGTGTTTCCGTCGGCGTAGACCACCGAGGTAGTGTGACCGGCAGGGTCGTAGCAGTAGCTGACTGTCGATGCGGCGGATGTGCCGTAGCCGGTTGTTTCCGATGCCAGTTGGCCTTCGGAATTATAGGTGCCGACGGTGACCTGGCTCGGCCCGCCGTTGATCGTGGGCGGACTGGTTGTCTGGATGAGGCGCCCACTGCCGTCGTAGGCGTAGCTGGTGGTCTCGTACCCAGACTGCCCGGCCGGTGCCGGGGTCGTCTGCTGGGTCAATTCGTTCAGCGCGTTGAACGTGTACGTCGTCGCATCCGTTGCCAGCCGCTGTCCGTAACCGGCCGGATAAGAAGAGGGGCACGACGCGGCCGTAAGTGAGTTGGCAGCTACGCCAGCGGGCGGCACGGCCTGGGTGACATGCCCGTCGCCGTCATAGCAGGTCAGCGCGGAGTTGTTGTCCGGGTCGGTGGCAAGGGTCCCCTCATCGGCTGCGTTGTACGCTGTCACCGTCTCGTAGCCGCGCGGATCAATGTCATTGATCCGGTTACCATCTGCATCGTATCCGTAGTTCGTGGTGCGGGGGGTGACGGTGGCGCCGGTGCCGCCGGCGTGGGTGACCGACGTCTGTTCGCCGTCGGCGTTCCAGGTCGCGGTGGTGGTGTAGTTGCCGACATTCGCGCTGGGCAGGTTTCCGTCCGGGCTGGTGGTGCTGGTCTGCTCACCATCGCTGTCATAGGCGTAGGTGGTGGTGGCAAGCTCAGTGCCGTTTCCGTCCGGGGTGGAACTGGAGATGAGGTCGCCCTGGGCGTCGTATGCAAGTTGAGTGACCACTCCTTTCGCGTCGATGGTCGCGCAGGGCAGCAACGCCGACGGTGGCGTAGCGGTGCAGGAGATGTTGTTCCCGTTGAGGGTGACGGTGTTGCCTTTGAACAGCTGGTAGGTGGTTTGGGAGTAGGCGGCGGCATTGCTGCCCGGCTCGTATACGCCGGCAGTGGTGTACAGTTCATTGCCGTAGTCGTCATACAGAGTCCAGGTCACTCCCTGGGGCGGCGCTGATGATGGCGGGGTGATCACCCCGCCATGGGTGACCGGCGATGGACCGGACGCCTGCGAGCACGTGCTCGACGACGTAATTCCCGAGTAGCAGTCCGGCCCGTTCAGCGCGGTGGCCTGCATGGTCGTTGTGCCACTCGGCGAGGTCGTCGACACGCGGTTACCGCGAGCGTCGTAGCTGATGGTGACCGTGCCGTTACCGTCTGCCGTGGCGATGTCGAGCTGGGTGCCGGCACTGTTATCGCCGGGGGTGACCGTCTGGTCCGGGACGTAGTCGCGTTCGGAGGTAAGAGTCGGTCCTGTCCACTCGGACTGGGCGGCGATAGTGCCCTGTATGTAGTAGTACACCGTCTTGTTGCCGTCAGGGTCAGTGACAGTGATGAACCCGGAACCGGTCGACGGATTGAACGTGGTCCAGTTGTAGCTGGTCTGGTAACCCATCGGGTCGGTCCTGGACATTACCCGGCCCGAAGAGTCGTATGCCACGGTGGTGTGCACCCCGGGGTCAGCGCCGGTTGGCTGGCCGTTCGGGTCGGTGATCGTCACCATGTCGTTGACGAGCAGTGGGTTGGCGTTACCGCTGTCGTAGGTGTAAGTGGTGGCCTTGCCCATCGGGTCAGTCGCTGACGTCAGGTCGGTCATGCCGTTGGTGGTGGTATAGCCGTAATTCCAGGTGCGGCCCATCGGGTCGGTCACCGAGGTGACGAAGCTGGAGGAGTTAAGGCCGATCACCAGGGTCCGAGCGGTTCCGCCAGAGCCGACCGCAGCGGTAATCGTCATGCATGACGTTGCGCCCGACGGGCAGGTCACGCCTTGGGGGTCACTCTGACCTGGCAACGGGCTGCCGTAGGACAGTGAGAGAGCTTCGCCGTCCTGGCCGTACTCGCTGGTGAACTGCCCTGCTGAGTTGTAGGTGTAGACGCTCCCTGGAGCCGGGTTGAACGTGTAGGTTCCGCTGCTGAGGGTCAGTGATGCGCCGACGTCCTGCGGCAGCACGCAGTACTGCCCGGCGACCTGGGTGTAGGGGGCGGTGCCGCACCTGCCGCCGGAGGCGGAGTAGAAGGTGACCTGCGCGCCGCCGGGCTGGGTGACGGTGATCCCGCCGGGTGCCGGGTACAGGGCGCTGGTCAGCCCGGGCGCGGGCGCGATCGTGGCCGGGGTGGCGGAGACGACCTCGCGGAGCCGGTCGTTGTTGTGGTCGGTGATGTACAGGTCGCCTTCGGGGTCGGTCGATACGTTCTCCGCGACCGTGAGCCGCGCGGAGGTCGCCGGGCCGCCGTCGCCGGAGTTCCCTGCCGTCCCGGTGGCGCTGCCGGCCACCGTGTACACGTAGTTCGCGGTCATCGACTGGCCCCACTGGACGCCGCTGGCGGCCGGGACCTCCTGGACCCGGTTGTTGGCGGTGTCGGTGATGTACAGGTTCCCTGCCGGGTCCACGGTGGCGTTGCCGGGGCCGTTCAGGTTCGCGCTGGTCGCCGGCCCGCCGTTGCCGGCCGTGCCGGTGCCGCCGTTGCCCGCGATGGTGTAGATGTCGTACCTGGTCATCGCCTGGCCGCGCTGGGTGCCGGTGGTGACAGGGACTTCCCGGATCCGGTTGTTGCCCCAGTCGGAGATGTACAGGTTCCCGGTCCCGTCCACGCCGAGCGCGTCCGGGTCGTTCACCGTCGCGGAGGTGGCCGCGCCGCGGTCGCCGCTGAATCCCTGCGTGCCGGTGCCGGCGATCGTGTAGATGTCCCCGGCGGTCATCGGCTGGCCGAAGCTCTGGCCGCCTTCGTAGACCTCCTCGACCCGGTTGTTGAACGTGTCGGCGAGGTACAGGTCGCCGCGGGCGTCCACGGCGACGCCCTGGAGCTGGCTGAGGCTCGCTGAGGTCGCCGCGCCGCCGTTCATCGAGCTGGTGTAGGTGCCGCACGCGGACGGCCCGGACGAGCCGCCCGCGACGGTGGAGATGTCCCCGGTCGACGCGGAGACCTTCTGCACCCGGCAGTTGTCGCTGTCGGCGATGTAGAGGTTCCCCGCGCCGTCGGCCGCGATCGACTGCGGCAGGAACAAGAACGCTGCCGTCGCCAGGCCGCCGTCGCCGCCGTGCCCGCTGCCGGCCTGCGCGTTCCCGGCCACCGTGTACACGTCCCCGGCGGTCATGGCGATCCCGAACTGGGTGTGGCTGTGCGCCGCGATCTCCTGGATCCGGTTGTTCCACGCGTCGGCGATGTACACGTCGCCGGCCGGGTCGAACGCCTCGCCCTCGGGGTTGAACAGGCCGGCGTCGATCGCCGGGCCGCCGTTCCCGGCGGTGGCCACCTGCCAGCCATTGCCCGCGTACGCCGAGATGGTGTCGGCCGAGTCGACGAAGCGGACCCGGTTGTTGCTCTCGTCGGCGATGTACATCGACGACCCGACCGAGATGCCGACGGGGAAGCACAGTTTCGCCGCCGTCGCCGGGCCGCCGTTGCCGGAAAACCCGCACGCGCCGCTGGCCTGCCCGGCGATCGTGTACATGTCGAACGCGGTCATGGCGATGCCCCACTCGGTGTGGGTGGTCTGCGCGATCTCCTGGATCCGGTTGTTGCCCGCGTCCGCGATGTACAGCTGCGCGCCGTTGTTCAGCGCGATGCCGACCGGGCTGTTCAGGTGCAGCGCCCCGGACGCCACTGAGCTTCCGTCCCCGCTTGTCCCGGCGGTGCCGTTGGCCTGCCCGGCGATGGTGTAGATGTCGTTGGCGGTCATCGAGGCGGACATGCCCCACTGGGTGCCGGCGGCGTTCGCGACCTCCCGGACCTGGTTGTTGCCGGTGTCGGCGATGTACATGTCGCTGGTGCCGCTGAAGACCACGTCTTCGGGCGTGCTCAGCAGCGCCGAGCTGGCCGCGCCGCCGTCACCGGAGTCCCCGGAGGTTCCGGTCGCGCTGCCCGCGACCGTGTAGATGTCGTTGGCGGTCATCGACTGCCCCCAGGACTGGCCGTTCCCGTAGATTTCCTGGATCCGGTTGTTGCCCGCGTCCGCGATGTACAGGTCGGTGCCGTGCCGGCCGACCGAGATTCCCTGCGGGTCGTTCAGGAAGCAGGTCACCGCGGGCCCGCCGTCGCCGGAGTGCCCGGGGTTGTTGTCGTGGCCCGCGATCTCGTACACGTTCCCCGCGGTCATGCTGACGCCGAAGTAGGTACCGCTGGCCGCTGGCACGGCCAGGATCCGGTCGTTCCCGGAGTCGGAGATGATCATGTTGCCGGACGAGTCGAATGTCAGCCCTGCCGGCGCGAACATCAGGAACCCTGACAGCGCCGAACCGCCGTGCGTGGAGCCCTGCTGACCGGACGGGCTGCCGGCCACCGTGTACATGTCCCCGGCGGTCATGGACCGGCCCCACTGCGTCTTGGACGTGCCCGGGATCTCCTCGATCCGGTTGTCCGCCAGGTCCACGATGTAGACATCGCTGCCGTTCTGCACCACCGTGTCCGGCGCGCCCAGCACCCCGGCGGGCGGCCCGCCGTCGCCGGTATCCGTGCGAAGCCCGTCGGTCGTGTAAATGTCGCCCGGTACCGGGCTGGCCGTCGACAGCGAGGACGCCCAGTTGTCGGTCCACCCGTACCCCATCTGCCCCGGCGTGCCGGTCTGGGTCTGCTGCTGCGCCGCCTGGGAGTCATAAGACCGGGTAAAGTCCAGCGACGGCCCGAACGTAGGGACCGACGCATCCGTGCTGGAGGCGGAGTAGTCGCCGTTCTCGGTGTTCGCGCCCCCGGCCAGCGGCTGGGACACGCCCGGGGCGGCCGGATTAGACCCGCCGTCCGCCGCAGCCATGGCCGGGACCTGGCCTCCGGTTGCCGGCGCCAGCGCCGTCGTGGCGTCGTAGGCCGTGGTGCTGGCCGCCGCCGCCGGGCCCGCGAGGATGTACGCCTGCCCGGTCGCCCCGTCCGAGGCGGTGAACGTGGCCGGGGACGCGCCCGTGTCATACGCCAGGCCGCCCAGGCCGGCCGGCCACGCGCTGAACGTCTCCTGCACTGAGCAGTCCGGTGACGGCCACGGGCCGAGGTTCGCTGAAGTCAGGCCGTTGAACTGCGAGTAGGCCAGCGCCTGCCAGGTGTTCACGGTCCCGGCGGCAGACGGGCAGTTCGCGTTCTGCCCGGTCACCGTGAAGTTCGCGCTGGCCTGCGCCGGGTCGTCGACGTAGGCCAGCAGCGGCACCGGCGTTCCCGCGGACGCGGTCGAGTACTCGCAGTTCAGCGACGCGTACAGACCGGTGCCGCTGCCTGACGCCGCGTACGCGATCGCGTCCCTGATCAGCGCGGTCGCTCCCGCGAGCGCCGGGGCGGTGCCCAGCACGGCCACGTTGCCGGTCACCGCCGGCCCCCACGTCCCTGCCGTGGACAGCGCGTCCGGCGGAACGGCCGTGGCGCACGACGTCGACGTGGACGGGTCACCGATGATGATCGCGCTGTAGGCCTGGAACTGGGTGGCGGTCAGCGCGTCCCACTGGGTCGGCGTGTCCACGGTCACGGACAGCCCCAGCGCGGACGCCTGCTGCGCCTCCGCGCTCGACGTGCCGCCGTTGACCGAGGTCGACAAGATCAGCACCGACCCGGACGCCGACGCCTTCGCCGGGAGTACCGGCCCGGCCAGCACCGCGGCCACGGCGGCGGCTGTGGTGACCGTCGCGGTCAGGGCCACCGCCGGCAGGGACGGCAGCACTCCCTGGACCGGTGCCATGAGCACCGCCACCGCGCGCCTCGCCCGGCGCAGGCCCCGGCGGGCAGCTCTCCGTTTCCGGCTTTCCCGGCGGAAGGCCGCCGCACCGTTCGTAACGCCGCTACCCGTGCCAGACCAGGCCATGGACCCATCCCTCAGCAGATCGACAGTCGGCACGCACGCGCTCCGCAACGAGCGCGTGGCTGACGCTCACAAGCGCCCCGCCGTGAGGCGATGATTGATCGCCGACCGCACGCGGGACAAGAAATCCGGGCTGGTGTGAACGTGTCAGACACCTTGATGCCGCCCGTTTTGCCCGGTAAAGGCATTCCCTCGCATAGCATTTACCGTTACCTTACGGCTGAAATGGTGCCATCCACGGATAGGAGCCGCCCGATGAGGTACCTCGCCGCCGCAGCCGCAGCTGCCGCGCTGCTCGTCGCGGGCTGCACGAGTTCCCCGGGAAACCCGGGCCAGGGCGCTGGCTCCGGCTCCCGAGGGCCCGGATCTGGTTCCGGAACGCCGCGGGTGACTGTCCGGCTCGGGTACGTGGCGGACGTGACCCAGGCCCCGGCGATCGTCGGCATCCGCGAGGGCCTGTTCACCGCCAGCCTGGGCCGGGGCACCGCCATCCGGCCCGTCTTGTTCGCCACCGAGGGCGCCGAGGCCGCGGCGCTGGCGGCGGGCAAGCTCGACGCCGCCTACGCCAGCCCCGACACGATCCTCGCGGTCCTGGCGGCACACCGGGCCAGCCCCATCGTCGTCATCTCGGGCGCCTCGGCGGCCGGCGCGGAACTGGTCATCAGCCGCCGGCTTGGCGGGCCCTCCGCGCTCAGCGGGCACACGATCGCCGTGCCCGCTGCCGGCGGCACCCAGGACGTCACGCTGCGGGGCTGGCTCGCCAGCCGGCATCTCAGCACGGGAACCCGGCCCGGTGTCGCCGTCACCGCCATCGCGCAGGGTCCCGCGGTAGTCGCCGCCTTCAGGTCAGGAAGGATCGCCGGAGCGTTCGAGCCCGCGCCATGGGATCTCGAACTCGCCGCCGCGGGCGGGCGCATCCTGACCGGCGATGCTGGCCCGGCCGCCACCACCAGGACCGCAGCTGCGAACCTGGTGGTCACGCGCAGGTTCCTCGATGCGGACTCCGCCGCCGTCTACGGGCTGCTCAGAGGCCAGGTGGAGGCCAACGACTTCCTGCGCCGTGACTTCCTGCAGTCCACCCTGGCCATCCAAGCCCAGCTCGCCGCGGCCGGCCAGCCCGTATCGTCCAGCCTCCTCGCGCTGGCCATGGCGCAGGTTACCTTCACCGACGACCCGCTTGGCACCTCACTGGCCGGGCAGGCCCGCCAGGCCGCCGCCGAAGGGCTCGCCCCGCCGACGCCGGTCCCTGCGGGACTCTACGACATCGCGCCCCTGGACCTGGTCCTGCGCGATGCGGGCGAGCCGCCGGTCACGAACTGAACAGCCCGGCGCGGACGACAGGCATCACTCCGGAATGAGCCCCTGCGGAATTAGCAAAGTCAATAGCATTAAGTATTTAATTAAAAAATAGCATCATGTTATATGTCAGCATGTGCGGGGTATCCCTCAATGCCATGGGCTTTAGCTGTTTGACCGGTTGTGGGTAGTTCCTGTTTGTGGTTACTGCGGGTAGTTCCCTTCCGGTGGGCATGCCGGAGGACGGCGTGTCGCGCCTGGCGGCCGGGCCCACGGTCCGACTGGCTTCTCGTTCGGCGGGTTCGCGGTGTTTTCCCTGGTCAGGCCGGGGTGTTCGCCATGGTGATGACGGCGGGGGCGATGCGGGTAACGGTGTCCTCCGCGCTCGCGTGCGCGAAGGACGACGGGGACTTGGACTTGCGGGCGCGGTGCCGGTCCCGGTCGACAACGGTCCGGAACCCGGCGATTTCGCTGGTCACGGCCTGGTAGCAGTCGCGGCCGAGGCGGATCGCGGACAGGACGGCGCGGAGCGCGCGGGCGAAGGACAGGTCGCGGGGCCGGACCGTGAGCCCGGCGCGGCGCCCCTTGCGCGCCGGCGCGGCGGCGCGCGCGGCGTCCAGGACGACGCCACGGGCCATCGCGGTGCCGGCGGCCCAGGCCGCGAGCTCCTGGGCGACCAGGGCCGGGGACCCGGAGCTGAGCATCGGCCCGGTGCCCGGGCCGGCGCCGCGCAGCGGCGCCTTGGCCTCCCGCAGCGCGGTCTCCGACCCGTCCCACCGCCACTTATAGAGGGCCGCCAGCTCGGGGGCCGGGTAGTCTTCCCAGTCCAGCAGGTCGGTGACCAGGCAGAACATCTCGGGCACGTCCTGGCCTTCGATATCGACGTAGTACTCGATCACCCGGACCTTCACGGTGACGCCGTCGCCGGACAGCTCCGCCTCATACGAGCCGTCGGGCAGGACCGGCGAGGTCCTGCGCAGGGGGATGTCGCTTTTCAGCCGGATCAGCACGTGCGTGCGCTGGATCATCCGGGCGATCCGGGGCGCGCCGTGGTAGTTGCGGTCCATCAGCCAGATCCAGCCGGGATCGAACAGGACGGGGAACCGGTCCATGGCCTCGTCCAGCAGGCCCTGCTCCGCGGCGGCCTTGTCCGTTCCCGCCGGGCCGGCCGGCATCGCGAACAGCGCCCGGCACGAGCAGCACGTCAAGGGCAGCGCCCGCAGGCACGGGTACGGGCCCGAGTCGTCACTGGTGCCCACGGTGCCGAAGAACGCCCTGTTCGCGGGCGTGTCCGGCACCCGTATCAGCGTTCCGTCCAGCGATCCCGCCTTCAGGCGCCTTCTCGTCCCGATGGTCACCGCGCCGGGGCAGCCCCGGTCCTGGTGCGCGGCCCGGGCCGTGCCGAGCACGAGGTCCCGCAGTTCCTCCAGCGGGACGGGGCCGAGCGCGTTCCGCCAGTCCCCGCACGCGCGCGCCGACGCAGGCCGCCACGGCCGCGCCCACGGCACCAGCGCCAGGTCCCCTGCCAGCGCCGCGACCGCGTCCTGCAGCCCCGCCCCCGGCATCAGCGTCATCAGCACCAGCGCCCGGACCACGAACGCCCTGGCCAGCAGCCTCTCCCGCTCGCCCTTCACGAACCGGCCGTCCAGCAGCGCCCGCTCCGCGGCCTCGCCGGCCAGGCCCGCCCCGGCCCCGGCCTCCAGCGGCCCCAGCGTCGCATGGCGCACCGGGCTGCCCTTCGCCCTCACCTGCCCGTCCCTCTTCACCTGCGCCTGCGCGACCGCGACAACCTTGCAGAACACCACCGCGCCGCCCGCGCGGACCTTCTCCGTGCCCCCGACGACCAGCGCGGACCGCTCCGCATCTCCCAGGTCCCTGCCGCTCTTCAGCGGCGAGGCCACCAGCTCCAGCGGCACCGCGATGATCATCCCCGCGAAAACCGGCACGGCACGAGACACGACAGGGTAAGAAGACACGAGAGGCTCCGGCTGCGAAGTAGGACTTAGACACTCACACTTCTAGCCGGAGCCTCACCCGTCCCGCAGGAAACCACGGCAACAACCATCAGCCAGCAACGATCACACAACGCAACCAACGACAGGCCAACACCCAACCGTTTCGGCCTTAAGCCGCTGGCATTGAGCCTCGACCAGGGAGACCCTTTCAGAGCGAATACGGCACATGGCCTATTCGGCGGGCTGGAAGAAATTTGAACCGGTATGGGACCTCGCGATCAGGTCTAGGCAGGTCGTTCATGCCCTGCCCTTGCTGGAAGCCGTCTTGACCGGCTTTGGCCGGCATCGCGAGAGTGGCGTCATCGGCCATTCGTGGTCTGGATCTGGAACCTCACCAGCGATCGAGCCGGCAGCGCCGAACTGAACGCTCCACCGGACACGGTGATCGTCGCCTGGGCGGCGACGCGGGAAGAGGCGCCGGTCAGGAACGGGGTCACGACGGCGCCGTCCTGGATGCCGGTTTCGGTCAGCGAGACGGTCGATATCGTGGCAGCGCGCCGAACTTGCCATTGAGCCAGCTCTCGGCACCGGCGGCCGGCTGGAGTTCGGAGTCGAGACATCGGACAGCTGGCCTGGAATCGCCAGCCAGATCAAGCAGAAGGCCAAGCAAGCCGAGACAGCGGGCGGCGGCTGGCTCCGCGTCGACCTCCTCGACCGATCATGGGTATTCACACCGTGGGCACGGTCCAGCCTCCGCGCAAAGATCGACGGGCTCTCCGGACAGGTGCAGTCGGTCCTGGCAGACTTCCCCGGTATCGACGGCGTGACTCTGTCCAACGGCGCCGGCGTCGCTCAAGGTGCCTTCTACCGCGAATCCGCCCCGGCAGCAGGCGAATGCTACGCTCTCCGCCACCCACTCCCTGCCGTCCGCGCACGCTGAGCAGGCAGGCAGTCCAGGAGTCCTTCCTCCGGGCCGTCGGCCAGGCGGTCGAACAGCGTCTGGTGCCATTTGGCTAGGCGATCCGTGCGATGGTCACGGACCCTGCTCGACGGAACGGAACAAGCCGACGTCCTGCGCCGCGTGTCGGCGTCAGGCGACGACGAGGAGCTGAACCTGGTGCGGCCGGCGGGGACGCCGAGGTGACCCCGGTTAGCTGGCCGATCTGCGAAGCCCGCTCGCCGCGCCGGCTACGACACGCCCGTCGCCGGGCAGCTCGCTGCAGCCTCGGCCGCAGGGCTGGACTTCCTGCGCCACCTTCACGGCAAGGCCTCGCTGAGGTCACCGCGGCATTAGGCAGCGGCACCCGGCGCCACGGCGATGATGCCATCATATGGATGACGTGTTCGACGGCCGCGCTGACAGGAAGCGACTCGTCGTGATAACGATGCCAGATAATAAAACCGACTCGTATGATCTCGATACCCTCGCGGTCAGCGACAGGTTCCGCCTTTTCCATTTCACCCGCCGCGAGGACTACATCGCGTATCTGTGGGTCCTGCGCGCTATGGACCGGCTGCGCGGGATGCACGTGGCGCAGTCCCACACCGACGACGTGGCATCCATGCTGGCCGAGTTCGCCGCGACGCACGACGGCGTCCCGTCCAGCGTCAGCAACCTGCGGGACCGGCTGGACAGCCTGGTCGACGACGGAGTGCTGCACCGGCTGGAGGATGCTTCGCGCGCGGGCAGCCTGGCCAGGTACCGCAACCGGCAGTCGGTGTACCAGTTCAACGAGCTCGGCCACCGCGCCTACACGGCGGTCGAGAGCGTGCTCGCCGCGCGGGTGCAGGACGCGAACCTGTCCAGGCTGGTGTTCTCTGACATCCTCCGCGACCTGCGCGGGCTGGCCGGGGCCAATCAGGCTGGCGACAGCGACGAGATCGCCAGGCGGCTGACCAGCCTGGACCGGGTCATGGAGGACATGGCCCGCAGGTCAGCCCGGTTTCACCTGACGCTCGGCGACATCACCCGCGCCACCGATGCCTCGCCTGAGGTGTTCCTGCGCTACAAGAACGCGCTGCTCGCGCACATGAGCGATTTCATGGCCGAGCTCGACAGGTACCTGCCCAGGCTGACCCTGGCGGTCGAGCAGGTCGAGGCGACCGGCATCGAGACGCTGTTGAACCGTGCCGCGGACGCGGACGGCCGGCCCCTGATGGCGCGTGAGGAGGTGCTTGACGACTGGCGGCGGCGCTGGACAGCGGTCACGGCCTGGTTCGGCGGCAGGTCGGGCGAGCAGTCCCTCGCCGCGCAACTGGCCGCCGCCACCCGCGCCGGGGTCTCTGCGGTGATCGCGCTGCTGCGCCAGATCACCGAAGCGCAGCGCGGCGGGGTCAACCGGGCGACCCAGCTCAGGCACCTGGCCGGGTGGGCATGGAACACGGCGGACGAGGATGCCGCGCACGCGCTGATGTCCGCCGCGTTCAACCTGCGCCGCGCCAGGCATCTCGGCGGTGCGCATGACGACAGCGAACTCATCTCGCCCCGGCTTTCCTGGCAGGACGCGCCTGGCGTGGAGGTGTCGGTCACGCTGTTCCGCCGCGGCAAGGCACCTGGTCCCGGGTTGCCGCAGCGGCTACAGGCTCATGACGGCATACGCGCGGCGCTGCGCCGCCGTCAGGCCGAGCAGCGCGCAGGCGAGCACGCAGCCGCTCAGCGGCTGCTCAGCGACGGACCGCAGGACCGCGTGCTGGACGAAGCGCAGACGCGCGTCCTGCTCAAGCTGCTCACCAGGGCGCTGGAGGCCAGATCAGTGGTGGCCGGGCGGATCACCGGCGGCTCCGGCGCCAACGACGTGATGATGATCCGGCTCGTACCGTCGCAGGCCGGCAGCGCGGTGCGCACCGCGCACGGAGAGCTGCACCTGCCCGGGTTCCGGCTGGAAATCTCGCCGGCCAGATCGCACGCAGCCAAGGCGCCTGGAGGGCGCCATGGCTGAGCTGACGGCAGCCCGCGGCGTCTCGCCGAGCGATCTTGGCTCCTATCAGCATGCCGTCCGACTGGTGCTGACCAACGACCTGATCACCGCGACCCGCCCACGGGCCGGAGCGCTCGCCACGGTGCTGCGCTGGGCGGACCTGATCGCCAGGGACTTCGCCGAACTGCTCGGCTACACGCTGATCGCGACCGCTCATCAGGTGCGGCTGGTGCGGCGGCTCGACTCGCTCGACGCGACGCAGCGGTCGGTCTTCGCCGCCAGGAGCGGCCGGCCGTTCGACCGGCGGCGGCTTGCCTACCTGTGCCTGGTACTCGCCGCCTTCCAGCGGTCCAGGATCGAGATCAGCCTGGTCGACCTGGTCCGCGCCTTCGCCCCGATGGCGAACGCGATCGACGGCCTCGGCTTCGAGCCGACCATCACCGAGCACAAGCGGGCCGTCGTGGACGTGCTTGACTGGCTCGCCGATCACAGCGCGCTGCGGCTCTCTGACGGCTCGGCGGAGAACTGGGCGCGCGACACCGACCGCGGCGACGCACTCTACGACATCGATCACGACATCTGCGCCTCGCTGTTCCGCCCGGCGCGGCCCATCCAGCACCTGTCCGGCGCGCTCGGCCTGGTTGATCCGGCCGAGGCCAGCGGGAGAAGGTCGGCCTTGCGCGAGGCGACGGCCCGGCGTGCCCGGCGACTGCTGCTTGAGCATCCGGTTCTTTATTTCGGAACACTCGACCACGCGACTGCCGCGGCGCTGCGCGGGTCCGACCTCGCGGACAACCTTGCCAGGCTAACTGGCCTGGTCGTGGAGCGGCGTGCCGAGGGCGTGATGCTCGTCGACCCCACCGGCCGGTTCACCGACCAGCCGTTTCCCGGGCGCGGCGGCGCGGTCAACCGGACGGCTGGGCTGCTGCTCGCGAAGATCGCCGATCTGATCGAGGACCCGGACGACGGCCCGGCGCTGCCGC
Source organism: Streptosporangiaceae bacterium (assembly GCA_035533915.1). Taxonomy (GTDB): domain Bacteria; phylum Actinomycetota; class Actinomycetes; order Streptosporangiales; family Streptosporangiaceae; genus Chersky-822. The sequence continues at coordinate 21,385 of DATLSX010000138.1, forward strand.
GGATGTCAGTTCCCGAGGCCGGCGATGACCTGAGTGACCTCGCGGACAGGATCGACGCCGGAATGCCCGTGCGGGCCGCCGACGGCGACCACGATCCGGCCCGGCCTTTAAGGCAAGGCCATTGTGCACCCGGCCCACGACTCGTTCCAACAATCGATTAACAGCGTCCGGCCATCAAGTCACGCTCAGTGAGCGCACCGCGATCACAGCCGGTGAGCGGGCCTACCGCCCGACCCCGCGCTCTCCACGCCGGCAACCCCGCACCCCGCGCCGCCTCTGTGGTGGGAAGGTGTTCCTACCATGCGCTAGCATGGTCGCATGACCGTCCGGAAGCTGTCGATCTCCGTGCCCGCCGAGGTCGAAGAGACCATCAAAGCCGCGGCCGCCAGCGAGGGCAAACCTGTATCGACCTGGCTCGCCGAGGCCGCCACCGAGAAGGCGCGCGCCACCGCCCTGCACGCCGCCGGCCGCGCCGCCGCCCGCGAGCTCATCACCGACTACGAGGACGAGCACGGCCCCCTCCCCGAGGAATCCCGCCGCCGCGCCCGCCAGTTCCTCGCCGAGTCCGGGCTCGTCGACGGCGAAGAGCCCCAGCGCGCCGCCAGCTAGATGCCGGCCATCGTCTACGACACCGGCGCGCTGCTGGCCGCCGAGCGGCGCAACCCTGACTTCCTCGCCCTGCACGACGAGGTCACCGCCGCCCGCATCCGCCCCCTCGTCCCGGTCGTCGTCCTCGCCCAGGCCTGGCGCGGCGGGCCCCAGCACCAGATCTCCCGCGTCCTGAAAGGATGCGACATCCTGCCCGACGACGAGCGCACGGGCCGCGCCGCCGGCGTCGCCTGCGCCGCCTCCGCAACTAGCGACGTCGTCGACGCGATCGTCATCGCCACCGCCGTCCGCCACCAGGCCCCCATCGTCACCAGCGACCCCGGCGACCTGACCCGCATCGCCGACGCCCTCGGCGTCAAGATCAAGCTGTACCCCACCTGACCAGCCCACACAGGCACACCCGAGCCAGGACCCGTCCCGCGGCGCCGCCATAGGCTGACCTGAACACCAAAGGCGCGGCACCGGACGGGTGACGCGCACGCCGGGACGCGCGAGGAGGGCATCTGCGGCCTTGCCCGTCGGCGTGACCCACGGGCGGCCGGCCTGCTCGCCGCCGCCGGCCGGGGCGCATGTTCTAATGCTCGGGCCGCGGCGATCCTGGGCGCGCCCGAATTGCTGCCTTGGCTGAAGAATTACCACCCGGAAGACCCGGGAGTGCGAGAGGCATTGGCCGAATGCGACCCGGCCGCCCGGCACCGCCGGGACGAATTCGCGTGGGCGCTCTTGCGCGCCCTGTACCGCGAGCAACCGGGCATAGACGCCGCGCTTTGCTCACGCCGCTATGAAACGGGAATCGACCTCAGCATCACGATCGCGGGCGTGATGCATACCTGGTTCGCCGACAGCCTTTTCCGCCGCGCCGGTACCGACACCGACACCGACACCGACGCCGCGCTGGTAGCGCTGACCTGGCCGACCAGGCAAACTGACATCAGGCGCCCGCGATCCCCCGGCGAGACGCAGCACCCCAGCCGCCGGTCACGGCCTGCGGTGACGCGCCGTCGGCGGCAGTTGCTGCACCGGATCGGGCCGTTCGGTGCGCCACCTTCGAGCCGTCGACCGTTGGCCCGAGCAGGCAGGTGACATCGTCCCGTTGAGCAGGTCCGCACGGTCCGCCGCACCCGCCGGCGGCGGCGCCGTGGAGGGCCGGAGGGGCTGCTTGTCAGGTTCCGGCGCTAGCGCTCTGGCGAGCCGCTAGCCGCCCAGGTGCGGCAGGTGCGGCAAGCCGGGGATGAGCAGGCGCGTGCCGAGGATCAGCGCGGCCACGCACACGAGCGCGAAGACCGCGACCCAGGCGCCGCCAGGCACTCCAGTCAGCCGGCCCAGCTGGTCGGCATCCGACGTGCTCTCCTGGCCGCGGCGCCGGCTGCGCCGGCGGTGGCGCTGCAGCTCGATGACCGCGCGAACGCCGCCAAGGAGCAGGAACCACGCGGCGGTGTAGCCGAACGCCGCCTGGATCGCGGCGGCGGCGAACCAGCTCACCGCCAGGACCGCGCCGACAGTGACCAGCACCGCCAGGACGCCGTAAGCGTTGCGGATCGCCAGGAACGTCGCGGCGAGCAGCGCCAGCAGCAGCCACAGCATCGCCGTCACGTGGTGCGCGGCCAGCAGCCAGGCCGCGCCGGCGCCCAGCAGCGCAGGAGCAGGGTAGCCCGCCGCCGAGGTGAGCACTGCCGCCGGACCGGTCCGCCTGCCGCGGGAGTAAGTCACGCCTGAGGTGTCAGCATGCAGGCGGATCCCGTCCAGCCGCCTGCCAGATAGCACGGAGGCCAGCGCGTGACCGCCCTCGTGCGCGATCGTGATCGAATTCCGTGCCAGCCGCCATGCGCGGGGAGTCAGCACGATCAGCAGGGCAATGGCGCCACTCACCGCAATCACCCCGGCGGGCGGAACGGGCTGCGTCCCCCCGACTCGATCCCACAGCTCGTGCATCAACCCCAATACCGGCATGCCGGCAAGGGTAAGCGGCCACAGAGCACCCGCTGACCGGCCGATGGCGGCCAAGACCGCGGATGATCAGGAAGTATCAGCTGGAACGGGACGCTGGCGCCAGCGGATTTCGCCGGCTGCCGCCAGGTCGTCCAGCCGGTCCAGGTGAAGCAGGCCAGGCCGGCGAACAGGAAGCTGCTGAGGATCAAGGTGCCCAGGCCAGCCGGTCTGGGCGTGTGGCCGCGCCAGGCAGCCCGCCCGCCGCGTCGGTATATGTGCAGGTCGAACGGCCGGCCCACCAGTGCGAACACGTATTCGCGGCTTCGGCCACCGGGGAAGGACAGCCGCGGCCCGTGCTGGCGTGCCCGCCAGAGCGCACAGGTCAGCGATCAGGTTCAGCCGCGCGCACGCAGGGCTCACGACTCGTGTGGTCAACGCTGACCCTTGACGCGGGCCGCCGATCGGTGCGGCTGACGGCTCAAAGCCGATATTCAGCCAGGGCACACCGATGAGGTCGATCTGCGCGCTGACGCCGTCCGGATCTGCCGATGAGCGGGCACGTCGTTCTGCCCGCCGGGAAATCCCGTTGCGAGTGGCCGGCATCGGATGTCTGATTGACCGGCCGCCAATCACGGGAGGGAACATGACGGGCACGTCGCTGCCCGCCCCCACGCTGCACACCGCTCGCCTCCGGCTGCGTCCCTTCGACGACGCGGATGCGGACGACCTCTTCGCGCTGCACAGCAGCGCCTGCGTGCTGCGCTACTGGGACGCGCCGCCGTGGAGCGAACGCGTGCGCGCCGAGCGGTTCATCACGGCTTGCCGGCAGATGGCACAGCAGGGCACCGGGGCGCGGCTGGCCGTGGATCGTGTCTGCGACGGGGCGTTCATCGGCTGGTGCGGCCTGAACCGGTGGAATCCGGACTACCGCAGCGCGTCGCTGGGCTACTGCTTCGACGATGCGGCGTGGGGCCACGGCTACGCGACGGAGGCCGCGCGCGTCTTGCTGCGGTGGGCATTCGACACGCTGGACCTCAATCGTGTCCAGGCTGAGACCGATACGCGCAACGTGGCATCTGCCCGCGTGCTGGAGAAGCTCGGCTTCGTGCGTGAAGGGACGTTGCGGGAAGACTGCGTCGTGAACGGCGAGGTCTCTGACTCGTGGGTCTACGGGCTGATCAGGCGGGAGTGGCGGCCGTCGTCCGAGCCGGTTCCCGCCCGCTGAGTCCTCGCTCCCTCCCGAGACGTCGCCCGGCACCCAGGGTGTTTCGCTTCGCCGAGTCGAGGGGCCGGCACGGGCACTCTCATGCCGCCGACAGCGCACGGGCATGGCTACAGTCGTCGATGACAGCTCGGGGTCGACGGCTTCGGCGAGCTGGGTTAGGTCGCCTGGGTCGCCAGTCAGCATCCGCCGGATCACCGTCACGGTCAACCCGTGTACCCACGATCACCGGGCATAGGTTGCACTGTGACGCCCGCAGCGGTGAGGAACTGACGGATCTGGGAGGCGTGCTCAACGACGTGCAGCGGCATGCTGCCGACAATCACCGCGAACAGCATGCCGTGGTATCGATGGGCGCCAGGAAGTGGCCGAGCGGCAATTTCCTCGGTGAGGCCGTCAAGGGTCTGGCGGACGCGGACGCGGCACCAGTCGACGTACCCGAGAAGCTCGGGCTTAGTGAACCTGCGGTTGGGGAAGGCGAAGGTGTTGTCGTCAAACAGTTGTGGCGGTGCCCACGGCTCGAACTCGGCAGCCAGGTCATAGTCGAGCGTTAGCAGCGCGTGGTAGCCGAGGAACCAGGGAGCCGAGCCGTGCAATCCCCCGTGCGGCGTCGGACCCGTAGGCGCCTCGTCCGGCCACAAGTCCGTCTGCCACAGGTGGTCGGGGCAGTCGGTCAGCGCCGCCTCCATCAGCCGCAGCGCCTGTTCGAAGTTATGAGCCATGCTCTGCACAAACGCGCTCGACACCCTACCGGTATAGCGCATATCGAAGCCTCTGGCACTCACATGCACACACGCTCATGCCGCGACGCGGAACGTCTGCCGTCGGCGCCAGCACGCAGAATTGGCAAATCTGGGTGCGGTCAACCATGCAGGA
>DATLSX010000139.1:0-30049 GCA_035533915.1 Streptosporangiaceae bacterium
GGCATCCCGGTCGATCTGCGCGAGGCCGTCACCGGCCTAGACGACGGCAATATTGCCCGGCTTGTCACCGCCGTCCTCCACGCGTCCGGGAAACGGCCCGAGAACAGCGGATATTGATGATCGTTTTTAGTTCAGAGAAGGTCCCAGAGGTGGACACCCTCGCGGAGCTGAACGCGCGGATCGAGGCGGCCGAGCAGGCTGAGGACGGCCGCCGGATAGGGTCGCGGATCCGCACGATCGGCCAGGACTTCGCCGCCGAGGCCCCGCTATTGGCCCCGGTGCCCGATGAGCCTTTCGAGACCGGGCTGCTGCTCACCCCGCGCGTGGACCGCTGCAGCCAGATCACCGTGCGCTGCTGCCGCTACTCAGTCCCGGTCCGCCTGATCGGCCGCCAGGCGCGGGTCGTGCTGCGCTCCGCCGAGGTCATCGTCTACGACCGCCACGAGCAGGTCAGCCGCCACGAGCGGCTGACCGTCAAGGGCGCCGAGGCGCTCGTGCTGGACCACTACCTGGAAGGGCTGACGCGCAAGCCCGGCGCCTTGGCCGGGTCCACCGCGCTGGAGCAGGCCCGCGCGGCCGGGGTGTTCACCAGCGCCCACGATGCCTTGTGGTCGGCGGCCCGCCGCGCCCTGGGCGAGCCCGCCGCGACCCGCGTCCTGATCGAGGTCTTGCTGCTGCACCGGCACATGGACCACGACGCGGTCGTCGCCGGGATCGGCGCGGCGCTGTCGGTCGGCTCGTGCGCCGCCGACGTCGTCGCCGTCGAGGCCCGCAAAGCCGCCGAGGACCGCGGCCGGGCCGCCGCGATGATGACGGCCGCCGTGCCCGCGCAGGCCGCTCAGGTCACCAGCCTGACGCTGCGCCGGCTAGCCGAGCTGCCCGGGGACGCCCGGCCGCTGCCCACCGTCGACGCATATGACCAGCTGCTGCGCCAGCCACGCACCGGCAAGGAAGGCTGACCATGCCACGTGCACGCGGCATCACCGAGCAGGCCGCCGACGCGGCGATCGACACCGCCTGCCGGGTACTGCGCCTGCCCACCATCCGCGCCCAGTTCGCCGATGCCGCCGAGAAGGCCGAAGGCGATCAGCTCAGCTACCGCGGGTTCCTGGCCGAGCTGTTCATGGCCGAATGCGAAGACCGCGACCGCAGGCGGGCTGAGCGGCAGCTGCGCGCCGCAGGGTTCCCACGCCCGAAATGGCTGTCCGACTTCGACTACGACGCCAATCCCAGTGTCAGCCCCGCCGTCATCAACACCCTGGCCACCTGCGACTGGGTGACCAAGGGAGCCCCGCTGTGCCTGATCGGCGACTCCGGCACCGGCAAGTCCCACCTGCTCATCGGCCTGGGCACCGCCGCGGCGATGGCCGGCCACCGGGTCCGCTACACCCTGGCCGCCAAACTCGCCAACGAGCTCGTCGAAGCCGCCGATGACCGGCAGCTCACCAAGACCATCGCCCGCTACGGCCGCGTCGACTTGCTCTGCATTGACGAGCTCGGCTACATGGCGCTGGACCGGCGCGGCGCCGAGCTGCTGTTCCAGGTCCTGACCGAGCGCGAGGAAAAGGCCAGCGTCGCCATCGCCTCCAACGAGTCCTTCAGCGGCTGGACCAAGACCTTCACCGACCCGCGCCTGTGCGCCGCCATCGTCGACCGGCTCACCTTCAACGGCGCGATCATCGAGACTGGCACCCACTCCTACCGCCTCGCGCACGCCAAGGCGGCCAAGAACTCCTAACCGGCCACCAGGTGGGGCCACTTCAAGCCGCCACAAAACCCCGCCAAGCCGCTCGGTGGGGCCGCATCAAGCCGCCCACGTGGGTCCAAATCAAACCGCCGTAGCCACAATACGTCCCGCCGGGTCTCGTGCACGAATCGGTGCACAAAGCCGGTCATTGACCTGCGGGGATCCAGCGGTATTGGCTGCTGCTCTTAGCCGAAGAGGCCAAGGTGCGGCAGTAACTGCTCTGCGGCATCGATAAGCTCGGTCGCCACTACGACTGCGGATCTGGCATCGTCAGGCGTCAGCCGCCCAGCGATGGTCACCGGGTACTCGATATCGTTACGCTGCCGCCGCATCCCGCCATACCGATCGAAAGCGGTGCCGAACTGGCTCCGGACGGCTACCTCCACGACATAGTGCCCACCTCGCGTCGTGGCACGAAGTCCCTGTTGTGCGAGCAACGCGGTACAGGCAAAACGCGCCGCGTCATAGGCGAGGGTGAAGGCACTGTCAGGATCAGCATCCGCTGCGCCTGCCGCCGTGCTAAGCGTCCGGCGGGCTTTCGACAGCCACTGCTCACCGTCTGCGGCCCCGCCCGTCAGTACCTGAAGTTCGCCGCCGGCCAGCAGTCGCTTAACCTCAGCCTCGCCTCGCAGCCATCTGGTCATAGCACCCCTACGCTCGCGCCGTCTGCGTGATCGATGATCGTGACGTACGGCCTGGACTTGATCTCCACAATGAAGGGCTCGGTCGGCTGTGCCCATTGGTCGGGCGAGCAGACGGTCGGGTTGACCGGCCGACCCAACCGCGACTCCGCACCTTCGGCCGCCGCGTACATGGCGATCCGGTCAGGTGCCCCTACCACCAGCACATCGACGTCGTTCGGCGGCTGACCACGCTCCCCTTGGTATCGGGCCGCCCACGACCCGAATATCACTACCGCCACGACCTCCCTAAGATCCGCGAACTCGTCCGCGACCACGACATGCGGGCCATAGGTCAGCGTGAGCAACTCCGTCAGCGGCCCCGCAAGCCGCGAGCCTGCGTTCGCCCGTACCAGTCGCGACCGACCGATCGGCCGGACTGCGAGAATGTCCGCATCCGCCAGCCGACGCACTTCGCCACTGACCGTCGACTGCGGTATGCGCAACCGCTGGGCCAGCTCAGCGATCGTGTACTCCTGCTCTGGGTGAAGCAATAGCATCGTCAGCAGATCAGCTTGGTGTTGCGACCTGAGAACCGGAAGCAGCCTCGGCGCATCACTTCGCATGACCCGATCATATCATCGGTCTATGCGTTATATGGCGGCTGCCGCACGGCAGCACGATGGCCGGCGTCAGCCTCGGCTAAACCGCGCCGCCCCTCCAAGCGCTTCTCCGCCTGACGAAACGCAGCGTCCAAGACTGCCGGCTGGACAGCGCGTGCACAAGACCCGTGCACAACGAACAGACAAGAGGCCGATTCCCTGTTCGGAATCGGCCCCTGACCTATGTTGCGGGGGCAGTGTCCAGCCTCAGGACATAGGAATGCCCCGGCCGGCACGGTCGGCCGATGTCGAAGGCACGTCTTGTCATCACCGCAGTGGTCGCCGAGGGCCGGTCCCAGGGCGAGGTCGCCCGTGAGTACGGGGTGTCCCGGGGATGGGTGTCCAAGCTGGTCGCCCGGTACCGGGCCGAGGGCGAGGCGGCGTTCGAGCCCCGCTCACGGCGGCCGGGGACCTCACCGAATGCGATCAGCGGCGAGACCGCCGACCTGATCGTGCGGCTGCGCAAGGACCTGACCGGGCAGGGCCTGGACGCCGGGCCGCACACGATTTGCTGGCACCTCGAGCACCACCACCAGGTCCGGGTATCAGCGGCGACGGTAGCCCGGTACCTGGCCCGCCGCGGCCTGGTCACCCCCGAGCCCCGCAAGCGGCCCAGATCGTCATACATCCGCTTCCAGGCCGAGCAGCCCAGCGAGTGCTGGCAGGCCGACTTCACCCACTACCCTCTCGCGGACGGCAGCGGCACCCGCTCGACGACCACTCCCGCTACGCCCTGTCCGTCACCGCCTGCAACCGAGTGACAGGCACGTTCGTGCTCGCCGCCTTCCGCGCCGCCGTCACGGCCCACGGCATCCCGGCCTCCACCCTGACTGACAACGGGATGGTGTTCACCACCCGGCTCTCCGGCGGCCGCGGCGGCCGCAACGCCCTCGAGCACGAACTGCGCCGCCTCGGCATCAAGCAGAAGAACGGCAAGCCGAATTACCCCCAGACCCAGGGAAAAGTCATCGACAGCTCAGGAGTCGTCACCCTGCGCCACGCCGGGAACTCCACCACATCGGCATCGGCCGAACCCATGCCCGAACCCGCGTCCTGCTCCTGATCCAGGACCTGCACATCCGCATCATCATCAACGCCGCCACCGGCGAACTCCTCCGCGACCTGATCCTCGACTACCAGCCCACCGGCCGGTCACCCGGACCCCCACCCGGATCACCCCGCAGACGCAAGAACCCCGAACCCTGATCGCAGGTTCGGGGTCATTCCGATGTCCCGAGACATCACATATGTAGCGGGGGCAGGTTCAAATCCTGCCCCCGCTACTAGGAAATGCAGGTCAGAGGCCCGGTCGCCAGGTATGGCGGTCGGACTTTGATTTTATGGCAGCACGGTGGCAGCACGATCTGATCGCAGCAGGCGTCAGCTGGCGGGCCGGAGCGTCCGCAGAAGGTTGCTGGCGGCAGCGGGGTAGTCAGGTCAGGGCCTGGCGATGAACACTGCTGTGAGGCGCGTCTTTGGCCATTGAGCACGGTGACGCCTCGGCAACCTGCCTTCCCCGTACCGGCGATCCGCCGGCGGAGGTGCGATGAGTGAGATGGTGATCGGCCCGGCTGGTCTGGATGATGTCGCGGCGCTGGCGGTGCTGCTGGCGGAGATGGCCCGGTTCTATGGTGCGGAGCATGCTGAGCCTGAGGATGAGCGGGAGCGGCAGATCCGGGAGGCGCTGTTCGGCGAGCCGGGCGGCGGGCATGCGCTGCTCGCTCGTGACGGCGGTCGGCTGGCGGGGTTTGCGGCGTATACGTTCTTGTGGCCTGCTGTCGGGCTGACGCGGTCGCTGTACCTGAAAGAGTTGTACGTGGCGCAGGCGTATCGCGGCCGGGGTGTCGGCAGGCTGCTGATGGCCGCGTTGTTCGAGATCGCGGCCGAGCGGGGGTGCAGCCGGGTCGAGTGGACCGCCGACCGCGACAACGTCGGCGCGATGGAGTTCTACGCGCGGCTGGGGGTTCCGGTGCGCGAGTCCAAGGTTTTCTACCGGGCACAGGACAGCGGTACCGGGTTCCTGGCGTTCAGTTGACCGCCGGTACTCACTCGGCCGAGCGGCACGGAGGGTGGGCGTAGGCCTGCCCCTGGGCATGCCGTCAGTGAGTGGGCGCCGTCTTCCCTGCCCTGCGCTCTTGTCATCCGGGAACCAGGCACCGGTAGCTTCCGGACCGGGACAGCTGTCGTCTTCCCCGGTCACCTACGGCGCCTTCGGCACGCTGACCTGCGAGGTGACACCCACGCGCCGGATGACAGACAGGCCAGCAAGATGCCGGCCCGCGCGGCCTTCTTGCCGGTTTGCACCAGCGTCCGGGCGGCGCGCATGTACGGCTGCCGGTTCCTTCCTGGCCACCCCTGGTAGCGTCCCTGGGACTGGACTCGCCCGGGCGGGTTCCGGTCCTGGTCCCTGGCGGCAGTTTCGGGCAAGGACTTGGGCCAGCCGGCAACTAGCTGCACAAGCCGGCATCCGGACCCACAAGCAGGCGGTCCGGTCGGCATCTTCAGCGGACCCCTGCAACCGCTGTAGGGATTCAGCCAGATTGTCGTCCGCGTGCAGCTTTCCTGTCATCTGGATGCATCTGGATGGCTCGAGTTGGCCCTGGTCGACATGGCTTGCCGGGCCGCCCGCGACGAGAAGCGCCGGGGCCTGAGTCCACCGCAGCTCATCGCGCCAGGAACTAACCTGCGGGTCGGTGAACTCGTTGCTCAGCGCCGTCACGTCCCAGTCGAACGGCAGCGGGCCTTCGGGACGGGCGACTACTCGCGGTCCGCGCGGCCATGGCGGCGCGGGATCTTCCAGGACCAGGTGGGTTACGCGGTCTGCGTGCCGTGCCGCGTACAGATATGCGGGCGGACCGCCAACCGAATGCCCGCCCAACGCCACGTGCTCAAGTTCCAGCACGTCGAGAAGTGCTGCCAGGTCTGCAGCGAGCTGCTCGATCATGTACGGGCCGGCCCAGTCGCTGGCACCGTGCCCGCGCAGGTCGGGTGCGTACACACGCCACGATGACGCCAGTGCCTGCGCGACCGGCCCCCAGTCGGAGGATTCCTCGCCGAGCGCGTGCAGCAGTACCAGCGGCGGCGCATCGGCTCGGGTCCCCAGGTCCGGTACCCGAGCCGTACCGTCCCGGCCTGAACACGCCACACCAGTCCAGATTGGGTGTCAGCCACGCCCTGACGCTATGTCCAGGCCGGCCCGCGCGGCCAGCGGTTCTGCCCAGGGCAGCGGGACCACCATCACATGGCGTCGGAGATGCCAGATAGCTGCGCAGATGACATCCGAGATGGCAAGCAGGCCAGTCGGTGTACGGGACAGACCCCTACTGTAAGTCCCAGCAGCCGCCGGAGCAGTCGGTTGCCTGGGTGCAGGCTCGGCCACCAGCTTCGGGGCCGAGGGGGACACCGGGCTGAGAGTCATGGCGTGCTCTGCTGATCGTGATCTCCGCCCTGCTCGTCAGTGACGCTGAAGTGTTCCCGGCCGTCGATGCCAGTGCGGAGCAGGATCAGGAACACCGGTGCGGCACCAGCGGGTAGCGCGGCGGTGGGTAAAGCGAGGATGGTGGCCTCAGGTCTCACAGGGGGACGGCAGGCGCAGGCCGCTGACTTCGAAGACCCAAGGTCCGGGTATGAGCTGTCTATGGCGTAATTCCCCGCGGCTGCTGAGTCTGGCTCCGGCCAGTGCGTCGGTGACCAGCGGAACGGCCGGTCCTGCCCGGCGTGGCTGTCCGCGACCTGGAGTCGGGCGTAGGCGACGCGGGGAAGTGCCCGTACCAGGCCTGCGCCGGCCAACGCCTGGATGCAGGTGTGCCGCATGAGGATCCGAGCAAGGGAGCGCGTATGGATCAGCTCACCCTGGGAGTCATTGCCCGGTCGCGGAAGGAGAACGAGCGGCGGCTCGCGATCCATCCGCTGCACATCAAGCGGATCGCCGCTGACCTGCGCGAGCGGATTTACCTTGAGCGCGGATTTGGCGAGCGCTTCGGCATAGCCGACGACAGGCTCGGGCCGTGGGTGGCAGGACTCCTAACCCGCGAGGAGCTCTTCGGGGAATGCGATGTCATCTTGCTGCCGAAGCCGAAGCCACAGGACTTCCGCGAAATGCGAGATGGGCAAGTCCTGTGGGGCTGGCCGCATTGTGTCCAGGACCAGGAGATCACGCAGCTGAGTATTGAGCGACGGCTCACGCTGGTCGCCTTCGAAGCCATGAACCACTGGTCGGTCGACGGTTCCTTCAACCTGCACGTCTTTCATAAGAACAACGAAATGGCTGGTTACTGCTCAGTCCTGCATGCCTTGGAAGTCATCGGCACTACTGGCGAATATGGCCGCAAGCTGCGAGCAGCCGTCATCAGCTTCGGGGCTACCGGCCGGGGCGCGGTTACAGCCCTTAATGCGCACGGCGTGGACGACGTGGACGTTCTGACCCATCGGGATATCAACGCGGTCGCCTCGCCGATCCACTCGGCCCGCATGGTGCATTTCGAGCAGGACGCCGCCGACCCGAGCCGGTGTCACGCGCTGCACGAAGACGGCCGGGTTCCGCTGGCGGCGTTCCTGGCCGAACACGACATCGTGGTGAACTGCGTGCTCCAGGACACCGATGCGCCGTTGACGTTCGTCACCACCGGCGACCTGCATGACTTCACTCCCGGCAGCCTCATCGTGGACGTGTCCTGCGACGAGGGCATGGGCTTCACCTGGGCCTGCCCGACGTCCTTCGCTGAGCCGATGCTCACGGTCGGCGACAACGTCCACTATTACGCCGTGGACCACAGCCCGTCATACCTGTGGGACTCCGCGACGTGGGAGATCAGCGAGGCCCTGCTGCCGCACCTGCGCCCAATCCTGGCCGGCCCTCAGGCGTGGGAGGCGAACGAGACCATCCGACGGGCGATCGAGATCCGGGCCGGTGCTATCCAGAACCCGCGCATCCTGTCCTTCCAGCGCCGCTCGCCGGACTATCCGCACTCGCCGCATCCATAGGAGCGGCGGGCAGCATCATGGCCTGATTTGCCCAGAGCAGGAACCCCGGAGACCGGTCTCGCTGCCCGACGCTCGGCGTCGGTCTTCATCACGGCATGCCTACGCCGGTGGCGGCCCGGCTGATTCTTTTGCATGATGCCGTTCGTGCCCGGGGACCTGGATGGGCCACGCGCTCGGAGGCTGGTTCAGCAGATTCTCGACACGATAGGTATCCGGGGCGGTGACGCGTGGATGATCACCAGGGTCGAGTAGTTCGGCTAGGGCTGGGTCATCTACTGGACGAGTCGTCGCGCGGCCGAGAGCCAGGATCTCGCCCATCAGCACAGTGGCGATGGGCAGTACCTGGTCGATCGTCTTACCGGCAGGGCCACCCAGGTGCGGGTCGGCATTCTCAGTAGGACCGTAGGCCCAGACGCGGCAGCGCGGTGAACTGCTCGCCGAACCGGGGATCATTCAGTGACTCAAGGGTCCGCCGGAACCCGGGCCGGTCCGCGAACGCCTGCGGGCCTCCGGTAACAGCCGCATGCCCCCAAAGTAGACCCACATTACGGATAACAGGGTGTGAGTCCTTGACCGGCAGGCAGCCAGCCCGCCCGTGATGCGAGCAAGCTGGCGAACTGCCATATGGGTTGTGTTCTTGTCACCGACCTCGCCGCCGCGATCACCCGTATCCAGTTACTCGGACCCGGCTAATCTGCCCCGAAATACCCTACGTCCGGGATGAACACCCTGCAGGACCGTGGAACTCGCCCGGCGGCACGGCAGCCGCTTCCCCAGGCTGACCCCAGCCAGGGCAAAGCCGAGCGCCACCGCCTCAGCCCGCCGAACCAAGATCACGGCCGGTTAGGACTGAACGGCGCCGAGTTCATTCGAGTAAGCGGTACTTTGCGATGTAATATGAAGAGTGCGGCATAGGATAGAATTAGAAGATTCACCGCAACCGGAGGCAGCCAGATGACCACAGCGGCCGACCTCAACGCCCAGACCACCAGCGCGCGCATGATGCAAGCCACCGCAACGGGAGCCAGCGGCCGGCCGACCCGATCACGCAAGCCGGTCCGCAAGCCAGCAGCCAAGCCAGCGACGCCAGTAGCAGAGGTAGCCGTGAAAGCGATCGGCGGCGGCCCATCTGCGTACCGAGTCAAGCACGGCACCTCAGACGAGCAGGTGATTGCGGAGGTCCGCGAGCATGCCGAGGCGAACGAGTGGATGATGGACCTGACCGACCAGCAGATCCTCGACGCGATCGGCTGGGCCTACCTGCCAGGATCGGCCGTCAAGAGAATCCGCAGCTCGTCGCGGTAACAGCGGCCTGAGCCGCCGGACCTGGCCCTGAGTGCCTGAGTCAGTGGTGGCCAGCGCCGTTCACCCTCGGCGGGGTCGAGTACCCCACCGCGGAGCATTTCATGATGGCTAGCAAAGCGCGTCTGTTCGGTGATGAGCTTACGGCAGTGCGCGTCCTCGATGAACCATCACCCGGCGCGGTGAAGATGCTGGGACACGCGATCCGGGCTTACGACGAGGAAACGTGGGCGGCTAATCGATATGGCACTGTAGTCGACGGGAACATGGCCAAGTTCAGCCAGAATCCGTCGCTAGAGGCTTATCTCATTACCACGGCAGGACGCGTTCTTGTGGAAGCTAGTCCTACGGACCGCGTCTGGCGAATAGGCGTTGCTGCTGACGACGAGCGCGCTTGCCGGCCTTCCCTGTGGAAAGGGATGAACCTCCTCGGGTTCGCGCTGATGGATGTAAGGGAACGCCTTGCCAAAGGATCAGCCGACGCGTCTTGTGATCGCGTTTCGTGAGTGCCGACGCGGTCACCTCTTGCGCGGCTTTGGCTCTGACGCAGCGCGGTCCGGGTGCCTGCCGCGCGCTGTCGGCAGGTGCAATCAACGCGCCGCAGGCTTAGCTTGCCGTTTAACCTGCGCGTTCGCGCCGTGCTTTGAGCGTGAGTTCCCTCTTCGTCGTTTTGCCGACGTCATGGCGTGGTGCAGGGTGGCGGTTCTTAAATCCTGGTGGCCGGCCTGGGCCGGGTTTGCCGGGTTTCGGTGCGCTGGCCGGGCAGGGGATGCGGGCCGCCGGGATCGTGGTGCGGCCTGGTGGACGTATCCTGCGGAAGCGCGAGCGTGTGCATGACCGTCGGCGTGAATCCGATGAGCAACGCAGGCGAGCAGACCTCCGCCGCCGTGCACTGGTTCAAAGGGTCCTGAACCTGGGTGGGTACCTTGCCGTGGTCCGCGGACGTGGCGGTCGTGAGCGCGGTTTCCTGCGCCGGCGGGTTCTGCATGGCCCTGGGTACCGGCTCCGTCTATGGCGATGGCGGTCCCGTACCGATGGCGGCGGCCTGGAACAGCGGGTCGTGGAGCGACGTCTCACCAGCCGCCCAGCAGGTCCAGGGGTCCTGGCCGTACCTCATCTCCTGCGGCAGTCCCGGGAACTACATGGCGTTCACCGGCAGGCTCGCCTGGGAGATCCTCGCTACGCTACGGGTCGCCTGAGTCCTCCAGGCCAGCCTGCGTGCGGCGCGCGCCAGGCTTGCGCACGGACGCCGCCGAAGCTGCTACTCACCGCGCTGCGGCGCCCTTGCCGCTATCCAGGCAGGCAGGGAAGAATGGCCATCCATGACGGACGGTCCTGACCGCTGGCACCGATGGCTTCTCGACGTGCGGTTCGGAGGCGATGCCGCCTACCGGGAGAAGTATCTCACCGAGTTTCTGTACCCGGTGCGGGATACGGTGCTCGACAATGCTCAGCTGCACCCTGACGATTCGCTTCTTGACGTGGGCACCGGCGATGGGCTTATCGCGTTCGGCGCGCTCGAACGGCTCGGTCTGGCGGGTCGTGTGATCTTCTCCGATATCTCCCTGGACCTGCTCGACCACTGCCGCAAGGCCGCCCGCGCCGAAGGACTGCTCGACCGATGCCGCTTCATACTGGCCGCTGCCGATTCCCTGACCGGCGTGGCCGACGCATCGGTCGATGTTCTCACCACCAGATCTGTGCTGATCTACGTCAAGGACAAGGCGACAGCCTTAGGAGAGTTCCACCGGGTACTCAAGCCTGGCGGACGGATGAGCTTGTTCGAGCCAATCAATGTACTCATGTCCCATGCCGATCCAGACCTGTTCTTCGGCCATGACGTGACCCCGGTCAGGGACCTGGCAGCAAAAGTTGCGGCTCTCTATGAGTCTGTCCAGTCGCACGGCGGCGATCCCATGGGCGACTTCGATGAGCGCGACCTGGTACGCCATGCTAAGAACGCAGGGTTTCCCGAGATCAATCTCGAACTACGAGTCAGCGTAAGAGCCCACAAGCAGCCAGTTCCCTGGGAACGGTTCCTGCGCACATCAGGCAACCCGCTGATACCGACCTTCGGGGAAGCGCTGGATCGCGTGCTGAGCCCGCACGAAGCCGCCGAACTCACCAGATACCTCAGGCCGCTTGTCGAATCCGGGACCGGACTGGAGCGCACGGCATTCGCCTACCTGACCGCCGTCAGATCTCGCTGATCTCGCACCAGTTCTTGAGCTGCTCGGGATCGGTCAAGGACGCAGAATCCGCTTCCCCGATGGAACGCTGCACGGTCCGCGCAGCGGATGCATCCGGAGCGGTGGCGATAGCCGCACCGCCGAGCACGACAATGCCGACCCAGCCTGGAGGGCACAGGCGCGACTCCGGCGACACGGCGATCCGCACCGCTGGTGCGAATGCGACAGGAACGCCAGCGAGGTTTTCCCACATGGTGCGCGCCCGCCGCAGGATGGGCCGAGTCTCCAGGTCAGGCTGCACTGCCCGATTCGATCATCAATTGCGGTCTGGGACAACCGCTTATCAGGGCGACTGCGGGACCTGCCGTTCTGGTCGCCAGGCCCAGAAGAGCGCGTGCCCGCCGTTGCCCTCCGGCACGAACTCTTCTCGCTCAATGGAGAGACCCGCCTTGCTGATCCAATCCCGATACGTGGCAACATCCGCATGACTCCACCACATGGCGGCGCCGCCGCCAAGCCAGTTCTCGTCGAAGCCCGTCCACGCCCGATAGCCAGTTGTGGCCAGGAACAATCCGCCCGGCCGCAGCCACGACGCGATTCGCTCCAGCAGGGGAAACTGGTCTTCTAGAGGCAGGTGGATCAGCGCGAAGAATGAGACCACCGCGTCGAAGGACTCCGGGGCGAACTCAACCCTGGTGATGTCGGCGCGCACGAACTCCGCCCGCGGCAGGAGTTCCCTGGCCCTGCGAATCTGTACTTCGCTGATGTCGACGCCAGTGATGCGATACCCAGCTACCGTCAGGTCCCGCGCGACTGGTATGCCGCTTCCGCAGCCAAGGTCAGGGCGCGCTAGATCACCCGGCGGCCCGGGAAACTCCGTGCCGCCACCGAGGCGAGACAATGCTCACCGCCCCGGCGATCAAGGCCAGGACCAAGACAATGAGCAGGACGATGCGTGGCAGGCGAGAAACAAGCCGGTCCTGGCCCGGCAGTCACGAGCGCCGCTTCTCGGTGAGCCCGCACCTGCAGGCCCGCGCAGTGAGCGGCGACGTTGACGACTGCCGAAGGAATCAGCCGGGTGTCTTCCAGCAACGCGGCGAACTCCTCGCCGTACCGCTCTCGCCAGTCTCTGGGATGCAGGGCGACCAGGAAATGGGGATTAGGTCCATGCCAGCCTTGCCCTTCCTGTTTCTACGATCAGTGACCACCGTTGCAGTTGCGCGGCGAGCGCCGACCGGCCCGCGGCGGTGATCTCGTAGGGCCGCCGCCGATCCTCGCTCGGAAGCGGGGCGATCAGGCCGAGCCTTTCCAGCTTGGCCAGTGACCCGTAAAGCGTGCCCGGCCCCAGGCTGATCCCGGTGCGGTCGGCCACGTCGGTGGTGATGGCGTAACCGTGCTTAGGCCCGTCGCTCAGCGCGAGCAGCACCAGGACGCCTGGCTCTCCGAATCGCGCCAGCCCATCTGAGTCCCGTCCCTGCCTCGCCATACGTTAGATCGTATGACGTAGTAATACTCCGGTCAAGCTCCCGGGCCAGCAGTGCCGTTCCGCAAGCCAGGATCACGACGCCAGGGATGATCAGCGCCCAGCGGGTCCCGGCGAACGCGGCCAGCCCGGCGACGACAAAGGCACCAGCCGGGACGAAGCCCATGAAGCCGGCGTTGTACGCGCTGAGCGCGTGGCCACGCTGAGTCTGCGGCGCGTTCTTCTGCACGTAGACGGTCGCGCTCACCGCGAAGAGCTGGATCGCAGCGCCTACCACGACCATTAGGACGTCATAGGCCCACGCCACCGGCATGACCGCTGCCGCCAGCTCGGCAGCACCGAACAACGCTGCCCAGGCCAGGAACTCCCGGTAGCCCGGATCATTACGATGGGATGAGTAGAAATTCCCGGCAATACCGCCCGCCGCAGTGAACGTTCCGATCAGGCCAAACCCGAGCGATCCCAGGTGAAAGACCTTCGTCGCCATCAGCGGATTGGTCACCTCGAACTGAATCCCGAATCCGCCGACTAGCAGTGCCATCCCCGCCGCGACCTGAATGCCGCGCGGAAGTTCCAGCACCCACCGGAACCGCCGCGCAGGCCAGGCGCTTGCCCGCTCCGCCTTCTCGCCGAGGCGCACTTCACGCGCTAGCCAGGTAAGGACGCCAATCACGAGCGAGAACGACGCCGCGTCGGTCAGGAACACCGCCGCCTCGCCGCTGACGGCGATGATGATCCCGGCCACGCCAGGTCCGGCAATCTTGGCCAGGCCCGTGATCGCCGCGTACAGGGCAGACCCGCGCCGCAGCTCAGCGTCGCCGACCAGGTCACGCATGAACAGCTGCCGGGCCGGGACGTCAACGGCCAGGACACAGCCGACCACGAACGACAGAACCCACAGGTACCAGACCGCCATCCAGCCCGCCAGCAACGGGACGCCAAGCGCCAGCGACCCGGCAGCCTGGGCAGCCTGGGTGGCTACGAGCACCCGCGCCGGCCGGTGACCCGCCACGATCGCCCCCGCCCGGCGGCTGAAGAGAAGCATCGGCAGGAACTGTGCCGCCACGAGGGCCGACAGCACCGCGGCGTTGCCTCGGGCGATGTGCAGCGTCAGCCAGTACAGTGCCGTGTAGGTCATCATCGTGCCCACGATCGACACGGCCTGCGAGCCTGCGTAACACCGATAGCCGGCCGTCGCGACGCCGCGTTCCTGGTCAGCCGGTGCAGGCAAGCAGGACCTCCGCTTCGGCGGGTGCTATCGGAATGGTTCCACGATAAGCGCGCGGCTATCGAACGGCTAGCGAATGCCCAGCGCGATCAGGCTGAGTGCCTCAGGTTGCGGCCAGTCAGCGTTGCCTGCCGCGATCAGGCATGGCTTCGTGACCGTGATCCAGGCCTGCTTGGCCGGGGTACTCCCGGTACAGGTCGTGGTGGCCTCAGTGCCCCAGCATCCGGGGAACAGCCCGGTGACGAGTTGCAGGCCACGGCCCGACTCGCCGTCGACAGGCTCGTTCAGTGCCGCCTGGCCGAGTTTGCGCGCCAGTTCGGCGTGGTCGGTACCGCCATCCAGGACAGCGACCTTCACGGACGTTCGATCGAAGTAGACGCGCAGTTCGTACGGTCCCGGCGCGTGCCGGCGCGCATTGGTCACCAATTCGCTGGCCGCCAGGGCGACATCATCGGCTTGGGACGTCAGTCCGCCGACATCCAGCGCGCAGCCGACAACACGTCGTGCTTGCCGTTCCGGATACGGCCCGTTAAGGCACCAGATAATCGCGCGAGCGGGGTACGGCGCTGCCCCGGCACACTCTGGTAATCCGACGGATGGCCGCGCCAGGTCCATCTGCCAGCCTCCCGCCGCTATGTACCGACTGCCGGTCCGAGCAGACCGGATTGCCGTACGGTTCGATCTCCACGAATGTATCAAGTATGGATCTGTAAATACGACTATTTCAAGCCATCGGGTCGCCCTGCGGAAGTTTCATTACCAGACGCAAGAACCGCTGGCAGCGGAGTGGTCCGCTGCCAGCGGGCGATCGGGTTTGCGAAAGCAGGCAAAAGGTCGCCTAGCCGATGTTAGAGGTCGAATTCTCCATCTCTCGCCGCGAGCAGGAATGCCTCCCACTCGCCGCGGCTGAACTCCAGCACGGGCCCGACTCCGTGCTGCTTGGTGTCCCGCACGCCGACAGAGTCCGCGGCGAACGCGACCTCCACGCAGTTGGCGCTGCTGTTGCTGTAGCTGGACTTACGCCAGGAGGCATATTTTGCCTGATTCATGCTAATGGTCCCTTACCACGACGTAGTTGGTCGGCCGGTTACCGGGGGGTTGTTGCTACCGATCGTGCGGCCTTGGCGGCTGTACGTGAGAGCTGATTGTCCGTAACTTCTGAATGGCCGACAATTTGGACAGTACCAATCTTCGAACATCCATCATACCGTGACAGGGTTTCATCCGGGCTGGGCGTTCGCCCTCCCGTCCCAGCGCACGTGATTGGAGGGACGGCGGCGACCGCCTGATGCCGTGCGGCCAGGAAGGTCAGAAGCTAAAAGGTCTACAGGCCTATATCCGTTAAAACGCTTACACTGAGACTTGAAGTGTTCGGCAAACGGTACTGTCTGCAAATCGGGCGTTGCCTGTCGCCCGAAACGGTCTAAAGCTCCAAGGAGGATGCGTCGTGGCGGATAGCGGAACTGGTACCAACCTCGACACCGATGGCTGGCCAGAAATCGATACCAGCGTCGCGCACGTCACCCGGGTTTACGACTACCTCCTGGGCGGTAAGGCCAACTTCGAAGTCGACCGTGTTGCTGCCGAACATGCTTATGCGGCCTGGCCGGGCGGCCTGGACGGCGTACGGGCCGATGCGCGGGCGCACCGTGCCTTGCTTGGCCGGGTGGTGCGGTATCTGGCTGGTCAGCAGGGCATCCGCCAGTTCCTCGACATCGGTACCGGTATCCCCAGCCAGAACAACACCCACCAGGTCGCCCAGGCAGTCGCGCCGGAGTCCCGGATCGTCTATGTCGATTACGACCCGATCGTGCTCGCCCACGCGCACAAGCTGCTGACAAGCGCCCCGGAGGGTGCCTGCGACTACATCTTCGGTGACCTGCGCGACCCTGAGCCGATCTTGCGGAAGGCGGGGGAGACGCTCGACTTCGGCAAGCCGGTCGCTGTCATGCTCTTCGGCGTCCTGCACTTCTTCGCGCCGTCCGAGCATCCCGAGGCGATCATCACCCGCGTGATGGGCACGCTGGCGCCGGGCAGTTACCTGGCCATGTCACACCTGGCCAAAGACGTCCACGGTGACGAGCTGACCGAGACGTTCAACCGTCTCAACCCGCAGATGAGCGAGTCTGTCGTCTTGCGCACCATGCCGGAGGTGGCGCGATTCTTCGACGGACTTGACCTCGTCGACCCCGGCGTCGTGCAACTGCCGCAGTGGCGGCCGGACCCTGACACCGAGGGCACCCAGCGCTCGCTGCCGATGTGGTGTGCCGTCGGGCGCCAGTCGTGAGACGTCATCCTGACGGAGCCGGAGGTCGCCGGTGATCAGCCCTTATGTCCGGCGGCTGCGACTCGGAGCCGAGCTGCGGGCGCTGCGCGCGGAGGCGGGCTTGACGCACGAGCAGGTCGCCAAGCGGATCGGCGAGTCACGGGCGCAGATCTCCCGGCTGGAGAACGGCCACATCGTCGACCAGGCCGACGTGATGAAGATCCTGGACGCGCTGGGCGTGGACGGTGAGCGGTGGACCCAGATCGTGACGATCGCCAGGGAGGCCGGTGAGCGGGGCTGGTGGGAGTCGACCAGGGGGATGGGCGATCGGCAGGCGCTGTACGCCAACCTGGAGGCCGGTGCCAGCGAGATCCGGGAGTACCAGCAGACGTTCATCCCCGGCCTGCTGCAGACCCAGGAGTTCGTCCGGTCACGGGCGAGCTCAGACGCCACGCTCGGCCCGCCCGCGGCGACCGTGGACGGCGTGCTGGCCGGGAACACAGGCCGGCAACGGATGCTGCGCCGCCCGGGCGCGCCAGGCTACGACGTGATCGTGGACGAAGTCGCGATCCGGCGGCTGGCCGCCCCGCCGCAGGTCGTCAGGAAGCAGCTCTACCACCTCGCGACGGCATGCAACGGCAAGCCAGCCATCACGCTGCGGATACTGCCGGTCGATGCTCGCCTGGACAGCTTCACGGTGCCCCGGTGCGCGTTCTCGATCTACGCCTACCCGGACCCTGGAGATCCCGCGGTCGTGGCCATCGACACAGTCACGTCTGATCTGGTGCTGACCGAGCCCAGCGAGGTAGCTCCTTACGAAGAGCTCTACAGCCGCCTGTGCGACGCCGCCCTGTCCCCGGCGGACAGCCTGGACCTGGTCATCGAGGTAGCCACCGAACTCCCCGACGTGTAGTCAGGCCAGTGTTAGTCAGGTCAGTGTTAGTCAGGTCAGCCGCTGGCAGCGCCGCCGGGCAGCGCTGTCCACTTCTCGCTGTACTCCCAGAGCATCGCGGCGAGTTCCGGCGTCGCGACCGCGCTGGGATCGGCCTCCCGGCAGTCGTCGTAGTACCTGCCGGAGGCACCGGCCACCTCGGGCGAGGTGGCGCAGTACAGCGAGGTCCGCGCGCCCTGCTCGATCGTCAGCATCCGGCGGGTCATCAGCTTCCTGGCCGGCCAGGGCACCCGGCGCCAGATCTCGGAGGCCACGACGCCCGGGTGCAGGGCATAGGCGGTCACGGAGGTGCCGGCGAGGCGGCGCGCAAGCTCTTGCGTGAAGAGCACATTGCTGAGCTTGGACACGGCGTACTCCGGCAGCCCGGTAATGCTTTTCGTGCGCGAACGCAAAGCCTCGAAGTCGATGTCCTTCGCCTCCTGATGCGCCTCGCTGGCGACGTTCACGATCCGCGCCTGGCCGGAATCTTGCAGCAGCGGAAGCAGTTCCTGGGTCAGCGCGAAATGTCCCAGGTGGTTGACGCCGAAGTGCAGTTCGAAGCCGTCCGCGGTGATGCCGCGCTGGCCGCCGACGCCGGCGTTGTTGATCAGGACGTGCAACGGCTCGCGCAGCGCCAGGAAGTCCTGCGCGCTCTGCCGCACGCCGGCCAGGTCAGCGAGGTCCAGGTGCAGGTAACGGACTTGTTCGCTGCCGGTCTCGGCACTGATCGCGGCGACAGCGGCCGCGCCCTTGGCCGCTGACCGGCAGGCGACGTGCACGCGACCGCCGCGCCGGGCCAGGTCCATGGCCGTGGCGTAGCCGATGCCGGCATTCGCGCCGGTGACCAGGAAAGTCCGTCCAGCAAGATCGGCCATGATCCGTCTGCTCCTATCCGTGCCGGTCGGGAATCAGGTCGGGCGCCGGAAAAATCAGGCTACCGTTCGCTGGCTAGCCCTGTCGTCTATGACCACGGTCATTCCGGCTGGCACGGTCAGCGTAGCCATGGTCTGCCGCGCCGCGTCGTCGAGATGGACACGCGGCGGCGGCGGCGGTTCGTCTGGGTAATAAGTGCCAGGGCCGTGGAACTGGCCGTACCGGATCACCACGCCGCCAGCCGCGATCACCGCACGCTCGTGAGCGGCGGTGACCGCACGCGCGGCCTCGGTGGCTAGCTCCCAGGAAATGCTCTGCGCGATGAGGCGCGACGTGCCCGCGGCCGCCGCCGCCGCCGCGATCAGGTTGCGCGTTCCCTCGGTGCGGACGCGGCCGTTACGCGCGCCATACGCCGAGATCTGGCTGACGTCATCGGGCAGGTCTGTGAGCTGATGGAAGACCAGGTCCGGCGCGAAGGCGGTGACTGCCTGGTTCAGTGCGAAGGTGTCGAAGACGTCGCACACCACCGGCCGCGCACCGAGTTCACTGAGCTGGCCGGCCTTCGCTGGTGACCTGGTCATCCCGGCTACGGTGTGCCCGGCCGCGATCAGGAGCGGAGTCAGCCGAATTCCGATCAGGCCGCTCGCGCCGGCCAGGAAGATCCGCATCAGGTCAGGCCGAAACGGTCGCGACGCTGTACCGGCCGGTCTCCAGTGACCAGTGGAAATTCCCGCTCATCCAGGAACGCAGCCCGTCGAGGTAGCCGCGCAACTCCGGGGCCGCGTCGAGGCGCACTGAACCCTCCGCATGCAGGTATCGCGCCACCTCGGCATCGTGCATGGCCACCGCATGGATGATCGCCTCGGCCGTCGGTATCTTCCGGTCGCTGGCGAGCACCGCCGGCAAGCTGTGCACCTTCAGGCTGCGCTCGGACTCCTTCGGATAGGACAGGATATCGTTCGCTCAGCAGGTCACGTTCACCGCGATGTCGGTCACCGCGCGCACGTCCGGCCGGCAGTGGTCGGCAGTGCTGAGTTCGA
The DNA here is from genome assembly GCA_035533915.1 of Streptosporangiaceae bacterium. GTDB lineage: Bacteria > Actinomycetota > Actinomycetes > Streptosporangiales > Streptosporangiaceae > Chersky-822. The sequence continues at coordinate 19,325 of DATLSX010000139.1, forward strand.
AGCCGTCGGCGACGTCGATCAGTGCCATGCACGTCGGAACCGCGCCGCTATGGCGCCGCATCGCGGCGTATTCGGCCAGGTCGGCCGGGCGGTCATCAGCCCGGTGCGCTGCTTCCCAGAACTGGGCGAGGAAATATCCGCGGACGGCGCTGACGAACCTGGACGCCTGCGCGTCAGTGGCCATCGCGGCGAGCCGGTCCATCAGGTCACCGAGAGCTACGCTGAACCTGATCGCGGGATCGCTGGCCTCGCTTCCGTTGTCGAGCACCAGCATGAACGCGGTGATCAGTCGGCTAAGCCGGGCAAGATCGGCGCCCGTCGCGGATTCGTCGCTGTACTTGTCGTCGAAGAGAAAGAGCCACACCTGCCAGTCGGCGAGAAACTCCAGGGCGTGCAGGCTTGCACGGGGTGCGGTTCGTGCGGCCAGGCTGCCGACCTTCGTCGCATCTATCCGGCCGACCTCGGCTGCGTCCTGGGGTAAGTCGAATTCGCAGGCCCATTCGACGACGTGCTGGTTTATCGCGGATACATACGGACTGATGTGGTTATCGAATGGGCATTTGAGCAGGGGCATCAAATACTTGGCGTCCATAGGGCGGAGATCCTCCGGAACGTCTCGTGGGAAGTGAGCCAGCTCATGGCATCAAAACGCGCTGGTAGAGCCGGAACCAAAGATGGGCATCGGTACTAAGGGCGGGCGTGGGCTGGGTCGTCCAGCCTGGCCAGCAGCAGGGCCACGTCGTCCCCGTGGCGCCGCGACCGGCGGGTCCCGGTGAGTAGGCTATTGGCCAGTTCCTCCAGATCATCCGACGAGCCGTTGCTGAGCAGATCGAGAAGACGGCTGAGGTTGTAGTCATCCCCAGAATCGGACTCCAAAAGCCCGTCGGTCGCCAGCGCCAGTACCGAGCCGGGCGCGATATGCAGCTCTCGGGCCGAGTACTGGGTGTCCACGTCGACTCCGAGCGGAAGGCCAGGCTCACAGTCGATGATGCGCGGTTTCGCGCCGGGCGCGACGAGTACTGGCGGCGGATGCCCGGCCCGGCTGATTGCCAGGTCACCAGTAGCCGGATTGACCAGCAAGAAACAGCACGTCGCGAAAAGTGCTTTGTCCGGGTCGGTATTGAGATTGGCCAGCCACTGATTCGTCCGCGCCATGACGTCGGCAGGTGCGTGGCCCTCCCTGGTATACGCGTGCACCGCGGTGCGCAGCCTGCCCATCAGGGACGCGGCAAGCAGGTTGTGTCCCTGGACATCCCCGATCACGAGGGCGACCTGATTATCAGGGCAGGGCAGCACGTCGTAGAAGTCGCCGCCGATTTCTATGCCGGAGGTGGCCGCCTGGTACCGGGTCGCGATAGTGAAGCCGGGTGCGGTCAGTGTGCCCCGCGGCAGCATGACCCGCTGCAGTTCGGCTGCGAGCGCGTGCTGAGTCTCATACATGCGCGCCCGCTCCATGGACTGCGCGAGCAGTCCGGATGCGGAGAACAGCAGTGCCCGCTCCCCGGCCGGGAAGTCATGCGGCTTGCTGAATCCGAACAGGCATGCACCGACCTCGCCTGCCGAGTCTCGCACCGGCAGGGCCACCCAGGCTTGCTGTGGCGAGTCGGCCAGGCTGTCGGCCAGGTGCGGGTACTCCTCGACGACAGCTTCCGGCGAGCACAGGTAGACCGGAGCTTGGTCCCGGACCGCGTCCGAGATGGGAGCGGGCTGTGCTAACCCGATGCCACTAAGCAAGCGGAGGCTGCGCTCGTCGAACCCGCACGAAGCGGCAACTGCCAGCCGGCCGTCTCGCGAGGCCGTCAAGATAACGCTGTCCGCACCGTAGGCGCGCAGGCCGTCCCGCGCCGCGTCGACGATTTCGTCGACCGTTATCGCCGATGCCAGGGCAGCGGTGAAGTCGCGCGCCTGGCTCGCCCGGTCAGCGAGCTCTCGCAGCCGGCGCTCGTGCTCCTCGCGTTCGGTCCGCATCGTGGTGGTGTCCATGACCAGTCCCATCATCCGGGCTGGTCGGCCATCAGGCCCTGGCATGACCCGGCCGCGCGCCTCCATGGACCGCAGGTTGCCGTCCCTGCCAAGTACGCGGTACTCCAGCTGGTAAGAGCCGACAGCGGAGACCATGACCTGCATCTGCTCCGTCACGCGCTCCAGATCGGAGGCGGGAACCCGGGACAGGAACGTCTCCATCGTCGCGGGGATACCGTCTCGCAGCCCGTGCATGCGGTAGGTGACGGGATCACACATGATCTCGCCGGTGGAGATGTCCCAGTCGAAGAAGCCCGCCTCGACGCTGGTGGCGCTCGGCTCGAACACCGCGAGCGCGGCATCGGTCACCGGGTCCGACTGCACCGGGTCCGACTGCACCGGGTCCACCTCAAGTCGGGCATGGATGGCCGCCGGAGGTGCCTGCGGAACCCCGGGATGCTCCCGGGGTCCATCGGAGCGCACGGTCGTGGCATCGCGCACCGAATCGACGATCTCACCTGGTTGCGTCGTCATCGATCCTAGTCGCTGGTCGTTTTCTGCAATCACATTCCTGCAACGGTTTGCAATGGCATAAGCATAAGCCAGGGAGTAGTCATTAGGTCAGGTCGTTCGACTGATTTTCTTGTCTGCCGCACCTGCGCCCGCGGGCCGGCTCGGGGTGGCCGCCGCCCGGCTGGGCGCCGTGGTGCGGTGACTTGTCGTGATCGGTGACAACGGTTACCGTGCCCGCTATGGGCTCCACGATCACTCACCAGCCAGCCTACGTCGACTTCCATTTCGACCCGATGTGCCCGTATGCCTATCAGGCGTCACTGTGGATCCGCGAGGTTCGGGAGCAGACCGGACTGGTGGTGAACTGGCGATTCTTCAGCCTGGAGGAGGTGAACCGGGCAGCGGGGAAGAAGCACCCGTGGGAGCGGCCGTGGTCCTACGGCTGGTCACTGATGCGGATCGGCGCGCTGCTGCGCCGCCGGGGGATGGACCAGCTTGACGCCTGGTATGCCGAGGTCGGCCGTGAACTGCACGTCAACGGCGGGAAGCCGCACCGCCGCGAGGTCGCTGAGGCGATCATCGGGCGCCTCGGGCACGACCCGGCGCTCGTCGAGGCGGCTGTCAGCGACCCGAGCACCGGCGACGAGGTGCTGGCAGAGCACCGCCGAGTGACCGGCGCGAACGGGTTCGGGGTTCCGACACTGTTCTTTCCCGACGGCCAGTGCCTGTTCGGACCGGTCTTGGTCGACCCGCCCGCGGGGGAGGCGGCCGCCCGGCTCTGGGACGCTGTCGTAGCCTGGACGTCCTTCCCGCAGCTTTACGAGATCCAGCGACCGAAGTCCGAGACCGACCAGCAACGGATCGCCGCGACCTTCCTGCCCTACCTGCGCGGCAGGGACTGGGTCAGCATCAACCGCGGCGCGGTCGTGGACTTCGACACCGCGCTCGCACCGAGTACGGACGACCAGCAAGGGAGTATCAGTGAGTGAGCTGCCCTCGGTGCCAGCCGACGTGACCGCCAGCCAGGCAGACCCGCGCGATGCCGAGCAGGAGCGCATCGTCACCTTGCTCGGCCAGGAGTGGTCAGTCATCGCCGACCTGCTCGCGGGCCTTACCCGGGAGCAGTGGTCGCTGCCGGTCCTGCCCGGCTGGGACGTCCACGACGTGCTCGCCCACCTGGTCGGAACGGAACGCACGCTGACCGGCGCTAAGCACCCGCAGGTCCCTGACCAGCTCGGCGAACATGTCCGCAATGACATCGCCAGGCTGAACGAGGCCTGGATCGTAGCGCTGCGTGAGCTCTCGGATGCGCAGTTGCTGGCTCAGTTCCGCACAGTGACCGCGCAGCGGCTGGCGGCATTGACCGCGATGACTGCCGACGACTTCTTCGCTCCGTCGTGGACGCCGGCCGGGAACGCGACCTACGACCGCTTTATGAAGATACGGATCTTCGACTGCTGGATGCACGAACAGGACATCAGGGCGGCCGTCGGGACTCCGGGCAATGACGGCGGCGCGGTGGCCGACCAGGCCCTCGCTGAGGTGACCGGCGCCCTCGGCTACATCATCGGCAAGCGCGGTCAGGCGCCGCAGGGCAGTTCGGTGCGGATCACGCTGACCGGGCCGATCCAGCGCGAGCTGAACGTGGTCGTAGCAGGGAAGGCGCAGCTGGTGGATGCGCTGGCAGGCGAGCCCACCGCGGCCATCGCGTTGTCATCCTCGCTCTTCCTCCGGCTCACGGGCGGCCGTGAAGATGCGCGGGCCGCGCTCGCGCGGGTCGAGCTTGCCGGAGACGTCGGGCTGGGCCGGCAGCTGGCGACGAACCTTGCGTTCACGATCTGAGGACGGCCACCATGGTCACCGCCGAACCTGACACGCTCGCCGGAACCGGCGACGGGACCCGGTACGCAGCCGGGCACGGCGGCCGGGCGGCGCAGGGAGCTGAGCCGGTCGGCGCCACGACCGCGGCAGGCGACGGACGCCGGCTACGCCGGGACCGTAACCGGCAGGCGGTCGTGGACGCACTGCTCGACCTGTACAGCGAGGGAAATCTCCGGCCGTGCACCGGGGAGATCGCCGAGCGGGCCGGGCTCTCGCCGAGGTCACTGTTCCGGTACTTCGACGACATCGACGACTTGTGCCGGACAGCCGTCCGCCGGCAGCAGCAGCGGGCCCAGCCGCTCATAGCGATCCAAGCTGAAGCCCGAGATCCGCTTTCGGCCAGGATCGATGCATTGATAACGCAGCGGCTCCGGCTGTTCGAAGCCGTCGGCCCGGCGGCGCTGGTGTCCCGCCTGCAGGCGCCGTTCCAGGCGTTGCTCGCCGTCGAAGTGGCGAAGACCAGGGTGTTTCTTCGCGACCAGATCAGGGAGTTGTTCGCCGCGGAGCTGGCCGATATGCCCCCGGCTGCCGCCGGCAACATGCTGGCGGCGGCCGACGTACTGTGTTCCTTCGAGTCTTACCAGCTGCTCCAGCTCGATCAGGGCCTGGCTGCCCCGGCCATGCGGGACGCCCTGACGGCGTCACTGTCGGTGCTGCTCACTCCGGACTCTCCGGCTGGCCGGGCCGGAGCGATCAGCCGCTAACTGGCTGGCTCACGTACCTTGCGACCAGGGCGATGCCGCGGGCCCAGGACGCGAGCTGACTGCCTGGCAGGAAAGCGGCGCCCTGCTTAGTGTGATCGGCCATCGGCGCCGCCACGTAGCGTTCCCGCCCATGGCTGTCCACGAAGTAGATCAGCGAGGTATGGATAACGTCCGCGTCGCGGCCCGGTGCGGTCACCGAGACCTGGTAGGCGTCCCACACCCGGCGCAGGCTGCGGAGCGATCCGGTCAGGAAGTACCAGGAACCGATGGAGTCGAGCCGCTGTTCGCGCGAGAAGCCGGCCACGTCAGCGACCAGGCGATGAAAGGGATTCACGTTCACCGCGACGAAGGCCACGCGGGACGCACGGGTCCCGAGCCGCTGGTATGCGCCGACAAACTCGCGGGAGACGATCGGGCAGATGTCGGTGCAGTGCGGGTCCATGAAGGTCAGCACCACGGTCCGGCCGCGGAAACTGGCCAGCGAGACCTGCCGTCCGTACTGATCGGTCAGCGTGAAGCCGGGCGCCGCGGTCGGCCTGACGGCCGATAGCTGCAGCTCATAGGCCAGGGAGGTACTGACGCTCGGCGGTGTGCCGGTCGGCCTGAGCAACTGACCACCCGCCCGGCCGTGCAGCCAGGTCGCCGCGCCCGCGGTCAGTGCCGCGGCGAGCAGTCCGGCCGTGACGGCCGCGACCCTGACCCGCCTGGACCTGCGGCCAGCCGGCGGCTGACCGCAGGTGCTCTCGCTCCGGCCGGTGCTGGGCGCTGGACTCATGTCTTCAGGATCGCTCATTCCTGCTGGCTGCTCCTTGCGTGACTGCCGCTCGGTGTGGCTGCCGCTCGGTGTGGCTGCCGCCCGCCCGGTGGCGCTGGGCGGTCCCAGCAAGATTAACCACTATGTGCTGTTCGGCAGGCATCGCACGCCGGAACCTCGCCGGGCCGGCACTTAGCCCGGCCGGAGCCCGCCCGGGTGAGGTCAGCGAGCCTGATCGAGCTCGGCTGGGGTCGGCGGGAGTCCCGGCACGTCCGGGATGACGGCTACCTCACGATCGGCTGTGCCCCGGTCGCGGGTTTCCGGAGCGAGCAGCCCTTGCAGTGCGGCTAGCCCGAGTACGCAGGCGGCAAGCACGAAGGCTGCGTTATAGGAGACCGAGTCGACCAGGAATCCGACTGTCACCGGGCCGGCGACCGTGCCGATGTCCCCGGCCATCTGGTACGAGGCCACGACCGTCCCGCCCTGCGGGCTGCCTGCGGCCCGGCCCCGCTGCCCCCTCTTACCGATCTTCCCCTTCCGGCCTGCCCCCTTCCGGCTTGGCCTCTTCCCGCCTGCCGGCAGCTTGTCCGCCTGGTCACGCTGACCGGCCATCAGGTCGCCGATCATGGCCGACGGCGCGACATCGAGCAGACCCGAGCCGAGTCCGAGGATCGCCATCGCTAGCAGGAAACCCCAGGTGCCTGGCAATACCGCGAGCATGACCATGCTGGCGGCCGACATGAGGCAACCGGTCACGATGACCGGTCGCCGGCCGATGGTGTCAGCCGCTCGCCCGCCCGGAAGCAGGGTGGCGGCGTTCAGTGCCGCTACGACCAGGAACCCGATGCCGGTCCAGGTCGCTGACTTGTGCAGGACGTAGCGGACGAACAGCGGGACGATGGCGCTGCGCACTCCCATCACGGCGAAGCCGTCGGCGAGGTTAGCCGCGGCCGCGGCCCGGTATGCCCGGCTGCGCAGGGCGCTGGCGATCTCGGCGAGCGGCCGCGCCGCCCGGGTCTTCGCCGTGCCTGCGGCGGCGGGACTGTCGTGCAGCGCGATCGCGGCGATACCGGCCGGCACGAGCAGCATGATGCCGTAGATGAAGAAAGGAGCCCGCTGCGACCAGGCGGTGAGGACGCCGCCGATGGCGGGCCCGCTGATCCCGCCCAGCAGGAAGCCGCCCGTGTACAGGCCGCTGGCGCGGCCCCGCAGTTCGGCGGGCACGCTGCGCAGCAGCAGCGTCTGGGCGCTGACGCTGAACATCGCCGAGCCAAGCCCGCCAATCCCGCGCAGCACGATGAGCTGCGCGAACGATCCTGAGAATCCGGCGAGCAGGCTGCTCACCGCAACGACCGATATTCCGGCCGCCATGGTCCGGTGCTCGCCGAACCGGTCGACCAGGCGTCCTGCGGGCAATGCGCCGACGATCCGCATCGCCGCGAACGCGCTGATGACGCTCGCGGCGGCGGCGGTGCTGACGTCGAAGTGCTTCGCGAACGCAGGGATACCAGGCGCGACGATCCCGTACCCGAGTGCGACGGTGAACGAGACGGAACTGAGGATCGCCACCACGCGGGGAAGTCCGCGGAACAATCCGCGCGAGGAGCGAGGCACAACAAGCATTGTGCCAGGAAGGTCTGACAAGCTGCGCGTCCTGGCCTGGGCGCTAGTGTCCGGATCTGCTGGGATAATGGAGCAATGCTTCAGATTCCGCGCGGCAAGCTGGTGGGCAGGCAGGCTGAGCTCAGTCACCTGCTCGGCTTGCTCGACGCGGCCGCCGGCGGCCGTCCGGTGGTGACGCTGATCAGCGGTGACGCTGGCGTCGGCAAGACGCGGCTGGTGGCCGAGCTGGCGACGCTGGCACGCGAGCGCGGCTTCACCGTCCTGTCTGGCCGCTGCGCCGAACTCGGCGACGCAGTCCCTTACCTGCCGCTGGCGGACGCACTCAGGGACGCGGCAACCGGCCCGTTCGCCGGTGACGTGCTGCTCGACGCGCTGGCCTCGCGCCCGGTGCTGTCCCGGCTGCTGCCGGACCGGAACGAGAGCCAGCCGGTCGGCGGCGACCTGCCTGGCCTGGTGCAGCAGCAGCTTTTCGGCGCGGTGCTCGGGATGCTCACCGAGCTGGCCGGTGCCAGCCCGGTGCTGCTGATCCTCGAGGACCTGCACTGGGCTGACCAGTCCACCAGGGACCTGGTGACGTTCCTGAGCCGGATGCTGCACTCGGAGCGGCTCGCTGTCGTCGCCACCTACCGCAGCGACGACATGCACCGCCGGCATCCGCTGCGGCCGCTGATCGCCGAGCTGCTCCGGCTGCCCGGAGTCAGCTATGTCGAGCTTGGCCCGCTCACGTCCGCCGCGATGACTGAACTGCTCACCACGTTGCCGCGGCGGCGGCTGGACGCGGCCGCGATCGGCCGGGTGATCACCAGGGCCGAGGGAAACGCCTACTACGCTGAGGAACTGCTCGCCGCGTCGTCGGCCGGGTCCACGTTGCCGGCCGGCCTGGCGGACTTGCTGCTCGCCCGGATGGAGCAACTGTCGGCAGCCGCGCAACAGGTGCTGCGGACCGCCGCGGTCACCGGCAGGAAGGTCGACGACGAGCTAGTCAGGCAAGCCGCTGGCCTTGACGCGGCGGTCTACGACAGCGCCGTCAGGGAGGCGCTGGCTCATCAGCTGCTGGATGTTGACGGGGAGCAGGGCTACTCCTTCCGGCATGCGCTGCTGCGCGAGGCCGTCTACGCCGACTTGCTGCCAGGCGAGCGCACCAGGTTGCACGCACGGCTGGCCGAACTGCTCGCCGACGAGCGGCGGCTGGCCGAAGTGCCCGGCACCGCTGCCGAGCTCGCCCATCACTACCTGGCCAGCCACGACATCGTCGGCGCTTTCAGCGCGTCGGTGCTGGCCGGCCAGGAAGCAGAGCGGCTGGCCGCCCCGGCCGAGGCACACCGGCACTACGACCAGGCGCTCTCTCTCTGGGACCGGGTCACCGATCCGGCGAAGCTGGCCGGCGTTGGCCACGGCAAGCTAGCCTTGCGCTCCGCGCTCAGCGCCGCGGACGGCGGCGACCCGGCGCGTGCGGCGGCGCAGCTACGCCGGCTGCTCGGCTTCCTGGACGAGGACACCGACCCGGGCCTGCTGTGCCGGGTGCGCGAGCGGCTCGCGTACTTCCTGCACAACCTCGGAGAGGAAGAGGCATCCGAGCAGTTCGCGCAGGCGGCCGTCGACGCGCTGCCCGCCGATCCGCCCCGCTGGGAGTACGCCAGTGCCCTGGCCACGCACGCCCGGGCACTGCTGTCCCGCCTCGACCATGAGCCGGCCCGTGCCCGCGCCGAGCAGGCGCGGACCGCGGCGACCGCGGCCCGCGCCCCCTGGGTGGAGGCCGACGCCCTGGTCACGCTCGGCCTGATCAGCGAACACGCCGGAAAGATCGATGCTGCCATCAGCCTCTTTACGAGGGCGTATCACCAGGCGGCCGAGGCGAAGGTGCTCGGGGTCGAGCTCCGCGCTACCTTCCAGCTCGCCAGGGTCCAGCTGGAGCAGGGCAACCTCGCCGAGGCGGCGCGCACCGCGCACGAGGGCACCGCACGGGCGAACAGCGCGGGACTTGGCTTGGCGCAGTACGGCATCGACCTGCAGTACCTGCACTACCTCGCGCATTTCGCTGATGGCGAGTGGGACCACGCGCAGCAGATCGCCGACGGTTTCGCGGTGCGAGTGACCAGTGCCGCCGAGGCGCGGCTGTCGGCCATGGCCATGTTCGTCGGCGTGGCGCGAGGAGCGGCGAGCGTCGCCGAACGCCGCGTCTGGCTGGAGCCGATGTTCGCACGTGACCGTTTCGTGGAGTATGTCGCACGCGGCCTGCGCGCCGAGCAGGCCCTGTGGCAGGGCGTGACGGCGGTCGCGGTCGAGCAGGCCCAGGCGACCATCGCCGCAGCGCGGGAACTGGAGGAGGGCTACCTCGCCCCTCCGGTCATCCGGCCTGCCGCAGTGGGAATCAGCGCCCTGGCCGACGAGGCCGTCGCAGCCAGGACAGCCGGCGACGCCGAGCGGGCTGAAACAGCGATCGACCAGGCCAGGGCGCTGCTCGAGGTTGCCAGGCAGGGCGCAGCCAACGCGCGCCGGCCGGAGTTCGCGCTCGGCGTGGACGGGCGCGGCTGGCTGGCCCGGGCGCAGGCAGAGTGGAACCGCGCGAGTGGCGGCAACGATCCGCAGGCGTGGCGGACGGTCGTGACCGCGTTCGGGCCGGGTTTCGCTTACGAGACGGCGCGGTCCCGCTGGCGGCTGGCAGAGTCCCTCGCCGAGGCCGGTGACCGGGGTGCGGCACGGCGGGAGTGGCAGCTCGCGGTTCAGGCCGCCGAGGAGTTGCGGGCCGAGCCGCTTCGGGCGGTGCTGGCTGATCTCGGCCGCCGGGCCAGGCTTGGCAGCACGTCGGGGTCGGGATTGACGCCCGGCCAGTCAGCCGGTCACGGGTCCGGGCTGGCAGGCCGCAGTCCGCTAGCCGGGCTGACGGAGCGGGAACGAGAGGTCCTCAGGCTGATCGCGTCCGGTTACAGCAACAAAGAGATCGGTGCGGAATTGTTCATCTCACCGAAGACAGCCAGCGTTCACGTGTCGAACATCCTGGCGAAGCTCAATGCGGCGAGCCGGACCGAGGCCGCTGCGATCGCACACCGTGACGGACTGTGAGGCTCAGGCTGCCTTGGCGCTGGCTCCCGCAGCGGTCCGTTCGGCGAGTTGCGCCGCGGCCTGCGCTGTTGCCTGTCCGGCCGGCCTGCCGGACAGTTCCGTGCGGGGCAGTTCGGTGCGGGGCAGTTCGGTGCGGGGCAGTCGCGAGCAGACCGGCCGTGCCTGGGGCGGCGCGGTGTAGTCGGTCCAGCCGCGCCGGGCGCGGCGTGCCAGTCTGGCACGCCG
>DATLSX010000140.1:0-8435 GCA_035533915.1 Streptosporangiaceae bacterium
GCCCGGCTGCTCAAAGGCCGAGACGTCCACGTTTCGCGGCTGACCCTGCTTCTGGAGCTGGCACAGGCCATTATCCAGCAGAAACGCCCAGACCGGGCAGCGCCGCAGCTCTGGCACGAACTCGCCAGCCTGGCGAGCCGCATCCTCAGCGAGCCCGGGCCAGTGACCGCGGCGTCGTTCGGCAACGACGCGCAGGTCTGGCAGCTCACCGACACCGGACTCGTGGTCAACGACGACGGCGCCCTGCGCTTCGCTCTGCCGCTGTTCGAACAGCACTTCGGCGCCCACGCACTCACATGCGGCATCGTCACCATGATGGAGGCCGCCGCTCCGGAGGCATTCCCGCGCTGGCGGTACGCCGTCGCGTTCGCCCTGTCCACCAGTCAGCCGGGACAAGCCGAGCAGAATATGCTGCTCCTGGCGCGCACGAACCCCGCTGTGGTCTCGTGGACACTCAACGAACTCGCTGGCAACGATCACACCACCGCCGCGTCCGAGTGGGTGGGCACATCTTGGTCGCCGCGGTCGGGCGTGACCGGAACCGGGCAACCCGGTGACCCGGCGATCGCTGAAGGCCAGCGGCTGCGCGAGGCACTCCAGGCACTCCTCGATGGTTTCGGGGCGTGCGGCAGCCAGCTGTCCCGACACCGGGACGGCCGCCTCGTGCAGTGGGGCGCCCAGCTCCTCGGCGACGACTGGATAGCCCTCAGCGAGGCCCGGGACACGCTCCCGCCGCCGGACCTGGTGACCGTCGCAGGTGACCCCCGGGACCGGCCACCGCTCGAGTGGATTCGCAGGACCATGTTCCGCATTCCCAGAGGGCCTCTCGGCCGGTGGTCGTGGGCACGGAACCGGCTCATGCAGCCGCTGGCCGAACTGATCCAGGAGCGCCGGCTGCCCCTTCCGCCGGACTCACCGCTCGCGTCAGAGCGCCAGTGGATCCTCGCACGGCGGATCATGCAGGCGGCCGGGAAACCACACGGCACCGTCATCCCCCTCGCTGACCTCCGGCACGCAGTCGACGGCATGATGGAGACAGTCGACCGGTCGGTCCATGCCACCTGGTCAGGCGGCGGGATGCGAATCGACTCACACGACATTCGCTGGATCCACGCCCGGTTCCAGCGCGAGACAGGCGACCAGCTCACCCAGCCGTGGCCAGCACCCGATCAGTCCCACGTCGGGGCACAATGGCTGTGGCAGGGCTACTCCCCCGAACTATCCCACGCGATCATGACCGAAGTCCTGGCCGCCGCCGTCACCGGATATCGCGACCTCGTCGCCGAGAATTTCGCAGCCTTCGGCTGGGCGCTCGGCCTCAACAGTGCGCTGCCGGTCCAGGTCGAAGGCACGCTCATCATCCCCGACGACGACACCGACGGCAAACACACCAGCCTGCACTACCAGCTGAAACCAGCCCCGCCAGCCGGCCGCGAAGCGGTCTCGCATGTCGACCTGGATCTGGTAACGCAGCCCGGGACCGGGCGGCGAGGCGCACGGATCGTAGCCTGGCCATACGACAGAAGGCGGAACCCGTTCTACCTTCCGGTCTCGCACAACACCCTGCCACCCACCGGGCAATCCAGGCCGGCGACAAACCTTGCCTACCAATGGCTCGCCGCCGACCTGCATGCTCTCGGCTGGCTCACCCAGGCCGTCGCCTTCTATGACTGACGCCCGCCCCAGGGCATGGCGGGAACGACAGGTCCTGGCTCGAGGTGATCTCCTGGGCGCTCAACCTGGCCCCTGTCCCAGCCGACCGCGGCGGCCGTCCGTCCAGCGCGTGCAAGTTCGTGCTTGTCGGCCTGGCCAACCATGCGGGCCCCGATGGGAGCGCTGCGTTCCCGTCGGTGGCCACGCTGGTCCGCTACACCGGGCTGTCGGAGCGGACGGTGCGTACGGGGAGAGAGGCAGACTCCCAGGCCAGCGATGGTTTCCGACAGTAGGGACGTACCTTACAAGCGAGTGTGACGTTGCGTCGCGGCCCCAGATCTCCGGCAGTAGGTGATCCGCAGGGCAGTTGAGCTGCGGTTTTAGTTGTGCGGACGTTATCCGGATCTTGTTAGATTCCTGATAGGATCGGGGCATGACCGGCCCGGCGGCAGCAGCGATACTGGACGGCATGCCGCACCCCGCCGACCTGCGCGTGCACTACCACGACGGCATGACGTTCATGACCGCCGGGCAGATGATCGTGGCCTGCTACCCCGACGGCGACGTCGCGATGCGCAACGTGGCCGTCGCGGTGGCCCGCCAGCTGGGATTCTCCGGCCAGCGGGTCGCCGAGGTGATGGGCCTGTCGGCCAGCTACGTGGCCACGCTGCACCAGCGGGCCCGCCGGGAGGGCGCGGCCGGGCTGGTCCGGCCTTCGGGGCCGAAGCCGAAGCTTTCCCCGGCGAAGTGGGCACGGGCAGCGCGGTGGCGGCAGGCCGGGGCCAGCGAGGCCCAGATCGCCGCCCGGCTGGGCGTGGCCCAGGCCACGGTCAGCCGTCACCTGGCCGGAGCCGGGCAGTGGCAGCTGCCGGATCCGGGCAGCGCGGACCAGCAGCTGCGGCAGCCCGGGCCCCGGCGGGAAGAGCCCGCGCCCGAATCCGCAGCGGAGCCGCCCGCGCCCGAACCCGCGGCGCAGCCCGGGCCGGAGACGGCGCCCGGGCCGGGACGGGAGACTGCGCACGCCGCCGGCCTGCTGGCGGCCGGGTCGCGGATTATCGCGGGCCAGGTCACCTCACGGTATGCGGGCGCGATGCTGCTGCACGCGTTCGGCGCGCGGGCCGGGGCGGACGACATCCTGGCCGCCGCCGGGGACGGCGGGCCGGGCGGGCGGCGGTTCGCTGACGTGGCGCTGCTGTCGGCGGTCAGCACCTGCTTCGCGCTCGGCGCCGCCACCGTGGAGCAGTTCAAGCACCTGACGGCAGAGGCGGCCGGGCCGCTGGCCGGGCTGCCGGGCCTGCGCACCTTGCGGCCGCGGCTGGCCGCGATCGCGGATGCGACCGACCCGCTGGAACTGCAGGCTATGTTCGCGCAGGCGATGCTCGAGGCCGGCCCGGTCACCTCCGGGGTGTACTACGTCGACGACCATTTCGTGCCATATACGGGGGCCAAGCCGGTGGGCAAGGGGTGGAACAACAAGCACGGCAAGGCCGAGAAGGGCCGCGCCGACACCCACGTGACCGCCCACGACGGCCGGGCGGTGTGCTTTGTCACCGGGGAGCCGTCCGGCCTGGTGGTCACGCTGCCCAAGGCGCTGGCCGAGCTGAAGCGCGCCGCGCCGCCCGGCGCGCGGATCATGCTCGGGTTCGACCGCGGCGGCGCCTACGCGCAGGTGTTCCGCCACTGCCGGGAGCAGGGCGTGGACTGGGTGACCTACCGGCGCGCGCCGCTGGCCGTGCCCACGGGCCTGCCCGTCCTGACCACGATCACCGTGAACAGCCGCGAGCGGGAGGTGGCCTGGGCCGAGGAGACGGTGCACCTGAAGGACTACGGCCAGGCCCGCCAGCTGACGTTGTTCGAGCACGGCCAGGTCGTTCTGCAGATCCTGACCTCCGACACCGGTACCTGCCCGGCGGAGATCCTGGCGTGGCTGAAGTCGCGGTGGCGGGAGGAGAACTTCCTCAAGTACGCCGCCGAGAACTACGGGATCGACAAGATCTGCGACTACGCCGCGGAGATCGAGGCGAACACCAAGGTCATCGATAACCCGGCCCGCAAGGCCGCGAACGCCCGCCTGCGGCTGGCGGAGAAGAACCTGGCAGCCGCACGGGAAGGCTACGCCGCCATGCTCGCCGACCCGGCCATCCCCGCCGCGGCCAAGAACACCAGGCTGATCCCCGCCGCGCAGAAGAACACCGCCCGGGCGGAGAAGGCGCTGGCCGCCGCCGAAGCTGCCCGCGGCAAGATCCCCGCGAAACTGCCCGCCAACCAGATCGACCCGCACGCCCGGGCCGCATTGCTGCGCGCCGGCCGGCGCGGCCTGCAGATGGTGTTGCGGCTGCTCGCCTGCAACGCCGAGCACTGGCTCGCCAGCCACCTCAACGCCTACCTGCAAGACGACGACGAATACCGCGCCATCACCCGCCAGACCATCATCCGCGGCCTGGCCGGCACCATCACCTACACGCCCCGCGCGATCAGCGTGCAGCTCGACCAGCCCCGCAGCCCCCGCGTCGCCCGCGCCCTGGGCCTGCTATTGGACGAGATCAACGCCGCGCCGCCCAGCCTGCCCGGCGACACCCGGCCGATCACCTACCGGCTCGGCGCAGCCGGCCAGATTTAACTACAAGCCACGCTCAACTGCCGGAGTTCTGGGACTACACCCCACCCAGATGGCCAGGCCAGGAGCTGCCCCAGCAGATGCATCTCGACGTGATAGTCGACGACCTCGACACCGCCGAGGCGGCGGTGCTCGATCTAGGCGCGACCAAGCACGAGCACCAGCCCGGTACGACCTTCCGGGTGTTCCTCGACCCAGCGGGGCACCCCTTCTGCCTCTGCGTGGACTGACCCGGGCGGCCGATCCTCAGCCAGAATCCATCCGCAGCAGGGATAGACCCGGCAGCGGCAGAAACGGGCGTCTCCTGATGCCCCTGCGGGAAACTGACGGTGTGACCAGGAAGCCCGCGCCCCGTATCTAGTGCCGTGCTCGCGGCCCGGCTCTCCCCCTCCGAACTGCCAGCACCAGCGGCCCCCCATCGGCTGCCCTGGTGTGGCACGTGCGACCAGCGCACGCGGATGCTGGACTACGATGGCGACGCGCCGCACCCATGTCCACGCTGCAAGACCAGCCTCTCACACGCTTTCGAGGACTGCGCACCAGCATTCACCACCGGCCACCAGCGTTCCTGACCAGGCCGAACGGGTAGTCCAGGAACGGCGGTGAACGGCCGGACGGGGGTGAATGAGACCAAAACTGAGCCCACGGGCTGGGCCGCGGGTAGCGAGGCCACGCACACTCCCGGCGGTATGCAATGGGCGTCGAGGCAATCTCCTGGCGCTGAATCTTCAGCGGCGCCAAGTTCTCCGGCGGCCGGGTCTACTTCAGCAAGGTCGCCGACTGGTCACATCCGCCGTAGTTCGGTCGGCAGGGCACGCCACCTGCCGGGGTCAAGCTGCCGGCAGCAGCCGGCGGCGCGTCTCAGTAAGCCCGTTTGCCGACAGCGCGCCGGTATGCTCGGCCCGTGCCCGCGGATGAAGACAGCGAGCGCAAGCCGCTCAAACCCGTCACGCGCGTGGTCATATCCACCGTGATGGCAGCGGCCGGCGAGAAGATCGGCCCGGGCGGGGGGCTTGCCCTGGCGCCATTCGCTCCTTCCATGGAGAACATGATCCGCGGGGTACGGGACGAATTTACGGCGACCGCCACCCGTCGGCAGATGGACATGCTGGGGGTAACCGCTGAAGCGCTGGGGCAAGACCCGGAAGACCTCCCCGGCATGGCCGGCAAATCCGATCACACTGTGCTTCTAACTGCCAAGGCGCTAGCCGGCGCTGCCGGGACCGCCTGGCCGCGCAAGGTGTCAGCGCTCGGCAGAGCCCTGGCGGACGGTCTCATCGCGGACGATGACCAGATAAACATCGCGGATCTGGTCCTCCCGGCAATGACCGACATGGAACGCCCGCACGTCTCGCTCCTCGAACTTCTCGTCCGGTGGGTACCAGATGAGGTCATGGGCCGTCCAGTGGGTGCGCGTCCAGACCCGGTCCCTCCCGCACCTTCCGGAGACCGCTGGCACGCCGGGCAGCGCATTTGGAAGGAGTACCAGATCAGCCAGGTACGGCCAACCCTGGAGCCGGTGGTGATCAGCCTGATCGGAACGCTGGTGCGCCACGGCTTGGCCGTCCAGAACGATGACACCCCCGCTGTGCTCGCCAAGTACTCCGAGGCAATGCGGGCGGAAGCTGCGCGCGGCCTCGCGGGGCGTGACCACCGGGGTAATCAGATGCTGCCAACGCTCCAGGCAATCAAAGCGCGGCAGTTCACGCCGCCCCCCAGCTGGTCGCCGACCGAACTCGGCGAGCGCGTGCTCGGGTATTACCAGCTGGCGGCCGACGAATTTGACGCCGCCCCGGCTCTGCCTCCGAGTGACGACCAGGGCACGTCGTAACGGGTGATCGCTGCCCCGTTTACGGACAACCCATGGGAGGGCGGGACCGCCGATGTAGTCCGCCAAGATCGGCAAAGAGGCTCACAGGACGGCCGCCTCAGCAACACGCTTTCCAACAATGCTGGCCACCGTTCACCGGGGTTCGCCACCGTCCGTGACCTGCCCGAACATGACAGGGGCGGCCACCGGTGAACGGCGCCGGACGGGGGTGAATGAGACAGAAACTGAGACAGGAGGCTGGGCGGCCCTCTACGGAGCAGCACGTCTGAGGAGCGACGCCCCGTGAGCGTCGAGGCGATCTCCTGGGCGCTGAACCTGGCCCCGGTTCCGGCTGGCCGGGGCGGGCAGTCGTCTAGCGCGTGCAAGTTCGTGCTTGTCGGCTTGGCCAACCACGCCGGGCCCGACGGGACGGGCGCATTCCCGTCGGTGGCGACGCTGGTCCGCTACACCGGGCTGTCGGAGCGGACGGTACGCACCTGCCTGGACAGGCTGCAGGCCGAGGACATCATCGCGCCATGCGACCCGGATATTGTCGCGGCCCGGATCAAGCGCGCCGACCGCCGCCCGCAGGGCTGGGACCTGAATCTGAGCCTGGTCCGCGGCGACTTGGACGACGCCACCGTCGCCGTCCTGGTGCATCAGTTCCCAGGGCTGGGCGCCAGGCGCGCTGCGGCTACGCGGGCGGGCGCTGACGGGGTGCAATCGCCGCACCCCGTCGCCACCGGCAGCGAGGCTGTGGATAACTGGCCCGACGGGGTGCAGCAGTTGCACCCGGTGCCGGGAACGGGGTGCAACCAGGGCGCTGACGGGGTGCAACTGGCGCCGCCACCACGGGGTGCAGGGGTTGCACCCGAACCGTACAAGGAACCATCCCGGGAACCCGCCGCCCCCGCGCGCGAGGCGCCCGCCCTCGACGGGCGAGGCGGCGGGCCGATCGGTGAGTTCCTCACCGCGCTGGGTCCCGACTGGCGGCTGACGGCTGCCCAGCGGGCCAGGCTGGCCGCCGCTGTCACGACGGCGCTGAACGCGGGCTGGACGCCGCGGACGCTCGCGGCCGTCACGGGGGCGAACACCAGCGGCGTGCGGAACCCGTACGCGGTGCTGGCGGCGCGGCTCGCACCCAGCGAACTGCCCGCACTCAGACGTGGCCATCCGTCGCGCCCGCCGTGGTGCGGCGAGTGCGGCGAGTGCGACGAGCGCACGCGGCTACTCGGCTTCGACGGTGACGCACCGCACCCGTGCCCCCACTGCAAACCCGTGGCATCAAACCGCCGCCGGGCGGTGTTCGGCGAGGAGGCGCTGGAGGACCCTGTGGCGGGCTGAGTGGTAGGGGAATGCCGTCGCGCCAATGTCGACTGGTTAGCGAGCTCTGAACCTGAGGTTCTCGCCGCTGTCCAGCTCGATCACGAATGCTGCGATGGCCGAGGTGGCAGCGTCCTCTCGGGTAATCGTGACCTGCAGCTGCAGCTGGTCGCTCGGCTCAAGAGGAACGCTGAAATCCTCCGACAGATCGTCCTTCGTGCCCGCCAGCCAGAGCTTGCGAGCGGCGATGTCGAAGGTAGCCAGGTTCAGCCGGGCGGAATCCCGCTTATCCAGCTGGCGCTGACTGCCAGACCTGTCGTCTTCCCACGGAACGCGCCATCTTCGATCGGTGATCACCTCTCCGCTAGAGCGCGAGATGGCGGTGCCCTCGGCGAAGCACTTCCCTGGCTCGCCGACGTTAGTGAGCATCGAGAGCAGCCGCATGCCGCCCTGGATGTCGGCCGTGCAGGCCATCGCCACCGGGGCGCGCGCATCAGCGCGGGCGTCGGCGGGCCGAGCATCAGGGCTGCCCGAGTCCAGGGCAATCTCTGCCGGCGCATCCGGAACCTTCCGGAAGATCAGGCTGCCGAGCCTGTCGTTGCCCACTTCAAAGGTGGCATCGGCGAAGTCATCGGCAGACTGCCTCCTGATGCGCACCGTGACCTTTCGGAGGTCGCTGCCGACGGGCCACACCACTTTGCGAGGGCCAGCGGAGACGAAGTCGAGATAAAGATCCGGCCGGCCGTCGGGCTGATCCGGATCGCGCAGGCGGGCGAGAACCAGCCGTTCGGTCTGCACATGGCCGATGTGCCTCGGGGAGCCTGAGGAGTCGGTGAGCCAGGGAACCCGCCATGTGCCGCCGGCCTGGCCCTCTGGGAAGTCATAGCCGACGCCGATGGCCTCGGCGTAGAAGACGCCGTTCCCTGACTTGTTAGTGATGCTGACGACCAGTCGCCGATCCTCCCAGACCTCCGCCACGAAGGCCATTCCCACGAGATCAGCCGGTGCGATGGCGGTGGCAGGCGCTACTTT
>DATLSX010000141.1:0-33323 GCA_035533915.1 Streptosporangiaceae bacterium
TCGACGTCGCTGTACCAGCGGTACTGCACGAACTCGACTCCGGTCCGCTCACCCGACGCGTGCGCGTTCTGCAATGGCGAGCCCAGCGTCAGCGTGTTGCCGTTGATCGCGGTGATCTTGTTGACGACCTCGGTGTCCACCTGGCCCTGGCCGACCTCGATGCTGATACCCGGCCGCAGCCCTGTGGTGTCGGCCACGGAGATCGTGGTCGCACCAGCCGACGCGGACGCGGTCAGCGTCGTTTCCCCAGGCACCCCGAAGTCGGGCCTGACCGACTGCTCAAAGGAGAAGCCTGTGATCACGCCGTCGGAGGCCTGCGGATCGAACTGCACGAAGTGGGTGTGGATGTTGACCTTGGAGTAGATGTTGGTCTGAGGGCTGTTGCTCTCAGGACCGACGGTTATCTCGTTGGTCAGGGTCACGGCGATGCAGTCGCCGACGTCGGACCTGATGGCCAGCGGGTTCGGCGGGAAGGTGCCGGCCTTTGTCGCGGCGATGTGCTGGTTGAGCACGAAGATCTCGCCGTTCGGGTCGACCGCGGGCGGAGTGGGATTTCCGTTGGCATCTACCCCGCCGTTCGTCTCCTGGATGGGAACGGTGATGGCGGTGATGTTGTAATGACGGAGCGGAGCCCCAGCCGGACACAGGCCGTCTGGTCGGGTGGAGGTGACATTCGGACCGAGCCATGGCGCCCCGCCGTGGCCGTTGGGCGAGAACGGCGGCCGCTGGCCAAGGTGCGGTTGCAGCAGCGGCCAGGCATATCTGCCGTTGCTTGGATCGAACATGATCTCCGGTCTCTGCCCGGGGTTGGGTGCGGTGTAGTCGGGCCAGGAAATGGTGCTCTCCGGCTCGCCTAGGTAGATCGGCGCGTCGGCCGTACCGCTCTTGACCCAGTTCCATACCGTCGCGTCCTGGGTGTTGAGCGGGACGCCCTGCGGCGGGAGTTGACCCTCGACCAGGCTCTCCAGCGAGACCTGGGTGCTCGGATCGGTGAGCTGGTCCGCCGGGACGACGGTCTTGCCCTCGATGACCTTGCCGATCAGGCCAGCCGAGTTGACCGCGGCCGGCTTCGGCGTGCGGCCAGGCACCGTCGCCAGGTCTGACTGCTGGGTGTCGAACACGCGAATGTAGCTCAGCATCCCTGAGTCATAGTGAGCCGCGATGTGGCAGTGGAACAGGAAATCGCCCGCGGCCTGCTGGCAGCCGCCGGCACCGCACTCGGTCTCAAGGTCGTAGGACTCACCGGGCTCGATCGTCTGCGAGTCGAGCCTGATCGAGGCCTTCGTCACGGGCGGGAACTTCTCCAGCCCGCCCGCGATGTCCGGATTAGCGGCTCCCGGGTTGCGCAGCCAGCGGATGCCGCCGCCGTGCTCGTGGAAGACGTGACCCATCTCCGAGCCACCGTTGGTCAGCAGGATCTTGTACGGGTCGCCCACGTACGCCTCCGGCCGCGGCGTGGCCATGTCCCCGTTGGTGTAAGCGCCGTAGTCCTGCGCCTCGTCGGGGTTAGGCATGCCGTTCTGTACCTGGGTGAGCTCCCGCTCGAAGAAGCACTCGCTCCGGTAGTTGATCGCCTTGCTGCACGGCCGGTAGGCAGAGCTGAAGGGATCGACCACGGGAAGCTCGCAGGTGCCGTCCGGCATCTGGACTTCACCCTCATTAGTGGCGCAGGTCGCGCCTGACTTCTCCAGGATCTGACGGTAGCCTTCGTCACCGATCTCGTGGAAAATCAGGTTGAACTCGCGGAAGCTGGGGCCGGACGGCATCTGGATGACGGCGTCCCACCCGCTGGCGAGGGGTTGTAGCGTGTGCGGGTCAAGCCACTGAGAACCTGGCGGCTCGGACACCAGGACTCCGAACAGGCCGTGGCCCTGGCTCTGCCGGGTGTCACCGGTCGAGTGGAACACGTGCGCTCCGTAGCCCAGTGCCGGGTCCATGTAGACGGTGTAGCTTACTGTCTGGCCAGGTGCCGCGGTATTGTCGGCATTCTGGCCCACCGCACTGGATACATCAGCGGCCGTCATGCCAGGCAGGCCGTCGACGTTCCAGGCCAGGTTCTGCGCCGCTGTGTGCGCCAGGGACCCGGCGCAGTCGGCCACGACTCTCGTGGTCCCGTCCGGGTTGGTCGCGGTCACATCGGAGCACGGTTCCGACGGCTGGGGGGACGGGGGCTGGTCAAAGGGCTCCAGCCCGAACGTCGTCTGGTTGGTGAAGTTGACCGTCACGCAGTCGCCTTGGTGCGCGCGGATCACCAGCGGCTGGATCGGGTCGTTGCCCTGCAGCCCGCTCGACACGGTCCCGGCGGCATCCTCCGCCCGCACCGCGGCGATGTTGCTGTTCAGCACGTACATCATCGCGTTCGGGTCGTGCACGCCATAGCGGTTCAGGATCATATCGATATTGATCGCCGAAACGTTGAACGTGTCGTGCGGCGCGGTGGCACACGGGTTGGTCGAACTGGTTGTTGCCGTTGCATTCGTGCCTGCGAACGCCATTCCCATGCCTGAGCTGGCGAAGTAACCGGCCATCGCAACGGACACCGCGATGCGGGCCAGTCGCGAAAGAGCCGACGGACCCGATACCGATGCAAGCGGCGCCAGGCCGCGGCGAGCTTGCATGCCGCTGAGCACCAGCGACGCGACGAAGAGCAGCGGCAGCGCGACCATCTGGCCGAGCAGCGCGCCGGTCAGGCCGTGCATCAACTGTCCGGCGACGCCAGCGCCAGCGAGCGCACCGCCCGTGGCGGCGCCCGCCGAGGGCATCAGCAGCACCGTGGGCACCAGCAGCGCCGTGAAGATCAGCGATATGATCGCGGCCTTGTTCAGCGCCGCGGCCGGGCCGGGTCTGTCCAGGCCCATCCGGGACGCGAGCTTCAGGCCCAGGCCGACCGCGATGACGGCCGCGGGTGCCGCTATCAGGATGTCGCGCGCTCCGTAGCTAATGCCCCCGGCCGGGTTACTGAAGAACACGTTGACCAGGAACTCGAAGCCGACGACGCCGACGCTCAGCACGAGCGACAACAGGGCAATCTCACCGCGCCATCGGGATCGATGTCGGGTGCGACTGGCTGAAGAAGACATAGATGTATCCTCTCTTGGTGTTTCCTCTTTCTCATACCGGTCGGCTCTGCTGCCGATCGGCTGGCTCCTGAATGTGCGGTGCCGCCCGCTACATGCTGCCGGCCATCACGCTCGTCGAGTCCGTGCCACTGACGTGGACCGGGAAGCTCACAGTGGTGCCGTTGTGCGACCACTGGACAGACAGTTTCTTGGCCTGGGCGGACGGGATGTCGAAGTACAGGTCGACGGTCGCCTGGAAGTTCGGCTCCAGGATTGCCGCCTGCGCCGCGCCCTGGGTCGTGCTGTTGGTAACGATGCCCCAGCTCTTGCCGCCCGCACCGATAAGGCGGAATTGGCTCAGTGCGTACTCCTGTGGTTTCGAGCTGACATTCCGGATATATACCTCGATGCGGAGCCGACTATCGCCGACGGCCTGCAGACCGGGCATCATGCTCGAGGGCATCTGGAAGCCACCGGGAGTCGACTGAGAGCCGCCCATCGGATCGGCCATCCACATCGTCGTGCTCACGGTGAGCCCGAGGCCGCTTGCCTCGACGAAGCCGGAGTGATCGCTGGCGAAGGCGTGCTGACCTAGCACGGAGCCGAAAACGACCCAGCCAAGCGCGGCCATGAGCATCGCCAGTGGCACCGGAACCCAGCGGAGCCCGGGCATCTTCGCGCTTGACGCCGCTTTCGAATTTTTGCCCGCGCGCCCGCTCGCCGGCCGCACGTGGTTATTCGATACGTGGCCCGGCTTCATTTCGCGGGCCCCTTGGTCGGTCACGGATGCGGCTTTTATCTTGACGGACGCCATTCGCAGCTTCCTCCCACTGCCCAACGAGCCATACGGCAACCCACAAGGGCCGCCTGGCAGAATGGCTCCGCCAAAGGCGGTGTTGCCGCACGATGCCGGTTGCCGACTCGCCTGGTGTAGACGGCTACGGCGAGTCGAGGCATCTGACCTGGACGATATACTTGGATTACGACGGAAGATATTGGCGAGTAACCCTTGGTTGGTTAAACGCCTTGGGGGTAAGTGCCGCGAAAATCGCGAAAATAAAATCCGCCGACGCCGCAGGGCACTAACCGTGTGCCTGAAAGGTGCGCCGTCACCGTCCTGACCACGCCAGATGCCGGACCCGAGCACCAGCTCCGCGAGCCCGGGCCCGGACGCCAGCGCCAGGGCGTCCGGGCCTGGACACGGGGAAGCTGGCGTGATATGAGATTCTAGAACTCGATTCGGCCGTCGGCCGTTATCGTCCTGATCCTTATGAGCTGGCCGTATATGTAGGTATTTTGAGGTCATGACGCAATCTCCTGGTCCGGTCGACCAAGCCCTGGCAGCACTCCGCGACGCCGGCTACCTAGCCGACCTCCCCACGGCCACTGTGGTACACCTGGCCGGCGCGCTGGCCAAGCCAGTGCTCATCGAGGGGCCGGCGGGCACCGGTAAGACGCAGCTCGCCAAGAGCCACGCACTCGCCGCTGGCAAGCGGCTGATCCGGCTGCAGTGCTACGAGGGCCTGGACGAGTCGAAGGCGATCTACGAGTGGGACTACCGCCGCCAGCTCTTGCAGCTTCAGCTGCACCGGGCCGTCGGCGAGGCGACCCTCGACGATGCCGGAATCTTCAGCGAGGAGTTCCTGCTCAGCCGGCCCCTGCTTGAGGCGATCCGCTCGGACGAACCGGTCGTCCTGCTGATCGACGAGGTGGACCGGCTGGACATGGAGAGCGAGGCGCTGCTGCTTGAGGTCCTGTCCGAATACCAGATATCGATCCCCGAGCTGGGTACCGTGACCGCCCGGCACATCCCGCAGGTCTTCCTCACGTCCAACAACACCCGCGACCTGTCCGAGGCGCTCAAGCGACGCTGCCTCTACCTGCATCTGGGGTATCCGAACGTGGAACGCGAGGCGGACATCATCCGGATGCACCTGCCCGGACTCGCCGAGCAGCTGGCCCGCGAGATCGCCTCGCTCGTCGCGGCGCTGCGCTCGATGGACCTGAAGAAGCCGCCGTCGATCGCCGAGTCGCTCGACTGGGCCAGGACCCTGGTGACCCTCGGCGCGGACGAACTCAGCGACGACCTCACCCGGCAGACGATGACCGTGCTGCTGAAGTACGAACGGGACGTCCAGGCCGCGCTGGCCGGGTTGTCGCTCTGACATGCAGGCCCTTCTCGCCGGGCTGGTCGATGAGCTCAGGGCAGTCGGCATCGCCGTATCCGTCGGTGAGCACCTGGACGCGGCGAGGGCACTGTCCTGCATCGCGCTGGGCGACAAGGAGGTCGTGCGGACGACCTTGCAGTGCACCCTGGTCAAGCGTTCCGAGCACGTCAGCACCTTCAACCTGCTTTTCGACCTCTACACCTCCGGCCGGCCGCTGCGGGACTCCCCGCTGGCCGACCTTTCCGACGCCGAACTGCGCGCCATGGCGCGCCAGGTCGTCGGCTCGGACGACGCTTTTCTGCGCAGGCTGGTCGCCGACGAGTACGTGCGGAGGTTCAGCGGCCTGGCGCCCGGTGACGCCGTAGCCGGGGTATTCGCGACGATCGCCGTCAACGAGGCCGCCGACCTGGCCGGCCTGCGAGCCGACCTGCTTGCCGCCGGCGCGGATGACGCGGCCGCGGGCGACGGCTCCGGCGACTCGGGCGACTCGGGCTGCGGCTACGGCGGCTCCGGCGGAGGCAGCGGGGGCGGCGGCGGCAGTATGGGCGGCGGAGGCGGCGGCGGCTCCGGGGGCTCCGGGTCCAGTCGGGCGGCCGGCTGGTCCGATCTCGACCGGGCGATCGAGGGTTTCCGTGCCGACCTGGCGTCGGCGGTCCGGCGCGCACTCGTCGCCGACCGCGGTGCCCGGGCGGTGCGTGCCACCATGCGGGTCGGTCTGGCCGAGAACGCCGACATCGCCAGCGCGTCAGCAGCCGACCGCGAGGCGATGGCCACGGCCATCGCGCCGCTCGCACAGCGGCTGACGAAGATCATGGCTCAGCAAGCCAGGGACCGAAAGCGCAAGCTCAGCATCCGGCGGACCGTGCAGCGGGCGATGGGCACCGGCGGCATTCCGTTCCGGCTCGCGACCGAGCCGCTGCCGCCGCCCCGCCCGGACATCGTGGTGCTGGCCGACATGTCCGGGTCGGTATCGACGTTCTCCAGGTTCACCCTCGACTTGCTGGTGGCCCTTGACAGCCGGCTCAGCCGGCTTCGGGTGTTCTCCTTCGTGGACGGGGTGGCCGAGATTACCGGCCTGGTCCGGGAGGCCCGTTTCCTTGGCCGCCAGATCACTACGGCCGAGGCGGCGCGCGATGCCATCCGGTTCGGCGGGTCTGACTACGGCTACGTCATGCGCGAGTTCGCGGCCGAGTATGCCGATCAGCTCTCGCGCCGGAGCGTGCTGCTGGTCGTGGGGGACGCGCGGACGAACTACCTGGACCCGGCCGAATACGAGTTCGCCGCGATACGCCAGCGAGTCGGGCAGTTGTACTGGCTCAACCCTGAGCAGCGCAGGTTCTGGGATACGGGTGACTCGGTGATGAGCCGCTACGCCCGCTGGTGCGACCGGGTGCAGGAGTGTCGCACTCTCCGGCAGATAGCTGATTTCGTGCAGGACCTGTCTTCCCAGTCGCGGCGTTAGCGGCGCGGCGTCAGCGTGCTCGCTGCGCCCGGTGCCAGAGCAGGAAGACCAGCAGCGCCCACCGCTGCCGGTACCTGTTCGGGTGCGAGCCGTCCCGTAGCAGCCGGTCGACCTCGCCGCGGTCGAGCAGCGAGTCGTCGCACTCGGCGGTAAGCTCGCGCAGCCGGGCACCGAGGCCGCCATCCAGCCAGGCACGGAACGGCACCGGAAACCCGAGCTTCGGCCGGCGAGCCGTCTCGGCGGGAAGCAGCCGGGCAGCTGCCGCTCGCAGTGCTACCTTCGTCTGCCGGCCAGCCACCCGGTGCGCAAGCGGCAGCGCCGAAGCCACCGCGAAGACCTCGGGATCCAGGAAGGGCACCCGCACCTCCAGCGAGTGCGCCATCGCCATCATGTCCGCCTTCATCAAGATGCTGCTCGGCAGCCAGGTCTGGAGCATGATCGCCTGCATCCGCACCAAGTCAGGCTGGCCAGCGACGGCCGCGTACTGCTCGGTCAGCAGGTCGTAGGACGAGGACGGCTCGGCCGCTCCGGCGAGAACCGGCGCCAGCAGCCGGCGCTTCTGCTCATCGTCGAAAAGCGGTGCGTTCCCGAGGAACCTACGCTCCAGCGGGGTCGTGCCACGCTGCAGGTAGCCCTTGCCCTTCATCCCGTCGGGCAACCGGTCGGCCAGGCGGCCCAGCGTGCCGCGCAGAATTCCAGGAACCCCGCTCAGCGCGCGCAGCACCTGCGGCTGCCGGAAGATCGGGTAGCCGGCGAAGAGCTCGTCGGCTCCCTCGCCTGACAGCACCGCCTTCACCTGCCGGGAGGCGGCACGAGCCAGGAACCACAGGGCGGGGGCGCTCGGGTCCGCCAGAGGGCTCTCCTGCGCCGCGACGATCTCAGGAAGTGCCTCCAGATAGTCGCGTTCGGTGATGACTTCCTCGTCGTGGTCGGTGCCGAGGCGCGCGGCGAGATCCCGGGCCGCCGAAAGCTCGTCGTGGCTGCCGACCGCCTTCTCGAAGCCGACGCTGAACGTCCGCAGCTGGCCTAGCCGGGCCGCGGCCGCGGCGAGTACACCGGAGTCGACCCCGCTCGACAGGTAGGCACCGACCGGCACGTCCGCGACCATGTGCGCGCCGACCGAGTCGTGCAGTGCCGCTTCCACCGCGTCGGCGCTCGTCCGCAGACTCCGCCCTGGGCCAGGGGCCAGGCTCGGCTGCCAGTAGCGATGCGCCTCGATCCCGCCGTTGCGGATGACGGCGTAATGCGCAGGGAGCAGCTTGACCAGGTCGCACCACGGGGTGGCCGGGTCGGGCACATAACCGAAGCTCAGGTAGTGCCACAGCGATGCCGGATCGAGGTCCAGCCGCCCGGCGGCTGCCATCACCGCGCGCGCCTCGGACGCGAACATCACGTGCCGCGGCGTCCGCAACACGAACAGCGGCTTGATCCCGAACGGATCGCGCGCCAGGAGCATCTCGTCGCGGTCACGGTCATACAGGGCCAGGGCGAACATGCCGCGCAGCCGCCGCACGAAGGAGCGGCCGCTTTCCTCGTACAGGTGCGGGATCAGCTCAGAGTCACCGTGCCCCCGCAGGTCATGACCCCGCGCGCGGAGTTCCCCGCGCAGCTCCGCATGGTTGTAGATCTCGCCGTTAAACACCGACCAGATGCGCCCGCCCTCGTCCGCCACCGGCTGCTGGCCGGCCACGAGGTCGATCAGCGCGAGCCGCCGGAAGACGAGCTGCGTGCGGCCGACAGCCACCTCGCCACCGTCGTCTGGTCCGCGGTGGTGCATAGCGGCGCCAAGCGCCGCCGCTGACGGGTCGCTGCCGCCTTCGGCATGACGCACCCATCCCGCGATCCCGCACATCTCTCGAACCGCCTCTCGCCTCGCAGGTGACTTCTGCCCCAGTGGCCGATCAGTAACCGCTTGTAATGGTTAAGAACCGGTGAGTCACCGATGATCAGCGAGTGACGGCACCCGGCGAACCGCCCGGGGCCCCGAAGGACTTCTGGCCGCCTCGCACGGTGCGCGAGGCGGCCAGAGTACTGAGCCGAGAGCTAGCTCAGGTCAGGTGACCCACCCGCCAGGCGGGTCACAGACCCCAAACCGATCAGGATCCGGTCTACGCGATCCTGACCGGTCGGATCACGGGTAGTTGATCGGGCTGCCGAGACCGGTGACCAGGTCGTAGCCGGTGCCGGCGGTGCAGTCGGTACCGCAGGTTCCGTTCGTCCCGCTGGTGACGTCGCGCAGGGTGGAGAAGCCGCCGGAGTAGATGGCAGAGTCCCCCTGCAGCGCTGTCTTGCCTGCGGCCGTGCCGGCCGCGAGGATTCCGGCCCAGTTGGGCGCGCCGACGCTGGTGCCGCCGATCGTGAACCAGCCAGACTGGCCCTGGTCAGCAGTGCTGTCGAAGACCGAGACGCCGGTGTTCGGATTCGCCTCGAACGACACGTCGGGTACGCCGCGCTTGCCGCCGGTCAGAGCCGAGATCGAGGAAGCACCGGAGACTGGCCCGGTGTAGCTGCTCTGGTAGCCAGGCAGTGCCTCGTCCGCGGAGATTCCGCCGCCGGAGCCGGACCACGCGGTCTCGCTGGTGAACGAGCACTTGGTGCCGCTGCAGCCGTTCAGCGTGGTGCCGCCGACCGCGATGACGTTCGGGGATGCGGACGGGTAGATCACGCCGTGCCCGCTGTCACCAGAGGACGCGGTGTAGAAGGTGCCGGCGTGGGTGAAGTCGGAGTCCGTCGACGTCTCGCTGCTGGACTCGCCGCCGCCCCAACTCATCGACACCACGTTGGCGCTGAGGTTGTTGGCAGCCACGATCGCGCCGAACAGGTTGCTGAAGCTGTTACTCGCAGCCTCGACCAATACGATCTTCGCGGCCGGAGCTTCGGCGTGCGCCCACTCGATGTCCAGCGATTCCTCGAGCACCCATCCGCTATTCGTCTTTGGCTTGCTGCCTTGGGCGAACACCTGCTCGAAGCAGGGACCGGACTGGGTAAGCGAGGTGCAGGTAGAGAGTTGCGCGTAACCGTACTGGGCGTTGAAGGTGTTCAGGTCCGACAACGCGTTCGGGTCGTTGTAGGCATCGACGATCGCGATGATCTGCCCGGCGCCCGCGCCGGAGCTCGGGGACAGCCCAGACAGGTTGTAGACGGACTGGATGGCACTCGGCGGCAGCCCGGTCGGCGTGGCGTTTGAGAGCATCGGCTTGCCGTTCGCCAGATGGCCGAGCACCTTCACGAGAATGGGCGGGCTCACGGTCGCGTGACTCACCTGCGACGCCGTCGCGGCGCCCATGCCCGACACCGCCGTCGCAACCGCGAGCGCGGTCCCGGTGCCAAGTATGGCGAGTCGCCTGGTTAAACTCATGCGTGTTCTCCTTTGAACCGTCGTGCTGACGGACACTTGAGCGAATCATTCTTCGGCAGAGCGAGACCGTCAAGATATGTAGCCGTAATCGTTACGTGTCCAAACACCAGAGGGTTTACCACGTAACAACCTGCACTAATTTCCTCTATCTGGACGGCGAGACCTTATCGCTTATTAAGCACCAAACCACCTAGAAGCTCCTATTGGCCAGTCGTGCGAGCCGGGTTCCGCGGCTGCTCCCCGACCGCTGGCTAGCTCAGCAGCGGAAGTCGCTGGCCTCCGAGCAGGACGCCGCGGAACAGATCGCCACGCTCCGCCACCCGGTCGAGCATGGTGCGGATGGTAAATCCATCCGGCCGCAACGACGGATCGTCGAGTTCTTCCCACCCGATCGGCGCCGAGACCGGCGCGCCAGGCGCGGCGCGCGGGCTGTACGGGGCGACCAGGGTCTTGTTCGCCACGTTCTGGGTGTAGTCGAGCCTGGCCAGGCCGCCTCGCTCGCTGACGTCCCATTTCCAGCTCACCAGGTCGGGCACGACGGCCCCGATGGTCTTGGAGAGCTGCTCGACCCAGCTCCTGGTTTCCTGATAACTCACTCCCGTGGCGACCGGTATCCAGATCTGGATGCCGTGCCGTCCGGTCACCTTCGGCCGCGCCCGGACGCCGAGGTGGTCCAGGGCCGTCCGGTGCAGCCGGGCCAGCACCAGCACGTCCTGCCAGGACGTCGCCGGTCCCGGGTCGATGTCCACCAGCGCGTAACTCGGCTCGGCCGGGCTGGCTGCCCTGGCCGTCCAGGCATGCCATTCGAGCGCACCGAAATTCGCCGCCCAGATCAGCGCCGCGGCCTCGCCCACCACCAGGTACGTCGTAGTCTTCCCGCGCTCGGCCGCCGGGTTGTGCCAGCGCGGAATCCAGTCGGGAGCATACTCGGGCAACTGCTTGTGCCAGAAGCCCGGTTTGGCCGCGCCGCCAGGAAACCGGTGCATGTTGAGCGGACGGCCGGCCAGATAGGGCAGGATCACCGGCGCGATCCCGGCCGCGTACCTGATCAGCTCGCGCTTGGTCACCGCGGGCTCACCAGGCCCGCCGGGGAAGAGTTCCTTATCCAGGTTGGTCAGCCGCAGGGCGCGGCCGAAGACGTCCCAGCGGCCGCCCGTGCCGAGTCCGTCGAGCGCGGCAAGCTCCGCCTCGTCCGGACCAGCGACCATGGGCGGCCGTATGGCGACCGACGCCTGCGCGGGCGGAAGTTCCGAGTGCCAGATCCGCTCCGGATCGGCTCGTACCTGCTCGTTGGTTCGCCCGCTGAGCACCGACAGCGGGTAGTCCTCCGGGTCCCAGCCCCGGACGGCCTCGGCATCGTCCTTGTGCAGCAACAGCCACTGCTCGGACCCGCCGTCCCCGGCCAGATCCCGGGTCAGGCCCCGGGTTCGGGACCCGCCGCGCCGGACCAGCACCAGCCGGCCGCGCAGTTTGCTGCCGCTGACATCGGCGTGCAACTCCCCCGCCGCCACCGCGGCGGCCGGGTCATCGGTCCCGTGTGGTGCCCACGTCCCGTAGTCCCAGACGATCACGTCGCCGCCGCCGTACTCCCCGGACGGGATCACCCCTTCGAAGTCCAGGTACTCGATGGGATGATCTTCGACGTGGACAGCCATCCGCTTGACCGCTGGGTCGAGGGTGGGACCTTTGGGGACCGCCCAGCTCACCAGCACCCCGTCGATCTCCAGGCGCAGGTCATAGTGCAGCCGCCTGGCGCGGTGCCGTTGCACCACGAACCGCGGCGGCGCGGGCCGCGACTTCCGCCGGGCCGGGGATACCGAAGCCGCGGGCGCCGGTTCCGGCGTGCGGGTGAAGTCACGCTTGGACCGGTACGGCCCGAGCCGCCGCGCCCGCTGCGCATCCTCGTCACGGCTGGCCACACCTCCAGCTTTCCCAATGGCGGCCGGGCTATTGCTGGGCAGCCAGCCGGTCCGGTGACCGGGAAGGCCGCGAAAGTGATCGCACTGCCGGGCGGGACGGCCGGCTGGCCCGCCGTCACCGCAGCCGGGGACTGATGGGCACCGTCAGCTCGTTCGGCCTCGCGGTGCTCGTGGCGGCGGCCGCCGGAATCGCGGCCGTGCTCTCCAGCCGGGCGAGCGAGCGGCTGCGGATACCAGCGCCCGCGTTCTTCCTGCTGGCCGCTGCCGCGGCGGCCTACATCTGGCCGTGGCTCGGCCGGCTCTCGATCGAGAACGTCCAGCGGGTCGCGACGGTGGCGCTCGCGGTCATCTTGTTCGACGGCGGCATGCGGATGGGCTGGCGGCGGCTGCGGCCAGCGGTGGCGGCGACCGTCTGGCTGGGAGTGGCCGGGACCCTGGTGACCGCCGCAGCCGTCGCGGTTGCCGCGCACCTGCTGTTCTCCTTCGGCTGGCATGCCGCCCTGCTCATCGGCACCGCGCTGGCACCGACCGACCCCGCGGTGGTGTTCTCCGTGCTCGGCCGCCGCGAGATCGCCGGACGTAGCGGGGTACTCCTGGAAGGAGAATCGGGAGCCAACGATCCGGTCGGCATCGCCTTGCTCGTAGCGTTGCTGAGCGCGGGGAATAACGGAACCAGCGCGGCTGGCCACGTTCTCGCGGAGTTCGCCGTCCAGATGGCGGTCGGCATCGTTATCGGGATCGTCGGCGGCCGCGCGCTGCTGGTGTTCATGCGCCGGGTCTCGCTGCCCAGCGAGGGCCTGTACACGCTCCGGGTGCTGCTCGGAGCGCTGGCGATCTACGGCCTGGCAACGATCGCGCACGGCTCGGGTTTCCTCGCGGTCTTCGTCGCCGGCATCTTGATCGGCGACGAGCGCGCGCCCTACAAGGCCGAGATCGCGCACTTCCACTCGGCCCTGGCCAGCCTCGCGGAGATCGTCGCCTTCGTGCTGCTCGGCCTGACCATCCGCCTCGACGCCCTGCCTCAGGCAGACACCTGGCCGATCGGGCTCGCGCTCGCCGCGTTGCTGGCATTCGCGATCCGGCCGCTGCTGGTCGGGCTGGTGCTCTGGCCGATTCGGCTCCGGTTCAACGAACGGCTGTTCGTGCTCTGGTCCGGCCTGAAGGGCGCGGTGCCGATCCTGCTCGGCGCGTTCATCGTCCAATCAGGGCTGGCGGACGGCCCGCGTATCTACGAGATCATCTTCGTCGTGGTGGCGTTCTCGGTCATCTTGCAGGGCGGACTGGTGCCCTCGCTGGCCGGCCGGCTGGGCATCCCGCTGCGCACTATCGAGCCGGAACCGTGGAGCCTGGGGATCAGGCTCCAGTCCGAACCGGAGAACATCCGACGATTCCTCGTCGCTGCGGACGCGACAGCCGACAGAGCCCTGGTCAGGCAGCTTGCGCTGCCCCGCGACGCGTGGATCAGCTTCATCATCCGGGCCGGCCAGCTTATTCCGGCGCACGCCGACACCATGCTCCAGGCGGATGACGAGGTCGTCGTGCTCGCCAGCAGCATCGACGAGGCGAGTCTGCGCGAGATCTTCGGCTCCTGACCACCGCCGCCCCCGGCCGCTCATTCGCTGACCACCGCCCCGGCCGCATCCGCTGACCACCGCCCCCGGCCGCGCATTCACCCGCGGAGGATGATGACGCTGGCGCGGCGCGCGGCCATCGTGGACTCCGGCATGCGAAGGCGACACGAGGGGGCGCGAGCATGGCACAGGCATCGCAGGTCCGCGGCGGGGCGCGAGGGGCTCAGCAGGGCAGTTCGCCGACCCGGGCAAGGCAGGCCGACAGTTCGCGGTCCGGCGGAACCCAGGACGGCGCGCGGACCCGGGAAACACAGGACGGCGGCGCGCGGACCCGGGGAACACAGGACGGCCACGGCCGCGGGCGGGGAACGCGAGACGGCCAGCACCGGGCGCGCGAAGCCGACGGCCGCCGCCGCGCGGCCGAGGCAGCGGAGTTCGTGGTCGACGCGGCCGCGCACCTGCCTGGCGTGCCTGCGCTCACCGCCCGGCTGGCACCGCCGACCAGCCGTGCCATCGCCGACGTCATCCGCCGTCCTGAGGCCATGCTCGGCCGGGCGCGCCGGCTGCCGATGGCCGCGACCATGCTCCGCGAGGCCGTCACGCCGATCCTCACCGGACGCGTGGACGACTGGCGAGCCGAGTACGCCTACGCCACCGGCCTGCAGGCGTTCATCTACGGATTCCCGTACATCTACAACGCCAGGCTCAAGCACGACTGGGTGACCCAGTCCAAGGACCCGGCCGTCATCCCGTACGCCGCGATCAACCACTTCTGGCACGCCTCGCGCCTGATGGACGCGACCTATCGCGACGGCGGCTGCCCGAACAACGACACCCTGTACTCGGTCGCCTGGCTGGACCTCACGGACGAGCCAGTGATCTTGTCTCACCCCAACATGGCGGACCGCTACTTCACGTTCGAGCTGATCGGGTTCAGCTCCGACAACTTCGACTACGTGGGCCAGCGCACCACCGGCACGAACGCGGGTCACTTCGCCATTACCGGGCCAAGCTGGAAGGGCAAGCTCCCGCCAGGAGTCAAAAAGGTCAAGCCATCCCCGACGCCGTGGGTGCTCGTGCTCGGCCGCACTCTGGTCGACGGCGCCGCCGACCTGCCGGAAGTACGCGCGCTCCAGGCGCAGTACAAGCTCACTCCGCTGAGCAAGTGGGGCAAGCCACGAGCCAAGGTGCCGCAGCGCCGCTCCGTCTACGCGCCGGTCGAGCCAGCGGCCGACCCGCTCGGGCCGTGGAAGAGCCTGAACGCCATGCTGGCCGAGAACCCGCCGCCAGCGCATCACGCCGTCCTGCTGCGCCAGTTCGCCGATCTCGGCATCGGGCCTGGCCTCGACGTCGATGCCCAGCCCGAGGTCGTCAAGCGCGCCCTGATCCGGGCCGCGGCGGTCGGCATGCCGCTGCTGCGTCAGCAATTCCTCAGCGGCCGCTGGGCCCGGATGGTCAACGGCTGGCGCTACCCGCCGATGGAAGAAGGCAGGTTCGGCGACGACTTCCTCAAGCGAGCGGCCGACCAGTCCCTGGCCGGCATCACCGCCAACGACCCAGCGGAGGCGGTCTACCTGATGACCTTCACCGACTCCGATGGTCGCCCGCTGTCGCCGCGGGGACGCTATGAGCTGCGCTTCACCGCCGACGCGTTGCCGCCGGTCGACGCGTTCTGGTCGCTGACCGCCTACACGGCGGCCGACATGAACCTCATCCCGAACGCGGCAGGCCGCTACTCGGTCGGCGACCGGACGCCTGGCCTGGTACGACAGCCGAACGGCAGCCTGACCATCTCCCTGCAGCCGCTGTCCCCAGGAACGCGGCGCGAGCCGAACTGGCTGCCCACCTCGGCACAGGACCAGTGGTTCGCCATCCTGCGGCTGTACCGACCGCGGCCTTCGGTGGTCGAGGCCCAGTGGAAGTGCCCGCCGCTCGTCAAGGTCAGGTCGCGATAACCAGCGCCGAACCACAAGCGCCGCCACGCCGCCGCACGCCGCGCCGCCACGCCGCCGCGCCGCACTACCACGCAGCCGCGCCGCCCTGCACTCCGCGTTGCCTGATCCTCATGATCGTGGACGATTCTCAGTATTGACGACTGAGAATCGTCCACCGAGAATGCCGCGGGCGTCCTGCCGGGGCGCGGGGCGGCAGCGCTGGCTGTCCCGCTGGCGTACGCCGATCCGGTGGAACACCGTATGGGACGGTTGTGCTCCGGCTGGCCTGAACCAGCTCAGTCCAGCTAGCTGGCGGTGTCGGTGACCGCCTCCGCCTGCCGCTCTGCCGGAACGAGCCATCGTTCCATGCAGCCGAGCAGTTGCTCGGTGTCGACTGGTTTGGTCACGTAGTCGCTCGCCCCTGCGGCGAGGCTCTTGTCCCGGTCGCCCTGCATCGCCCGGGCGGTCACCGCGATTACCGGCAGGTCGGCGAACTGGGGCAGCTGCCGGATAGCCCGCGTCGTCGCGTGCCCGTCGAGCTGCGGCATCATCACATCCATCAGCACCAGGTCGATGCCGCCCGCCTGCAGTGCCTCGATCCCCTGCCGGCCGTCCGCTGCGTGCACCACGGAGACCCCGTAGATCTCGAGCACTCCGGCCAGAGCGAATACGCTCCTGGGATCGTCGTCGACGATCAGCACCCGGCGGCCGCGCAGGCCCTGGTGCGCGACGCCGTTGCCGACCGGGCGGACGTCCGGGACCGGCTCGCTGGTGACGGCTGGTGCCGGTGCCGGTGCCTCCCGCGCCGGTGCCTCCCGCGCCGGTTGCTCCCGCGCCGGTGCCTCCCGCGCCGGTGCCGGCGCAAGACCGGCCTGCTCCTGCGCCACTGCCGCATCCGGCACGCCGGGCCAGACGACCGGGAGGTACAGGCTGAACGTGCTGCCCCCGCCCGGCTCGCTGGTCACGGTGATCTGGCCACCAAGCTGCGCCGCGACCTGACGGCAGATGGCCAGGCCGAGCCCGGTACCGCCGTACCGCCTGCTGGTCGTGCCGTCGCCCTGCTGGAAGGCACCGAAGATCACGCTCAGGTTTTCCTCGGCGATGCCGATCCCGGTGTCGGTGACCGCGAACTCCAGCGCGGGCGTGCAGTCGGGCAGCGGGCGGTCGGCGACGGATATCTTGACCTCGACCCCGCCTACCTCGGTGAACTTGACGGCGTTGGCCAGCAGGTTGTGCAGGATCTGCCGCAGCCGCTGCTTGTCGGTGTACAGCTCGGCGGGCAGGTTCGGCTCGGCCGAGATCGCGAAGTCCAGCCCCTTCTCCGCGGTCAGGGGCAGGAAGACAGCCCGCAGGTCATCGACGAGGCCGGTCAGGGCGAAGGACTCGGGCCGGATATCCATCTTGCCCGCCTCGACCTTGGACAGGTCGAGAACGTCGTTGATGAGCTGCAGTACGTCCGTGCCGGAGGAATGGATCACGTTCGCGTACTCCACTTGCCGCGGCGTGAGGTTCTGGTCCGGGTTCTGCGCCAGCAGCCTGGCGAGTACCAGCAAGCTGTTGAGCGGCGTGCGCAGTTCATGCGACATGTTGGCGAGGAACTGAGACTTGTACTGCGAGGCAAGGTCGAGCTGCCTGGCCCGCTCCTCGATCTCCTGCCTGGCCTGCTCGATCTGCTCGTTCTTCAGTTCGATGTCGTGGTTCTGCCGCACTAGCTGAGCCGCCTTGTCCTCCAGGTCAGCGTTGGACCGCTGTAGCTCCTCCTGGCGTGCCTGCAGCTCGGTAGACCGGGCCTGGAGCTCTGCCGCCAGGCGCTGCGACTCCGCGAGCAGCGTGTCGGTCCGCGCATTGGCGATGATCGTGTTGACGTTGACGCCGACTGTCTCCATGAGCTGTTCGAGGAAATCCTTATGCAGCTGGGTGAACGGGGTGAAAGAGCCGGCCTCGATCACTCCGAGTACCTGGTCCTCGAAGACGATCGGCAGCACGATCAGGTTCACCGGAGGCGCTTCGCCCAGCCCGGAGGAGATCTTCAGGTAGTCGGCGGGAACGTCGGTGACCATGATCGGCTTCTTCGTCTTCGCCACCTGGCCGATGAGGGACTGGCCGAGCTGGAACTGGCTGGGCGGGTCGAGCTCGCCGCGCAGCCCGTAGCCGCCCACTAGCCGCAATCGCGTCTCGTCGCCGGCGGTCTCGGTAAGGAAAATGGTCCCGTGCTGCGCCCCGATCAGCGGGATCAGCTCGTTCATGATCAGGTCAGCGACGACGGTCAGGTCCCGGTGGCCCTGCATCAGGCCGGCGATCCTGGCCAGGTTCGTCAGCAGCCAGTCCTGTTCGGTGTTGGCCTTGGTGGTCTCGCGCAGCGACCGCACCATCGCGTTGATGTTGTCCTTGAGCTCGGCCACCTCGCCTTCGGCCTCGACGGCGATCGACCTGGTCAGGTCACCGGTGGCAACGGCGCTGGTGACCTCTGCGATCGCCCGGACCTGCCTGGTCAGGTTCCCGGCGAGCTCGTTCACGTTCTCGGTAAGCCGCTTCCAGGTGCCCGAGACGCCCTCGACCTCGGCCTGGCCGCCCAGCCTTCCCTGGCTGCCGACCTCGCGCGCCACCCTGGTGACCTCGGCCGCGAACGAGGAGAGCTGGTCCACCATCGTGTTGATCGTGTTCTTCAGCTCCAGGATCTCGCCGCGCGCGTCGACGTCGATCTTCTTGGACAAGTCCCCCTGGGCGACCGCCGTCGTGACCTCGGCGATATTGCGCACCTGGCTGGTCAGGTTGTTGGCCATGGAGTTGACCTTCTCGGTCAGGTCCTTCCAGGTACCTGCCACATTCGGCGCCGCGGCCTGGCCGCCCAGCCTGCCCTCGGTGCCGACCTCGCGCGCCACCCTGGTGACCTCTCCGGCGAAGGCGCTCAGCGTGTCGACCATCGTGTTGATGGTCTCCTTCAGCTCCAGGATCTCGCCGCGCGCGTCGACCGTGATCTTCTGGCTCAGGTCACCTCTGGCGACCGCGGTCGCGACCTGGGCGATCGAACGGACCTGGGCGGTCAGATTGCCGGCCATGAAATTCACCGAGTCGGTCAGGTCACGCCAGGTCCCGCCGACGCCGGGCACGTGTGCCTGGCCGCCCAGCCTGCCGTCGGTGCCCACCTCGCGGGCCACCCTGGTGACCTCGTCAGCGAATGCCGACAGCTCGTCCACCATCGTGTTGATCGTGTTCTTCAGCTCCAGGATCTCGCCCCGAGCGGTCACGGTGATCTTCTGGCTCAGGTCGCCCTTGGCCACCGCGGTCGCCACCCGGGAGATGTCGCGTACCTGGCCGGTCAGGTTGCCCGCCATGGCGTTCACCGAGTCGGTCAGGTCCTTCCAGGTGCCGACCACGCCAGGGACCTGCGCGCGGCCGCCGAGTTCGCCGTCGGTTCCGACCTCCCTGGCCACCCTGGTGACCTCGGAGGTGAAGAGGGCGAGCTGGTCGTTCATCCCGTTGAATACGGCGGCGATCTGGTCCATCAGCGGATCGCCGGACTGCGGCAACCTGGTACTGAAGTCTCCGCCGCGGACAGCGGTCAGGCCGGTCAGGAGCTGCTGCGACCGCGCATCGGCGGTGCGACGATTCGCCCTCGACATCAATGCCATTGTCAATCCTCCGACGCCATCGTCCGCAACGCAGCTACCAATAAATGTTAGGTTTGATTGTGCATCCTGACACCTCGCCGCCGATTTAGCTGCCCGCATCTCAGAACGATCACGGAGTGCTATATTCGGCATAACCGGCAATCCGGAAAAGGATCCATGATCTGGGTAGGCTAGGGAAACGTGACAGCTCCCAGCGACGACCTCAAGCTTACGCACCTGGCCGCACTGGTCACGCGACAGCGGCGTGAGCTGGAAGACCTGCGCGCGGAAGCAGCCGCGCGCTCGGTCGTCGACCTGGCCAGGGGCGTCTTGATGGAGCGGCTGGACTGTTCCGCGGCCGATGCGCGCAACCAGCTGATCCGCATAGCACAGCGGTCAGGAGCGAGTCTCACCGACCTGGCCGCGCAAATAGCGGGGCACGGGACCCCGGCAATCGACCAGCGGCGATCAGCAGGACCTGACCAGGAATTCCCGGCGGCACGCGCAGCGGCAGACCTGCTGCTTGCCCAGTCGGCGATGGAAATCGCGGCCGCCGCCGATATCGCCAGCGCATTGCTTGAAGAGGCGCTTGCCGTTTCCGGAGCGGTCGCCGTAGCGATCTGGCTGATCGCGCCCGACGGCGCGATCGAGCTGGCCAGCCAGGCCGGCTTCGGGACCAGGGAGGCCAGCCGCTGGCAGCGCATGCCGCCCCGCGGCACGGCCCTGGCACAGCGCGCGATCCAGCACCGGCAGGAGTTCTGGTGGGCGGGCGGGCGACCCGAGGGAGACGAGGTTCCGCTGATCGGCCGGCACGACCGCGGCGCACGCGCGGTCGTGCCGCTGGACGGCGGATCCGGCAGCGTGCTCGGTGCGCTCGAAGCGTGCTGGCCCAGCCCGCTCGGGGAGTTCTCCGAGCCGCTGCGCCGCCAGTTCGTCGCGCTGGCCGGGCTGTGCGCTCAAGTTCTGGGTGACCGGCCCGCCGGAGAGCGCAGCGCGGACCACCGGCTCTCCTGGGTACTCGGGCTGCTGGACGGGCTGCACGAGTCCGTGCTGTTCGCGCCGGCGATCCGCGGCAGCGACGGCAAGGCCGCCGACTTCCGGCTGGCGCACGTCAGCGCCGGCTTCCGCGATCCGGCCGGACGTTCCCCGGCCGACCTGGTCGGCAAGTCGCTGCTCGAGGCGTACCCGGCCGCGGCACTGCCCGGCAGCCTGCAAGATCAGGCCATCGACGTACTGGCCACCGGGGAGCCGCGGCACGTGTCCGTCGAGGTCGTCACCGGGACGACTACCGGCGCGACGGTGCTAACCAGCGTGCGCATTGCCCGGCTATTCGACGGCGTGGCGATGGCGTGGCGGCACGCCGGCGATACCGAGCGGCTTGCCACTCTGCTTCAGCAGGCGCAGCGACTCGGCCAGATCGGCGGCTGGGAGGAAAACCTCGCTACCGGCACGGTGCACTGGACCGAGCAGACCTTCGGCCTCTTCGGTACCGAGGCCGACCGGCCGGTCCCGCTGGCTGAACTGCACCGCGTAGTCCCCGAGCAGGACACCGACCTGGTCGAGTCGTTCCGGCGCAGGCTGCTTGCGGACAAGGCCGCCGCGGCCGCGGTGTTCCGCATCGTCAGGCACGACGACGGCAGCGTCCGGCAGATCCGTGCGTTCGCCGAACCGGTGACCGACCTGACCGGCGGCCTCGTCGCGGTGCGCGGCGCCTACCAGGATGTCTCGTCGCACTACCACACGCAGGTGGCGCTAGCAGCCACCCGTGACCGGCTGTCGGAGACCGAGGAACGTGCCGAGGAGGAGCACCGGCTCGCGGTCCGGCTGCAGGAGGCGATCACGCCGAAGTCCTCGCACCTGGTGTCCGCGGCTGGCCTGGAGGTGGCCGCACGGTACCGGCCCGCCGGCGAGGGCCACCTGGTCAGCGGCGACTGGTACGACGCGTTCCTGCTCCCGACCAAGGAGGTCATGCTCGTCATCGGCGACGTGGCCGGGCACGGTATCGACGCGGTGACCGGAATGGTCATGCTGCGCAACTGCCTGCGCGGCCTGGCCGTCACCAGCACCTGCCCGGCTGACCTGCTCGGCTGGCTGAACAACGCGGCCTACCACCTGACCGAGGGCATCATCGCTACCGCCGTCTGCGCCTTGTACCACCCCGGCACACGCACACTGCGCTGGGCTCGCGCCGGTCACCTGCC
Source organism: Streptosporangiaceae bacterium (assembly GCA_035533915.1). GTDB lineage: Bacteria > Actinomycetota > Actinomycetes > Streptosporangiales > Streptosporangiaceae > Chersky-822. The sequence goes on from DATLSX010000141.1 coordinate 21,284, forward strand.
GCCGGCCCTGGTCCGTGACGGCAGGGCTCGCCAGCTGCGCCAGCCGGCCGGCCTGCTGCTCGGCGCCGCCCGGGATGCCCGCTACCAGGAGGCGACTACTGAACTGAAGCTGGGCGACACGCTGCTGCTGTTCACCGACGGACTGATCGAGCGCCGGGACGAGACTATCGACCAGTCGCTTCGCGCACTGCTGTCCCGTGCCAGGCAGCCCGTGCGGGACGTGGACGAGTACGCCGACCTGCTGATGACAGGCTCGACTTCGAACACTGGCGACGACGCGTGCCTGCTGACCGTTACGCTGCGATGACCGGCTGCGCATGAGTCCGGGCCCGCTGGAGTCAGCCCGCACCGCCGGCCACGGCCTCCCGACTGGCCACGACGGCAAGCTCCACACTTTCGTACATCGGGATCCGGTCGGCCAGGCCGGTGATCCACAACGTCTTCGTGCTCTGGTATCTCGCCCCCGCGAGCGACAGCGACCCGCCGCCAGCCTGCAGGTGCTTCCAGTGCCCGACGATCACGGCCAGCGCGCTGGTGTCCATGAAATCGACGCTGCTGAGATCGAGCACGACCTGGTGATAGTTCCGGCGCGCCTGGGTCAGGGCCTGGTCGAGCTGCGGGCTCGTCACGATGTCGAGGTCACCGACGACTCCGATGACCATGCAGCCATCACGAGGCTCCGATGAGACCTGAATATCTACCACGCCGTACCCTTCCCGCGATTACCTGGGCAAGAGGACCCGGGCCGCAGGACCGCACGCATCCCCGGCATGTGGCCATCGTATTGTGCGACCAGACAGGCGAGGAATGGCCATGAGGCCAAGCCGCAGCGGTGCGGTTAACTCCGCATTGCCCGGGAAGCACACAGCGGTGCCGAACGACCACGCACTGCCTGGCGGGCAGCCAGCGGACCCGCCATTGCGCCATGTCGGCCTGTTCTACCGCGGCACCGAGGAATACCTCGCGACGGTGGCGCGCTTCCTGCTGGACGGCCTGGCCGCCGCGGAGTACACGTTCGTGGCCATCGCCGCGGACAAGGCCGCCGCGCTGCGGCGGGTGCTCGGCGGCCACTGCGCCCGGATCACCTTCGCGGACATCACCGAACTCGGCCGCAACCCGGCCAGGATCATTCCCGCGATCCAGGCCTTCGCCGACCGTGCGGGGCAGCCCAGCGCGCCCGTGCGTTTCGTCGGCGAGCCGGTCTGGCCAGGCCGCTCGGCTGCCGAGCTGCGCGAGGCAGCCAGGCACGAAGCCCTGCTGAACCTGGCATTCGCCCGCGCGAACCTGGCGATCCTGTGTCCCTATGCCGCCGTGAGCCTGCCCGCGCAGGTCCTCGCGGACGCGCGGTGCACGCACCCGCTGGTCACCTCGGACGGGCGGGCGGGAACGAGCCCGGAATACGCCGGTCCCGGAGTGCTGCCGACCGGCTGCCAGGTGCCGCTGCCCGCTCCGCCAGGCCGGACCGAGCTGGTGGCCTACGGCAAGGACCTCCGCGGCCTTCGCGCTCTCGTTGCCCGCCGCGCGCGGGAGGCGGGCCTGAATGCGGACCGGACGACCGACCTGGTGCTGGCGGTGAGCGAGGTCGCGGCTAACACGCTGGTTCACACCAGCGCGGGCGGTACCGCACGGCTCTGGCTGACCGCTGGCGAGATCGTCTGCGAGGTGCGGGACACCGGGACCATCGCCGATCCGCTCGCCGGGTGCCGTAAGCCAGACCCTGACCGCCCGGGCGGTCACGGCCTCTGGCTAGTGAACCAGGCCTGCGACCTGGCGGAGCTGCGGTCCGGGCCGCGCGGCACCGTGATCCGGATGCACATGAAACGAGGGAACGCCGCGGCCAGCGAACCCGGCCACGAGCTGCCCGGTGGACACCTGCCCCTGACCTGAGCTAACCTTGACGCCAGTGCTTACGACGCAGGCACACCCCCGAGTCACGGCGTGACTTTGCTGGGTGTGCCTTTCTGTTTCTGCGGGCCAGACCCCGGAACGGCATTCGCCATCGGCACCATCGGCACCTCGCTGTGACATCAGCCGGACACCGCAAGGAGGCCCAGGTGAAGATCGCCCTCGTCGCACGCCACGCCGCGCCGACCGCTGTCGCGGACCCCTACGCACGGCAGGAAGCCGAGCACGTGCTCGGACTCGGCCATGCCCTCGCCGCGCAGGGTCACCGCGTCGTGCTCTACGCCCGGCGGGACCGGCCCGGCCTGCCCGGCAAGGTGACGCTCGCCCCCGGACTGACCGCGGAGTACCTGACGGCCGGCCCGGCGGCGCCGGTGCCGCGGGAAGAATTGCAGGCACTGGTCGCCGACATCGGCCGCCACCTCGCCAGCCGGTGGAAGCGGGCCGCGCCCGACGTCGTGCACGCACACCACTGGACTAACGGTCTCGCCGCCTTGCTGGCGGCCCGGGAACGCCCGGTGCCGGTGGTCCAGAGCTTCGGCTCGCTGGGCTCAGCCGAGCAACGCCACGGCCTGCCCGGTTCGGGCGGCAGCACACGCGTCCGGATGGAAGGCAGCATCGCCCGCGCCGTTGACCGCATAGTCGCCCACACCACAGAAGAGGTCGCCGAGCTCGCCAGGCTGGGAATCGCCAGCTCCCGGGTAAGCGTCGTACCCTGCGCCTTCGACGCCAGCCAGTTCGGCCCGGACGGGCCGGTCACCGCCCGCGGCGACCGGCTGCGGCTGCTTCAGGTTGGCTCGCTGGCTGAACACGAACGGCTGGACCTGCTGCTGCGCGCACTGCCCGAGATGCCGCGAGCCGAGCTCGTCGTCGCCGGCGGCCCTGCCCAGGATGAGCTGGAGTCCGACCTCTGCTACAAGAAGCTCGGCAAGCTAGCCGCGGGCCTCGGCGTCGCCGACCGGGTGACCGTCACCGGCGCGGTCAGTCTGGCCGACCTGCCCGCGCTGCTGCGCTCCTCGGACCTGCTCGTCAGCGCGACCCGTTACGAGCCGTTCGGCCTGGCCGCTATCCGCGCGATGGCGTGCGGCACGCCCGTGGTCGCGACCGCGGTCGGCGGCTACGCCGACGCCGTCATCGACGAGACGACCGGGTTGCTCGCACCACCGGGAAGAACGGACATCTTCCTGCGGCGGCTGCGCGACCTGTCGGGTAGCCCGATGAAGCTGGCCGCGTTCAGCATCGGCGCGACGGACCGGGCTAGGTCACGCTATCCCTGGGAACGGATAGCAGGAGAGACAGCGGCCGCGTACAGACGCTCTCTGGCCCGGTCAGCGGGGTTGCCTGCACAGGTACGGGAACTGCCCGCACAGCGTGCGGGCAGCGTGCGGCGGCGGCAGCACGCGGCGTAGGGCACTGCCGGGCGGGGAGGCGGAATCGACCGCGAGCCGACCAGCCTGGTCAGGGTACGTCAACCGGGATGAACCTGACGGGGAGGTAGGAATGCAGAACTACTGGATCGGCATCATGGCGATTGCCTTCGCGCTGGCACTGGTGCTGTGGCTCACCCTTGTCTTCCGTGCTAACCGGCACCCGCACGGCATGGGCCAGGGCACATCGCCCCGGCGTGAAGTCCTGGGCGGCTCGTTTGAGGCGCGGGAGGGCGGTCGTCAGGTGATGCCCGACCCGAACACACCGCTCACGCGGCTCACTCAGTCCGGCAACACGGAAGAGCAACCGCACGACCAGGAAGGACAACCGCACGGCCACGAGGAACCGCCGGGCCCGCCGGAAGAACAACCGGGCGACGCTGGATCCGGAGGGCAGGCCCGTCGTCAGGCACAGCAGTCCTTACGGCAGTCTTTACCGCAGTCCTGACGGCAGTCCTTAGGGCCAGAGCGACTCGCGCAAGGGGTGGAGCGGATGCTGAAGAATCTGGTGCGGCTGATCGTCCTCGGGGGGCTCATCGCGACCGTCGTAGCTGGCTGGCCTGACATCGTGCGCTTCGTCAAGATCAGGCAGGTCTCCGCGGGCAGGCAGGGCCGAGGGCAGCCCGAGAAGGTCCCGGCGGGGGGACGGACCGTTTACCCGCGGACGTCGGCACGCAGCGAGCGGGACGGGACCGGGGACTTCGACGCGGCCATGCGCGGCGGCCCGTCCCGCCGCCCGCCTGGCCGCCGCTGACCGGCCCGCCGCTGCCTGGCCGCCGAGCCATGCGGGTACGGATGTCAGCCGCAGGGATGAACTCAGGTCCAGCCTGCGGGATGACGCCGCCAAGGTGGCTCGCGGATAACCTTGATCCGTGTCCGCGCTTTACGCATGGTTGCGCCGTCACCCGAAGCTGGTTGACGGCGTGCTTGCGTTCCCGCTGGCGTTCGGCGGTCTGGTGCCGGACATTGCGTTCCACCGGTATCTCATGATTCCGGTAACGCTGTGCCTGACCCTGCCCCTTATCTTGCGGCGAACCCATCCGGTCGGCGCCTTCGGCACCGCCGTCACCGCGGGCGCCGTCCAGGTCGCAGCCGACATCCGGATATCGATGCCCGATTTCGCCATCGTCATCCTGCTGTACACGCTGGCCGCCTATACCTCCCGGCGCACCTCAGTCGCCGGGCTCGCGGTCTGCCTGACCGGCTCGCTCACCGAGGCGGCGCGGCTGCCGCTGCCGCCGAACCTGCATGCGCTGACCAGGCTGGTCGCCGGCTCGCTGATGTTCGCCGGCCCGTCGCTCATCGCCTGGGTGCTCGGCGATTCGATGCGGTACCGGCGTGCCTACTACGCCAACCTCGAAGAGCGCGCTGCCAGGCTGGAACGGGACAGGGATGCTCAGGCGCAGATCGCCGCGGCCGCGGAACGGGCCAGGATCGCGCGCGAACTCCACGATGTCGTCGCCCACAACGTGAGCGTCATGGTGGTCCAGGCTGACGGTGCGGCCTACGCGATGGGCAGCGACCCGCACCGGGTGCGGGAAGCGCTCACCGCGATCTCGGCCACCGGCCGCCAGGCGCTCACCGAGATGCGGGTCCTGCTCGGGGTGCTGCGCAAGACCGACGATGCCGGTCAGCCGGCGCTCACTCCCGTGCCAGGTCTGGCGCAGCTCGACGAACTGCTCGACCAGACCCGGGCGGCCGGACTAGCGGTCTCTTGCACGGTTCAGGGGCCGGTACAGCCGCTGCCTGTCGGGATCGCGCTCACCGCCTACCGGATCGTCCAGGAATCCCTGACCAATACCCGCAAGCACGGAGGGCTGGGAGCAAGCGCCAGGGTCCAGTTGCGGCACGCCGCCGATTCGCTGGAACTGACCATCACCGACGACGGGCTCGGAGCGGCCGCTGTCTGCGATGGCGCCGGCCACGGCCTGGCGGGCATGCGCGAGCGGGCGGCGCTGTACGGCGGATCGGTGCAGGCACGTCCGCTGCCCGGGCGCGGGTTCCAAGTCAGTGCCAGGCTTCCGCTCAGCACCGCGACCGCGACCGCCGCCCCCGCGGCCAGCCCCGCGGCCAGCCAGGCCGACCGGACCGACAGCAGCGGAACCGTGCTCTGGCCGACTATTGCGGCCGCAGCCGGTGAGGCGGGCCCGCTGTGAGCATTCGGATATTGCTTGTGGACGACCAGGCGCTGGTCCGGGCCGGGTTCCGCATGGTCCTGGATGCTCAGCCGGACATGACCGTGGTCGCCGAGGCGGGTGACGGGCTAGCCGCCGTCACCGCCCTCCGGGGGACGTCAGCCGACGTGGTGGTGATGGACGTACGGATGCCCAAGCTGGACGGGATCGAGGCAACCAAGAGAATCTGCCAGTCGGGCGACCGGCCGCGAGTGCTCATGCTGACCACCTTCGACCTGGACGAGTACGCGTTCGCCGCGCTGAAGGCCGGGGCGAGCGGCTTTCTGCTGAAGGACGTGCCGCCGGAGGAGCTGCTGTTCGGGATCAGGGCGGTGCACTCGGGAGACGCGGTCGTCGCGCCGTCCACTACACGACGCCTGATCGACCGCTTCGCGCCGATGTTGCCGGGCGACGCCGAGGCGGAACCGTCGACCCTGGACTGCCTCACCAGCCGGGAACGCGAGGTCCTGACGCACATCGCACAGGGGCTTTCGAACACCGAGATCGCCGACCGGCTGTTCGTCTCCGAGGCGACGGTGAAGACCCATGTCGGGCGGGTCCTGGCCAAGCTCAGCCTGCGTGATCGCGTGCAAGCCGTCGTGTTCGCTTACGAGACCGGACTCGTCAAGCCGCGCGGTTCAGCCTGATCGGTTGTCCTGCCCGGTCTGCCCGTCCCGGCCTGCCTGTCCCGGTCCGCCTTGGCCCACCTGCCCGATCTACCCAGTTTGTCCCGGCCTTGACCGGCGTGCCCTGATCTCCGCTTGACATATCGCACGGTCGCTAACTATAGTTAGCATAGAACTTACGAGGAGGATTCCGATGATTGACACCCGCGCCGTCGGGCAGGAGCTGCAGGACCATGTCCTCGCCGCTGCCCGTAAGGGCCAGCAGAGGGTTACCAGTACCGTCAAGACCGTGACCGCGACGGCCCAGCTCATCCGGCCGCAGCTGCCGGCCCTGCCCACCATCGATATTTCCGCGCTGCCGCATCCGGCCGAACTACGCGAGAAGGCACCCCAGCTCCTCGCGAAGCTGCCGCACCCGGACCAGCTGCGCGCGAAGGCGCCTGAGTTCCTCGCGAAGCTGCCGCACCCGGACCAGTTGCGCGCGAAGGCACCCGCTTTCTTCGCCATGCTGCCGGATGCCGACCAGTTCCGGGCTGGCGCGCATGAGTTCGCCGGGCAGATCCGCTCCGTCCAGCGGCTGGTCGTCGGTCAGGTGCGCAGTGTCGCTACGCCGCTGGCCCAGCAGGCCATGGCTGTCTTCTCCCAGGCCACGGCATCGAGCGCGCCGGCCAAGGAGACGGCCGTCACGCCGCAGGACGTCGTGCAGGAGCCGGCCAAGGCGGCCGCAGCGGCCGCACCTGCCGCCAAGCCCGCCAGCACCACCGCGCCCGCCAGCACCGACAAGGTGACCGGAGCCGCCCACGCGGCCAAGCCAGCCAAGGCCGCGGCACGGCGGACCGCAGCCGACGCCAAGAAGGCCAGGGCCACCAGCAAGCCCGGCGCCAACTGAGCAGACCGGTAAGCCAGACAGCCCGGCAAACCCGGTAAGCCTGGCAAGCCCGTCGATTCCGACGACACCGAACTAGCTGACCCCCGAAGGCGTGGCCGGCGGCACATCGCCGGCCGCGCCTTCGGCGACCATTACGGTGACCCGCAGGAAGAGGAGCGACGTGAACGAACCGTGGGACACCCAGATGGAGGCACTGGGCGACTTCATCCGCAGGCAACGGAAGCTCGCCAACCTGTCCTTGCGCCAGCTAGCCGAGAAGACCAGGCTGTCCAATCCCTACCTGAGCCAGATCGAGCGCGGCCTGCATCAGCCGTCGATGCGCGTGATCAAGGTGATCTCCGAGGCGCTGAACGTCTCAGCGGAGACACTGCTGACCCACGCTGGCCTGTTGCACCACGGTGACTCCCGCGACGGCACGTCCGCGCCAGAGCTGGCCGCAGTGGAACTGGCGATCGACGCGGACCCCCGGCTTTCCTTTCAGCAGAAGTCCGCGCTGATCTCGGTTTACCGGAGCATGTTGCATAGCGATTAGCCCCGGCGAGATCGGCTCACACCGCGAATCACCATGAGACTGACGTATCACCCTGAACATCACAGAACGACGGCCTACCCGGACAATGGGCGGTACGCTAGGTCAGCGTGACCGAACTGAGCCGCGGCGCGGCACCGCTCCCCCAGCGCAGACCGCCAGCATCAGAGCAAGATGCCAGCCTGAGCCTGCCCAGGCGAACCGCCGGGCCGCGCCGGGCCGGACGTCACCGCAGCCTGCATCGGCTCAGCGTCGCATCTGATGCGCCGACGCTCGTCTTGGCCGTGCCAGGCAGCGCGGCCGACGACCGGGTGGAGCTTGCCGAGCAGATCGCCGAGTCCGCCGCCTACTCGTGCCCCGGAGTGGACATCAGGTTCGGATACCTCCGCGGCGGCCACGAAAGCCTCGACGAGATTCTCGCCTCAGGCTCTCAGCACAACGTCGGCCCTGCGCCACAGGCAGTCGTCGTGCCGCTCCTGGCCGGGCCGCATCCAGCCGTCGACGCGGAGATCTCCACGGCGGTCAGCCGGGCAGCCGCGCCGGTGATGCTCGCGGCGCGACTTGGCCCTCACCCCTTGCTTGCGGGCGCGTTGCACGACCGGCTCTCCGAAGTCGGGCTGGCGCGAGCCAGCCGCGCCCGCGGCATCAACATCGCAGCGGGCGGCATCGGAGTTCTCGTCGTCGCCGACCGCGGACCAGAGGCGATGAACGACGCGGGAGTCGCAGCGGTACTGCTGGCCGCCCGGCTGGCAATCCCAACCGCCCCGGCTTCGCTGGGTGACCGGGCAAGTATCCAGGCCGCGCTGGAACGCCTGCTCGAAGCGGGTGCCAGCCGTCCGGCCATCGCACCGTACGTCATCGGACCGGAGTCAGACCCGGGCGAGTTCGGCCAGCTCAGCGCTGCTCTCAGCGCCCCCTGCGCGGCGCCTCTCGGCGCCCACCAGGCCGTCGCGCAACTCGTGGCCGTGCGCTACGGCGAGGCACTCGCAAGGATCAGCATCACCAGCCATTGACAGCCGCTTCACAAATGCGCTGAGGTTCGGGTTAGTGCCCTCCGGCGATGCTGGCAGGTCGGAGTCGGCCGATCCACAGAACGACCGCGATGGCGTCCGCCGGTTCGCGACGGTATCCGCACCTACTGGGCAAAAGAGGTATGACATGAGCGAGTGGAACGCGATGACCTATGCGGGCAAAGGCACCATCCTGCGGGTTGTTCGGGACCAGGCGCAGCAGATGTTCGCCCTGGCCGAGCAGCCGGGCGTGTGGGAGGCGCCGACCGCATGCGAGAGCTGGGAGGTCAGGGACGTCATCGGGCACCTCGTGGACACCATGGAAGGCTATTTCAAGGCCTTCGAGGTCGCCAGGTCCGGCGCGACCGCGGCGAACGCCTTCGGGCTGCTCGGCATGCACGAGCGAGCCGGCGACTCGGCCAAGAGCTTCCGGCACCTGTCGCAGCAGGAAATGATGACACGGGTCCGCGCCGACGTCGACCAGATGATGAGCATCCTCGAGCCGCTGAACGAGGAACAGTGGACGTCGATGATCGTCCCGCACTTCTACATGGGTCCGGTGCCCGCGTTCATCTACGCGGCTGGCCAGCTCATGGACTACGGCGTGCATACCTGGGACATCCGCCAGGGAACGGGCAGGGCGCACGCGCTCTCGGCGGACGCGGCTGACCTGCTTGTCCCGTTCATGTTCATCATCTGGCAGTCGACGATCAGGCCAGACGCCGACAGGGCGCCCTTCACCATCGGCATTAGCGTGACGACCGGGCACAACGCTGGCACGACCCGGGTCACCGTGAACGAGGAAGGCATGAGCTACGAGCCAGGATCCGTTGACGACCTGCCTGCGGTCATCGAGTTCGATGCCGGGAGCATGGTGCTGACCGCGTTCGGCCGGATCAACGGCGGCACCATCCGCGGCGACCAGGCGCTCGCAGACCGCTTCCTGAACCTGTTCTACCGAATCTGATCCGTTCGCCGGGCCGGCGTTCGCGGGTCATGTCCGGCGAACGCCGGGGTTCGAGCCCTGGACGCCCCACGCGCTAGTGACCTGCGCGTTCACCTGAGCTAGCTGCTCACTGCGCGAACCGGCGCCGGGTTCATGCCGGTGAAGTGGTTGGCAATCCTGCTGTGATGGCGGCGTCCAGCAACCGCTTGTCGTAGGTGACGAATGAGGTCAGGCTGCGCCGGATGCTGAGGGCTGCGGCCAAGTGGATGGCGTCCAGGGAGCGGACTGTGACTGGCCTGATGGTCTGGGCCAGGATGCGGATGCGGGGGCTCATGTCGATCAGGTCGATCTGGTCCAGCACAGGATGCAGCCGTGTTACCGCCTCAGGCGCGTACCTGGCCAGGGCGCGGAAAGTCTCGATCTCCACCAGGACGGAACTGGCCCAGCCGGTTTCGGATCGCTCGTCCAGCCACTCCCGCAGTGCCTGGGACTCCGGTTCGGCGTGCACGAGCTTGACGACGGCGGCCGAGTCCAGGTAGATCATCAGCGCTCGTCGCCCCGGTCGCGCGCTAGCTCGGCTGCGACGTCTATGCCATCGGGCTCGCCGATGTCCATCGCCAGGACGGCGCGCCGCAGTTGCGCGGCGCGCTCGCGGCGCTCGGCAGCGTGGATCACTGCCTGCCTGATAGCCGCGGATCGCGAGATGCCCTCGCCGGTCAGCACGTCAAGGGCATGCTCGGTCTCTTCGTCGGTCCGGATAGTGATGGTCTCAGCCATGTCAGCAAGTGTAAGACAGCTCGTCTTACACTTGCAAGTAAGGGGACCAGCGCAGATCATGCCGCAAGACAGAGTCAGTCGGTGGCTGGCCGTGATCCTCAGCCAGGACGTGCATGCACCTGTAGCTGATCGCGGCGGCGATCCCTGCCGGCCCGGCGATCGTGCCGCCAGCCAGGCCACGGATCGCATTATCGGCTCTTCCTGCCGCCCGGACACAGCCGGCCCCCGGGCGGCCGCTCACTGGGATCCCTTCACACCCCGCGACCTGCTAAGACGCACCGGAAGCAGGTCACCGGCTATGAGGATGGGCTGGTTCGCGCACTGGAGCGTTCGGCCCACGCAACCCGCCCCACCACCGGCCGCACAAGGCCGAACGACAACGTGCCGTGGAAGTCGCTGAGGCAAGTCGGGCAGGCCGTTCAATGGGAACCACCTGACGTCAATGGACTCATCGTCGTTGACTCCTGCCCTGCCGGATATCGCGTGACAGCGAAAGGCGATGTCAAGCCAGTGCACCTGGTCTCCGTTGGCACAGACGGCGAGCGGCAACGCCGACACGCTCACGATCCGCTCCGCTCTGGCAAGCACGCCGGTCTCCTCCACTACCTCTCGGACCGCGCCAGCCGCTGGCTGCTCGCCTGGTTCCAGGCACCCGGTCACCAGCGCCCACCTCTTGCGGTCGGCGCGCTGCACGAGTAGTACCTAGTCTTGGCCGTCCAGCACGACGGCGGTGACAGACGGAAGCGGCAATGGTTGCGGACCGATCTTGGCGCGAAGATCGAGAACAAATTGCGGTATGGACATCTCCGCAGCCTAGACATGCAAGGTGCGCAGCGGTCCTGGGCGCCGGCACCACGGCGGCAACTAGCTATACTTCTAGCTATGACGATCAGTGAGCAGATGTCCCTGGTGGACGTGAAGAACCGGCTCTCCGAGGTAGTGGATCAGCTGGAGCGCGAGCACGGCAGGGTGGTCATTACCAAACACGGGCACCCGGCGGCGGTGGTCATCAGCGTTGCTGATCTGGAGTCGCTGGAGGAGACGCTCGACATCATGGACAGCGAGGATCTGCTGGCCGACATCCGGGAGGGCCTGGCCGAGATCGCCGCAACCGGGGCGCAGGTGCTCAGCAAGCATGAGGCTCTGCGGCTTATCCCGGGCCGGTGACCGGTGGCGAGGTACGCGATCGGGTGGGCGGCGCCTGCCCGCCGGTCGATGGGCCGACTGCCGGAGAAGGTGGCCTCCGCGGTGGTTGAGTTCTGCTACGGCTCGCTGGCAGCGAATCCGCACCGGGTCGGCAAGCCGCTGAGGCTCGGGCTCGAAGGACTGCATAGCGCGCGGCGTGGTGACTACCGGGTGATCTACCGCATCGATGACCAAGACCAGCGTGTCGACATCGTGGCCATTGAGCACCGTGCCGACGTCTACCGTCCCCGAGAGATCTAGCAGCGCGCGGCAAGCCGCCGCCTGTCGGCCAGGCTCGGGAGCGGTGCCAGGGCGTGCTGCGGACGGTTGGGCGGTTCAGCGCTCGTCCTTAACGGTGCGTGACCTGGCTAGACGAACCGGGAGCGGGTCACCTTCGATAAGGATGGGGCGGTTCGCATGGTGGGACGTCCGGTCCACTGGGCTTGTGGCCTGCGTTGCCACGGGGATGCGGCGGGCGTTGTGCGAACCTGTGGCGCCGGAGCGAGATGCACCTGACTTTCGGTGCCGATGACCAGGTGCGCTCGCAGGCTGGGGCGGTTGGCCTGGCTTTGTCG
>DATLSX010000142.1:0-4935 GCA_035533915.1 Streptosporangiaceae bacterium
CCTCGGCAAAGACGACCAGACCATCTACCAGGGCCTTCGCTGGTCCGCCTGGCGCCGCGCGCACCAAGCCGACGCTCGCGCCGCCCACTTCCGGCGACGTCTGCGTCTTCAGACGATGCAGATCTAGCCCTGTAGTACTAGTTCGCTGGTCACGAGTTCCGCTAGGTACGTGTGTTCAATCAGTCCCCACCCTGCGAGCGTCTTGCGGACCCGCTCCCGCGCATGCCGCACCTGAGCCGGCTCACAGTCCAGCCGCCGCGACACGGACAGCCCGCACGCCGCCGTCACAGCCACGCCCGGCCTCCCGCGTCCGCCACGGCCTGGCTGATCTCTTCGACGCGGCGACCACAACCCTGCTTCCTGAAGACCTGCGCTCGGGACTGGGAGAGATCACCGGCCTCTACGCGCGTGGGCGATGGGAATCGCTAACCGCCGGGGCCCGCAGCCCGCCGGGTAAGCCGCCGGCAGGTCCCCGGCCCCATCCCACCGTCTACTGCCAGCGAATCTGGGGCGCAGGAGACTAACGGAGGTAGCCGCCCGCCGCGTCGAGGGCGAGGTGCCAGGGAAACCGTTCGGCGAGCGGACCGCCGGTGCCGGGCGGGTGGGGCGGATCTGGCCGTCGCCGTCCAGGATACGGATGCCTTCCTGGCGGAGCTGGGTGAGGCTGCGCTGGTAGGCCCGGCGGCTGGCCAGCGCGGCGTTGACGAACGGCGCGATGATGACGGGGATGCGCAGCCCCGGTGCCTCGGCGAGGACCCCGAGGGCGTAGTTGTCGCTGATCCCGGCGGCGAGCTTGTTGATCGTGTTGTAGGTGGCGGGCGCGAGGACGATCACGTCGGACCTGGTGGCGGACCTGGGCTCGCCAGGCTGCCGCCAGGCGCTGCGGACGGGGTGGCCGCTGAGCTGTCCGAGCGCGGTGACGTCGGCGAAGTCCCGCCCGGACGGGGTGGTGATCACGTGTATGTCCCAGCCGCGCGCGCGGCCTTGGGTGAGGAACTGCCCGCAGTGCGTGGCCGGCCCGGCTCCGCACGCAGCGCGGTGACCGCCTGTTCTGCCCAGCGCCGCTGCAGGTACGCCTGGGCCATGTCGAGCCACAGCGAGGCTCGCCGTTCGGCCACGGTCACCAGTTCCGGGCTGATCTTGGCGGCGTAGGCCAGCGCGGTTCCGGCATCCCCCAGCCGGGTGGCGACGTGGACCCGGTGCAGCAGCACGTTGACCGGGCCGAACGCGGTCCAGTAGAAGTTGCCGTCCTGGCCCAGCCGGTTCGCGGCGTCGCTGGCTTCTTCGAGCAGGCCGAGCGCGGCCGGGCGGTCGTCCGCCGACGCTGCCGCGATGGCACCGCGCAGCAGCAGCGAGCCGTAGACCGACAGGTGCTCAGGGCCAGGGCGGTCGCTCCCGGCTCGCATCGCGGCGGCGGCGGCCGTGGTCAGCCGGACCGCCTGGGCGGCGTGGCCGGTCGCGTACAGGACATGCGCGAGGATGCGGTTGCTCGATCCCAGCGCGAGCCGGCTTCGGCCTGCGCGCCTCGGTCGGCCATCACCCAGGCAAGCTCGCAGCTGCCGGTCTTGAGCAGCAGGCTCGCGGCCACGTGGTAGGACTCGGTCAGCAGCGCCGCGCACCGCTGCTGGTCATCGCCGTCGAACCAGCGGCTGGCCAGTTCGGCGTCGGCGAGCAGGCCAGGCAGGATGGACGCGGCTTCGCGGTGCCGGCATGCCTGGCAACTGGCCTTGGCGGCATGCACCCGCACGAGCAGTTCCGCCGCGCTGCGAGGCTGCTCGCCCGCGCCGCGCTGCTGACCGGCGGCGGGCTGGCGAGGATGCCCGGCGACGGCGGGCGGGCCTGCCACAGCGGGGGACGGGGCTTGCAGCGCCGTCAGCAACGTCGCGGTGGCCACGCCCGGCAAGTCGGGCTCGTTCGCAGCGGTGCCGCCGGGCCGGGTCCGGGAAGGGCTCACTGATCCGCGCGACCCCGGCTGGCCTGGGCCTACGGTCCACTCGGAGCGGAAGGCCAAGATCTACAATGCGCTTGGCCTCCGGCTGGTCTATCACTTCGATCAGAGCAATGTCCTCGGCTCGCGCGCGGATCTCTGGCTGAGCGTGCACTGCGGTAGCCTGACGGGCGGCACGGTGGTGCTTGCTGATGCCAGGAGGCGGCTGGTGACGGATCGAGGCTGCAGGCGGCCGGTACTCGGCGAGATTAAGGGGTTTACCTGGTCCACCGAGGAGTCCGTGGCTTATGAGGCCGCGATCGAGGCCATTAATGACGCGGTGGGTGCTTATACCGCTCTGATCGCAGCGGAGGAGCGCAAGGCTGCCCCAGATCGGGCGGTGATCGCCGCGGCCCGGTCGGCGCGCGCGGAGTGCGCGCGCTGGCGTGAGGGGCTGGACCCGGCAGACCGTGCGGCGGTGGCCGCTACCCGGCGGCGGTTCGCCGAGCTCGCCCGTGAGGTGGGCAGGCGCATAGATGCGTGACCTTGACGAGGCGGCCCGGCTGATCTATGCCCGGCGTCGGCCAGTTGCCGTCGCGGCAGCGGGACAGTACCTGCTGCCGCCGGAGGAAGGCCGCCGCATCTTCTGCGAGGAGATCGTTCCTGATCTGCTGGCCAGGCCTGAGCCGCAGGAGGATCCTGTGGTGGTATTCGTGGTCGGCCAGCAAGGTGCCGGCAAGAGCCGGGTAGCCGGTATGGTCGGTGGCGCGCTGGCCCGGCGGGGCGGCTTCGCTGAGTTAGACAGCGACTTGTACAAGCCTTACCATCCCGCGTACCGTGCGTTGCTGCGCAACGATGACAGGCTCATGGCAGCGTATCTCGGACCCGATAGCTGGGCCTGGCTAGCCCAGGCACATGACTACGTGCGTTCCCGCCGGGTCAACGTCCTCAAGCACGAAACCGCCCAGACAGCGGCGGCGCCGCGGCCCATCTGCGCGCTTACCGTGACGCGGGCTTCCGGGCCGAGGTCATGGTCCTGGCCGTACCCGCCGCGATGAGCAACCAGGGCATCCTTAGCCGGTACGCCGAACAGGTCGCCGACCGCGGGCACGGCCGCCTGACTGTCCAGGCGAACGCCGACCGGGCCTGGACCGGGGTCCTGGATCTCGCCGACGTCATCGACCGCGAACATCTCGCCGGCTACGCGGCTGTCTTCCGCCGCGGTGAAGAACGCCCCCGCTACGCCATCACGCCGGGCACCGTCGCCGGCCGGCAGCACCGTTCACCTTCGCTGCGCCATGCGATCGAGCGCGAGCGCGAACGACCTTGGACACCGCCCGAGACAGCGGACTTCCTGTATACGCACCGCAAGCTGCGGGCACAGTTCGGCGCGCAATGGACGGCCAGGCTCGACGAGATCCTCGCGCAAGCGCAGCCTCTGATGAACCTCCAACCCGAATGCGCCCCGCTCCCCGGCACCATCCGCGCCGACCCTGAGGCAGACGCGCAGCTAGAGGCCGGAATATGACCCACTGCTTCACGCACCCCCAGCCAGTACGCTGCCATGACAGCCCGCGCACGGACCTGACCGTTCCGTATGCCTACCTGCCAGGCACCTTGTCCTGGGCGTTGGGGCGGGAGAAGCTGACCGGTGGCTGGTCCTGTGATCTGCGCTTTCAGAGCTGCCGTTCAGGCGGCTTCGGTTCCTGGTTCGGCGAAGGCCAGGCGCTGGTCGCCGAAGTCGGCGATGATCTCGAGTCGGCCGCCGAGGGCTTCGACGTAGGCGGCGATGGTGCGCAGTTCGGTGGCTCCGGGTTTGGCGTTCTCGATCGCGGAGACGCGGCCCTGGGTTACTCCCAGGCGGTCTGCTACCTGGGCCTGGCTGAACCCCAGGCGGCGGCGCATCTCGGCGAGCCGGTAGGCACGCTGCTCAGCGCGGAGCCGTTCCATCCCCGCGGCGATGGCGGCCTTGTCCTCGGCGTCGGGGAAGAACTCGTCCAGGAACTCGTCGCGAGTGTAGCTGCGGAATTCCTCGCCGCTCATCTGTGCCCCTCCTGTTTCAGGTACAGCTCGTACCGTTCCTCGGCCAGCGGGATGGCGCTGCGGTACCAGGCCCGCACTTCCGGTGTCATGGCCAGGGCATAGGCCACCTCGGAGTTCTCCCTCTGCACACAATATTATATACGCATAATACCCGGTGTCAGCGCACGGCCCGCGCTCCCTTCGGCGATGCCCGGGCTTATTCGTCGTCGAAGAAGTTCTCGTCGAGGTGCTTGAGGGTGAAGGTGTGCTCGGCGATCACGCCGCAGTTGTGCTCGATCATGAGGCTGGCCAGTTCGGGGCCGTCGATGAGGACGAGCTGGACGTTGACGCGGTCGGCGAACTGGGTCGCGTCGGGGGTGAACCGGCTGGTGGTGATGAAGATGCCGCGGCTGGCCTGGGCTCCTTGCAGCGCGCCGACGAAACCTTGGACGTCCGGGCGGCCGACGACTCTGTCTGTGTAGCGCTTGGCCTGCACGTAGACCACGTCCAGGCCGAGCGGGTCGAGCCAGACGCCTGGCGGAGGCCTTTCGCAACATGTCTCAGCCACTGTGGTGCTCGTTATCGTCGCTGCTCAGAAGCCCGGCCCGTGAGGACGCGCCACATGTGCAGCAGTCCAGCCGATGCCGACAGGTATTTGATCATGACTCAACCTGCACGAATCGAGGGAACGCCCTATTTGCATGAGATTTCACCCCCAGAGAACGAGTTGCTCATGTTGCTCATCAGGGCCGAGCGTCAAGCCGAAGCCGAAGCCGAACACGGCACTGGCGCACCGGGAAAGCTCGTTGCGCCAGCGATAGTGCCCCGGGCACAGTCCGCGCCGACCCCAATGCCACGGGGTTAAGGCCGAAGTGGCTTGAGGGTGGTTCTTGTTCTCGTGACGCTGGGTGATGACCGCTGGCTGGTGGCGTGTTGCACGGCAGTATGGGTGAGGCTCCTGCTAGAAGAAGGGATTGCCTAGATCC
>DATLSX010000143.1:0-7295 GCA_035533915.1 Streptosporangiaceae bacterium
GCCGCAGGGAACGCCCGCAGCGCAAGCGTGTCGCGTCACCGCCACGCCGCGCGGGCAGGCCAGGCCAGAATCTCAAGCCCCTACGGCTTCGCGATCGCACCTTCCGGGGAATGTTGCATCAGATGCAATTCTGCTCATTTCGAGAGTTGTCGCGTATGTGTGGCGGAGCTGATGAGGGGTCACGTGCAGTGGCTGGCTGTCCCGGCCGCGTAGCCCTGCTGCCGCCGCGGCGTCATCAAGTCCGTGGCGGAGCCGGTAGGCGGATAGGCGGCGGCCGCGTTCGGTAAACAGGAAGTCGGCGGGCCGGCCGTGCCTGGGGTGCGGCAGCGCCCGCTGGGGGCCGCGCAGCGCCATCCATTCATCGAGGGCGGCCAGGGTGGTGGCGTCGAGCGGGACGGTCCGCTCGGTGCCGAGCTTGCCGAGCGGTACTTTCAGCCAGCTGCCGTGGCTGGCGGAGTCCCAGATACAGCCCAGCTCAAGGTCGAGGAGCTCGCCGAGCCGCAGGCCAGTGCCGCGCAGCAGGGTCAGGCCGATGCGTGCGAACGGGTCGTCCAGGCGGCCGATGGCGTCCATCAGGTCGCGGTCGGCGTCGGGGGCCAGGGCTCGCGGCAGCGGCCTGTCGAGCCGGGGGATGTCGGCGGGAAACAGCATCCGCGCAGGTGGCCTGTCGGCCCAGCCCCACAAGGTGATGTCGTCGAGGAAGCAGCGCAGGTCGATGACGGTTCGCTTGCTCAGCGCCTGGGACACAGGCTGGTCCCGGGCGACCCGGCCGCGCCAGGGCCTGCCGTGGTTGTAGGCGAGGAAGCCTTCCACGTGCTCGCGGGTGAGCTGGGTCAGGCCGCGGACTTCGGGGTGGCGGGCTGCCAGGTACTCGGCGAAGGTGATCAGGCTGTCAGCGCGCGCATCGACCGTGCCGGGCCGCAGCGTCGACGCCACGGTGGTCAGGTAGCGCAGCGCGGCCTTGCGGATACCCGGCTGGGTGATCTCCTGCGCGCGCTGCTCAAGGCTGGCCTTGCCCGGCCGGGCCTGCCGCGGCGGCTGCTGGCAGATCCGCAGTTCGTAGCAAGCCTGATGGAGGCTGAAGGCACGGGAGGAGTTATGCGTCCAGGTATGCGGCCCGGCGCTCGGCGCGGCAGCGAGGTCCCGTGCGAAGACGGCGAAGTCTCCGTCGGTCAGCTCGTCGAGGCTCTTGCCCGCGGTGAGGCAGATCAGGGCCAGGCCACCGCCGGACACATCCCTGGTCCAGTTCGCGCTCCAGCCGAACCGGCCCGCGACGTCGGCGACGCGGGCGACGTCGCCCCGGTGGAGTGCGGCCCATGCCTGGTAGAGGCTGCCGGGAAGCTTGGCGAGCAGGAGATCAAGGTCAGGTCGCAGGCGCCCCTCGGTGAAGCACCAGGCCAGGAACGCCCACGCCCCGGTGCGGTGGATGTCGGCCAGACGCGTTGGGGTGGGCCTGGTCATCCACTGCTCAGGCTCCGGGCAGATGGCCAGCAGCCGGGCGGCGGCGTTGCGCCGCTGTCGTTTGCCGTCCGGGCCGATCGGCAGTCCAGCGACCGCGTCGGCGTAGCTGACCAGCAGGCCGGGCGCTCCCTGGTGCCGCAGGGTAACCGCGGCCAGGGCACTCATGGCCGCCCTGCCCGTGCCCGCGCGTATTCGGCGGCCAGCGCCTCGGGTGCCAGGTGCACGTAGGCGGCCGTGGTCTCCGGGTTCGCGTGCCCCATCAGGTCCCGCAGGGCCAGCAGGTCAATGCCGGCGGCCGCGAGCTCGGTGCCGTAGGTGTGGCGCAGCCGGTGCGGCCGGACCCGGACCGCGCCCGAGGCCGCCCGGTGGGTGCGGAAGACCCGCCGCATCCCGGCTTCGGTCAGCGGCGACCCGGCAGTCGGGCCGCGCAGGACCACGAAGCATTCCGGTGCCCGGCAGCCTGGCGGGCGCTCCTCCCGCAGGTATGCAGCCAGCTCCGTGAAGAACGCGCCATCCACCGGGACAACGCGTTCCTTGCCGCCCTTGCCCGTCACCCGCACCCGGCGCAGCCCCATGTCCACAGCGGCCAGCCGCAGCGACCGCACCTCGGCAGCCCGCAGTCCGCCCAGCAGCATCGCCAGCGTGATCGCCCGGTCCCGGAAGGTGCGCAGATCCGCGAGGAACACCGCCACGTCGCCGGGATCGAGGGACTCAGGCAGCCGGCGTGCCTGACGCACCAGCCGCCCGCCCCGCGGCCGGCTCGTGCAGACATGCCCCAGCAGGCCCCGCTGGCTCGCACGCAGACCGCTGGACCGGCGGGCCGCCGGCACCGGATTGACGTCCCGCACCCCGCTCATCACCGCGAACTCGAACAGGCCGCGGACCGCCGCGACCCGCCGGTTCATCGAGGACGGCGCAGCGCCGCGCCGTTCGGCCAGCCGGACCACCCGCCGCCCCGCCGTGCCGCCAGGACGCTGCTGCCAGTCCAGGTAGTCGAACAGATCGGTCGGTACCACATCGGCAAGCCGGGCACGCCGCCCGGCCAGGAACCGCAGGAAGTTCAGCAGATCGTAGGCATACGCCCGCACCGTCGCGGGCGAGAACGCCCTCGACCCCAGATGCCCAAGGAACTGATTGACCAGCCCCGCGTCTTCACCGCCGCCGCTCACACGGTGACCGTCGCTGGTCGAGATAACGTGCTGCTCCACGGCCCCTCCCAAGGGACACCCGGCACGAGTGTGATCGCCGCAGTGCCCCCATCGGGGGACCTCAGCAAACCCGGGCGTGTCCTCCGCCCGAAGGCCGGTTAACGGAGACCTGGTTGATCCATGACGAGCCGGTCGGCGTGAAATGCACGTGGAACCGCGGGTGGCGCGCAAGCCAGTCCCGTATCGCCGGGGTCTTGTGCGTGGCGAGGTTGTCGCAGACCAGGTGCACGTCCAGGCTGGCCGGCACGGCCTTGTCGATCGCCACGAGGAACTTCTTGAACTCCACGGCCCTGTGCTGGCGGTGGAGTTCGGAGATCACCGAGCCGTCGGCGATGTTGAACGCGGCGAACAGGCTGGTCACGCCATGCCGGGCATAGTCATGGGAGCGCCGTTCGGGCATCCCGGGCATCATCGGCAGCACCGGCTGGGACCGGTCCAGCGCCTGCATGCCTGATTTCTCATCCACGCACAGCACCACCGCTTTCTCCGGCGGGTTGCGGTAGAGCCCGACCACATCGACGACCTTCTCCACGAACAGCGGGTCAGACGACAGCTTGAACCCATCGCTCAGATGCGGCTTGAGCTCAAAGCTCCGCCAGATCCGCCCGATCGTGGACTTGGACAGGCCGCTGCGCCGGGCCATCGAGGCCCGTGACCAGTGCGTCGCGTCCTTCGGGGTCTCCTCCAGCGTGGCGGTGATGACGGCCTCGACCTTGTCCAGCAGGATCGAGGGCGGCCGGCCCGGGCGCGGCTCGTCAGCCAGCCCGTCCAGGCGCTGCGCGATGAACCGGCGCCGCCACCGGGCTACCGTGCCCGGAGTGACCCGCAGGTCCGCCGCGGCCTGCTTGTTTGATGCGCCCTGCGCGCAGGCCACCACGATCTTGGCCCGCGGCGCCAGCGACTGCGAGCTCTTCGCCCGCCGTGCCCACCGCGTCAGCTGGTCCCGCTCGGCACCAGTCAGTACCAGCCCGGCTTTCGGACGCCCGGGCCGGGGGGCGTCCGCCAGGCCGTCCAGCCCGGCCTCCGCGAACTGCGCACGCCACTTCCGCACCGTGTCCGCGGCCAGCCCCAGCTCCGCGGCTACTCCCGCATTGCCGGACTCCGAATCCGCGCACGCCAGAACGATCCGCGCCCGTTCGGCCATCCGCGCTGACCTGCCCTGCGACAAACGGGCAAGCTCGATGCGGTCATCACCGGTCAGCACTAACGGGGCAGCAGGGCTCGACATAAGAACAGTCTACTGACTATGAGTGCAAATTTCCGGCGCAGGACACTAGTGCCCCCGAAGCACCAATAGGTCACCGGATAAATGTTCGAATAATCGTCATAACCTGGAGCCCCCTTACGGATTCGAACCATAGACCTTCTCCTTACCATGGACCACCAGAAGGTCCCTCAATTGGCCGCATAGCCTCTGAGCAGGCAGAACGCTGACTCTCAGCGGCAGCCCCGAGCAGTGGCAAGCCCCCGCGAGCGCCGTTCTGCCCCACAGACTGCCCCATGAACAACAGTCCCTGAGCAGAACTGACAGGCCCAACCCGGCAGTCTCGAAATAGTGTTCGCATTTCCTGGCATTCAGCGGCTGCCAGAACATCGACGGGCCGAACCCAGCGCCGCTCAACAGCCAGCCGCGACGCCCGCGCCATGCCAGGGATAGCCTTGGATCATGCAGATCGCTCCCGACCTCGACGTCGACGACGCGGCGCTGGCTGCCGTCTGCGACCGGTACGGGATCGCCGAGCTGAAGATCTTCGGCTCCCGCGCCCGCGGCACCGCCAGGCCCGGCAGCGACATCGACGTCCTGTACACCCTGCTCCCAGGGCGCAAGCTCGGCTGGGAAATCGAGCAGCTCGCCGACGAGCTAGCCAGCCTCCTGGGCCACCACGTCGACCTGGTCTCGCTGCGCGCCCTGCACCCCCGCCTCAAGCCCGCCGTGCTCGCCGAGGCCAGGCCCCTGTATGCGGCGTGACCTCCTCCTGCTCGCCGAGATGATCCAGGCCGCCGAGCGCGCGCACCAGCTCACTGACGGCCTCACCCTCGAAGAACTGCAGGCCGACCAGCTGCGCACCGAGTCCCTGCTGTGGAACTTCACCGTCCTCGGCGAGGCCGCCGCCCAGCTTCCCGGCGACATCAGGGACCGGTTCCCCGGCATTCCCTGGCAGCAGCCCGCCCGCCTGCGGAACAGAATCGTGCACGGCTACTGGTCCATCGACCTGGAAATCCTCCACACCACCGCCACCGACCAGCTCCCAGCCTTCGCGCGCGACCTGCGCGAGATCCTCGACACCCTGACCGCCGAGACGGAAGAGACACCCGCAACCGGGGAGCCCGACAGCGCCCCCGGCCACGACGAGCCCAAGCCAGACATCTAGCCGGCAACCATCATCCCGCGCAGATCGCCGATACTCCGGAGCGATTTTTAGGTGTTCACGATGTCTATTCCTTGGCCTTAATTTCCTGTCGTGGACATGTTCTCTGGAGCGTGTCCGCAGCGTCCGGCCGCCAATCTGTGACCTTTCGTGTTCGCGGGTTCACTCAATGTTGTCAGTGGCCTGTTCTACGTTCTCCTGCATCCGATCAGCGAGGAGGCGCGGGGATGCGGGCTCAGCGGGTGGTCATGCCGGACGGCTCGGCATCGTGGACGGTCCTTGATGACCGGGGTGAGGTGGTGGCGCCGGCGGAGGCGTTCCTGGCTCATCTGCGGGCGCTGGGCCGTTCCCCGGAGACGGTGCGGACGTATGCGACGAGCCTGAAGCTGTGGTGGGAGTTCCTCGGCGGTGCTGGCTGCGGGTTCGACGCGGTGAGTGTTGATCATGTGGCGCGGTTCGTGTCGTGGCTGCGGGCTCCGGCTGAGAACGTAACCGTGCTGGAGGGAGGCTCGGCGCGCTACTCGTCCGGGACGGTTAACCGGCACATGGCCGCGCTGTTCAGCTTCTACGACTACCAGGCCCGCAACGGCGTTCCGCTGGCGCAGCAGCTGGTGGCATGGCGGCGGAGCAACCGCGGCGGGTTCCGGCCGTTCCTGCGTCACGCCACGGGCGGGCGGCCGGTCGCGACACGGCCGCTGCGGGTGCGCCAGGTGCGGCAGGCGGCGCGCACGCTCACCGACGACCAGGTGCTGGCGATCCCGGAGGCATGCGAGCACCTGCGGGACCGGTTCCTGATAGTCCTGCTCGCCGAGACGGGGATGCCGGCCGGGCAGGCGCTGGGGCTGCGGCATGCCGACTTCGTCTCGCACCGCCGCGAGCTGCATATCGTGCCCCCGCCCGGCAACGCCAACGGGGCGCGGGCCAAGACGCTGACCCCTGCCGTGATCCCGGTCTCGGCCGGGCTGGTGCGCCTTTACACGGCGTACGTGTTCGAGGAGTTCGGTGACTGCGACTCCGATTACGTGTTCGACATCTGAGGTCGCCCGCGGAGTCGTAGGCGAGCTGGGTGACGACGCCATCGGCGTTGATGGTGGCGCACGGCAGCGAAGCTGACGGCGGGCCACCGGGCTTGTAGGGTCGGCCACGGTCAACTCGGTGCGGTGCGGCTGCTGCACATCGTTGCTGCACCTATCCGAAGACCAGACGCTTTCGTGGCTTGTCTGGCTCCTGCAGTTCGAACTTCGGCAGTGTCAACCCGTCTTAGCAACGGGGTCGCTTGCCTGGTCGATGAGTAGTTTCTGGAATATCTCGCGGGGGGTGTAATAGCCGAGGACGGCTCTGGGCCGGTCGTTTAGCTCGGCGGCGATGGCGTCGAGGTAGGGCTGGTGGCTGGTGATGTCCTCGCCTTTGGGCAGGTAGTCCCTGATCAGGCCGTTGGTGTTCTCATTCGTCGGGCGTTCCCACGGGGAGTGCGGGTGGGCGAAGTAGACCGGCATGTCGGTGGCCAGGGTGAGGGCGGCGTGGCGGGCCATTTCGGTGCCCTGGTCCCAGGTCAGCGAGCCGCGCATCTTGCCGGGCATGTCGCGGACCGCGTCGATCAGGGCGTCGGCGAGGCCGTCGGCGTGCTTGCCGTCTGGCAGGCCGAGGATGATGGTGAACCGGCTGGTCCGCTCGACCAGGGTCGCCGCGGCGCTCTTCCCGGCCCGGCCGATGATCAGGTCCCCTTCCCATGCGCCGGGGACCTTGCGCCCGGCCGCCTCAGGGTCGCGGTCGTCGATGGAGACCATCCCGATGATCTTCCCGCCGGTCCGCTCGCCGAGCGGGCGGCGGCGCCTGCGGGCGGCCCGGCGGGACCGGAGCATGATGCCCTCCCGCGCCAGCTCGCCCTTGGGCAGCGCGTAGATCCACTGGTAGATCGCCTCATGGGAGACCGTCTTGCCGTCCGCGGGCACCGAGCCGGGCATGAGACCAACAGTGGGCTCCGCGGCCTCCAGCCGCAACCTGCCCGCGATCTGGCGCGGCGTCCGGGACCGCTTCAGGTCCGCCCGGACCCGCGCCGACAGCACCGGATCACCATCGACCGAGCGGGCCTGAGGACGGCGCCGCCGCCGCTCAGCCATGCCCTGCGCCGTGACCGGCCGGTAGTTCCCGGTCCTCGCCGAGTTCCGGCTGACCTCCCGCGACACCACCGACGGATCCCTGCCGATATCCCGGGCGATCCGCCGGACGCCCCACCCGGCCTTCAGCCCGGCCGCTA
>DATLSX010000144.1:0-4291 GCA_035533915.1 Streptosporangiaceae bacterium
ATGTGGCCCCGTTTCAGGCGGCACCGAGAAGAAGGGCCTGGTCAGGGTTGGGGCCGAATCAAGCCGACGTGCGGCTCCCGATGATCAGGGTGGGTCCACTTCAAGGCGTCGGAGTGGGGCCGAACCAAACCGTCCTAGCCATACCGACGACATGCGGCCAGCAATCACCATGATCGACTTGTGCGGCGGCCCCGTCGGGGACGAGGTAGAGGCGTGGGATGCGGAACTGCCGCCCTGGAGGCCGGCGGGCCTGCCCGGCGCGTACGCGACCTGCGCTGCAGCGAGGGACGGTACGCCGGAAGCGGCGACCCAGAACGGCCGGAGGGCATCGCGGTCTGCGGCGGCCTTGTCCGCGACCGGGGCGCTGGGCGCCGGGCGGCAGCCTCGACCGGTCGGAGTTCATCGAGTGTCACCGTCAGCACCCGGCGGTTTGGGTCGTTGAGGTCGCGGTGACGTCAGCCGGGAGGCATGGTGCGTTCCGGAACTGCCCGCCAAGTTCCGCGCAATCGTGGCGGCAAACCTTGGCCCTAGCCAGTAGTCCTGGCGCATGACCGCCAACCAGCAGATGGCCGAGCGGGCGGCCGACGTCGCCCGCCAGGCCGAGCGCGGCAGCCTGGAGCGGAGGGCAGCCTTGTAGCTGCGGTCGTGCTGGAAGACACGCGGTCGGTCACCGCCGCCCGGGCCGCGCTCGATGCCGACGTGCTCCCGTCCGCAGTGAGTGCCGCTGCCGTGGCGCTGATCGACCAGCTCGCGGAGCAGCTGGCGTGTGGGACCTGACTGGGCGTTGGTCCCCCGCATCACCAGGACTGTGTCCGACCCGAGGTGGGGCGGCGGCGTGCACCATGACCACCTCGCCGCGCTGATGGACCTTAGCCCTGGCAGCCATGATCTGCGCGGCGCCCTGGCCATCGCCGACCGGCTCAAGCGGGTCGACTTCTGCGGCGACTACGTTGTGCCCGGCCGGGCCAGCCAGATCATCAGGACCCCTCCGCCCGGCGGCGGTCCTGGAAGGTCAACACGGGCAGCACCCGTAAGCCGGTACGGGCTGTCGGTTCCGGTGAGTCATCAGATCTGTGGGAGTTTTCGAGGCGGGTGTCGGACAACATTTCCGTGCGTCGCTGCCGCTCGGCCATGAGCGACGACAAGAGCAGCAGCATATCCCGACGCATAAACGTTCGGTAAAATTCGCGTCGCAGGAAGATGCAACAACCTCGTTGTGTTGTAACCTACAGACATCAGCATCCCGTAGCCGCGTTCTCGTAGCTACGTATCATCGCCCCGGGGAGCCTTGCGGCTCCCCGTATTTTTTACGGGCAGACGGATCCCTGGAGTAACTCCCCCCGGCAGGAGACCGCCGTGCGAGCTCGTGTGTTCGTGGACTTCTGGAACTTCACCCTCGGCTGGAACGATGCAACGGGCAAGTCGGCCAAGTGTGACTGGTCCAGGCTGCCGACAGCGCTAGTCAGCAAGGCTGCCGAACTGTTGGCCACGACGGGCGAGACGGCAGCGCTGATCCTTGACGAGACTATCGTCCATGCATCGGTCGAGGATGCACGCGAAGCCAAGCTCCGAGTCTGGCTGACGAGCTGGCTCGCACAGCAGCCCAGCTTTGACGTCAAGATCCGAGCCCGCAAGCCTCGACGACACCCCGTTCACTGCCGGAGCTGCGGCAACAGGATGACCGTGTGCACCAAGTGCCAGGAACCGCTCACGATCAGCGCCGAGAAGGGCGTGGACGCCGCGCTTGTCACAGACTTGCTTTCCCTGGCATGGCAGCGGGCTTACGACGTCGCGGTGCTCGTATCGGGTGACGCTGACTACATCCCCGCCGTGGAGTACGTCCAGAGCCAGGGACTCAAGGTAGTCAACGCGGCGTGGGCATCCAAAGGGCATGAGCTGCGACGCGAGTGCTGGGGTAGCTTCACCCTCGACGACCTGATACCAGATCTCACGCGCTGACACTCCGTCCGCGAGAGTCCCGTGGTTGTGGCTCGTCCCTGGCGACCAGCGGTTCCGCGGCCTCGACCGCGGCGGCCGGGCGGATAGCCCGAGCGTCGGCCTTACTCGTCTGGGATCTCGATGATTGCGGCGCGCTTCTCCAGGTAGTGGTCGAACTCCGCGGCCCAGGGGTTGGCGAGGCCGTTGATCAGCCGTGCCAGCGCGATCTCGCTGGCTTTCGCCGTCCACGCGATGTGCTCGTAGCCTTCGCCCGGCATCTCGCCGGACTGAACGCCTTCGCGGCCGGGCTCGGGCAAGTACATGCGGCCGCCGTCGACGAGCAGCACCGTCCAGCGGGTGACCAGAGCGCCACGCCAGAGGCCGTCGACCAGCCGCCGCTCGATGCTCTTGTCAGGGAACAGCATGCCCTCGAACGCCAGTCCCTCAGCGACCGGCAGGCCCCACGCGATGCGCAGGTCGACGTCGGCTCTGTAGGTAGCCATGTGGACATGGGACCTGGTTTCGGTCCAGTGCTGACCATCGCCTTTGTGATGGTCCTCGGGGGCGCTGAGGAAGAACGGGTCGCCGCCTTCCACCTTGGCCCAGTCCTGCGGGGAGCTAGCCAGGATCGTCTTGCGGAGCTCGTCGTATTTCACGGGGCTGAGGCTACCTCCTCCCGATCGCGAGCGCCCTGCCGAATGCGTCTGGCAGCGCGATCGAGCCGAATGGCGTAGACGGCATCCGCCCCGGCTGGCCGGGATTGCAGTGGGGGCACTGGTCATGCAGCGCGCCGTCGTACAAGTGGCCTGCCGGGCAGCGCGTTCCGTCGGGCAGGTACGGGTTGCCGGCCGGGACCGCCTCGCCTTGCTTCTCCGTACCTGTTGCAGCGGCCACCTGGCCCGCTGGCTTCCCGCTTGCCTCGCCCGCGAACTGAGGATTCCTTTCCCCGCAGGCGGCAGTTGTACACGCCTCCCGGTACAGGAGATAGGGCATGCGGCGCTTACCGCACCGGACGAACCCTCCCTTGATGTCCGCGTACGACATCTCTGCTCGAACGGTGCTGACGCGCAAGGGGAGCCTGATCCCGCCCGGCATCTCCGCCCACTGCGTGCCCGGGGGAAAGTCGGTGGTGACCAGATGGCTCGGCCGTGCCTCGCCGATCCGGGTCGGATCACGCCGCCGCGCCGCCTCCGCCTCAGCCGGGCCGCTCAAGATTCCCCACCTCCCGCCGCTGCCGCCGCTGCCCCGGCCTGCCGGTCGTAGTCCCAGGAGGATCATCGGCCAGGTTCCAGTCGGCCTGGTCGAGCTGGAGCACTACCTCCGGCTCCACCTCGCGCAGGCTCCACGGCGCGGACCACAGGGTCCAGGTACCATCATCCGGCGAATGCAGCAGGCCGGTAATCTCCGTCCCGGCCTCATATCCGAGTCTCCCCGTCTTCACCGCCGCCCGCCGGCCGGACCAGCTGTCCAGCCGCTTCCGCAGCGCGCCGCTGACCAGCCCGGCCTGCTCCGTGTCGTGCGTGACCACCTCGGCGCGGCGCGCGAGGTAATCCACCCACTCGCTCACGGCCAGGCCCGGACAACGGCACCTCCAGCTGCGAGTGCGCGGCCGTATTCGGCAGTGAGGGCACCCGGGCGTGCCGAAGTGCCGTGACCAGCACACCGGTCAGGCACCGGTCCAGCGCCCGGTCACTGAATGGCGTCGTGGTCAGGCCCTCGATCCGCTGCCCGAACGTCGTGTGGTCGTATCCGACGTTCTCCAGGTGCGCCAGGTCCCCGGGCCGGGCCCAGTGTAGATCGTCATCACCAGGCCCGGCCGCCGCTTGTCCCGGCCGATCCGGGAGGTGGCCTGAATGTACTCGGCGGTGTTCTTCGGCTGCCCGGTCACGACCATCAACCGGAGCCGCTGCACATCCACGCCGACCTGCAGCATGCTGGTAGCCAGCAGAACATCAAGCGGCGTGCGCTCCGGCAACTGCCGCCAGACCGCCTCGATCTGGTGCGGCAGCGGCTCCAGATTCGAGGTGTGGGCTGCAAGCATCGGATCGAACTGGACCGCAGTAAGGTCCGCATCCCGGCCACCGCCAGCGTGAACAGCCCGCTATCAGCGAACAGTCCCCAGGCGCCCGGTGACCACGCCCGTACGGGTGCCGATGCGGCGCATCGTCTGGTTACCGGCCGTCAAGCTCAGTCCTCAAGGGCGTCCCGCGCGTCTAGTACTACAGGGCTAGATCTGCATCGTCTGAAGACGCAGACGTCGCCGGAAGTGGGCGGCGCGAGCGTCGGCTTGGTGCGCGCGGCGCCAGGCGGACCAGCGAAGGCCCTGGTAGATGGTCTGGTCGTCTTTGCCGAG
>DATLSX010000145.1:0-67796 GCA_035533915.1 Streptosporangiaceae bacterium
CGGGCCAGCCCGCGCAAGACCAAGAAATCCGGCGACTTCCCCGCCCGAAAGCCCGGCGAGCCGAGCGTCACCAACGTCATCCGGAAAATCGAGTTCCATCTGCTCAACCCATGGCAGATCACTTAAGGCAAGGCCATTGGGTCGTCCGCGCCTGCCGATTGCAGGTTCGTTCGTGCGCTATCCAGAGCGCTCCTGCAAGCCGCCGCCTCCCCCTTACCAGAAGACCCAGCTGACCGGCGGATCAGTGAAGCATACGCGCGAGCACCCACATCACTTGCATACGCAATGAGCAGCTTACTGTCAGCACGAGTCGCCCACGCAAGCGCTCCCAATGCGTGCTCGACACCCAGACGCGGATCACCGCTCCAGGTCGCAAGATGACTCCAGTTACACAGCGTAAAGCTCGACAGCAGATCATTCTCAGCCTCATGCGCCGCCGAGCGCGCCAGATCGTAATACCTGCCGGCACCGCTGAAGTCGCTTAGGTTGAACAGATTCCAGCCAATGAACCTTGAGGCATTCGAATAGAGCGCCAGCAGCCGCCCATGCAGCTCACCGTCCCGACAGTCCCGCAGCAAGACCCGCACAAGACTGTGCTGCGCCAACGCTGCTTCAAGAACCGCCTGAGGCCCAAGAATGTCCTCTTGCCGCATCGTGTGATACAGGACGGCCTCAATATGAGTTACCGTCGACTCGTCCATCCGCTGTGGCTGCACCAGCGCTGTTCCGATCCGCTCGACGCGATCGGCATCAAGAGCGCCCCACAACGGCGCCGCGTACGCAGCTCCTGCCGCAGAGCCAATAATCGCCAGAAGGTCGCGTCTCTTCATCCTCAGCGCCCAATCTCTCAACCCGCGAACCAGATTGTCATACTCGATTTGCCACAAGCCGAAAACCTCGCCAGCCACAGAAACGCGAGCAAGCAGTGCCGCCATGCGCTCATTGATAATCGATCTCGGCTCCGCAAGAAGAGCCGAGCCATCCCGATCCGCATCACCTTCCGCGCGATCTCCAACCTCCCTTAACAAGTCAGAAACCGAGCATCCGTAAACCGCAGCCAGCATCCTCAGCTTGCCGAGCGGCGGCTCCTTACCGGTCGTCGAGGGCCACATTTCCCAGTACGACACGTGCTTGCCGGTCAGCGGCCTGGCGGGCCGTCATTTCAAATTGTACCGCTCCGCAGCCTGCTCCTGGCTCAGGCCATGAACGAGGCGGAATGCCTGAAGATACGTATAACCCCACCTGCTCACGAATTCATCAGCCACCTGCCGCCATGAGCACCCGTTGGCACGCATAGCCGAAGACACAATCCTCTGCTCTGCCCGGACACTGCGCGGCTTGCCAGTCACAGCCCTCTCGCCCCAATCGGTCTCACGAGGCCAGGCCCGGACCTGCCTGACAGTCAGCTCCTGTTCCGCCCTCAACGTCCATCTTGCCACCAGCCGAGCCATACAACGCATCGCCCGCAGAACCTCCCCCTGCAAGTGGGCCAGTCCGCGCGCAAGTTCGCCCCCACAGCGGGTCGCC
Organism: Streptosporangiaceae bacterium; assembly: GCA_035533915.1. Lineage (GTDB taxonomy): Bacteria > Actinomycetota > Actinomycetes > Streptosporangiales > Streptosporangiaceae > Chersky-822. The sequence goes on from DATLSX010000145.1 coordinate 1,528, forward strand.
TGATCAGAACAGAATGGCGAACACTTGCCAGTGAACAAATCCGAACGCCAAGGGAGGTGCGAAGTCTTGAACGGACCGCCGTTCAGGCCGCAGCGCGACCAATGCTTACTGCCCAGCCCATTTGCCCATCTGCTCGCCTCACCCCGATCGCCCTCACAAGCACACCGACACGCCGCACTCCGCGCCTGGCCGATGGGCCGTAGCACCAGCAGAAAGCTGTGCGCATCATGAGGCGCGAACCCGAGGAAGTCTCATACCTGGAGCTTGCGACCTTGCCTAGCGCGCCGTTCTGGGCACGCTGCCAGACCAAGGCAGCGCTCCGAGCCTGGCAGCTGTGGCCGGACCTCATCGAGATAGCCGAGCTCCTGGTTTCCGAACTGGTCACCAACGCAGTCAAAATCTCTGGCCCCACCCCACAAGAACTCGCCGAATCCGGCCTCGCCAGCGTCGAGCGCATCGCTCTCACGCTCAGGCTGATGCCCAGCAGGCTAGTGATCGAAGTCTTCGACAACGACATCAACCCGCCCGTCCTCACCGACGCGGACGCTGACGCCGAGAGCGGGCGCGGCCTCATGCTCGTGCAGGCCCTGAGCAAGGAATGGGGATTCTTCTTCCCCCCAGCCGGCGGCAAGACCGTATTCTGCGTCCTCAGCGTGCCGACCGTAACCACCAGCTACCCGGCGCACAGCCACCTCGGGCGACAAGCCGAGCACTTCGCCCTGCCGCATACTACCCGGATAGCCCCGCTGCCTGGGGGCCAGAAGTAGAGAGGTTCCCGTCCATGGACTTTCGAGACCTACCACTCGTCCCCGACAAGAATGCAATTCAAACTATCAGCGTAGTTACTGACGTTATCGACAACTGTAATCACGCCTGTACCTATTGCCATCCGATGGAGGCTGGGAAATGGGGGAAGCAAATGCTATCCGCCGAGCATATCGGCGAGATCTTTCGCGCAAGTGAAGATGCAGGAGCGCTTGAGGTACTTCTGACCGGCGGAGAGATTACGATGCACCCGGAGTTTGATCGCATCATGGATCACACTCGGGATCTAGAGCACACTGTGGCGTCTATCGTAACTAACGCGACACTTATCAGCCCCGATCAGCTAGATGCCATCCACAATTCTGGCATCGCCAGAATATGTGTAAGCGTGGATGGCTCTGAGGCCTCAACGCACGACTCCAGAAGAGGGCAAGGCAAGTTCGCGAAGGCCATGCAAGGTCTTTATGCCCTCCAGCAGGCTAATAGACCTATTACTGTGATTTCCGTGCTGGACAGGCGAACTTATCCGAGGATATTGCAATTAAGCTGGATGCTTGCTGACCAGGGCCTTGCCGATCAGCACCATATGTGCGCACCATCCTATTCGGGCTCGGCGCGACGCGGCTATGGGGAGTATGCGCTAGCATTGTCTGACTATCATAAAGTTCAGGCGCTTGTAGATGAGTCATACAATGGCCTTCTTAAGGCGGGACTCTACGTTACGTTCAACTCCTTCTGGCCGGCCACAGGTGAGCACGGAGCGTCAGAGCAACCACGAACGCTGACGCTCAGTCAAGCTCGTGAACGCACTAAAGACCTCTACGCGATCGTGCGTCCCAACGGTGATGTACGTACGACCGCTGCCGCTTGGGGTCGTGAGACAGTAGGTAATGCCGTTGTCGGTAATCTGGGAGAGGAATCTGCATCCACCTTGCTTGGCCGCGCGGACACTGCTTACCGGGCAGGGTATATCCGTCAGCTGCCCCGACAGGTAGAAGCGGGAAGCAAGTTCCAGGTAGGTCCCTATGCTGGAAGAGCAGCGACTGATGCTCTTATATCCACGAGAATAGCACCACTTGAGAATCTTGATCTGATGGTGCCTACTCAGCCGATCCGTGCATTAAGCGAGAATGACATGCTCGCGAACCCGTTTGGCAGCATGAACATCGCACACCTAGCCTGGCAGATTGCAGCTTGTCCCGACCAGTGGCGAGTAGTAGCCCATGCTAGCGGTATCGATCTAGTCTTCAATCGCCGAACATCACATGTCACTCTGCTTAAGGCTGATGAGACGAAGGCACTTCTATCAGAATACTATGCGCATAGGTACGCGCGGATTGGTTAGGCGCATACCGGGTTCAGGTTTCAGTTTCCAATGCATGACATTCAGGGAGTAAATACGCGGCCTAGGGGTGGCTAGTCTCACAGGGAGATCGTCAGAGATGATTAAAATATACGCTGCGGGCACTTCTGGTAAGTGCTTCGAGCTGCCAGGTCGCTTTTCGGATACGTCAGACGTGATAGCTCTTTATATCAGATTCTCGGAGAGATTCCCGCGGCTAAGCGCGATCATTAGTCAAGTTGCCCACCAGAACGCCGATGCCGCAGCCGTTCTAGAGTTCATTGACCAGACTTACAGGATCGCCGATCCTTCGCTTACCTCTATCCCCCCGGAAACGGACATAGGCTATGATTCGTGGTTTCCTCGCAGGCGAGAGCGGAGCATGAAATACTGGGATCGAGTGCCTCTCTATTCCATGCGAGATGTCGGATATTTTAACTGCCTATATGCGACTGCGTTAACGGCCTGCGCGCTCAGCGAAGTTGGATATCAGTTCACAATAATGCTGTGCCCCGGCGTTCCCACCCACCCCTATATTGGCCTGGCAGGCAAACCTGATAAAATCTTCTCGTTTCATCATGATGGACTGCGGCAGTACGATGGGCCTGTTGAGATTGGAAGTAACCTCTATACTCAGGAATCGCTAATACCGATCTCGGATTATGGGCTCAAGGATGGCATCTATGGCCTATCGATACCTGAGCACTTCATAATACCCACGAGACTCGTGCCCGTGGTCGATAATATCGAGCGAACTATTACGGCCTTTGCTGATCTGGCCGCGAGCCTGGACAGCTTCTCGCGGCTCGAATTCCTCGCTGGAGTCATCCGCCTGGCCATTATCCCTCGGCTTCGTTCGGGTCCAATACCTTTTACCAGGACGATAGAGACATCAGCAGGATGACGAGACGAACCTCTCAGGCTGAAGACGCGGTTAGACACGGCAGCCGAGTACCGGCCCCTGATGTTTCTTCAGGGCGCGCTCGCGCCTGGCCCAAGTAGGGGGATCCCGGCTAACATCATCAGCATCTTGCCGGGCTAGTGGAGTGCTGCCGTGCCGTTGCCGCATATCGGAGTCGTCATCGTGACGATGGGAACTCGTCCGAAGGAACTGGGCGCCCTGCTGGAGTCTGTAGCGTGGCAGAGCGTTTCGGCCACCAGAGTTGTGGTTGTCGGCAATTCGACTCCGCTTACCGACGTGCCGGGGTGGGTGACGAAGGTACCGCTTGCGAAAAACCTGGGATGCCCAGGCGGGCGTAACGCTGGCCTGAGGGTACTGGTGGAGCCGGACGACGTTGATGTCGTGATTGACCTGGACGATGACGGGCTGCTGATCGCTGATGACGTGTTCGCGCGGGTGCAGCAGCTGTACGCGGCTGACCCGGTGCTGGGGATCGTCTCGTTCCGGGTTGCCGATGAACAGGGCCTGACGCTGGGGCGTCACGTTCCCCGGCTCGGCGCAGGCGATCCGTTGCGGCGGGGACTGGTAACGACGTTCCTGGGCGGTGGTCATGCCTTGTCGACGCGAATGTTGCGGCAGATCGGTGACTGGCCGGAGCAGTTCTTCTTTGAGCATGAGGAAACCGACCTGGCATGGCGGGCGCTGGATGGCGGGTGGGACATCCGGTATGAGCCGGACCTCGTGCTCCAGCATCCGACGACGCCACCAGACCGGCATGCCGTGCACTACCGGCTGACGGCGCGGAACCGAGTCTGGCTCGCCCGGCGGCGGCTCCCGGCCCTGCTGGTCCCGGCATACCTGGGGGTGTGGATAGCGATCACCCTGGCCAGGACGCATTCTCCAGTCGCCTTGCGGACATGGGCCGCTGGCTTCTGGGAAGGCGTCCGCACGCCATCCGGGCCGCGTCAGCCAATGCGGTGGCGGACCGTGTGGCGGATGACCAGGCTCGGGAGACCGCCAGTGATCTGACCCGCAGCCGGCACCAGCACTGCACCGCCTACCGCCCCGCACAGCACCCGCACAGCACCCGCACAGTGCCCGTGCACTGGCCGTGTATGCGTGTTCGGGGACTGTGCGCCCATGGAGGGGCGCCGTCTGGCCGCCTGCCTGCCCAAATGCGGCTGTGAGCCCTGCCTGCGCGGAGGCAGACCACTCTCCCACCCCATGGGTAAACGGAAGAGTGGTCTGCCTCCGCTCCGGCAACAGCCAGGGCAGGCAGGCGACCAGACGAAAACCAAAACCAAATGCAAGTGCAAATGCAAGAGCCAGGATCAAGGGCAAAGGGCAAGATCAAGGGCCACGGTCAACGTCAAGGGCCACGGTCAAGGGCCGCGCAACCTGCTCGCCAGCATGCGGGCGGCGCTGGCACACTGGCCAGTGATGAGCCATGACCCGCCCGCGCCGTCCGGGCCGGGCCCGGCGCACTTACCAGGCCAGCCCGTCCCCGCGCGTCCCGTCCGTCCCCGCGCGGCACCGTCCTCCGCAGCGGCGCCGTCCCGCGGGCACCGGCACCGGGTGCCCGACCGGCGCCTCCCGTCCCGGGGCTGGCGCGAGTGCCGTGCCAGGTGAGGGGGGCCGCGTCGCCGGCCGCCCATCGTGGCAGCCGGGCGGGAGGCCGTCAATGCCGTTCGTCCTCGCTGCGCTCCGGGCGCTCCGCATTGACGGCCTCCCGCCCGCCACAATTCGCGGCACCTATCGGAACGACGCCCGGAACCGCACCGCAACAATGCCAGGAGTCGCAACCAGGGCACGCAGGAAACAAGCACGAGCACGAATTCAGGCGCTCAAAACCGAGTACATAACAGCAGGTCAGGAGCAGCGATGGCAGCGGAGGAATGATGCAAGCCGAACCGGGTGCACCCAGCGGGAATTATAAAGAACACGCAAGTAATTCGACCGGGAATGGTGCCGGGGAAGCCGTTTACTCGTATAATATTGGTGAAGGGGAAAGGCCGGGAGGATTAAAGGTGCGGTGGACGGTCAGGGTCGCCACCGGCGCCGAGGCGGCCCGGCTGGACGCCCGCCAGGCCAACGCGATCAGGGAGCTACTGCTATGGGCACTCCAGCACTGCAAGGACACCCGATGACCGACAACGCAGCCCCGGTTCCGGTCGCGTTCCTGGGCCGGACCTCCACTTTGATGCTGCAGGACCCGGCCGCGTCGATCGCGCGGCAGTACCGGACGGTGCGGGAGTGGCTGCCGCCGGGCTGGTTCGTCGCCGCGTCGTTCTGGGACATCGAGTCCGGCGGCCTGGACCTGGAAGCGCGCGGGCACGGCAGCTACGACCAGGCCGGCGTGACCGTTCCCCGTGATGGCGGGCTGGCGGACCTGCTCGCCGAGGCCGCGTCCCCCGTGGCCCGGTTCGCCGCAGTCATCTGCGAGGACATCGAGCGATCCGGGCGGGACACGTTCAACGCCCTGCGGCTAGAGCGCGAGCTGTCCCGCGCCGGGGTCGCGCTGTTCGCCACCGACGAGCCCGCCGACATCGCCGGCGCCAGCGCCACCACCGTCCTGGTCCGCCGCGTCAAGCAGGGCGTCGCCGAGTGGTTCCGCCTCCAGATCAAGGAGAAAACCTGGAAAGGGCTCCAGGAGCACTCCCTGGCCGGGTGGAACGTCGGCCCCGCCCCCTACGCCCCCGACCGCACCCCGCACCCCGTCGCCTACAAGGCCGCCCAGGGCCGCACCAAGACCCGCCTGGCCCTGAACCCCAGCCAGGCGCCCGCCGTCGCCGCCATCTACGCGTGGCGGACCGAGGAGCACCTCGGCGTCTACACCATCACCAGCCGGCTCAACGCGGACCAGGCCGCCTACCCGCCGCCCACCCCGGCCGGGTGGACCCAGTCCGGGGTCGGCTCGATCCTGCGCAACCCCAAGTACACCGGGCACATGGTGTTCGGCCGACACCGCACCATCAACGGCAAGACCCGGCTCATGCCCCGCGACCAGTGGCTCTGGTCCCCCCAGCCCACCCACCCCGCCATCATCACCCGCGCCACCTGGGAAGCCGCCCAGACCATCGGCGCGCTGCACTCCACCAGCCGCGACGACCCCGGCATGAACACACATCCCGCAGCCCGGCGCACCTACGCCCTGCGCGGCCGGATCCGCTGCCGCGCCTGCCAGCACCGCATGTCCGGCATCACCCGCACCAGCACCCGCCCCGGAACCGCGCCCGCCAGCTACACCTACTACGTGTGCCCGCCCAGCCGGCACCGCGACCCCGACCACCCCCGCACCGTCTCCATCCGCGAGGACGCCCTCACCGAAGCCGTCCGCCAGTTCCTCGCCACCCGCATCCTCGCCGCCCACCTCGCCGCCCAGATCCCCGCCACCGCCGACGCCGACACGGCCCGCCGCCGCAAGGAAACCGACAAGCTCACCCGCCAGCTGCACAAGATCGACGCCGCCGAGAACGCCCACGCCCGCGAAATCGAAGCCCTCACCCACCACCACGGCAACCAGCAAGCCATCACCGCCCTGCGCACCCGCCTCATCGCCCGATTCGGCGAGCTCGAAGCCCAGCGCGCCACCATCAACACCCAGCTAGCCACCCTCACCGCCGGCACCCCCGACCGCGACACCGACCCCGGACTGCTCGACGCCCTGCCCCTCCTGGGAGACATCCTGGACCAGGCACCCGGCCGCCTCCAGCAACAGCTCTACGACGCGTTCGGCATCCAGGTCCTGTACCGCCACCACCTGAACCAGGTCACCATCTACGCCACCATCACCGACACCACCCCCGCCACCCTCACCGCCATCATCAGCGACAGCGACACCCCCGCTCGCGCGACGCCCGCCCAGCGGCACTCCGCCCACGCCACCACAGCACACGCAGGACCGGCAGGACTTTCGGATTTGTCACACAGCCCTATCCGCCGAAAAGTCACCACGATCATGGTCAGGCAGGGCGGGGCGCTGCTCCTTGCCCCGACAGCGGCCTAGCCGGGCACCGCTTGGTTCGCATCCTCCGCCGCCCCTGCCAGGCAATTCGGTTATCCTCCGAATGCGGTCATTGATCATAATTATCCGATCCCAACCGGAAAACGGGCGCCGATCCCGTTCAGTAGCTGGCACGTGAGGTGGCAATGGCCGGTCCCCGCGCCAACCCAGGAACTGCGCCGCCCCGACCGCTCCCGCTGAGAACCCCCCGGGTGATCGGACGGCGCGGTTGCTGCAGGAAGCTGGCACCATGGATAGGTCATGACACTAACCGAGCTGGTGCCGGAGTCCGCCGGCCCCGACGAGCTCTACGCCGCCTTCAGCGAGTGGACTGACGCTCAGGGGCTGACCTTGTATCCCCACCAGGACGACGCGCTGATCGAGATCGTGTCCGGAGCCAACGTCATCTTGTCCACGCCTACCGGCTCAGGCAAGAGCCTGGTCGCCACGGCCGCGCACTTCGCGGCGCTCGCAGCCAGCGGCCGCAGCTTCTACACGGCACCGATCAAGGCCCTGGTCTCGGAGAAGTTCTTCGCGCTCTGCGACATCTTCGAGCCGGTCAACGTCGGGATGATGACGGGCGACGGCAGCGTCAACGCCGCCGCGCCCATCATCTGCTGCACAGCGGAGGTGCTCGCCAACATCGCGCTGCGGGACGGTGCCGACGCGGACGCCGACCTGGTGATCATGGACGAGTTTCACTACTACGCCGATCCAGACCGGGGCTGGGCCTGGCAGGTGCCGCTGATCGAACTGCCCCGGGCCCAGTTCCTGCTCATGTCCGCCACTCTCGGCGACGTCACCCGGTTCGAGCAGGATCTCATACGGCGGACAGGCAGGCCGACGGCCGTCATCAAGTCCGCGGAACGCCCCGTACCACTGACTTTCAGGTTCGTGCTCGATCCGCTGCACGAGACGATCGAGGAACTGCTCGCGACCAGGCAGGCGCCGGTCTACGTGGTGCACTTCACCCAGGCTGCCGCGATCGAGCAGGCCCAGGCCCTGATGAGCGTCAACGTCTGCACGCGGGCCGAGAAGGACGCGATCGCCGAGATGATCGGCAGGTTCAGGTTCTCCGCCGGATTCGGAAAGACCCTGTCCCGGCTGGTCAGGCACGGCATCGGAGTACACCATGCCGGGATGCTCCCCCGTTACCGCCGCCTGGTCGAGACCCTGGCCCAGGCCGGGTTGCTCAAGGTCATCTGCGGCACGGATACCCTCGGCGTCGGAATCAACGTGCCGATCCGCACCGTCTTGTTCACCTCGCTGAGCAAGTACGACGGCAACGTGACCCGGCTGCTTCAGGCCAGGGAGTTCCACCAGATCGCCGGCCGGGCCGGCCGGGCCGGCTTCGACGAGACCGGCACGGTCGTCCTGCAAGCGCCGGAGCACGTCGTCGCCAACGAGAAGGCCCTGGCCAAAGTGGGCGATGATCCGAAGAAGCGCCGCAAGGTCGTGCGCAAGAAGCCCCCGCCCGGGATGGTGTCCTGGGGCCAGCCGACGTTCGACCGGCTGGTCGCGGCCGAACCAGAACCGCTGCGATCGAGCTTCGCGGTCAGCCACGCCATGCTGCTCAACGTGATCAGCCGACCGGGCGACTGTTTCGCCTCGATGCGGCACCTGCTGACCGACAACCACGAGGACCGGCCAGCCCAGCGCAAGCACATCAGCCGTGCGATCGCGATCTACCGGGCGCTGCTGGCCGGCGGTGTGGTGGAACGGCTGGCCGAGCCGGACGACCAGGGCCGCATGGCCAGGCTTACCGTAGACCTGCAGGAAGATTTCGCGCTGAACCAGCCGCTCTCTCCGCTCGCCCTGGCAGCGATCGCGTTGCTGGACGTGACGTCGCCGGATTACCCGCTGGACGTGCTGTCGGTGCTTGAATCAACGCTCGACAATCCCCGGCCGGTGCTCGCGGCCCAGCTTTCCAGGGCGCGGGGCGAAGCCGTGGCCGAGATGAAAGCCGAGGGTCTGGACTACGAGACCCGGATGGAACTGCTCGAGTCGGTCAGTTACGCCCGGCCGCTGGCCGAATTGCTCGATGCCGCCTATGCCATCTACAAGCAAGGTCACCCGTGGGTCGCCGACTACGAACTGAACCCCAAGTCGGTCGCCAGGGACATGTTCGAACGGGCGATGACCTTCACCGAGTACATCAGCTGGTGCGGGCTTGCGAGGTCAGAGGGACTCCTGCTGCGCTACCTCGCCGACGCCTATAAAGCCCTGCGCCAGAGCGTGCCGGACGACGCGAAGACGGAGGAACTCGCCGACCTGACCGAGTGGCTCGGCGAGATGGTGCGGCAAGTCGACTCCAGCCTGCTCGACGAGTGGGAGCGGCTCGCCAATCCGGAAGCCGCCGCTGAGGCAGCAGCCTCCGGGGTGCTCGACGAACGGCCACCCGCTGTCACGGGCAACGTGCGGGCCTTCCGGGTGCTGGTGCGCAACGCGCTCTTCCGCAGGGTCGAGCTCGCGGCGCTGCGTCGCTGGGAGGATCTGGGCGGGCTCGATGCGGAAACGGGCTGGGATAGCGACGCCTGGGCGGATGCCCTCCAGCCCTACTTCGCCGAGCACGACGAGATCGGGACCGGGCCGAACGCACGCGGCCCGGCGATGCTCATCATCGACGACTCCGACCGGGACGTCTGGCGGGTCAGGCAGATTTTCGATGATCCGGCCGGCGACCACGACTGGGGGTTCTCCGCCGAGGTTGACCTCGCTGGCTCGGACGAGGCCGGGGAAGCGGTCATCTGGATCACTGCCGTCGGTTCGCTCTGACCCAGCCCCCATGCCGCGCATCCTGGCGAGTGAATGCCCACATTCATATCGCTAGACAACATGAAAGGGGACATCCATCTCGCCTGCCGGGAAGCCTCGGGCTCCGGCATCGCAGCTCCCGGCACGCCCTAAGCGACGTAGGTCGCGTTTACCTCGTCGACTCCGACAATGCGGACGCCGAGCGGCACCAGCGAGATCGGGATCAGCTTGAAACTGGCAAGCCCCAGCGGAATGCCGATGATGGTCAGGCACAAGGCGATGCCGGCCACCAGGTGACCGACCGCCAGCCACCAGCCGAACAGGATGATCCAGACGACGTTACCGATAAGCGAGCCGACCCCAGCCGTCTCGCGAGGCGCGATAGTGCGGCCGAAGGGCCACAGGACATAGTTGGCGATCCTGAATGCTGCGATACCAAACGGAATGGTGATAATCAGTAGGCAAGCCACCAGGCCAGCCAGTACGTAGGCGATCGCCATCCAGAAACCACAGAGCACTAGCCAGATCACATTGAGGACCACCCGCACGATGCCCGCCCCCTTCCCTGCACTCCCTGCACTCCCCGCACTCATCGCACTCCTCGCACTAGGAGGATGCCCGCCGGCGGCCAGATCTCACCATTTTCCGCTGCCCCCTCGCGCCTGCCCAGCCCGATGACGGTCCAGCCCGATGACGGTCCAGCGACACGAGCAGCCTGGGTACAACCCAGAAGTCCGACTCTGGCGCTCAGCCTGGATGGCGTGAAATATCGTCCTGCCATGAGGATCTACGTCGTTTCGGCTGCCAAGCCGATGCGGACTGCCGCACTCGGCGCGAGCGCCGCGCTGCTGACGGCGGTAACCGCGTTCACCGGTGCGACTGCCGCCACCGCCACGACCGGCACCGCCGCTGCCGTCACCGCCACGATCATTCCCCGGACCGCGCACACGACTGTTATCACGCTCGACGGGCGCAGGCCCGGGCCTGCGTACCAGGGCATCGGCGCGATCAGCGGCGGCGGCGGCAACAGCCGCCTGCTGGTCGACTATCCTGCCGCGCAGCGGCGCCAGATCCTCGATTACCTGTTCAAGCCGGGTTACGGTGCCGCACTGCAGATACTCAAGCTCGAGATCGGCGGCGACGTCAACTCCAGTGACGGATCAGAGCCCTCCGTGGAACACGCGCAGGGCCAGGTGAACTGCGCGGCCGGCTACGAGTTCTGGCTGGCCGAACAGGCCCGCGCGCTGAACCCGGCGATCAAGATCTACGGACTCCAGTGGGCCGCCCCCGGCTGGGTCGGTGGTGGTCACCAGACCGTCTGGACCCGGGCCGACATCCGGTATGTGCTCGACTGGCTGAACTGCGCTCGATCACATGGCCTGACGGTCAACTACGTCGGCGGCTGGAATGAGCGCGGCGACGGATTCGCCGTCGGCGGCCCTGCCTGGTTCGAGGGACTCCGTGCTGCGCTCAACACCGCCGGATACCGCTCGGTGCGGATCGTCGCCGCCGATTCTTTCGTCAGCTCCCACGGCCCGGACGTGGCCAACGACCTCGCGGCGGATCCGGCGTTCCTTGCCGCCGTGGCCGTCATCGGCTACCACGACTCCTGTGGCTACCCGACGTCGGGCAGCACCTGCACTGTGCCTGCTGTCGCGAGGAAACTGGGGAAGCCGGTCTGGCAGTCCGAGATCGGCGCGATGGATTCCAACCTTGGCGCCGCGGCCATGGCCAGGTCCATCAACAATTCGTACCTCCAGGCCGGGGTGACTGCCCTGATCCACTGGCCGGTCGTCGACTCGATGCCGCCGTACTTGCCCTACGAGAACCGCGGCCTGGTCTGGGCCGACCAGCCCTGGAGCGGTCACTACCAGGTCAACCTCATGACCTGGGTCATCGCCCAGACCACACAATTCGCGCGGCCGGGATGGCGGCATATCACGGGCGCGAACGCCGCGCTCGGACGCGGATCGTGGGGCACCTACGATTCTTACGAGGCCCCGCACGGCTCGGCCTGGAGCCTGGTCGTGCAGACCACGACGGCTCATGCCGCCCAGTCTGTGGTGGTGCGTCTCAAAGGCGGCCTCGCCCGGTCGGCAGTGCGGGTGTGGAGCACCAGCCTGAACCCCCGCCGACCTGGGACCTGGTTCGTGCGCGATGCCGACGCCCATCCGGTCGGCGGCACGTTCAGGTACGTGATCAGGCCTGGCTATGTCTACACCTTCAGCACGTCCGTGGGACAGGGAAAGGGCCGTGCGACCGCCCCGGCTTCCGCGTCGATGCCGCTCCCCTACACCGCGAGGCCAGACAGCTCGAACGAGGCCTGGGCGCTGGCCGCGCAAGACGGCGCCTTCGAGTACGCCCGCGACCGTCAGACCATCGTGCAGACGGCCGACGTGACGCCAGTATTCTGGCATGTCTCCGGGCCGAGGTTCCCGTACGCCGTCGTCGGCGGCGGGAACTGGAGCGACTACACCGTCTTCGCCAAGGTCAGGTTCAGCGCCACTGGCCAGACCGCCGGCTTGATCGCGAGATTCGACCGCTCCGCCCGAGGTACCCAGCCGTCGCAGTTCGCTGGCTACCGACTCGTCGTCTCGGCTTCGGGCGCCTGGCGGCTGATACATGATCGCGGCACCAGGGTGCCGGTGACACTTCGGTCAGGAACTGTCTCCGCTCCAGGCCTCGGGACGTGGGCCGCGCTCGCGCTAGCCGTCCACGGCACGAAGCTGATCGCCCGGATCGACTCCACGCGAGTAGCCTCGGTCACGCTGAACGCGGCCAGCCGCGGCCTGGCTGGCATCTTCACCGGAGGCTGGTACCGCGTGGACTTCCGGGCACTCAAGGTGACTGCCTGACCAGAATGCGGGCGATCACGTGTTGCGCGACTCGCTAGCTCAGCCCGAGCAAGCTCTCCAGCCCGACCGTCAGGCCCGCGGGCAGGGCTGCTACCCTCCGGACGGCGAGCAGCACGCCTGGCATGAAGGACGCCCGGTCTAGCGAGTCGTGCCTGATCGTCAGCGTCTCACCGTGGCCGCCGAGCAGCACCTCCTGATGGGCCACCAGGCCGGCCAGCCGCACCGAGTGCACGTGCACGCTGTCGATAACGGCACCCCGAGCGCCAGTTACCGCTGTGCTGGTCGCGTCCGGGCTCGGGCCAAGGCCGGCCTTCTCGCGGGCCGCTTGGATCATCGCGGCCGTCCGGGCGGCCGTTCCCGACGGCGCGTCCACCTTGCCCGCATGGTGCAGTTCGATAATCTCGACCGATTCGAAGAACCTGCTGGCTTGCTCGGCGAACTTCATCATCAGCACAGCGCCAACCGAGAAATTTGGTACGACAAGGACCCTGGGCCGCATCGCCACTTCAGGGCCGGCGTCCGCACCCGCGAGCCGCAAGAGGTCGTCAACCTTGGTCAGCCTCGCCGCATCGAATCCGGATGTGCCGATCACCGTGCTCACGCCATGCCGCACGCACCAGCGCAGATTCTCCATCACGGCACCGGGGCTGGTGAAGTCGACGACCACGTCGCAATCCGCCAGCCCGTCGAACGGATCCCCGAGGTCGATCTCGGCGGCCAGCGTCAGGTCGGCCGCCGACCGGACAGCCTGGCAGACCAGTGCCCCCATCCGCCCTTTGGCGCCCAGCACTCCGACCCTGATCACCGCCGGCCCTCCGTCCGCCGAACATGTCCGTCGCTACCCAGTCGCCGACTACAGTTGCCCAGTCGCCGACCACGCCGCTAGCTACCTGGCCGTGCCCGGCCGCCAGCTACCTACCCCTACCTAGCCGCCGGGCCGACTCAGGCCGAGACCGTCGCCGCGAACGAATCCGCGTTGTCATACGGGCCGACGACCGCCAGCGCCTTGGGGCGTGAGAGGACCGCCTTGGCCACCGCCCGGACGTCGTCCGACGTGACAGCGTCGATCTGAGCGAGGATCTCGTCAACCGGCTCCAGCCGAGGATAGACCAGCTCGGACTTGCCGAGCCTGGACATCCGGGAGGCAGGGTCCTCAAGACCGAGCACGATCGATCCGCGCAACTGGCCCTTGCCCCGCTCGATCTCCTCGTCGGTCAGGCCGTTCTCGCAGACCTTCGCCACCTCCTCCACGCAGATCGCGAGTACCTCGTCTGCCTTGGCTGGCAGGCAGCCAGCGTAGATGCCCCATACCCCGATGTCGGCGTGCTGTGAATTGAAGCTATACACCGAGTAGGCGAGTCCGCGCTTCTCCCTGATCTCCTGGAACAGCCGGGACGACATGCCGCCACCGAGCGCCGCGTTGAGAACGCCGAGGGCGAACCTGCGATCATCTGTCCTGGCCAGGCCGGAGCAGCCAAGCACCAGGTTCGCCTGCTCGATCGGCCGCGAAATCAGGCGTACGCCGGTGCCCGCGCCTACGCCAGAACTGGCTGGGCTGGGTAGGCGCGGCAGGGCCGGCTTGGTCCCCTGACTCAGCACAGCGGCGAAGCAACGGCTGGTGATTTCGACTACCTGATCATGCTCGACGTTCCCGGCAGCCGCCACAACCAGGTTGTCGGCGGTATAGCTGGCCGCGTAGTGCTCGGCGATCTGCTCCCGGCTGATCGTATTGATCGAGTCGGGCGAGCCGAAGATCGGCCGGCCGAGCGGTGTATCACCGAACAGTTGCCAGCCGAACGCCTCATGCGCGGTGTCGGAAGGATCGTCCTCGGTCATGGCGATCTCTTCGAGGATGACCGCTCGCTCGGCCTCGATCTCGTGCGGCTCGAGCAGCGATCCGGTCACCATGTCGGAGAGAACGTCAATCGCCAGCGGCAGGTCGGCGTCGAGCACACGCGCGTAATAGCACGTGTACTCCTTCGCGGTGAACGCGTTCAGTTCTCCGCCGACCGCGTCGACCGCTACCGAGATGTCGAGCGCGGAACGCCGCGCCGTCCCCTTGAACAGCAAGTGCTCCAGGTAATGCGTCGCACCCGCGTGCTTCGTCCCCTCGTCCCGGGACCCGACGCCTGCCCAGATGCCGAACGACGCTGACCGGACCGCTGGCAGCGACTCGGTGATGACCCGAAGGCCACCGGGCAGCACCGTGCGGCGGACCACGCTGTCGCCGTCGGCTAGCTGCTCGGTGCCCTCAAGTCGCCGCCCGTCACTGGTCATGAGTTACCGGATTCGCGGTCGCGATGCCGGGTGCGGAGATGCTCGCCGCCGCCGCGGCCGCGGTCACCGCTTCGGCTCCGATCCCCCCGGTCCCTGCCGCGATCGCCACGGTCGCCGCGGTCCGCGGACCGGGTCTCGTCCCGGCCGCCGCCTAGGTCTTCGCCTGCTGCCTCGCGCTCCACAACTTCGACCGGCACCAGCGACAGCTTGCCGCGATCGTCGACTTCCCTGATCTCCACCTGGATCTTGTCACCGACCTTGATCACGTCGTCGACGTTCTCGATCCGCATTCCGCCGTGCAGCTTGCGAATCTGCGTGATGTGCAGCAAGCCGTCCTTGCCGGGCAGCAGTGACACGAAGGCGCCGAACGTAGTCGTCTTCACGACTGTGCCGAGGAACCGCTCGCCGACCTCAGGGATATGCGGGTTGGCGATAGCGTTGATCGCCGACCTGGCCGCCTCGGCCGACGTTCCGTCGGTTGCCCCGATGTAGATCGTGCCGTCGTCCTCGATCGTGATCTCGGCGCCGGTGTCCTCCTGGATCGAGTTGATCATCTTGCCCTTCGGGCCGATGACCTCTCCGATCTTGTCCACCGGAACCTTGATCGTGATGATCCTCGGCGCGTTCTCGCTCATGTCCGCGGGCACGTTGATCGCCTCGCGCATCACGTCGAGTATGGTCAGCCGAGCGTCGCGAGCCTGCTTCAGCGCCGCGGCGAGCACCGAGGCCGGAATGCCGTCCAGCTTAGTGTCAAGCTGCAGCGCAGTGATGACGTCCTTCGTGCCGGCGACCTTGAAGTCCATGTCGCCGAAGGCATCCTCGGCTCCGAGGATGTCGGTCAGCGTGACATACGTCCCGCCCTCGTAGATCAGGCCCATCGCGATGCCGGCCACCATGTCCTTCAGCGGAACGCCGGCATCAAGCAGCGCCATCGTGGACGCGCAGACAGAACCCATCGACGTGGAGCCGTTCGACCCGATCGCCTCGGAGACCTGCCGGATCGCGTACGGGAACTCCTCGCGGGTCGGCAGCACGGGAATGAGCGCCCGCTCAGCGAGCGCGCCGTGCCCGATTTCACGCCGCTTGGGCGACCCGACCCGGCCGGTCTCGCCGGTCGAGTACGGCGGCATGTTGTAGTTGTGCATGTAGCGCTTGGTGCGCTCCGGGTTCAGCGTGTCGATCATCTGCTCCATCCGGAGCATGTTCAGCGTCGTGACGCCGAGCACCTGCGTCTCGCCACGCTCGAACAGGGCCGAGCCGTGCACCCGCGGGAGTACCCCGGCCTCGGCGGAGAGTTGCCTGATGTCGGCCAGACCACGGCCGTCGATGCGCAGGCCGTCCCTGACGATCCGCTCCCTGACCAGCTTCTTGGTGAGGGACCGGAACGCAGCGCTGATTTCGTTCTCCCTGCCATCGAACTTCGCGGCGACCCGCTCGGTCACGATGGCCTGGATTCGGTCAGTCTCGGCTCCCCGCTCCTGCTTGCCGCCAATGGTCAGCGCTGCGGCAAGATCACCCGATGCCTCGGCGACCACGGCCTCGTAGATATCCGGCTGGTAGTCGGTGAAGATCGGGAACGTCGCCGTCTCCTTCGCCGCCTGGGCCGCGATCTGGAGCTGAGCCTCGCACATCAGCTTGATGAACGGTTTCGCCGCTTCGAGTCCCTGGGCAACGACGTCTTCGGTCGGGCTGACAGCGCCGCTCGCCGGATCGGCGATCAGCCGCAGCGTACCCGGGGTGGACTCCGCCTCCACCATCATGATCGCGACGTCGCCGTCCTCGAGGACCCGGCCGGCCACGACCATGTCGAAGGTGGCTTCCGCAAGCTGCGGGTGAGTCGGGAAACCGATCCACTGGCCCTTGATCAGCGCCACTCGGGCGCCGCCGATCGGGCCAGCGAACGGCAGCCCGGAAAGCTGAGTCGACAGCGAGGCCGCGTTGATGGCCACGACGTCATAGAGGTGCTCGGGGTGCAGCGCCATGATCGTCTCGACGATCTGCACCTCGTTGCGCAGGCCCTTGACGAACGACGGGCGCAGCGGCCGGTCGATCAGCCGGCAGGTGAGGATCGCGTCCTCCGACGGCCGGCCTTCGCGGCGGAAGAACGAGCCCGGAATCCGGCCCGCCGCGTACATCCGCTCTTCTACGTCGACAGTGAGCGGGAAGAAGTCCAGGTTTTCCCTGGGATTCTTGGAAACCGTGGTAGCCGACAGCACCATGGTCTCATCGTCTAGGTAAACGACCGCAGAGCCGGAAGCCTGCTTCGCCAGGCGACCGGTCTCGAATCTGATTCGCTGAATGCCGAACGCGCCGTTGTCGATGACGGCTTCGGCGGTATACACACCCTCCATAGGGTGAGACCTCCTCGTTTGAGGTCCCGCGCCTGCCCGCCGCCAGTGGAGCGTCGTCGGCGTCCGTGAAATTCAGGACGATAGCTGCCGACCGGTCTTCGATCGAAGCCTCCGGGCTCACCGGGGCGTGCGATACGCGCGCCCGGCCGATCCGAAAGCCACTACCGAGGACCGGCCCTCAGGCACGCTGAGCGCTCCGGGCCGCGGCCGCGGGACGTTTTTCTTGCTGGTACCGCTGTAAACCAGTACGTCCGTGTACTGGTGCACCGGTATCCGCTACGTCGTGTACCTGAGCGCACCGGGACCTCCGAGCCGCTGGCGTGTTCCTGCCACGCCAGCGCGGGCCTGATCCGGGCGCATCTGATACGAGTCTTATTCAGTTAGGGATGGGAGGCGGACCGAGCGCCGACCCCTTCCCGACCACCAATGTAGCGCCAGCGGCCGACAGACAGCGATACGTCGCCCCCCAGGAATGCGGGCGTCGCCCCCAGGTTGCTAGCGGCGCAAGCCGAGTTTCTCGATCAGCGCACGGTACCTGGTGATGTCCTCGCGTGCCAGGTACTGGAGCAGCCGCCGACGGCGGCCGACTAGCAGCAGCAAGCCGCGGCGGCTGTGATGGTCGTGCTTGTGCACCTTAAGGTGCTCAGTGAGACCATTGATACGCTTTGTCAGCAACGCAACCTGGACCTCCGGCGAGCCGGTGTCACCCTCACTGGTCGCGTGCGAGGCAATGATCTCCTTCTTGACTGCGGTGTCGAGCGGCACGTTGTTCCTTCTGGTCGTGGATCGGTGGTTCGGGTAGTTAGCA
Organism: Streptosporangiaceae bacterium; assembly: GCA_035533915.1. Lineage (GTDB taxonomy): Bacteria > Actinomycetota > Actinomycetes > Streptosporangiales > Streptosporangiaceae > Chersky-822. The sequence goes on from DATLSX010000145.1 coordinate 19,584, forward strand.
CCCGGCTCGCAGCGGACAGCGCTACGGATCGGGCGGCAGGACGGACACAGGCGCAATTGCCTGGTCCGGGGTTTGGCCAGCCGCATGAGGGTGCAGCCAGCTAGGCCAGATACTTCGGCCGCTAGCTACGGTATCACGCCGCACGGGCACCCCAAGCCGCGCCGTCCAGCCAGAGCCGCACAGCCGCGCAGCCAGAGCCGCAGCCAGCCAGAGCCGCAGCCCAGCCAGAGCCGCAGCCACCAGCAGCCCCCGACGAGGCGACCATCCATGATCGTGGACATTTCTAGACTAAAACGACTGAAAATCGACCACGATCACGGAATTCAGCGGGCACACTGGGCGCACGGGGACTGGCGCGGGCCCCACGCGGGCGCGCTCGGCGCACGGGGACTGGCGCGGGCGGGCGGGCGGCCCGCGGGTGCCGCTAGCGCCGCCTGGCGCGGGCGGCAGTTCACGGTAGGTGCGTGACGACCAACGCCCAGATCTCGGAAGGCGCCTTCCTGCTGCCGTGTGCGCTGCCCCAGCTGACCGCGATCGCATGACCGCGCCCGGTACCTCCTGGGAACAGCGACAGCCCGATCGTGTCGCCCGGCCAGACGTACCTGTTCCCTAGGGTCGCCGCGACGCGGATGACCGGAGTCAGCCAGCCTTTGCTGATCGAGAAGACCCGCAGGTACGGCGCATAGCCTCTGGCCGGGGCGTTGGTGAGCCATCCGACATACGCGGTCCGGCGGGCACCACCGGTCACTTGGACCAAATGCAGTGCATTGTCGGTATCTGGCGTGACGCGGATCAGCCGTGACCAGGCGCGCCCCTTCGTGGTGGAGTAGGCGAGCCATCCGATGTCGTGGCCGCCGCTCTGGGTGTCCCAGGTCGTATAGAGATTCCCGGCTGTGTCGATGCCGAGCGAGCCGTCGATCCACCAGCCGGTCGTGTTCATGGAGAGTCGGGCTGGCCCGATGCGGATCGGCTTGGACCACTTGAGCCCGTGGTCGGTCGAGGTGGTGAAGTAGCTGTGCGCGACGCCGAACTTCAGCGTCTTGCGATTGAGGACCTGGTAGCCCTGATAGAGCACGTCAATCCGGCCATCTGGCTCGACCAGGACTGGCGCGCTGTCCGCGCCGCTCGTCGGGAACCCAGGGCTGATCGGGATGATCTTGCTCCAGGTCTTGCCGTCGTCGGTGGACCTCTGGACGACCGCGTTGACATCGCCCGCCGCGAACGACGCGCTACCGCCCTGCACCGGAGGGTTGAAGAAGATGTCATTTACCGGCCCGTAGTCCCAGGTCAAGTAAATCTCGCCGTGCGGACCAACCGCGATGAAGTCACGGTCACCCCAGTTACCCTGCCGCGGCGGGATCAGGGACCGAGCCATCGGGAAGGTCCGGCCATGGTTGGCGGAGATGTCGATGACCGGATATGTCCTGACCCCGGTGGACACCATGAAGGCCACGTAGACCTTTCCGGTCGGACCGAGCGCGATCGCCGGGTCCCAGCCGAAGGCCGATCCGGGTAGCCCGGTTCCACGGCTGAACGTCTTGCCGCCGTCGGTTGACCTGGCGAAGCCGATGAACGGAACTTCCCCGGAGCGGCCGACCTTGCGGGAGCAGCCAATCCATGCTTCGTAGAGCACCTGAGCGGCGGGATCGATCGCCGTCTGCACCTCTGCGTTCTGGCCAGAGCAGGTAGCGGTGACCTGGCTTACCAGGACCGCTGGGACGCCGGAGGAGCTGACCGAGGCCGGTGCTGGCGCCGACGAGCCGAGCAGCAAGCCCGCCGCGAGAATGACCATGGTCCGGGAGAGCGCGGTCCCGAGGACCACGGCGCGACGGCGCATGACAGGCGGCTCCGGTGTGCAGCGCTTCGGCGGCGCACCGATTTACTGGTGCAACCAGGACGGTCCAACTTAACTACGGACATGCCAGTCAGATCAAGCGCGGTGGCAGCCTAAGGCAGGCCGCCGACAACTGCGGCCCAGATTTCCGACACTCGGCCGCCACCAGCGACAGCACTGCCCCAACTGACTGCCACCCGGTGCTCGCCGGATTTGGCGGCGGCCACTTGGGCGAGGCCGAGCGTGTCGCCTGGCCAGACGGAGAGCACCCCGCTCTGCCGTGACACCCGGATCAGCGCCGACCGCCAGCCCTGGCCGATCTGGAACGACCGCAGGTACTGCACATAGCCGCGGCCTGAGCTATTGGTGAGCACGCCGATGTAGGCAATCCCCGGCGCACCGCCAAGTACCTGGACGATATTCACGGCCTCATTGCGGCCGAAGGTCACGCGCACCGGCGCCGACCAGTTCTTGCCCTGGTCAGTGGAGTAGGACAGCCAGCCGACATCATGCCCCCCGCTCTGCGTGTCCCAGGTGGCGTAGAGATTGCCACCGGAGTCGGCCGCGAGCGAGCCGTCGATCCACCAGTTATAACTCATGCTTATCGCCGTCGTGGCCGGCCCGAACCGCACCGGCCTGGTCCACGTACGACCGTCGTTGCCCGAGCTAGTGAAGTAGTCATGTCCGGTGCCCAGACTGAGCGCGCGGCCGCTGACCCGGAAACGCTCGAAGAGCACGTCTATTTGACCGGACGGCCGCACCAGGATGGGCGCGCTGATGCTGCCGCTATCCGGGAATCCTGGCGCGACCGGGATGATCTCGCTCCAGGTGCGCCCTCCGTTAGCCGACTTCTGCAGGACCACATTCAGGTCTCCGGCTGCGAAGGCGCAACTTCCCGCCTTATGGCAGGCGACTCTGACAGCACTGCGGTCTGGCGCGTAGTCCCAGGTCACATAGATCTCACCGCGCGGACCGACCGCGATGAAGTCACGGTCGCCGAAATTACCGCGCCGGGTCCGGGGCACACCGAGCTCGCTTACTCGGAAGGTTCTGCCGTGATCTGTGGATATATCCACTACTGGATAAATGTAGCCGCCTTCCATGACCATGAAAGATGCGTAGACGACACCGGACGGCCCGACTGTGATCGCCGGATCCCAGACCGCCCGGTGGGCTGAGCCTGGCAGCGCAGTCGCGGGAAGCCACGCTGTCCCGTTATTTGCCGACCTGGCGAAAGCTATCTGAAAGCAGCCGATCCACGCGTCGTAGACCATGCCGCGCGACGGGTCAGATGCCGTCAGCACTTCGGCGTTACCGGGCCGGCACGGTGGGCTGACCCGGGTGACCGGGCCGACCGTCGGGGCGGCCAGCAGCCCGGCTCGCGCTGAACCCGTCCTGGCCGCTGAACCCGTCCCGGCCGCTGGTCCCGTGCTGGCAACCCGACCGGATCCCGTGGCTGAGGAGCCTGCCGGCCGCGCGGCCGCGGTCCCGGCAGTGCAAGCGGCGACCGCCGTAGCGACGCCGACGGTCAAGACCGCAGCCACCCCGCCGCGCACGACGGTAATCGCGCCGACGCGCGGACCACTCGCTTGTTCACCTAGGGCGGATCGCAGTGACATTGACCAACCGTCCCGGCTCGGGGGGTCGGCCGGTCAGGCTTGCTCGGTTACCGGCCGCACATTACCGTATACACGATAGTCAGCCTTTTTGGGATATCTCGCCCGGCTCTTAGCCGGCTCCGCGGTCAAGCCGGCGCCGCGGTCAAGCCGGCTCCGCGACCAGGTGCCGCGCCGCTGCCACGTCTTGCCGCATCTGCTCGACCAGTTCGTCGACGGAACTGAACTTCGCCATCCCGCGCAGCCGATGCGCGAACTCGATCGCGACATGCATGCCGTACAAGTCCAGGTCGTCCCGGTCGAGTGCATGAGCCTCGACGGTGCGCGCCGCTCCGTCGAAAGTCGGATTCGTCCCGACCGAGATCGCGGCAGGCCAGCGTTCAGCATCCGTACCGTCGGCCGACAGGCTCGCGAGCCAGCCCGCGTAGACGCCGTCGGCGGGAATAGCGGTATAGGGCGGCGGTTCCGCGTTGGCAGTCGGGAACCCCAGCGCTCTGCCTCGCCGATGACCACGCACGACGACGCCCTCGACCCGGTGCGGGCGACCGAGGTCGACTGCGGCAGCCGCCACCTCGCCAGCCGAGAGCAGATCCCTGATCCAACTCGACGAAACCGTAACCCCGTGGTCGGTGAACAGCGGAACGCCTTCGGCAGCGAACTCGTACTTCTCCCCCATCTCGCCGAGCAACGCGACGTTGCCCGCAGCGCGGTGGCCGAACCTGAAGTCCGCACCGACCACCGCCGCGGCTGCATGAAGGGCATCCACGAGGACCAGCTTCACGAAATCCTCGGCCGGCAGCCTGGAAAACTCCTGGGTAAAGGGAAGCACGCACACTGCGTCGGCACCGAGCCTGCCCAGCAACTCGGCCCGGTATCGCGGTGTGCACAGCAACGGCGGGTGCGAGCCCGGCCGGATCACCTCGTCCGGGTGCGGGTCGAAAGTCACTACGACAAGCGGCAGGCCAAGTTCCTTGCTGACCTCGACTGCGCGCGCGACGATCCGCTGGTGACCCCGGTGCACGCCGTCGAATACACCGATAGTGACAACCGACCTACCCCAAGTCGCAGGTATGTCGTGCAGCCCTTGCCAGCGATACACTGTCACGTTCCTTTCGAAAAACGGCTCGCACAGCGCCGTCGCCGACCTGCGCAGCCGACTCAGCGCGACTGTCGCAGCCCGGCTGGCTCAGGTCAGCTGGCTCAGTGGATCGACTTGACGCAGCCCGATGCTGGTCACCAGCCTACGGGCAGACCGTGCCGCTGCCCCCCGGCGCTCCCGCTTCTGACCGCGCCTCCTCCCGAGGCCGCTCCGGACCGCGCACCCCCGGGCCGCCCACCCCGGATGAATGTCCACCCTCATAGCGCCTGGCGGGATGAGGGTGGACATTCATCCGGGTGGAATCCGGCTGGGTCAAGGAACGAAGACGGCAATTGGTTGTATTTCGCCCGCATTCTCGATCACCAGCGCGATTAGCGTGCCTTCCAGGTCGAACGCAGCCACCGGGCTGGGGCCGCCGACGTGAACACCACCCGAGTCGACCCCAACTGACCCAGCACAAACCGAACCAGCACCAACCGGGGCACCCGCCCCAGCCCCGTTCACGCCAACCCCAGCACCGTTCACGCCAACCCCAGCACCATTCACGCCAACCCCAGCACCATTCACCTCAGCACCAGCACCAGCATGCCCACCGGGTTGTTCCAGGCCGTTAGCCAAGTGCAAGCGGACGCCGTGCGACAGTAGGCGCGCCTCATCGGCGCTCAGGTGAATGACAGGGAACGCGGCCGCCGCCGCCTCGGCGAGCGGGATGAATTCGAACTGTTCGGCGAGCTGATCGAGCGTCTGTGCCTCGCTGATCTGGTACGGACCGACCCTGGTGCGGCGCAGCGCGGTCAGATGACCTCCGGTACCGAGTGCGGTGCCGAGGTCGCGGGCGATCGCTCGGATATAGGTACCGCTCGAGCAGGTCACCTCGATGTCAATGTCGAGCATGTTACCGACCGGGCGCATGGCGAGCAGGTCGAGCCGGGAGACGGTCACCCGGCGCGGCAGCAGTTCCGGTGCCGCACCTGACCTGGTCAGCCGGTAGGCACGCTGGCCACCGACCTTGATCGCGCTGATCTTGGGCGGAACCTGGCTGATGACGCCGGTCAACTCGGCAAGTGCAGCGCAGAGCACGTCGCGGGGGATGGCGCTCGCGACGATCGCCGCCACGTGGGCCGGCGGCAGCACGTCGCCTTCGGCGTCGTCGGTGACAGTTGACTGGCCAAGCCTGATGGTTGCCGAGTACTCCTTCTCGGTCAGCGTCAGGTGACCGAGCAATCTGGTAGCTTTCTCGATCCCGACCACAAGGACGCCCGTCGCCATCGGGTCAAGGGTGCCCGCATGGCCGACGCGCCGGGTTCCGGCTAGTCGCCGAATCCTGGCAACGACATCGTGCGACGTCATTCCGGCCGATTTATCGACAATAATCAGTCCGGAGTCACGCACTAAGCCACGTTCCGTCTCACCGATAACGGTCGCCTGCCTGCTCACGAGTCCTCACCTTCGTCGGAGCTATCCACCGTGCGGTACGGATCGGGATCTCCTGCATGCACGGCGTCGGCCCGCGACGCGGCAAGCTCCGCGTCGGCCTTCATCGCCCTCGCCACCAGATCCTCGATGGACTTGGCTCCTTCCGGCAGAGTGTCCTGCTGGAAGGTGATCGACGGAGTGTGCTTGAGCCCGGTCTGCCTGCCGACTTCGGACCGGATGACTCCGGTCGCGCTGGCGAGCGCTGCGGCACTGGCCGCCTTGTCCTCTTCCGACCCGTACACCGTGTAGAACACGGTTGCGTCGCGTAGATCTCCGGTCACCCTGGTGTCGGTGATCGTGACAAACCCTAGTCGCGGATCCTTGATCCGCCGTTCCAGCAACTCGGCGACGATCTGGGTGATCCGTTCTGCCAATCGTCGTGCCCTCGCCGGATCCATCGCGCTCACTCCCCCTCGTCGTTGAACAGCCGCTGCCTGGCAGACAGCAATTCGATGCCTGGGCGCGCGGCAACGAACCGTTCGCACGCCTGGAGTACCTCGACGGCCTGTGCGGCCGTAGCGGACACCATCGCGACGCCGATCTCCGTTCTGCGGTGCAGGTCCAGGTGCCCGGTCTCAGCCACAGCCACGCCGGGGAACTTCCTGTGCACCTCGGCGATGAGTGGCCTGACCTCGGAACGCTTCTGCTTCAGCGACCTGACGTCGCCAAGCAGCACGTCCAGGGTCAGCGCTCCCACGTACACACCAGACCTTTCCCTCACACCCCGCAGAACAGCGATGGTCACACCACCGCAGGCAACAGCGCACCGCTGCCTGGCGGCAGCAGCGCCACCGCCGAGGCTGCCTGGCGGCAGCAGCGCCACCGCCCAGGCTGCGGCAGCGCCGCCGCCTGATGGCAATGGCCGCAGCGCCGCCGCCTGGTAACGATGGCCGGGTACGGGCATCGCCGCCCCCAGGCGGCAGATTCCAGACCCGGCCTTCGTCGCTAAGCCCGTGGCTTCTCCCGCATCTCGAATGTCTCGATCACATCGCCGATCTTGATGTCGCCGTAGCCGACGCCGATGCCGCACTCGAAGCCCTCCCGGACCTCGGTCGCATCGTCCTTGAACCGGCGCAGTGACTCGATACTGAGATTGTCGGACACCACGACGCCATCCCTGACCAGGCGCGCCTTGGAGTTCCTCGTGATCGTTCCTGACCGAACGATACAGCCGGCCACGTTTCCGATCCTCGGCACCCGGAAGACCTCCCTGACCTCGGCGGTGCCGAGCTGTGCCTCCTCGAACTCCGGCTTGAGCATGCCCTTGAGCGCGGCCTCGATCTCCTCGATCGCCTGGTAGATGATCGAGTAGTACCGGATGTCGACGCCCTCACGCTGGGCAAGCTCGCCGGCCCGGCCGGCTGGCCGGACGTTGAAGCCGATAATGACGGCTTCGGAGGCGATTGCCAGGTTGACGTCGTCCTGGGTGATCGCGCCAACGCCACGGCCGATCACCCTGAGCACGACTTCCTCGCCGACATCGATCTTCAGCAAGGCGTCTTCCAGCGCCTCGACCGATCCCGATACGTCGCCCTTGATGATCAGGAGCAGTTCTTCCCTGGCACCGGACTTGAGCGCGGACTCCAGGTCTTCCAGAGTGACCCGCGGCCGCCGCTGGGCGAACTGCGCGGTCCGCTCCCTGGCTTCCCTGCGCTCGGCGATCTGCCTGGCCACCCGGTCGTCGGTCACAGCGAGGAAGCTGTCACCGGCGTCTGGCACTGCGGTCAGGCCGAGTACCTGCACCGGCCTGGACGGCGGCGCCTGCGCGACCTGGTCGCCGTTCTCGTCGAGCATCGCCCTGACCCGGCCGTAAGCCTCGCCACAGACGATGGATTCGCCGACCTTCAGCGTGCCGCGCTGCACCAGCACCGTCGCCACCGGGCCGCGCCCCTTGTCCAGATGCGCTTCTATGGCCACGCCCTGCGCGGGCTGGTGCGGGTTGGCCCGCAGGTCGAGCTCGGCGTCGGCGGTCAGCACGACCGCCTCAAGCAGTGCCTCGATCCCGGTGCCGTTGCGCGCCGACACGTCGACGAACAGCGACTGGCCGCCGAACTCCTCAGCCACCAGGCCGTACTCGGTGAGCTGTGCCCGGACCCTCGACGGGTCCGCGCCCTCCTTGTCGACCTTGTTCACCGCCACGACGACCGGGACGCCGGCCGCCTGGGCGTGGTTCAGCGCCTCGGTAGTCTGCGGCTTCACGCCGTCGTCGGCAGCGACAACCAAGATCACCAGGTCAGTCGTCTCCGCCCCGCGCGCACGCATCGCGGTGAACGCCTCGTGCCCGGGGGTGTCGATAAAGGTGATCGTCCGGTCCTGACCATCCACCTTCGTATTGACCTGATAGGCGCCGATGTGCTGGGTGATACCACCAGCCTCGTGCGCCATGACGTTGGTGTTCCTGATCGCGTCGAGCAGCTTGGTCTTGCCGTGGTCAACGTGACCCATGACGGTCACCACCGGAGGCCTGGCCTCCAGGTCGGCGTCCTCGCCCTCGTCCTCGCCGAACTCGATGTCGAACGCCTCAAGAAGCTCGCGGTCCTCCTCCTCAGGGGAGACGACCTGAACGTTGTAGTTGAGCTCGGCGCCCAGCAGTTGCAGCGTCTCGTCGTTGACCGACTGAGTCGCCGTCACCATCTCACCGAGATGGAACAGCACCTGGACGAGCGAAGCCGGGTTCACTCCGATCTTGTCCGCGAAGTCACTCAGCGAAGCGCCTCGGGACAGCCGGATGACCTGGCCGTTACCGCGAGGTACCGACACGCCGCCGATCGACGGCGCCTGCATGTTGTCGAATTCTTGACGCCGCTGCTTCTTCGACTTCCTGCCGCGCGACGGGCGACCGCCAGGCCGGCCGAACGCGCCCTGCGTGCCGGTCCTGCCGCGGCCGCCAGCACCCGGCCGCGCCGGGCCGCCACCAGTACGCGGCGCGCCAGCGCCGCCACCGCCGCCAGGACCGCCCCGGCCGACTCCCGGACCGCCGCGGCCACCCGGCCGCGTGCCTGCTCCAGGGCCGCCTGTGCCGCCGGCGCCGCCAGGACCGCTACGGGCACCAAACGGCCGTGGCGGCATGCTGCTTGGGCTGGGTCGCGGACCGCCGGGGCGCGGACCGCCTGGCCGACCGCCGTCTCCCGGGCCGCCAGGGCCTGGCCGGCCCATCGGGCGCGGTGCCTGCGGCCGGGGACCACCAGCAGAGCCTGGCGCCGCCGGCCGGCCTGTGGCCTGCCCAGGCACGCCTGTCCCCGCGTGTCCCGCCGGAGCGCCTGGGCCCGATGGCCCAGGCTGGCCAGGCCGCGGGCCGCGCGGGGCTGATCCCATTCCGGTCGACGTCGAGCTGAACGGATTGTTACCAGGTCGCGGCCCCGGACGCGGACCAGGGCGCGGCCCTGGCGTCGCGCCTGCTCCAGGCGGACCTGGCCGGGCAGCGCCTGGCCCTGGCCTGGCCTGGCCTGGCGCCGGACCTGCGCCTGCTTCCGGCGGGGCTGGCCTGGCGTCGGACGGCGCGGCGGGCGCCTGGGCAGTCTGGGGACCAGTCCCTGCCGGACGGCCCTGCGGTTGCTCAGGCTGAGAGAACGACACCTGCGGCACCGCGGACGGCGTGGCGCCGTCTCCCTGCTCCGGCGCCTGCTCGCCGACGCTCGCTGGCGCGGCAGCGACTGGCCGGATGTGGACCTGCTCCTGAGCGGACGGCTGGGCCGAGATCGACTCAGCCGGAGCCGCAGCCGCAGTTGGAGCCGGAGCCGCAGCCGCAGCCGGAGCAGCCGGAGCCGCCACGGCGTCCACCGGTGCGGCGGGAACACGGCCGTTGCCGCCTGGCTTGCCGCCAGCGGCCTTTCCTGCTGAAGTCTTGGCGGTCGCGGCCTCGGTCGCGAACGCTTCCTTGAGCCTGCGCACGACCGGCGCCTCGATCGTCGAGGACGCCGAGCGAACAAATTCGCCCATTTCACCGAGCTTGGCCATCACGGCCTTGCTCTCTACACCGAACTCCTTAGCGAGTTCGTATACCCGGACCTTCGCCACTACGCTCCCTCTACTCGGCCCGGGACTCCGGGCCAGTCAGCCGGCCCGGGGCAGCGCATGCTCCGTCCGGCGTCAGTTCCTGCTGTTCATCGCCACTTGCTCATCGAGCGCTCATCACAATCTCAGCCTGTCTCTCCGGCACGTACCGCTGCCGCTTGTTGCCTGTACCGCCCCGCTATTTCAAGCCCTGCCGTACCGCGCGGGTAACCACCTGGGTCGCTGCCGCATTCCCGGCACGCGATCCAGTCAGGTTCCAGCGAGGTACCTGACGAGCCCGCCATCGGCGAGCGGTTCGGTCGCGCGCAGCGCTCTCGGAATCGCCCGGCGGCGCCTGGCTCGCTCCAGACAGTCCTGGCTGGGATGCAAGTATGCGCCCCGGCCTGGCCTGCGCGCAGCCGGGTCCACGACGATCTCGCCGTCAACCGCCACCACGCGAAGCAAGTCGGACTTGGCGGCAGTAGTCCTGCACCCGACACACGTACGGATCACTGATCCGGGCATGGCTGGAAACGAGGGCCGCATGACCGCCTTACTAACAGCTTACAGTGCCGGCGCGTCTGCGGCACCAGCCACCTTATGGCCTAGGTCCGCAGACTGCTGGCCAACGTCCTGGTTGTCCGGCTGGATGTCGATGCGCCACCCGGTCAGCCGGGCCGCCAGCCGGACATTCTGCCCTTCCTTACCGATAGCGAGCGAGAGTTGGTAGTCGGGAACGATCACCTGCGCGACCCTGTTGGCCTCGTCGAGCACCCGCACCTGGGAGACCCTGGCCGGAGACAGCGCGTGGCCGACGAACGCGGCGGGATTGTCGGAGTAGTCGACGATGTCGATCTTCTCGCCGTGCAACTCGGCCATCACGTTGCGCACCCGGGCGCCCATGGGGCCGATGCACGAGCCTTTCGCGTTGACGCCGGGCTCCCTCGCGATCACGGCGATCTTGGTGCGGTGCCCCGCCTCCCTGGCGATAGCGGCGATCTCCACCGCGCCGGAGGCGATCTCCGGAACCTCGAGCGCGAAAAGCTTGCGTACCAGGTTCGGATGCGTGCGCGAGAGGGTCACTGACGGGCCCCTGAAACCCTTCCTGACGTGCAGCACGTAGCACTTGAGCCGCTCACCGTGAACGTAGCGCTCGCCGGGCACCTGCTCGGTCGGCGGCAGGATCGCCTCGATCCTGCCCAGGTCGACGAGCACCGCCCTGGGGTCCTTGCCCTGCTGGATGACCCCGGCGACGACGTTGCCTTCCTGGCCGGCGAACTCGCCGAAGGTGAGCTCGTCCTCCGCGTCACGCAGCCGCTGCAAGATCACCTGACCCGCGGTCGTCGCCGCGATCCTGCCGAACCCTGCCGGGGTGTCGTCATACTCGCGCAGCGTGGCGCCTGTCGCGTCGGTCTGCGCTGCCCACACGGTGACGTGGCCGGTGTTCTTGTCCACTTCGACTCTGGCGGTGGGTGCCGCGCCCTCGGACTTGTGGTACGCCACCAGGAGCGCGTCCTCGATGGCCTTGATGACCAGGTCCATCGAGATGTCTTTCTCGGCCTCAAGGCTCTTCAGCGCCGACACGTCAATGTCCATCGGGCCCCTCCTCTTCCGGGTCATTGCCGCCGTCGACTTCGTCAAGCCTGCCGAACTCCACCTGCACACGGCCAGGACCAAGCTCTCCGTAGCTGAAAACACGCCTGGCGCCGTCGATCTCGAGCGTGACGCGCTCATCGTCAGCGCCGATGACTCGAGCCGGAGTTTCAACAGAACCAGCAGCCGCGCCTGGCCGCACCGGGCGCGGGTCATGCCCGGAGCCGGTCAGCGGCACCAAGACCAGCCGGCCGGTCGCCCGCCGCCAGTGCCGGGGCTGAGTCAGCGGCCGGTCGATACCAGGCGAAGAAACCTCGAGCGTGTACGGCGCGTCGTCCATCGCGTTCTTCGCGTCAAGCCGTGCCGACAGCTCGCGGCTCACCTCGGCGATGTCGTCCAGGCTGAGGCCGCCGTCGGCGTCCACGACGATCCGCAGCACCCGTCGGCGGCCAGCCGTGGCGACCTTGACGGCCTCCAGGTCGATCTCCGTCGCCGCCAGGACGGGCTCGATCAAGGCCGTCAGGCGAGCCACGTCGGCGGCGGTTCCGGCCCCGCCTCGGTTACCCTGACCAGGCCGGACGCCATCGTGCCCGGTCCTGCCGCCGCCAGTGCCCTTGCTTGCCGTACCGGAACGCGGCCCTCTCGGGTCTGGTCCCGCGCCGACTCGACCCGCGGCCCGCGGCGACCGCGGCGACCGGGGCGCACCGCGACGGGAATCCTCGCGCATCACGCCTCCTAGTCTCCCGACCTGCAGTTAGTGCCCAGCTTGCAGCTACGGCTGGTGTCCAGCCAGGCCACTAGCCTAGCCGGGACAGCGACCTGACGTTCTGACCTGTTGCCCTTCCACGCAGGTTGCCCGCACATGGCATGCTGGATGCCACGCGTTTCGCTGGGTGCCGCACGGGTATGCCGGGCCGGCTTTCAGACTGGAGGGCCGGAGTGGCCGAGGCGGCCGAACGTCATGGGACAAGCGATCCCACCCGCCGGGTGGTGCTCGCCGCGGCGGCGACCAGCTCACTGCTGCTGGCCGGCTGTAAGGGCATCCGTGCGCTCGGCCCGCCGCCGGGCCTGTCCCCAGATGTGGTGACGCTCGAGCACGCGATCACGGCGGAGGAACTGATGGTCAGCACCTATTCGAGCGCGCTCACTGCCCTGGCGGGCGACGCGAAGGCCGGCCAGGTGCTCGCGCGCGTGCTCGCTGAGCACGGGGCACACCTGGGCGCGCTGCGGTCACGGCTGATCCTGCCGCACAGGACGGCCTCAGCCACGCCCCGGCCGAGTCCGGTAGCGCCGGCAATGCCCGCTGACCGCCAGCAAGTGCTCGCCAGGCTGGCCGCGGCAGAGCAGGCCGCCGTCACCAGGCTGACCGGCCAACTGCGGGACGTGCCGGCCGCTCTCGCCCAGCTCATGGCGAGCATCAGCGCATCGGAGGCCGCGCACCTCGTGTTCCTGCACCAAGCTGGCCTGACGCGATGAGCCGGGCCGCTCAGAACGAGGCCGCGAAGATCGCCGCACTGCAACAGGCCCTGGCCGCCGAGCAGGCCGCCAGCTACGGATACGGCGTCGTCGGAGCACACCTGGCCGGCGCACGGTACCTTCAGGCGGCCGCCGATTGCGTCGCCCATGACCGGGCCAGGGACCGCCTCACCAGGCTGCTCATCGCCCTGGGCGCTACGCCTCGGGCCGCGGCCGTGGCATACAAGCTGCCAGTCACCGTCAGCACGAAGGCTGATGCCGTGCTGCTGGCGATCACGCTCGAAGGCGAGGTCATGGCCGCCTACCTGGATCTGGTGCCCGCCGCCGATCCGGCGTTGCGGATCGTCGCTGCGACTGGCATGCAGGACGCCGCCATCCGTGCGGCAGGCTGGGGCGGCTATCCACAGGCCTTTCCCGGGTTCGCGGCGGCGCACTGACCCTGGTAGCGAACTCCGGCGCCGCACGAACCGAGCGCCGCACGAACCGAGCGCCGCACTAACCGAGCGCCGCACGAACCGAGCGCCGCACTAACTCTCGGTGCAGAGCACCTTGGCTATCAAGGTCGCCGCAGCGCTGACCTTGTCCGCAGGAGCGATCCGCTCGGCCCACGGCCACCAGAACCACCAGGCACCATCCTGGCTCCGGCCGACAAACACGTCCTCAGCCAGCCGGCCCATGACCGGGTTCACGACGTGCAGGCTCGGAGCCCGCCCCGCCGGGGTGATGAGCCGTGTGGTCAGTCCCCGCCTGCGGAGCTCCGCTGCGAGATCTTCGAGCCGGTTGAGAAAGAACTCTGGCCGTTGCTCCAGGTGTTCTCCGCCGCCAGTGCGGCGAGCCGCCAGGGTCACCGTGTCACCTTAAGTATTCGCTAGATCGCGCTACGTAACCTCTTGTTCAAAGAATGCTCTCCCAACGGCGTGGCATGCAAGTTTCTCCGCAAGATGCCGACGATTCACTGCGACGAAGTGCCCGCGGGCATGCCTTTTCCGACCAATTGCGGAGCCCGGCGACCCGCAAGCATGGACCAGCAGATCACCCGGAATCAATGCGCCCATTCATACTGTAATTCGCTATCAGTGTGCCCATTCATCCTGCCTTTGGAGAGAACAGGAGCCGGGGAACCTCACGGCAGGTCGGGCATGGGCAGCAAACGAACCGCCGCTCACGGCTCGTCATGCTCCTGGAGTCCGAACAATGGCAAGCAGGGTTGGAGCCCTGTTATCGAGACTGGTATGCGGTCACTCTTCTCCCATCGTGCGCGAGAGAGGCGCAATCGCCGCGTCGTGGTCACTTGCCCGTTCTTCGCCAGGCGCTCAATTCCGTCAGGTTCGTATCCGAGCTTTTCCGAGACCCTCAGCGACGGGGCGTTATCGTCAAAGGCTCCCGATGTCGCCTCGGCTGCGCCGAGCCCGGCGAAGGCGAGGTGCAGGCCAGCGGCACGCATCTCAGTGCCGAGCCCTCTGCCCTGGTGCCGCAAGCCAAGCCACGAAAGGCTGCTGATCTGCCGCAAGACCCGATAGTCGCGAGCCGAGATCTCCTGCATCCCCACAACCTGGCCGTCAGCGAAGACAGCCAGGTCGAGTGACCAGTCATCAGCGGACCAACTGCCCTGTTGCCGCCAGTGCCGCTGGACCACCGCGCGCGCTCGCTGCGCTGGCGGCAAGCTGGGCCACGAGACGAAGAACGGCATTTTCCCAGGCTGGTGCATGCCGCCCGCCGCAAGATCAGCCAGTTCGCTGAGTTCGCGATCGGACGGAAGGCGAAGTTCGAGGCGGGGACTTGTCAGCCGGAGCCCGAGAAGCGGCCAGTGATCGATGAGCACAGCAGATCAGCGGAGCGGCGCGGGAAGCGGCTCGGCGTGCAGCACGGTGAGGCTGGACACGGCGCGGGTGAGCGCGACGTAGAGCCGCTGCAAGCCGCGTGCCTCGGCGGCCGCGATCCTGGCCGGCTCGACTACTACGACATGATCGAACTCTAGGCCTTTCGCCAAGCCGACCGGCACCACGAGCAACTGGCCTCCATCGATGTTTCCGTCGAGGATCGCATCAGGAAGGCCGGCCGCCGCCAGCATGGCGGCGGCCTCGGCCGCGTCGCCGTCGGCGGTGATCACCGCCACCGATCCAGGGCTGGTCAGCGCGGCCGTGCAGGTCGCCGCCAGGGTTTGCGCCATCGTCTGTTCGGTGACCTCGGTAACCGTGAGCGAGCCCGGGTCCTGGCGGACCGACACCGCAGGGGCGAGATCGGGGGCGATCACACCGAGCAGCCTGCTCGCGAAGTCCAGGATCTGGCGCGGCACCCGGTAGCCGGTGTTCAGCACCTCTAGGCTCGTCTCCGGCTTACCCAGGTGGCCAAGCAAATGTTCCCAGCTGCGGGCGGCCCACGGCGTGGTGCCCTGCGCGATATCTCCGAGTACTGTCACCGATCCGGTGGTGCACCTGCGGCCAATCGCACGGCAAGCCATCGCCGAGAGGTCCTGGGCCTCGTCCACGACGATATGAGCGAGGCTGGCCGTCCGCTCGAGCAGGTCGCGGACCTCATCCACCAGCACCGCGTCCGCCGCTGACCAGCGCGCGGAACCCGGCCCGCGTGGCGGACTTGGCCAGGTCAGTGCTGCCTGCTCCGCCGGGCTGAGCAATCCGTCCGCGGCCCTGGCCAGGGCGGCAGGGTCGGAAAACAAGGTAAACACGACTCGGACCGGATCGGCCTTGGGCCAGACGGTGTCCACCAGTGACCGGACCTGACTGGTCCTGCGTACCGCCTCGTGCGTCCTGTCGTCACAGGACTCGCCCGCCGCCTCCATCTGGGTCAAGATCACGTGAGCGATCCGGTGCGAGAGCATTTCCCTGCCGGTCCCATACCGGACCCCACGTTTCCGCAGTTCGTCCACCAGGCCGCCGATCTGCGCGGCAGGAACTCGCCAGCGCCGCGAGCCGCGAGCCAGCAAGAGCTGCTCAGCAGGCTCGGTGAGCCGCTCCCACAACGCGCGGCGCAGCACCTCGGCCATCCTGGCGTCGCCCTTGATCCGCGCGGCGTACTCGGAGTCGGTGCCGCGGATGGGTACCACTGCGAGCAGTTCGGTCACGGAGGTCTGGGTGGCATCGAACTCGCCCAGCGCAGGCAGCACGTTGCGGATATAGGTGAGGAATGCCTGGTTTGGGCCGAGGACCAGGACGCCTCCCCGGCTCATCCGTTCCCGGTGGGCGTAGAGCAGGTAGGCGACGCGATGCAGGCCGACCGCGGTCTTCCCGGTACCAGGGGCGCCCTGGACGCACACCGACTCTGTCGCGGCAGCTCGGACGATGTCGTCCTGCTCCGGCTGGATGGTCGCGACAATGTCGCGCATCGACCCCGATCTGGGCCGCTCGATCTCCTCGATCAGGATCCGGCTCGTCGGCTGGACCGCCGGATAGCCGTCGGTGACGCTCACGAGCTGGCCAGCCTGGGTGAAGACCTCGTCTTCGTACGCGGTGAGCTGACCGCGGTTGAAGCCGAATCTGCGCCGCAGTGCCAGGCCCATCGGCTCAGCCTGGCTGGCCCGGTAGAACGGCCTGGAGACCGGCGCCCGCCAGTCGATCACGACCGGATGACCAGCCTGGTCGTGCACGTGCCGCCGACCGATGTAGAACCGCTCCTCGGCCTGTTCGGGTATAGCCGTCGTGCCAGGCGGCTGGCCTGAGCCACCCGGCCCGTCGGCGTAGTCAAGCCTGCCGAAGAACAGCGGTGTGTCGGGCAGGTCACGCAGCGACTCAGCCCGGCGGTGCAGGTCTGCTTTGAGGTATTCCTGCGAGACTCGGTCGCCAGCAAGCGCCGGCAGCGACAGCACGTCTTCCCGCATGAGCCGCAGGAACTCGCGCGATCTCGACAGGTGGTCGCGCTCGACTGCAAGTACCTGGTCCGCGCCTTGATCCTCACCGGTGACGGCCGATGCCATGGCGCAACTCCTCAGGGCGTTCGAGCTTGGCACAAGGGCACAGAAGCTTAGCAGCGACGTCTGAAGCTGTCATCTGAATATTAGCGGGCACGCCCTCACTCCGCGGCGCGGATCAGAGCGGCGCAAATCAGAACAGCACCGACATGAACGCCCCGACCTCCGTGAAGCCCACTCTGGAGTACGCGGCCCTGGCCGGCGCGTTGAAGTCGTTGACGTACAGGCTCACAACGGGAGCGAACGTCTGCCGGGCGATCGACACGACCGCGGCCATTCCGTGCGCTGCGTGACCCCGGCCCCGCAGCTCAGGCGGCACCCACACGCCCTGGACCTGGCAGGCTAGAGCCGTGGCGGCTCCGATATCAGCCTTGAAGATGACCTTGCCGCCCTCGATCCTGGCGAACGACCGGCCGCCGACCACTAGCTCGCTCACCCTGGCACGGTAGGCGGCTCCGCCATCGGCTCCGATCGGCGAGATGCCCACTTCCTCGGTGAACATCGCAATGCTGGCCGGGAGCAAGACCCCGATCTCGTGCGGCTGGACGCGGCGCACCATCGGGTCGGGTGATACGAGGGGATTTGCGGCGATCGCCATCAGCGGCTGGTGGTCCCTGATCTCACGCGGCCGGTCCCAGTAAGGGGCCAGCTGATGCCAGAGGTCACGGACAGCGTCGGCAGGCCCGGCAATCGACGAGCAGCGACGGCCCTGCAGCCGCGCCCGCTCCGCGAACGCGGTGACCGCAGCGGGTACCGCCTGGACCGGGACCATGTTGGCACCCACGTAGCAGGCCGACACCAGGCGCCCGCCCTGGTAATAGCCCCAGACCTGAGCGCCTAGCCGCATCGGGTCGAGGCCGCTTGCGCAGACCCGTGCGCTCACGAAGACATTCGCGACCGGATCGTGATCGCACAGGGCGAGAACCTGGTCGCGATCGCGATCCATGAGCAGGCGGAGGGCCGATGACTGCCCAACCCGGGTGCGCAGCACTCCTTAAGACTAACGGCACGCGGCCCGGTAATGCGGCCATGGGCGCGGTCCTTCCCAGGACCGCCCCGGACCGCCCCGAGCCGCCCCGGGACCGCCTCTCGAAGCTGGCCTGCCTCAGCCGCTCGGTACCGGAGCCCGTGACGCCGGGCAGGTCGCGTTGACCAGACCGGGCGTCGACGGGAGCGCGCCGCTGGCCAGGTAGCGGTTCAGGTACCCGTTAACACAGGTATTAGGCGGGTACACCAGTGATTGCCCGTGATTCCCGTCGCCCAGTACGACGACCATGCGGGCGGTGGGCAGCATCCGGTGCGCGTTCTGGGCGCCGACGTAAGGCGTCGCCCCGTCCAGGGTGCCCTGCAGCATCAGGATGCCCGGCAGGCCGCTGGCGCCGATCCGCAGCGGCCTGGCCGGCCCGTGCACCGGCCAGAACGCGCACGCGGCGTTGAACCACGCGTTGTCCCATGCCTCGAACGGCGCCGTGGCGTAGACCTTTCTGGTGTCGGAGTTCCACCTGGCCCAGTTGCGCGGCCATGCGACGTCAGCGCACTCCACGGCGTTGTAGACAGCGAACTCGTTCTCGCTCTGCTTACCTGCCTGGTTGAACAGGGTGAGCAGCTGACTCGCCGAGCCCGAGTGCAGATAGGAGGCCAGCGCACCAGCCAGGCCCGGCCAGTACTGGTCGTCGTAACCACCGACGAGGAAGGTGTCGTCGAACTCGTCAGGCCCGATGCTCGGGCCCGAGCCCTGCGGGACCGGATTCGCGGCGAGACTGGCCCGTGCCGCGTACCAGGAACGGCTCACCTGCGCCGATGTCGTTCCCAGGTGGTAGAGACCGTGGTACCTGGCGACCCAGCGCAGGAACGCCCGCATCCTGCCCTGGAACGCGTAGTCCTGGCCGATGTTGTCGGCGTACCAGACGCCGGTCGGGTCGACGGTGCTGTCCAGCACCATCCGGCGCACCCGGTGCGGGAACAGCGTCGCGTAGACCTGCCCGATGTACGTGCCGTAGGAGTAGCCGAAGTAGCTGAGCTGCCGCTGGCCCAGGGCGGCCCGGATCTGGTCCAGGTCCCTGGCGATGTTCGCCGTCGTCATGTCGGGCAGCAGCCAGCCATACCGCTTCTGGCAGTCAGCCGCGTACGCCTTCGCCCGGTTTACCAGCACCTGCTCGGCTGCCGCGTTGGCCGGGATGTAGTCCGGCCGTTCGCGCGCGAAGAAGGCCGGATCGCAGTGCATGGCCGGGACCGACGAACCGACGCCCCTGGTGTCGAAGCCGATGACGTCGTACCGTGCGGCGACCCGCGGGTCGAGTCCCTGGGCGACGAAGCTGGCCAGGCTGATGCCGCTGGCACCAGGACCGCCCGGGTTGACGAGCAAGATGCCCAGGCGCTGGCTGGCCGGAGCGGTGGCCGGCACTTCCGAGAGGGCGAGCCTGATCTTCCTGCCGTTCGGGTCACCGTAATTCAGCGGCACCGCAAGGGTGCCGCACAGCACGCTGGTGCTCGTCGTGCCGCAGGCGTGCCATCGCACCGCGGACACGGGTACCAGGCTGGCCGTCCCGCCGCTGCCCTGACCGCCCGCCGACCCGGCCCGCTGCTGTGCGCCCGATCCGATAGTGCAGCCGGCGACCAGCGTCGCACCAACCGCCACGACAGCGAGCAGGAACCTTCTCATCTGGCCATTGTCGCCCACCCTCGGGCTGGCTGAGCGCACCGAACGGGCACGCGAGGAATGGCCGGCAAAACTGGCGGGTCGCGGTTCAGTCATCTGACGACATCGCGGCGGCCAGCTTCATCGCCTCCTCGATCAGGGTCTCGACGATCTGCGACTCAGGCACCGTGGCGATCACCTCGCCGCGCACAAAGATCTGGCCCTTGCCGTTACCTGACGCCACGCCCAGGTCTGCCTCCCTGGCTTCGCCGGGGCCGTTGACGACGCAACCCATCACCGCGACCCGCAACGGGATGTCCATCCCGGTCAGCGCGGCCGTCACCTCGTCGGCCAGTTTGTAGACGTCCACCTGCGCCCGGCCGCAGGACGGGCAGGACACGATCTCCAGGCCGCGGTCGCGCATCCCGAGTGATTCCAGGATCGCGGTCCCTACCTTGACCTCCTCGACCGGCGGGGCGGACAGAGACACCCGGATGGTGTCGCCGATTCCCTCGGCCAGCAGCGCGCCGAACGCGACAGCCGACTTGACCGTGCCCTGGAAGGCCGGTCCCGCCTCGGTGACGCCGAGATGCAGCGGGTAGTCGCACCGTGCTGCCAGCATCCGGTACGCCTGGATCATCACGACCGGGTCGTGGTGCTTGACCGAGATCTTGATGTCGGTGAAGCCGTGCTCCTCGAACAGCGAGCACTCCCAGAGTGCCGACTCGGTGAGCGCCTCAGGCGTCGCCTTGCCGTACTTGGCCAGCAGTCGCTTGTCCAGCGATCCGGCGTTGACGCCAATCCTGATCGGCACCTGGGCGTCGGCCGCGGCGCGGGCGATCTCGCCGACCTTGTCGTCGAAGGCCTTGATGTTGCCCGGGTTGACGCGGACAGCCGCGCAGCCCGCGTCGATCGCGGCGAACACGTACTTCGGCTGGAAGTGGATATCGGCGATCACCGGGATCTGCGACTTCCTGGCGATCGCGCCGAGCGCATCGGCGTCGTCCTGGGACGGAACGGCTACCCGGACGATCTGGCAGCCCGCCGCGGTGAGCTCGGCGATCTGCTGCAGGGTGGCGTTCACGTCGGCAGTCAGAGTTGTGGTCATCGACTGCACCGAGACAGGGGCACCACCGCCCACCGGTACCGCGTGCGGGCCCTTCCCGACCATGATCTGGCGGGACGCGCGACGTGGTGCCAGCGGAGCCTGCGGGACTTCCGGCAGGCCGAGATTGACGGTCATGGCTATGGCCTCACTGAGTCAGGTGAATCGGATTGAAGATGTCCGCCGCGATCAGCAGAACTCCGAGGCAGACGAACAGGGCAAGGAAACCGACGCTGAGCGGGATGAGCTTCCGCATGTCGACGGGTCCGGGATCAGGCCTGCGGCGCAGCCTGGCCAGGACGGACCTGAGCCACTCGAAGATGACGACCGCCAGCTTGCCGCCGTCCAGCGGCAGGAACGGAAGCAGGTTGAAAAGCCCGACGAAGACGTTGACCGAGGCGACGATCAGGAGCACGAAGCTCGCCTTCTCCTGCCAGCTCACGCCCGCCGCACTCACCACCTGACCGGTGATCTCGCCGACTCCCACGACACTAGAGACTCCCCCGCCGGACTTCGCCCGATTCGCCGAGAACAGCTGCGGAATCTCGCTGGGCAGCTTGGCTAGTCCCTGCACCGAACTGGTCACCGCTGTCCCGAACTGCGAGCCCGCATAGGCGGTCGCGGCCAGCGGGCTGACCCGCAAGAACGGAACCTCCTGCACGCCGAGGAAGCCGCCCTTGCGCCAGGGCAGCCGGGCAAGCGTGATCTCCTTGGTGAACTGCTGCCCGTTGCGCGAGACAGTGAACGCGACCGCGGTGCCGCCGTTGTGGGCCGCGATCTGGTCAGTGAGCTGGGTCCAGGTGCCGACCGGCCGACCGTCGACAGCGACGATCTTGTCGCCATTGCGCAGGCCGGCGAGCGCGGCCGGCGACCTGGCCGCGCCTGCCGGGCAGCTAGTTGACGTCTTGCTGACCGGAACGCAGGGCGAGATGCTGACCACGGCGGTGTTCTGCTCGCCGATCACGATCGCGACTGCGAGCAGCACCACGATGGCGATCACGAAGTGCATGAACGAGCCGGCCAGCAGCACGACCGACCGCTGCCAGGCAGGTTTGGCACGGAACGTCCTCGGCTCGTCGGCCGGGTCGACTTCGTCTAGGTTGCTCATGCCGGTAATGTCGACAAATCCACCGAGCGGTACTGACTTGATCCCGTACTCGGTTTCCCCGCGCACCCTGGACCACAGCGTGTTGCCGAAGCCCACGAAGAACCTGGTGGCTTTCATGCCGAAGGCCTTCGCGGTGAACAGGTGGCCTGCCTCGTGCAGCATGACCGAGGTAAGCAGCGCGACAACGAAGATCAGCACGCCGATCAGAACGCCGATCTGATGGCCCATCAGCGCTGGCTCTCCCTCCCCGCGCGGGCGCGCGCTCCAGGCTCGCCCGGTGCCGGCTGTCGGTCAGCCGGTCTTGGTTAGCTCACGGGCCCTGGTCCGCGCCCAGCCGTCAGCGGCAAGGATCTCGTCCACACCGCCGGCCGGACCGCCGGAGCCACCATGCTCCGAGATTACCTGTGCCACGGTCTCCACGATCCCCGGGAACGCAATGGCGCCGGCCAGGAAGGCCGCGACGCACTCCTCGTTGGCCGCGTTGTAGACGGCGGGCGCTGTCCCGCCCGCCTGACCAGCCTCCCGTGCCAGCGCGACCGCGGGGAAGGCCCGTTCGTCGAGCGGCTCGAACGTCCAGGTGTGCGAGGTCGTCCAGTCGACCGGGCGAGCCGCTCCGGGGACGCGCTCCGGCCAGGCCAGGGCGAGGGCGATCGGGATCCGCATATCCGGCGGGCTGGCCTGGGCGATCGTCGATCCGTCGAGGAACTCCACCATCGAGTGGACCACGGACTGCCGGTGCACCACGACATCGATGTGGCCGAAGTCGAGGCCGAACAGCAGGTGCGCCTCGATCAGCTCAAGGCCCTTATTCACCAGGGTCGCGCAGTTCACCGTGATCACCGGGCCCATGTTCCAGGTGGGATGGGCCAGCGCCTGCCGCGGCGTGACCGACCCGAGCTGTTCGGCTTGCCAGTGCAGGAACGGCCCGCCGCTGGCGGTGAGCACCAGCTTGCGCACCTCGTCGGCGCGACCGCCGCGCAGGCACTGGGCGATCGCGGAGTGCTCGGAATCCACCGGGACGATCTGGCCGGCTGCCGCCCGGCTGGTGACCAGGTCGCCGCCCATGATCAGCGACTCCTTGTTGGCCAGCGCCAGAACACGGCCAGCGTCCAGTGCCGACAAGGTGGCACTCAGCCCGACCGCGCCGGTCACCGCGTTGAGCACGATATCGGCGGGCCGGGCGGCCAGGTCAGCGATCGCCTCCGGCCCGGCAATGATCTCGGGCAGCCGCCCGGTGACTGTGCCAGCACCCGGACCGTCCGTGCCAGCACCCGGACCGTCCGCCGCGGCGTCGTGAACAAGCATGCGCAACGCATCCCGCAGGCCGGGAACGGCCCGCTCGTCGGCGACGGCGACCACCTCGACCCCGAACTCCAGCGCCTGGCTGGCCAGCAGGGCCGGGTTACCGCCGCCCGCGCCGAGCGCCTTGATGGTGAACCGATCCGGGTTCCGCCGGACGATATCGGCCGCCTGCGTGCCGATGGAGCCGGTGGACCCGAGCAGGACGATGTCACGAGGCGCGGCAGGCTCGGGGTTCATGAAGCTATTCTCGCCGCCGGACCAGCAGAATGCGCACCAACCCCGGCAGTGAGCCGGCCGGCCCGCCGCGCCGGGGGTAGGCTGGCAACCGGCCTGGCAGCTTGCTGCCGCGCCGATCCGGCGCCACGCAACAGCGGCAGAGGCTGCGCTGGGCTGAGCTGGAGTCCGTGATCTGTCACCGCACCCCCCCGGACCGTCGAACCGATATGACCACTGCCTCATCGTCCGAGCACTGGCTTGACATCCCTTCCGAGCCGACCGAAATCCGGCACCTCGGCCGACCCGCCGAACTGGCGGACTGGCGCCAGCGGCCGGCGGCACAGCAACCGGACTGGCCTGACAAGGACGGCCTCACTGCGGTGACCGCCGAACTGGCCGGCCTGCCGCCGCTGGTCTTCGCCGGTGAATGCGACCTGCTGACCGAGCGGCTGAAGGCTGTCACGGCCGGGGATGCGTTCGTCCTTCAGGGCGGCGACTGCGCGGAGACCTTCGCCGGTTCGACAGCCTCAGTCGTGCGGGCCAAGCTTCAGACGCTGCTTCAGATGGCGGTCGTCCTCACCTACGGCGCTAGCGTGCCGATTGTCAAGATCGGCAGGATGGCCGGCCAGTTCGCCAAGCCCAGGTCGAAGCCGACCGAGATCAGGAACGGGATCGAACTGCCCGCCTACCGTGGCGATGCGGTCAACGGGCTCGACTTCACCGCCGCCGCACGGATCCCTGACCCGGGCAGGCTGCTGCGTGCCTACCACTGCTCGGCAGTCACCTTGAACCTGTGCCGCGCCTTCGCTACCGGCGGTTTTGCCGACCTGCACCAGGTCCATGCCTGGAACCAGGACTTCGTCGCCGACAGTCCGGCCGGCCAGCGGTATGACCAGCTCGCGGGGGAGATAGACCGCGCGCTCGGCTTCATGCGGGCGTGCGGCGCCTACACTACGGAACTGCGCACGGTGGAGCTCTACTCCTCGCACGAGGCGCTGCTGCTCGACTACGAGCACGCCCTCACCAGGATCGATTCGAGGACCGGCCGCGCCTACGACACGTCGGCGCACTTCTTGTGGATCGGCGAACGGACCAGAGCGCTGGACGGCGCGCACGTGGAGTTCGCCAGCTCGATCGCCAATCCGGTCGGGGTCAAGATCGGTCCTGGCACCACCGAATCCGACCTGCTTGACCTGATCAGGGTGCTGAACCCGGACCGCCGGCCGGGGCGGCTGACGCTGATCACCCGGATAGGTGCGGGCAAGATCCGCGAGGTACTGCCCCCGCTGGTCCAAGCGGTCGCACGGGCGGGTGAACCGGTCGCCTGGGTCTGCGACCCGATGCACGCCAACACTTTCGAAGCCCCTGGTGGCTTCAAGACCAGGCACTTCGACGACGTTCTGGACGAACTGCGCGGCTTCTTCGCGGTACACCGCGCCACCGGCACGCATCCAGGCGGCATCCATATCGAGTTCACCGGTGACAACGTCACCGAATGCACCGGCGGCAGCCACGAGATCGTGGCCGGTGATCTGCACCAACGGTACGAGACGGCCTGCGATCCCCGGCTCAACCGCAGCCAGGCGCTCGACCTCGCCTTCACCGTCGCCGAGAGCTACCACCGCCCCACCTGACCCGCTCCGGGAGCCCTCGGCCTGACCTGGCCACTTACCTCCGAAGCGAGAAGCTGGCCGGCTCGCTCAGCCCCAGTCGGGCCGCAGCGGCATTCCTGCCGCACCGTGTTCGCCTAGCTTGACGCCGAGCACCTGATGCAACTGGATGTCGTTGCGCTCGAAGCCGAGCCGGGAGCCTGCCATGTACAGCCGCCAGACCCTGGCCGTACCCTCGCCGACCTCGGCCACGGCCTCGTCCCAGTGCGCATCCAGGTTCGCGCCCCAGGCGGCGAGAGTCCGCGCATAGTGCTCACGCAGGTTCTCCGAGTGCCGCACTTCGAATCCGCTGTCGTGCATGGCCGAGACGATGTAACCCGGGCCCTCTAGCTCGCCGTCCGGGAACACGTACCGGAAGATGAAGCCGCCGCGCACGCTGGCCATGCCGAGGTTGTCCGGCCGCGTAATGCAGTGGTTGAGCAGCCGGCCGCCCGGCCGCAGCTTTCCCCGCAGGAAGCTGAAGTAGCCAGGTAGCTGAGCCTTGCCGATGTGCTCGGTCAGGCCAATCGAGCTCACCGCGTCGAACCCGGTCTCGGTGACCTCCCGGTAGTCCTGATGCCGTACCTCGGCCAGGTTTTCCAGGCCCGCCTCCTTGATCGCCCGCTGTGCCCAGGCCGCCTGCTGCTCGGACAGGGTGACACCGAGCGCTTTGACTCCGTACTCGCGTGCCGCGTGCATGACCATGCCGCCCCAGCCGCAGCCTACGTCGAGCAGGCGCATCCCCTCGGACAGCCCGATCTTGCGCGCGACCAGGTCGAACTTGTACTCCTGTGCCTGCTCAAGGGTCGCGTCTGGATTCGGGTAGCACGCGCAGGTGTAGGCCATCGACGGCCCGAGCACCCACCCGTAGAACGTGTTGGACACGTCGTAGTGATGCGAGATCGCGCTGGCGTCCCTGGCCCGGGAATGCCGTCTGCCGGTCAGCCAGCTACGGTTGACCCTGACTTCCTGTGGTGGCGGCGGCACTCGCGGGAACAGCAGCTTCGGGCCGCCGAGTTCGCGCAGGACACGCAGCCGTGCTGACAGACCGACGTCAAGCTGCTGCGCGCCGGCCAGCCTGCGCAGCGCGGTGTACAGGTCGCCGTCGACGTCAAGCTGACCGGCCACGAACGCACGGGCAAGCCCGAGAGCGCCCGGAGACTGTGCCAGGTAGGACACGGCGACCGGAGACTTGACGGAGACCGTCACCGGCGGCGTGCCCGCTGTACCGGCCACACTGCCGTCGTAGGCGCGGAACTCGACCGGCGTATCTGGGCCGGCGACTCGCTCGAACACCTCCGCTAGCGGCATGCACTTCCCCTTCCTACTTACCGCCCACGCATTTGTCATAGAGATCAGCAAGCCGGCCGTCAGGGTCGTATTCACCTTTAAGCTCGGCATATGCCTGCCCGTTGTAGAGCCGCCAGAACTCTTCCGGTGAATAGAACGAGGTCGAGTACAACCCCTTGTGGCCACCTAGCTCAGTGACCTTGGCCTCCACCTGCCGGTTGTAGTAACCATCGGACGCGCCGCCCGGCAACGCCACGTTGCCCCAGAACCCGAAGTTGACGTAGACCTCCCCCGGGGCTAGCGGATAAAGCGGCCACGGCCGGTCCGCGCGCAGCCGCAGCGGGCACAGCCAGACCGGGCTCATTCCGATATCGGCGGCGAAGAACTCGTAGAAGTCTGCCGCGCGTTCGACCGGAATCTCGACATCCTGGACGACCGCCTCGGATGCCGGGGCTCCGCGCCGGGCATCAAGCGCGCGAGTCAGACCATGGCGGCGGTCGAAGGCCACTAGCTTGCGGTACACATCCGACCGCCGGTACCGGCGCGGCCACATCCGCCGGATCAGCGGCCGCTGCACCCCGAACGGACGCGAGCACCAGAACCAGTCGGTGTCCCATCGCCACAGGTAATCGCGGATGGTCAGGAAGTCCTCCCGGGGTCCGCGTACGGACTGATAGTAGATCCGCTGGCCGGTGTAGTCGCTGAGCCAGGGCGCCGCCGCGCTGAACGCGCCGATCGTGACGTAGATCTCGCCCGGGCTGAACGCCGTGCCGTCGACGAAGTCTGCGCGGTGACCCTGGTAGCTGCCGTCGCGGGCAATCTGCGTGATCGCGGACATGGCTTCGGCCGGGCTGGCGAACCTGACATGGCGCAAATGCACGAACGGCTCGACGGGTTCCAGCGAGATCGTGAGCCACAGCGCATAGCCCAGCGTGCCGTAGGAATTGGGGAAGCCCCAGTACAGCGCCTCGTGCTCAGAGCCAGGCGCAGCAGTCACCACCCGGCCGTCGCCGGTCAGGATCTCCATCTGAAGCACGGACTCGTGCGGCAGGCCGTTACGCAGCGAAGTCGACTCGATGCCAAGGCCGGACACCGCGCCGCCGAGGGTGATGGTCTTCAGCTGAGGCACGACCAGCGGCATCAGGCCATGACGCAGCGTCGCGTCGGCCAGGTCCTCATAGGTCGTCATCCCGCCTACGACGGCCGTGCGCGCTATCGGGTCGATGTCCAGGACCTGGCTGAACGCCGATACGTCCAGCGTGGCTAGCCCTGGACCGCCGTTGTCGCGGAACCTGAAGAGGTTCGATGTGGACTTCCCCAGCCGGACCGGGGTCCCTTGCGGGACAGCGGCGTAGTCGCGTCGCAGCTGGGCCGCGATTGCGTGCCGGCTCGCCAGCCTCGGGTTGCCCAAGGTATCCGAGCCGGTCTCACCAGCGGCCGATCCCGCACCGTCAGCACCCGAGCCGGCCCTGCCCCGGCCCGCGAGGTCCGAACCAGCCCCCTGCCCGTGATCGGCGAGCTCGGTCACGCTGCCCTCCCCTGGGCCGACCTCAGCAACCAGCACAATGAAGCGACGGTCCCGCAGCGCTTGTCAAACCCGCGCGTCGATTGACAGTCAAACCAATCGTACCGTTCGGCAGAAACGCGTTTTCGCACGGTCTGCCCTGTGTGCCGGGTCACCTGCCGCACCGGGGCCTGAGCCCGGCCGCCCCGCGCCCGGCCGCCCCGCGCCCGGCCGGCCACTCTGCCCAGGGCGGTCGCCGCCGCCGAGGAGCCAGCCAGGACAATACGATCAGGAGGCATCATGGCCAAGGTCTATCCCGAGCTGGACGAAAGACTCATCGAGTTCATCGCGCGCCAGCCGATGTTCTTCGTGGCGACGGCGCCATGCCTCGACTCGTCGGGAGCCGGCGGCCACGTCAACATCTCCCCTAAGGGCTACCGCGACACCTTCGCGGTACTTGACCCGCATACGGTCGCCTACCTCGATCTCACCGGCAGTGGCGCGGAAACCATCGCGCACCTGCGGCAGAACGGCCGTATCACGCTCATGTTCTGCTCGTTCGACCAGATACCCAAGGTCCTGCGTATCTACGGTTCCGGGCGGGTCATTCTTCCGCAGGATCCGGGCTGGCCCGGACTGGCCGCTCATTTCAGGTCCGCTGATCCGGCCCAGCGAGCGATCATCGTCGTAACGGCCGACCGGATCTCCGACTCGTGCGGCTACGCCGTCCCGGTCATGGATCTCGTCGAGGAACGCGATCTCCTGGACCGGTGGGCGGACCGCAAGAACCCCGAAGAGCTTGACGCCTACCGGTCCGAACGCAACAGCGTCAGCATCGACGGCCTGCCCGCGCTCAGCTAGCCGGCTTCCTCCCGTTCACCGACCTCCTCCCGCCGGTTGCGTGAGCTCTGCCGCTTATCTCTTACAGTTGGCGCATGCGGTTCGCGCTGATCAACTCCGGACTCGGGCTGCTGGCCGCCGCCAGCGAACTGCATAAGCTGCGTCCGGATGCCGATTTGGTCATCGCCATGGACCCGGACGGGATGCCGTGGGGGCCGCGGACACCGCAGGACATCGCGGAGCGCTCGCTCGCCATAGCCCATGCGACAGAGCGCTATGACCCCGACGTGATCGTGATGGCCTGCAATACCGGGTCCGTGCACGCGCTCGACGCACTTCGGGCCGAGTTCGAGCCGGACATCCCGGTCGTCGGAACGGTCCCCGCGATCAAGCCCGCGGCCGCCGTCGCCAGTTCCGTCGCCATCTGGGCGACGGTTGCCACCACCGCGAGTGAGTACCAGCGCAAGTTGATCGCGGAGTTCGGCGGCCAAGCGACCGTGACCCCGGTGGCGTGCCCGGGCCTTGCCACGGCGATCGACGCTGGCGACGAAGATGCCATCGCGATCGCCATTGCCGACGCCGCCCAGCGCACACCCGGGGGCTGCGGTGCCGTCGTCCTCGGATGCACCGAGTACGAGCTCGCTGCCGACCAGATCAGCGTGGCCGTACCAGGAGCCGCGCTGTTCGGCTCGGCGGGAGCCGTGGCCGCTCAGGTACTGCGCAGAGCGGTCAAGCCCGGAAGCGCGATCACTCCCGTGGATGAGACCGTTCGCGGCACTCTCAGCGTGCTGCTCAGCGGCCGTCCGGCGACCCTGCCGCCGACCGCGCGTCAGTACCGCCAGGGTCGGGAACTTGCTCAGCTCGCCGCGGGCCACGACCCCGCCGCCGAACCCGCCCAGTAGACCCGGGATCGTCCGCACTCAGCGCCGCAGGTTGCCCCTCTTCGACCCGCCTCGCGTTGTGCGGCAACGGCCGTTGGTTCCTGCCGTCCTGGCTGGTCCGGCGGGCTGACGCCCGTTACCCCCTCGCTGCCTCGCGTAGCTCGCCGCGACTTGCTTGGGCGTCATCGTCAGGCGAGCCGCGGACGGCGGCAGGCCGGCATAGAGCGCATCGGCAATCAGCAATGCCATCGAGTACTCAGGATCAGCGGTCAGCGCCCGCTCTATCGCGATACTGGCCAGGGCGCCGTCGCCGAGTTGCCAGGCGGTGAAGGCCAGCAGCGCGGCGGGCGCGGGTACGAACTCGGCAGGCAGCAGGCGCACGAGGTCCGTCCATAGCCGCTGGTGAGATTCGGCGAATGCGGGGTCCATCCTGGCCCACGCATCGTCACGGACGCGCAAGTCCATGAGCGCCGCGCCAAGCCACGCGATCTCATCGAGGTCGGTCAGCGCCCCGCCCTGGCGGTACCTGGTCACCGCCTGGCGGACCGACCGCCTGCCCGCATCAGCGGCCAGCGGCAGGATAACGCCGTCACTCCGCGAGGCCGCGAGTGATTGATCGACGAGCCGCCTGATCCGCTGCCGTGCTCGCTCGATCGCCTGCTTCATCGGCTCGACAGAATCAGCGGACGTATCCAGCAGGCCGACCAGGGCTTCGCGGTCGCCGCGAACGGTCAGGCCCGCCGAATTGAGTGCCGCCGCTGCCGGGTGACTGGCCGGGTCGAACGCCACGCCATCTGGCGGGCAACACGAAGGATCCTGGCAGACGTATGACCAGTAACGACCGTCTTGCACCCGGAGTACGTCATGCACCATGACTCCTGCGGCCGCCAGCATGGGAGCCACTACGTCTGCGACTGGAGTCACGGTCTGACCAGGGCCATAGCCGATGACGACGGCCACGGTCAGGTCCTGGCGGCCGAGCACCGTGACCGCGTGTGCCGCGATGTCGGCAGCGACGTTCTCCTCAACAGGGTCAGGCAGGTCGTACCTGAATGCGAGCTTGATGCGAGCATGCGGACCGCCTACGCCGAGCACGACCAGGCTGTTCGTCGGGTAGAAGCCGAGCAGATGAGGGACGATCGCGAGGATGCCGTCAGCCGAGCCGACCCGGACCTTGCAGCGCTGACCTGCCTGACCGGGTGAGCGACGAGTGGCTGGACGAGGGTCGGCCCCGGTCTGGCGGGGACGGGCGTCGTGCGAACGGGCGTCGTGAGAACGCGCGTCGCCGTCAGGATGGGCCTCATGCTGACGGGCATCGTCTGCCTGGCCAGGCCGGTGAGTATCGCTGGGATTGCTGCCGGGATTGCTGCCGGGATTGCTGCCGGGAAAATCTGTCATGTGGCTAGCGTCGCCCGGTGCCGCCGCCAGCAGCTGAAGTTCCCTGGCTGCCTGTTGACGAGCGAGCGCGTTCTCCACAGCGAGCAATCGCACTATTGACAGCGATCGCGCAGGTGAGCGGCTTAAAGCTCGACGCCGAGCAGTGCGTCCACCGCAGCCCTGACCAGCCCGGACGCGCCGGCACCCGCACCGGCGCCGGCACCCGCATCGGCGCTGGCCAGTACGGCATCGGCCCACCGGTCGACGACACCGAGCGCCCCAGGGGCGTCAAGATCGTCCGCGAGACGCTCGCGGATCCCGGCGAGCACGGCCGCACTGTCACCCGACTGACTCGCGTGCGCCGACCCAGCCGACCCAGCCGACCCAGCCGACCGACTCGCGTCCAGGCTCACAGCGGTCCGCCAGCGGTCAAGGCGGCGCACCGCGGCATCGAGTCCCTCATCAGTCCAATCCCAGTCCTGCCGGAAATGGTGGGCGAGGATGGCAAGCCTGATCGCCATCGGGTCCACGCCCGATTCGCGCAACTCCGACACGAACACCAGGTTGCCGAGCGACTTGGACATCTTGACTCCGCCAAGCCGCACCATGCCCGCGTGCAGGTAGCGGCGGGCGAACGCTTCGCCTGCCCCGGCGCGGGCGACCCGGGCGTGTGAGGCGCTCATCTCGTGGTGCGGGAAGATCAGGTCGGAACCGCCCGCTTGCACGTCGAAGGCACGCCCCAGGTAATGCGTCGCGATCGCGGCGCACTCCACGTGCCAGCCAGGCCGGCCCCGCCCGAACCTTGAGTCCCAAGAAGGCTCGCCCGGCCGCTCGGTCGTCCATACCAGCGGGTCGAGCGGATCCTTCTTGCCAGGCCGGCCCGGGTCGCCACCCCGCTCGGCGGACAGCACGACCATCTCCGGGTAGTCAAGCCCCGATACCGAACCGAACGCGGGATCGGCCGACCGGCAGAAATACACATCGGAATCGAGGTCATAGAGCGATCCTCGTTCAGCCAGCTCCGCGCTGAACTCCTCGATCACGTCGAGCGCCTCGACGGCCCCGATCAGGTAGTCGGGCGGCAACACCCGCAACGCCGCCATGTCCGCCCGGTAGCGATCGATCTCGCGGCCGGCCAGTTCACGCCAGTCCGCACCGTCTCGTGCCGCACGCTCGAGCAACGGGTCGTCCACGTCAGTCACATTCTGGGCATAACACACTTCATGCCCGGCATCGCGCCAAATGCGCACGAGCAAATCCCAGGCAATGTAGGTCGCGGCATGGCCGATATGCGTCGCGTCATACGGCGTGATGCCGCACGCGTACAACGTCGCACGCTGCTGCTGGGATGCGACCGCGAGACCGTTGCTCGCCGTGTCCCAGATAACGACCTCAGCAGCCTGTCCAGGCAGGCTGGGAACGCTTACGGCGGGCCAGGAATCCATGGCCGCAAGGTTATCTCTCCCGATGCGTGCTTTCGGACAGACCGTGACTACTCGGCAGGCCTCGCCTGCTCGAACGAGTAGGCGAGGCCGAGCAGCGTTGGCTCGCTCCACGCTGGGCCTACCAGGGAGACACCGACAGGGAGCCCCTGGACCTGGCCTGCCGGCACCGTGATCGCAGGGTAACCGGCCACCGCGGCGGGCGAGGAAGTCCCGAAGCCGTAGTGGTCACCGAGCACGTAGTCGGTGAGCCACGCCGGGTTGCCGGTCAGCATGAGAACAGCATCGAGGCGGTGCTCGACCAGCGCGCCGTCAAGGCCCGACTTAGCGAGCGCCCGTGCCTGTGCGCGCGCGGACTGGCACTCCCGATCGCCCCGGCCGCCGGTCGCCTCTGCCTGCTCGAACAGATCCTGACCGAAACGGGCCAGCACCCGGTCTGCGCTGCGGCTATTGAAAGCGATCAGTTCGCGGAGCGACATCGGGTGCTCGCCGCCGAGTCCAGCCAGATAGGCATTCAGGTCGTCCTTGAACTCGTGCCGAAGGGCGAGAAACTCCGGGTCGCCGAGCTTGTCGGCTCCGGCAAGTTCGACCGGGTCCACGACAACCGCACCTTGCGAGCGCAGCGAGCTCACCGCCTTGTCCAGCACTGCGGCTGCCGCCGCCGTCGCCTGGACCGAACCTGCACGCCAGACGCCAATCCTCGCCCCGGCAAGCGCGGCCGGGTCGAGGAAACCCGTGTAATCGGCCGTCGCGGCCCGCATGGCCGGGTCAGCGGCGTCGTATCCGCTCAGGGCGCCCAGGAGCACTGCGGCATCGGCTACGCAGCCGGTCATCGGCCCAGCGGTGTCCTGCTCCGCCGAGATCGGCACGATGCCGGTCCGGCTGACCAGGCCGAGAGTGGGCTTCAGTCCGACGATGCCGCATGCGTGCGACGGGCTGATGATCGAACCGTCGGTTTCGGTACCGACCGCGAGCGGCGCCAGCCCGGCCGCGACGGCGACGGCGGAGCCTGAACTCGACCCGGACG
Source organism: Streptosporangiaceae bacterium (assembly GCA_035533915.1). GTDB lineage: Bacteria > Actinomycetota > Actinomycetes > Streptosporangiales > Streptosporangiaceae > Chersky-822. Next base: position 52,975 of record DATLSX010000145.1, read on the forward strand.
GGTTGCGGCCGGTGCCGTGCGGGTTGACCGCCTGGCCGCCCAGCGTCGACCAGCCACTCGTCGCCTGGGCGGAGCGGAAGTTGGCCCACTCCGACATATTTGCCTTCCCCAGGATCACAGCACCTGCGGCGCGCAGGCGGCGGACCAGGAACGCGTCGTCGGCAGCCGCACCGAGCAGCGCCGGCGATCCAGCAGTGGCGGGCGAGCCGACCGCGGATATGTTGTCCTTGATCAGGACCGGGATTCCGGCAAGCGGGCCAACGGCCGCACCGCCGGCTCGCGCGACGTCGATGGCCCGCGCTTGCTCGGCGGCGTCTTGACTGACCGAGATCACCGCGCCGAGGCTGCCGTTACTGGCGATTCGCTCCAGGTAGAACCGCACAAGTTCGGCAGACGTGAGTCGTCCTGCGGCCATCGCCTGAGTCAGTCCGGCGACCGTGACGTCGCGCACACCGATGTCTGACCGGCCGATGGTTTCGCTACGGGATTCGGGAGCCGACATGGTGGAAGACTAGGAGAACCGACGTCGTGCCACGGGCATCATGGGTTAAAGCGCCGTCAGAGGGGGCGGGGGCATGGTCTCGATCCGAGCGCGGCGCACCCGGCTTCCCGCGGTACCCGGGCGTGCGGGGCTTCTCGTCTTCGCCGCGGCCGCGCTGCTCGTCATCAGCGCATGCGGTTCCGGCGGCGGACAGCCGGGGTCGGCCGGCGGCTCGGGCGCGGCCGACTCGCGCGCGGCCGGCTCGGGCGCGGCCGATCTTCAGGCAACGTACGAGCGGGTAGTCAGGCAGGTGCTGCCGTCGGTCGTCGAAATCGACGCGGGGGCGTCGACTGGCTCGGGCGTGGTGTTCGACTCCCAGGGCGACATCGTGACCAACGCGCATGTGCTGGCAGACGCGAAGACCATCGCGGTGAAGTCGTCGATGCTGAGCGCACCGCTCACCGCCAGGGTTGTCGGGGTATTCGCTCCGGACGACCTCGCGGTGATCAAGGTCGACGACAGCACAGGTGATCTCCAGGCTCCGCGCTGGGCCGACTCAGCCAAGATCCAGGTTGGCCAGATCGTCTTGGCGATGGGCAGTCCTTACGGTCTTGCCGACAGCGTCACCCAGGGCATCGTCTCGGCGACGGCTCGCACCGTCACCGGACCGCCGATTACCGGCCCGGGTACCCAGAGAACGCCGATGGCCATCGCCGATGCCATCCAGACCAGCGCCGCGATCAATCCCGGCAACAGCGGCGGCGCCCTGGTGCTGCTGACCGGATATGTAGCCGGTATCCCGACGCTGACTGCGCGGGATCCCGAATTCGGCGGCAGGGCCGAAGGCATCGGCTTCGCTATCCCGTCGAATACGGTAAGGAACATCGCCACCCAGTTGATCGACAAAGGTAAGGTGACGACCTCGGACCGGGCGGCGCTGCGGATCACCGGGCGCACGCACACCGACTCCGCGAGCGCACCTGACGGCGTGACCGTGGACGCCGTCCAGCCCGGCGGTGCTGCGTCCGACGCCGGGATCGCACCTGGCGATGTAATCGTCGGACTCGGCGGGCACGAGATCTTGAATATCTCGCAGCTCGAGAATGCCCTGGTCACCTACCGGCCCGGTGAGAAGGTGACCATCGAGGTGCTGAGGAACGGCAACCCGAAGCAATTCACCGTTACGCTTGCCAGCCTCATAAGCTAGGGCCGCGGCCGGAAGATTCCCTAGACTGCGCGGGTGGACTTCACCATCGGGAAGCTGGACTTCACGCCAGCGATCAGCCAGCCAAGCTTGCTCGCCGCCCCGGTCTTCGCGGCGCTCAGCAGCCCCTTGTGGGCGCAGCCAGCCGATTCGGTCACGGTCGCCGAGATCGACCCCGAACTCGCCGACACCACCGCGTTCTGCGAACGGTACGGGGTCTCGCCTGCCGTATCCGCCAACTGCGTCGTCATCTCGGGCCGGCGTGAAGGCGAAACCCGGTTCGCCGCGTGCGTGGTGCTCGCGACGACACGAGCTGACGTCAACGGCGTCGCCCGGCGTGCGCTGGATGTGCGAAAGGCATCGTTCGCACCGGCCGAAGTAGCTGTGGCGCAGACGGCGATGGAATATGGCGGGATTACCCCGATCGGACTGCCGGCGGGCTGGCCCGTACTGGTAGATGCCGCCGTTGCCGCGGCGCCGCGAATTGTGGTGGGCAGCGGCATTCGCCGGTCGAAGCTTGCCCTGGCCGGGCAGACGCTAGCCAGCGTGCCTGGCGCGATAGTCGTCGACGGCCTGGGCGTACCTGCCGCCCTCTAGCCGTCCGCTGATCCCAGCCCGCTCAAGCCCCGGACCACCCAAGCCCCGGACCACCCAGGCGCCCATGCCATTCAGGCCGCCGCGGACTTGTCACGGCAGCCACGAGACCTTGCCGTGCAGGGCTACGTAGCCGATGAACGCCCCCGCGTCGATCAGGGAGTGCGCGACGATGAGCGGGGTCACCCGGCCCCACCGACGGTAGAGGAGTGCGAAGACGACACCCATGGCCGCGTTACCGACGAATCCCCCTAGGCCCTGGTACAGGTGGTAGGAGCCGCGGAGCGCGGCACTGAGCGCAATCGCTCGCCCCGGCCGCCAGCCGAGCTGGTCGAGGCGGAGCAGCAGGTACCCGATCACCAGGACCTCTTCAAGCAGACCGTTCTGCACCGCGTTGAGCAGCAGCACAGGAATGCGCCACCATAGCGCCGGCAGCTGCTCGGGCACCACGTTCAAACTCACACCGAGCCGGAACGCCGCCAGGTACAGTCCGAGCCCGGTGCCGCCGATGACCGCGGCGAGCACCGCGCCGCGGGCCGCGTCCTTGCCCGGCTGGCTGCCGTCAAGGCCGATAGCCGACGGTGGCTCGCCAGACCGCGCCATCAGGTAGAGAACGAGAAGCACCGGCGCGAGCGTTTCGGCGACGCTGGCTAGCTGGAGAGCCAGGTCAAGCCAGTGGTTGGCGGCCAGCGAGCCGACCAGCAAGGCTTGCTGGCCCGCCAGTGGTCGCGACGCCAGCAGCGAGCCGACGAGGTGCAACAATGCGTTGAGCCCGCTTGCCCCGAGTGAAACCGCGAAGACAGCAAATATCTCCCATCGGATCAGCCATTGGGGCGGCGGGCGTAGGCTGGTCTCCCTGAGGGCCACCTGAAGGACTCTAGCCTGTGCCGGTGACCTTGCTCGGCCCCCGACGACTGCCAGCACCTAGGCCTGGCGTGCGCACGGTGTCGGCCGCTGGTGTAGTGCCGGCCTACCGATTACGTGACGCGTCGCAGCCACGGCGATAGTCGTGATCGGCAAAGACGAGCACAGACAGGATGGTCCGATGATCCCAGCAGGCCGTAGCCAGGACGGCCAGCCCGCATCCCCAGATCCGGCAGCGCCGGAGCGGGCCAGCGCAGCGCAACCGCCCAAGGCGCCCGACGGTGCCGAATCGGCGCGAGGCACCGAAGCGAGGACCGCTACCGTGGTGGCCAGCCCGGACGCCGAAGACGGCACTGCCGGGGATCGGTCCGGCCACCGCGAACCGGGCGCGGCCAGCCAGACAGCAGCCGTCACCGACCCGGTTCCGGCCGGCCAGGCACGCGGCGCCCCGGGCGGTACCGTCAGCGGCGGGCTGCGCGGCGTCGGCGCGGCCTTCCGCCGTGCTTACAGCCGTGCCCGGGTGCGCCACGCCACGCTGCTCCTCGCCTACCTGGCCGCGGGGATCGGTGCGACCTGGCCGAGGTTCACCTATCTTCCGGACGGGAAGCTGCCGAAGACTCCAGACGCGAGCAGCTTCGTCTGGGGTTTGTGGTGGGTCGCGCACCAGGTCGCGCACCTGGGCAACCCGTTCTTCACCACCTACATGGCCGCGCCGGTAGGCACGCAACTCGGGTTCAGCACGATGATGCCGCTGGCCGGATTCGTGCTTACCCCGATCACCTGGGTGTTCGGCCCGTCCGCGTCGTTCACGCTGCTGACCATCCTCGTGCCTGGCCTGCTCTGCTATGCCATGTTCCGCGCGGCGCGGCTCTGGCTGAACGCGCCGGGCGCCATCGCCGCCGGCGGCTTCTTCGGGTTGTCGTCGATGCTGCTGTGGCAGGACTGGTACCACGTCAACATCGCCGCCGGGGCGATCTTCCTGCCTGCCACGGTGGAAGCGGCCGTCCGGCTGCGCCGCAAGCCTGGCTACCGGCCAGCCCTCGCGCTCGGAATCGTGCTCGGCGCGTCAGTCATGATCAGCCAGGAGAGCACGGCCGTCGCGGGCCTGCTCGCGGCGGCCATCTTGATTCCCTGGCTCGTCGGGAAGCTGATCACGGATCGTGCCTCGCTGCGTCAGGCGGCCTGGCCGGTGCTCGTAGCCGCAGGTACCGCGCTCGTCGTCGCCAGCCCCCAGCTCATCGCCATGGCGCAGCAGATCCTCTCCGGCGGAGCCTCCGTCCCGCGCGGACCGATCGCCTTGAATTACAGCCAGTTCGGCGTGCCGCTGACGACCCTGTTCGCCCCGTCGCCGAGGCTGGCCTATTTCGGCCTGGGCCACCTGGCATCGGCATATAGCTACAGCACGTCGGTCCAGCCGGGCGAGGGACTGCCGACCTTCGGCGTCGTTCTCGGCGGACTCGCCGTGCTTGGCATCGTCGCCGGCTGGCGCAAGTCAAGCACGTGGGGATTCCTCGGCCTCTGGCTGGCGGGCGCTGCCCTGGCCCTGGGGACAAGCCTGGTCATCGGCACCAACTGCCAGGCCAGCAACCTGCGCCCGGGAACGGTGTGGGGCCGTTCCTGCCACCAGTACCTGCCGCTGCTCGGCAACATTCACTGGTCGCGGATACCTGGCAGCACGACCTGGGCGCCGGTCAAGGTGTCGAACCTGATGCCGTACAGCTGGCTGGTCCGCGTTCCCGGGCTGGCAGGCCTGCGCGAAGCCGACAGGTTCGCCCTGGCCGGACTGATCGGCGCGGCGATGCTCGCCGGGCTCGTGGTGCAATGGCTGAGCCGGCGCAAAATCACCTGGCCGCTGATCGCGGTGGTGATCGCGCTCGGTGTGCTGGAGGCCGGATGGGCGGGCGGCACGGACGGTCCGCCCTTCGTCCCAACGCAGACCATGCCCACCCACATGCCGGCTCTCGACAAGGCGCTGACCCGCGATCACTCGAACTCCATCGTGCTCGACGTGCCGTTCGGCCTGCGCGGCGGGCTGGCGCTGACCGGATCAGGGATCTCCGAGCGTGCCCTGCTGCTCGCCACCCACGATGGTCACCCGCGTTCGGTTTCCTATACGGCCTGGGTCCCCAAGACGACCATCGATGCGATCACCGCGCACCCGTTCTACCGGCTGCTCATGAAGTACCAGAACGCCACCGCCGATCCGACGCCCGCCGAGTTCAGGGTCGCCGCAGCCGACCTGAGGACGCTGCACATCGGCTGGGTGCTGGAGTGGCGGAACATGTGGTGGGCGAGTGGCTCGCTGCAGCGGTACTACCATCTGGAGGCCTACCTGCGAGACCTCGGGTTCGAGCGGGTCCAGCTCGTCTGTCTCGTGCCATCCACGCCAGGACATCTGTGCGGTCCGGGCACCCACGGTCAGCACGAGCGAGTGTGGGTGCTCAAGTACGAGCCGAACCTCGCGAACTTGGGCAAGTAGAGTCGTCAGGTGAAATCCAAGGGACAAGCATGACCCAGTCGAAGTCCACGCCGGTCGCGTCAGCGCCGTCGGCCACGCAGGACCCGCCAAGCCCGGTCCTGATGGCGATGAACCTGATGTACGCGGGTGCCGCGCTCACGGTGGTCGGTCTTGTGCTCAGCGTTATCGCGATCGCTGGCGATGCCGCCGCCCTGCACGCCGGGCACCCGCACGCCAGCGCCGCTCAGATACACGCCACCCAGAACCTGCTGATCACAAGCGCGGTCGTGCAGGGGCTCATCGAGGTCGGCCTCTGGCTGCTGATGGCGCGGATGAACCGAGCCGGCGTGCGATGGGCCAGGATCATCGCCTCCGTGCTGTTCGCGCTCAGCACCTGGAACCTGGTCGCGCACCTGATCAGCACCACAGTGATCACCAACCTGGTCTACACAGTGCTGTTGTGGCTGATCGGCCTGGGTGCTGTCTTCTTCCTGTGGCAGCGCGAGTCGAGCGCCTACTTCAGCTAAGCGGACTGCCGTCACCCGGGGCGGCACAGTCAACCCGGCCGACTGCCGTCGCGAAGAAGCGCAATTCGGTAGAGTCTGCTGTCCGGGACCCTCTTTCCGCCGCACCCGGTCCGATCGAAGGACTAGCCGTGACCGCTCCGCTCCCCGGCCGAAGCAAGGCAACCAGACGCCGCAAGCGCCGCGTGAGGACCAAGCCGTGGGTCTTTGCCGCCCTCGCCGCGTGTCTCGCGCTCACGGTGGGCCGTGGCGCCGCCCAGGTCGTGTCGAGCATCTCCTGTTCAAGCCACTACCAGCTGATCAACGTCGCGGTGAGCCCGGATATAGCGCCGGCGATCCAGCAGATCGCCCAGGTTTTCAACCGGCAGCGGCACCAAGCGGGAGGCCAGTGCATCGCGGTCCAGGTCAACCCGGAGGCGCCAGCGCAGGCAGCCGCGCAGATCGACGGCGAGCATTCGGCCGCCGGCCAGCCGGCCATCGACGCATGGATTCCTGACTCAAGCCTGTGGGTCGACAAGGTGCGCGGATACGCGATCGGTGCCCAGACCGTGAATCCGTCCGGATTCAGCGTGGCTCTGTCGCCCCTGATGATCGTTATGCCGCAGGCCGCGGCAACCAAGACGGCGGCCTTCGGCAAGACCGGCTGGCAGCTGCTGCTGCCCCGTTCGGCCGGCGGACCTGTCGTGCCGAAGAATTTCCGGGTGGACCTGCCCGACCCGTCGCAGAGCGCGGCCGGGCTCGCCACGCTCATCGAGATGAGCCGGCTGCTCGGCCCGGGCCAGGCGGCGCGGGTCAAGTTCACCAAGTTCGTCTACTCCGCGACAATCACGTCGCCATTTGACGACGCGGCATCGCTCACTTCCCTGGTGAGCCTGGCCGCGCCGCCACTCGACGGCGAGCCGGCCACCATCACCACCGAACAGGCCGTCCTCGGCTACGATCTGGCCAACCCGCGCCAGCCGCTCGCGGCAACGTACCCCACCGGGCAGACCTCGGCGCTCGGCAGTCCCGAGATGGACTACCCGTACGTACAGACCACGACCGACCATCTGCGGATCGCCGCCAGTTCGGTGTTCGGCACCATGTTGCGCGGGCGTTATGCCGCCAGCGTGATCAGGTTCTACGGTTTCCGTTCGGCCGGCCGGCCCGCGGGCGTGCCTGGCCAGTTCCCCGCGTCCTTCGGCCTGGCCGACCAGCTACTCCAGGTAGCGCCGCCGGCGTCGGCCGTCGAGGAGCCAAGCGCCTTGCAGTCATGGAACAAACTGATCCTAGGATCCAGGGACCTCGCGCTGATCGACGTGTCGGCGGTCATGGCCAAGCCAGCCAGCCCGTCCGATCCGACCGGCCCGACCATCGAGAAGGAACTGACCCAGGCAGCCTCGCTCGGCCTCGGTCTCTTCGCCGATACGGCCAGCATCGGCTTGTGGGAATTCGCCGACCACCTGACCGGCCAGCTGCCCTACCGGCAGCTAGTCTCGATCGGACCGCTGCCGGCCAGGCTCGGCGTGCTCACCAGGCGCGACCAGCTGCAGAATGTCGCCGTCAAGCTCACGCCCACCGGCGGACCGACCGTCGCGTTGTACGGCTCGATCCTGGACGCCTACAAGTACATGCGGAAGACGTACCAGCCGAAGTACTTCAACACCGTGGTCGTCCTTGCCTCTGGCCTGGAGACCGCGCCAGGTGATATCACGGCGCCGGCGCTGATCAGGAAGCTCACCGCGATGGCGAATCCTGACCGCAGGATCGCGATCATCATCATCGTCTTCGGGAGCCCGCCCAACTTCCCCGATCTGCAGCGCATTGCCGACGCCACGGGCGGGCAGGCGTACGAGATCACCAGTGCGGACCAGGTGGGCAAGGTGTTCTACCAGGCGCTAGCACACCGGTTGTGCGACCCAGGCTGCGCCGCCGCGTAACAAGCATCAGAACGGAACTGGCGGCTACCTCGGCCGTCACGTTGCCGGCGGCGGTACCGAGTATGAAGCTACCGGCGCTGCGTCTCGTGAACTGCCCTAGGCTGGACCGGTGACTGACCGACTGGTCTGGATTGACTGCGAGATGACGGGGCTCGACCTCGCAACTGACGCGCTTGTCGAGATCGCCTGCGTGGTCACCGACGGTGAGCTGACCGAACTCGACGACGGTATCGACCTGATCATCAAGCCACCTGCCGACGCACTCGACCAGATGCCGGAGCTCGTGCGCGAGATGCACACCACATCCGGGTTGCTCGCGGCGCTGCCGGGCGGGATCACCCTGGCAGAGGCACAGGACCTGGTGCTCGGCTACGTACGCAAGCACGTTCCCGAGACGAGGAAGGCACCGCTCTGCGGTAACTCGATCGCCACTGACCGGGCGTTCCTCGCGCGCGACCTGCCGCGACTCGACCAGCACCTGCACTACCGGATGGTCGACGTCTCCAGCATCAAGGAACTAGCCAGGCGGTGGTATCCGCGGGCCTACTTCGCCAGCCCGGCTAAGGTCGGCGGCCACCGGGCGCTTGCCGACATCCTGGAGAGCATCTGCGAGCTCAGGTACTACCGGGAGGCGGTCTTCGTCCCGATGCCCGGACCAGATTCGGCCACGGCCAGGCAGATCGCCGCTCGCATCGCGGCTGGTGCCGGAAACGTTGCGCAGGATCACGCCGAATCCGGTTCTGCGGGGTGATCCGCTACCGGTATGCTTCGTGATGCCGCGATGCGGGACTCGCGTCTTGCGCGACGATGGTGGGCGTAGCTCAGTTGGCAGAGCGCCAGGTTGTGGTCCTGGATGTCACGGGTTCAAATCCCGTCGTCCACCCCAAGCGTTTTAGCAGGTCAGAGCCCTGACCCGGGTCATCCGGGCCAGGGCTTCTGCGTGAGATGTCCGTTTCTGGGAGCACGGTTGGGAGTCAACTGTGTTGGGAGTCGACTGTCTGGGAGTCAACTGGCGGACGGCGGGATGGCAGACGGTCGACGGTGAGGGCTTTCTCTACGCAATCAAGGGCGGCTCGCTCCGCTCCCGCCGCCGCTGCGGCCCGATAGAACCGGGCATGCGGCCCTCTGGGCCGACCCGGCGCGCGGACCGCGCCTCCGGGCGACAAACGATCTACCGGTCAGCCGTAGAAGGAGTCTCTGCGATCCAGGCAGCCCTCTCACGGTCACGCATCTAGAGCTCCACTGCGGGAGCCCGCCACCAGTGCCTCGACCCTGGACGCCTGGACAGGCCGGGCGCACTCCTGAAAACGGCGAGCCCAGTAGGATCGAATGTGCTTGGAGCCAGCTTTTCGTGGTGGCAGACTTGGGCAGATGCCGCAGAACGTGCATCGCCGTCAGTGGCAGGCGCTTGCCCGAACGAGGCTGCGGGAGGCCACAGTACTGCTTGATGCGGGCGAGTGGCCAGGTGCCTACTATCTTAGTGGATACGCTGTCGAGTGCGGGATAAAAGCATGTGCGGCTCGACAATTCCCAGCGCAAACTATCCCTGATTTTCAGATCATCCGAGATCTGCATAGCCACAAGTTCGAGCCACTGCTGAAGGCAGCCGGCCTTTTGCCCGCCTTTCAGGCAGACATTCGTGCTGAGCCCGCCTTGGAAGTAAATTGGGCAATTGCGAAGGATTGGGATGCCGCCAAGCGCTACGAAATTCAATCACAAGGCGAAGCGGAGGCGATGGTAGCAGCTATCACCGATCGGCGGCACGGCGTCATGAAGTGGGTGAGGTCTAAGTGGTAGAGCCTGACATCGATAAAGGACGTAGGCTCATAGCAGCACTGGATGGCCATAGCCTACGACCATCGGCGGCCCTATGGCTTTCGGAGGACTCCGTTTGGCGGCTAATGCTCCAAATCCCAGCCTTGGAAGGCGCAAGTATATCGCTCGGATACCGTCGAATACAGGAAATCACCAGAAGTAGACCGGGTTCTTTTCCTGAACTGACGGAAATAACTTTGGTCGACTCAAAATCCGAGTTGCTGAGCGTCCTGCGACGGTCTTTCTCGGCCAGCTTCATCGAGAGTCAGGCGCGGCTTCATTTGACTCGTACCACGATTCTTGGAGTATTCGTCGAGGAAGCCATCATCTATCGTCTCTGATATGCGACAGCTCGTCATATCCAAGACGCGGCGCTTGCGGCCGTCGCGAGAACAGTCGGGCGTAGCCTCCAACGATTCGACCGAGGCGAGCTTCAGTCTAGCGTGCAGCCGAGCAAATATCTCGCAACGTACTGCGGATATTCATCGTACTTATTCGACAGTAGCCAGACCTGCGTACTTCCGATATCTTGACCCGGCCCGTAATAGTGCCCCACGAATATCGGGGTATTAAGCCGTACGGCAGCTTCTTCACGTGACATTGACTCGCCTGGCATCGCACCTCTAGTCTCGAATGTGAATCTGCCTTCCGTCACTGTCACCAGGGCAATGCCATGTTCTTTGGCAAACCGAAGTGCGCCGCTTTGATATGGCGCAGTTGAGCTCATGACGCCCTTGTGGCCTCCTACGCTGCCGATCTTCTGGTGCAGAACTTGCACCAGTTCACGTTTAACTGCATTCTTATGCTTCTTGGCCTCGACAAGCACTAGAAAAGACATGCCTGCGAAGTCATAACGCACTGTCGCGTCGAAATCGTATGTACCGTCAGGTCGTGCGATCTTCTCATGTAGTGTAACGCGCAGATTATCAACGATTGGCTCGGCGGCACCGAGGAGGTTGGCAACAAATTCTTCGAATTGCTTCGGAGTGATATCAGCTGGTGGGTAGTGAGCGGTTGGCCGAGCGACTCTCGCGTCGTCATCATGCATCCTGTGGATTGCTCCTGGATTGATCAGATTGCTGGCTGGACGGGGCATTCATTATCGCTGTAATCATTTGATTGACGGCCGATAGTCGACTATCTTCACCGATGAATGCTAGTAGACGCTCGGCAGCCAGGTACTTCGAAAATTCCAGCGGTTGGGCGAAATACGCCCGCAATTGAGCAGAAGCTGCATCTTGTGATCTCATGAAGGTAGATCCGATGTATGCCCCGAGTCCTCCACCTGCTACTCCAGATACTCCGGCAGCTATCGCCGCAGCGGTCGATCGAGAAAAACCGGCAATAAGCGCTGATATAACAATCACGACGAAGCCAGCGCCCGCAGCAATCTGGCCATACATGAAACTGCGTTCAGCCTGAGTTGTAGCAATCCGATGATAGTAGTCAAGCCGCTTCTGTGTGGCAGACCAGAGAGCTCCGAAGTCGGTGGCGCCTCCTGTTATCTCCTCATCGGCTTGCTTTAGTTCTTCCTGAGCTTGGCCCAAAAGTTTGCGATCGCGAAAATCACGCCGAGCACGAGAGCGTGTGGCATTTATTACTATGATGCCACCATACCCAACCACGCCGGCGCCTATCCCTGCTCCATAAAGAATATACTTCCCCTGATTGTCGTATATGATCGAAGAATTCGAGGTGACCGCATAAATCCAGCCGACAAATGCCCCAAGGACTCCAGCCGGAACCAGAAAATAAAGGATTGCACGCTGTGTTCGTTGCGTTTGCCTATACTCCGGGGATCTGCGCCATGCTTGGCGTTCCTTAGCACGCTCAACATCGACTTCGATACTGTTTGTGCTATTCTGGGACACATCATCCGGCTCTGCTCGGTTTTCGGGGTTATTCATATGCTTTCCTGTCGCTTGCCACAATCTTGCACCCTGTTCGCTTTACGCGCCGTTGATGCGACCGCAGACTGTGGTTCCTTGGCCAAAGGGTACCCAACGGAAGATCCAATTGACCCAATCGCTGGCCGCCTAGCCATGCGAAAGGCGCCAGTTGGCAGAAGCCCCCGCTTGTGCTCGTGGACACTCATAGGCTTCGCCTATGTTCTCCCCCAACTTTGGCGACGTGCCGACCTGGGGGCTGTTTGTCGGCGCTGTCGTAACGTCCGTTTTCGCGATCAAGGCCTTCGGCAAGCAGGCCGAAGAGGTTAAGACCCTGGAACGGCAGGTTGAGGATCAGCAGGAGCTGACCAGACAGCAGGGCGAACTGCTAAGGATCCAGTCGGACCAACTAGACCTGCAGCGCAAGCAAGCCGAGGAACAGAGCAAAGTGGCGGCGAAGCAGACCGATGTCCTTGAGCTTCAAGCGGCAGAGCTTAAGGCGTCTATCGAGCAGCGTGAACTTGACGCCGAACAGCGCCATCGGGCTCAGGCCGTCCGGGTCTTCATGTGGGAAGAGAGACTCGACCGCGACTCAGCCGTCGACCAGGCGACGCTATCGGCGCGGGGGGAACGGCCAGTGCCGGTGGTCAAGGCATGTGTTAGAAATGCCAGCGACCAGCCAATTTACGACCTTCGGTTCAGCTGGCACCGCGGCACCGCTCCCCACGGACACGGAGAGTCACAGCTGCCCGTCATGCCCGGCTCGGATGCGTATGCCACACGTCCGGTGCCTCCTGATCTCCCGGACGGATCTCGTGATCTCTTCGGCGCCGTTGCCTTCTTCAGAGACACCAGCGGCACGATCTGGAGGGCACGCCCTGATGGCCAGCTTGACGAGATCCCGCCGGACCAGGCGCCACCGCACTCATGGTAGACGTCTAGATCCAACTGAGGGAGAGCTGAACATAGTCCTTCCGAAACTGTGGGCGATGAACTGCGGCAGACCGGTCTGGGTCGAATCTCCGTGCCATTAGCGTGCCATTAGCGGCGGTGAGCCAGGGTCAGTCGCGGTCACTCCCGGGTAGCTGTCTGGCCAGGTCAAGGCCGCTGACCTGGGTGAGTTGTCAGATTCCCAAGCGGACAGTGCGAGTTTGATTCTCGTCACCCCGCTCGGCCTACGAAGGTCCAGATCGGAGGCAGTCCCCGAACCTGGCTTTGATCGTTTAGAATCTTCGATAACTTGTTCGTGCAATTAACGTGAAATTTGCCTACTGTCGTCGTCCTGGCCGCGTTCGAGAGCGATGTGAGAATCTGTCGCGCTGGTGATGTTACTGGTCGGCCCCGCGTGCCTCGCGCTGGTAGATCATGGCCGCCCGTTCGCTGTCGTGGCCCGAGGCCACTGACCAAGTGAGCGGCCCGCCGACTCGGCGATCTGCCCTGGCTGTGGTTTCGCCAGCATGTCATCGGCTCATGCCACGGCAACTCGGCCTGTAATCACTAGAATCGCCGACGTGGTGACTCTCTGGACTTGGCTGGCGGGGGTGAACAGCGCCTGGCGGGAAAAGCGGGATGCGGCGCCTCTGCCACTGCTGCGATGGTCCGGAGCTGTGGGTGTCTTCGTCGCCCAGTGGATCGCGGGCGCTCCTGCAGAGCCCTCCGGATGGATCTGTCCCGGTGTCATTGCCGGCCTGCTGATCTTGCCCGATGCCGGAAGCATTACGGTCGGTGCCCTGAAGGTACAGATGCGGCAGGCGAGGACCGATCTGGGCAATGCTCAGGCGGACGTCGAGCAGCTAAGGACTCAGGTCCAGCAGATGCAAGTACAGCAGGCAGCAACTGCTGCAGCCACCGCCAACGGCAACATCATGCATACGAACGTGTTCACGGAGCCGCTGCGCGGAGCGACTGCTGCGGCTACGGCCGTCAGAACCGGGGAAGGCAGCGGCAGCGTGCCGTTGGAACAGGTATATAACTCGCTCGCGCCCGCCGTCGCGCAGCACGCTCCCGCCGACGTACGCTCGGGATCATGAAGACGCCCGCGCCCAGGCAAGACGGCGGCGTCCGCGTTACCCGCGCCGCGATGGAAGAGCTGTGGAAGATCACTAACCCTGCTCAAGGCGGCACGTTGCGGCGCCTCATCGTGGGCATCCCGCAGGCAGAGGGCATCCCGGTGGACATATCCGGAGCGCCGCCAGGCACTCAGTACCTGGCGATTGTCTCCGACGATCCTGAGCTGCCAGTGATCGTGTACCGGCCGACATTGCCGGACGAGGAAGGTGAATGGCTGGTAACGGCCTTGCTTGACAGGGACACCTACCAGCAGCAGAAGCAAGCTGAGAAACGAGGCTTGCTGCAGAACGACACGGTCCGCGCGGGGATTCAGGCGGCAGCTATGGCCGCCGCAGCAATCGCGATCGGGATGCTCATAGGACGGGACATCTCCGCCGGCGCGCCCAAGAAGTAACTGACGCAGCTGCCCGCAATGGCACCGGGTCGGCTTGCGGTCGGGCGAGATGCTACTGGGCCTGCTCGACGGGTGGTCCGGCGCCATCCCACTGCCCTTTACTTCTAGGACTCCTGTGGCTGCATGTCTGGTTTTTGGTGTTGCGTTACGGGTGGGTCACGATCGTGGCTGGCGGACTGGTGCGGCGGTGAACGCAACGAGGCCCCTGCTATGACGGTGGGTGTCTAGTCCAAGCCCGCCAGTCACTGGAGCCTCGTTGCCTGCGAATTTTGCCATGCCCGTGCCTGTCCCGTCCACATCCGGTGATGACGCGGGCCCGCCGGCGGCGGGCCTGGCGGCCCGGACCGCGGCCGGGCCGGGCCTGTGGCAGGACGAGGACTGGCTGGCTGACCTGCGGCGGGAGAGCCTGCTGGAATCGCTGCTGGCAGACGGGACGATCGCGGCGGCGGTCGCGGCGGAGCATGCGCATGAGCAGGAGCGGGCGCTGAACGCTGAGGCCACGGCCCTGTGCCTGGTCACGGGCGCGCTGTTCCCGGTGCTGGGCTACGACAGCATGCTCGCCCTGGTCTTCGGGATGCCCGGCCTGCCCGTCAGGCCCGGGACCCCGGTGCCG
>DATLSX010000146.1:0-23522 GCA_035533915.1 Streptosporangiaceae bacterium
TACTTCACCGAGTACGTCAAGGCGTACACCGACCTGCCGTTCCTGGTGACGCTGCGCGAACATGACGGCGCGTATGTCCCTGACCGGTTCCTGACCGCGCAGGACCTTGGCGAGGATGGCGCGGGCGCGGCGCACAAGACCGTCATGCTGAACGAGGCCAGCGGCGAACCCTTCGTGCCGAACGGATCTGTCGGCTTCCGGTTCGCCGAATCCGGCATCGGCCGGTGGAACCTCGACCTCGCCGGGACGGACCCGGTACTCACCCTGTACGGACGGCAGGAGCAGGCGGTCCCGGTGGACCTGCCCAGGTTCGACGCCGGGCACACCGAGGGAGGGTCGGCGGTCCGTCGCGGCGTGCCGGCCAGGCGGGTAGCCGGCCGGCTGGTCACGACGGTGTTCGACCTGGTCATGGCGCAGTACGCGGTGCCGCGCGGCGGCCTGCCCGGCGAGTGGCCGGCCGGCTATGACGACGCGGGCACCCCGTGTACCCCGGCCTGGCAAGAGGCGATCACTTCGGTGCCTGCCGCGGCAGCGGCCCGGGTGGCACGGGAGTTCGCGCGTAATGCAGAACTGTCCAGGGGCCGGTCGATGATCGCCATGGGCGCGGGAACCAACCACTGGTTCCACTCCGACCAGATCTACCGGACGTTCTTCACCCTGCTCATGCTGTGCGGCTGCCAGGGGGTCAACGGCGGCGGCTGGGCGCATTACGTCGGGCAGGAGAAGGTCCGCCCGCTGACCGGCTGGCAGACCACCGCGTTCGCGCTGGACTGGCAGCGGCCGACCCGGCACATGACCGGCACGTCGTTCTTCTACCTGCACTCCGACCAGTGGCGGTACGAGAGCTTCGGCGCCGCCGAGCTGGCCAGCCCGCTGGGCCGCGGCCTGTTCGAGGGCCGGGCCTTCGCCGACTGCCTGGCCCAGGCATCACGGCTGGGCTGGACACCGTCGCACCCCGCGTTCGACCGCAACCCGCTGGACCTGGCCGCTGCGGCGATGAGCGCCGGTGAGCCCCTGGACGCCTATGTCACGGCGGAGCTGAAGGCCGGGCGGCTGCGCTTCGCCGGGGAGGACCCCGACGACCCGCGCAACTGGCCGCGGGTGCTGACGGTGTGGCGGGCCAACCTGCTCGGCTCGTCGGGCAAGGGCATGGAGTACTTCCTGCGCCATCTGGTCGGTGCCGACGACGCGGTCCGCGCGGCGGAAACTCCGCCGGCGCTGCGCCCTGCAGAGGTGACCTGGCGGGAGGAGGCACCCCGCGGCAAGCTCGACCTGCTGACCGCGATCGACTTCCGGATGACCAGTACCTGCACCTACGCGGACGTAGTGCTCCCGGCGGCGACCTGGTACGAGAAGCACGACATCTCCACGACTGACATGCACCCGTTCGTGCACTCGTTCAACCCGGCGATCGCGCCGCCGTGGGAGACCCGCACCGACTTCGACGCGTTCCGGCTGATCGCCGAGGAATTCTCCAGGCTCGCCGCCACCCACCTGGGCACCCGAACGGACGTGATCGCCGCGCCGCTGATGCACGACACCCCGGACGAACTGGCCCAGCCCGGCGGCCGGGTGGCCGACTGGAGGGCGGGGGAGTGCGAGCCGGTGCCGGGAGTGACCATGCCGCGGCTGATCGCGGTGGAGCGGGACTACGCCGCGGTGGCGGAGAAGATGGCCGCCCTGGGCCCGCTGGTGGACACGCTGGGCACCACTGCCAAGGGCGTCACCTGGGTGCCGACCGAGGCGGTGGACTACCTGCGCCGGGCCAACGGCACCGTGCGGCGCGGCGTTGCGGCCGGCCGGCCGTCGCTGGCCCGCGACGTGCACCTGGCCGAGGCGATCCTGGCGCTGTCCGGTACCACCAACGGCCACGTCGCCATGCAGGCCTGGCAGGAACTGGAGAAGCGGACCGGGGTGGACCTGGCCGACCTGGCCGCGGAGCGTGCCGGGGACCGGATCTCCTTCGCCGACACGCAGGTTCAGCCGCGCGCGGTCATCACCTCCCCTGAGTGGTCGGGCAGCGAGACCGGCGGCCGCCGGTACTCGCCCTTCACGGTCAATGTCGAGCGCAAGAAGCCCTGGCACACCCTGACCGGGCGGATGCACTTCTTCCTTGACCACGACTGGATGGCCGAGTACGGAGAGGCGCTGCCTACCTACCGGCCGCCACTGGACTACGCCAGGCACTTCGGCGCCCAGGGCCTGGCGCAGGATGGCCAGCCGGAGATCACGGTCCGCTACCTCACCCCGCACTCCAAATGGTCGATTCATTCTGAGTACGCCGACAACTTGCACATGCTCCGGCTGTTCCGCGGCGGCCCGGTGATCTGGATGAGCCCGGACGACGCGGCCGCGATCGGCGTGACCGACAACGACTGGATCGAGGCCTACAACCGTAACGGCGTCGTCGCGTGCCGCGCCGTGGTGAGCCACCGGATGCCGCGCGGGACGGTCTTCATGTACCACGCGAAGGACCGGCATCTGATGACGCCCAAGTCGGAGATCTCCGGCTGGCACGGCGGATCGGACAACTCCCTGACCCGGCTGGTCATCAAGCCCACCCACATGATCGGCGGCTACGGCCAGCAGTCCTTCGCGTTCAATTACCACGGCCCGACCGGCAACCAGCGCGACGAGATCACCGTGCTCCGCCGCCGCTCCCAGGAGGTGCAGTACTGATGCGGATCATGGCCCAGGTCGCGATGGTGATGAACCTCGACAAATGCATCGGCTGCCATACCTGCTCGGTGACCTGCAAGCAGACCTGGACCAACCGGCCAGGCACCGAGTACGTCTACTTCAACAACGTGGAGACCAAGCCCGGGTCCGGCTACCCCAGGAGGTACGAGGACCAGGAGCAATGGAAGGGCGGCTGGGCGCTGGACCGCAAGGGACGGCTGCAGCTCAGGTCAGGCAGCCGGCTGCGCCGGCTGCTGTCCATCTTCTACAACCCGGACCTGCCCTCGATCGACGACTACGGCGACCCGTGGACGTATGACTACCAGACGCTGATCAGCGCGCCGCCGGGAACCCGCAACCCGAGCGCCCACTCGATCTCCGCGCTGACCGGCAAGGACCTGAGCCCGAAGTGGGGCAGTAACTGGGACGACGACCTGGCCGGAGCGCCCGTGCACGCGGCCGCCGACCCGGACCTCGCCGGGCTGGCGGACCAGGTGAAGCTCGAGTTCGAGCAGGTGTTCATGTTCTACCTGCCGCGCATCTGCGAGCACTGCCTCAACCCCTCGTGCGTGGCGTCCTGCCCGTCGGGGGCGATGTACAAGCGGGCCGAGGACGGCATCGTCCTGGTCGACCAGGACCGCTGCCGCGGCTGGCGGTTCTGCGTGTCCGGCTGCCCGTACAAGAAGGTGTACTTCAACCACCGGACCGGGAAGGCGGAGAAGTGCACGCTGTGCTTCCCGCGGATCGAGTCCGGGCAGCCCACGATCTGCTCGGAGACCTGCGTCGGGCGGCTGCGCTACCTGGGCCTGATCCTTTATGACGCCGACGCGGTCCTGTCCGCCGCCGCGACCCCGGACCCGCGCGACTTGTACCAGGCGCAGCTGTCGGTGTTCCTGGACCCCGCCGACCCGGCGGTCGCCGCGGCGGCGGTACGGCAGGGCATCCCGGCGGACTGGATCGACGCCGCGGTGCGCTCCCCGGTCTACGCGCTGGCGGTCCGGCACCGGGTCGCGCTGCCCCTGCACCCGGAGTACCGGACCTTGCCGATGGTCTGGTACATCCCGCCGTTGTCCCCGGTCGCGGACGTGGTCCACGCGGCGGGCTACGACGAGACGGACCCCGACCGGGTTTTCGCCGCCATCGACGCGCTGCGCATCCCGGCGGAGTACCTGGCGAACCTGTTCACCGCTGGTGACGCCGACGCTATCCAGGCCGTGCTGCGCAAGCTGGCCGCCGTCCGCGCGGTGATGCGGGCCCAGCAGCTCGGGCACGCACCTGAGGAGTCGCTGCCCGCTTCGGTGGGCGCGAGCCCGGCCGACCTGGAGGACCTGTACCGGCTGCTCGCCATCGCCAAGTACGACGACCGCTATGTGATCCCCCCGGCGCACGCCGAGGACGCCGGCCGGCTTCAGGCACAGCACGAGCAGCTGTTCTGCGGCCTCGACACCGACGGCGGCCCCGGCATGGGCGGCCATGGCCCGCCCGGCTCGGTCGAGACATTCCACCCCGCGGGAGAACCCGGCGGCAGCCAGACCTTCCGCGGTGATGACGGCCGGGTGCATTTCAACCTGCTCGGCTGGAACGGCCAGGGCAGCTCACCGCACCTGTTTCCCGGCGGTGGATCATGACCGCCGACCCAGGGGCCAGCGCGGCTAGCCCCGACACGGCGATCAGTCCGTACAAGCTCGCGTCGGTGCTGTTGCAGTACCCGACCGTGGCGCTGTTCGACGGGATCGGTCACCTCGAGGCCGTGGCCGGCTCGTTCTCCCGGGCTAGCCGGGAGTCGTTCGGCGCGTTCCTAGCCTGGCTGCGGGCCACACCGCCCACCGAGGCCGCGCAGCACTACGTGGAGACGTTCGACCTGCGTCGCCGCTGCGCCCTGTACCTCACCTATTACCGCTACGGCGACACCCGCAACCGGGGGATGGCGATGCTGGCATTCAAGACCGCCTACCGGGCCGCCGGGTACGAAGCCTCCGGTGACGAGCTGCCCGACTATCTTCCGCTGGTCCTGGACTTCGCCGCGCTGTCCCCGGGCGGCGAGAAACTGCTCCGCGCCCACCGGGCCGACCTGGAGCTGCTGCAGCGGGCACTGGCCGAAGCGGGCACCCCTTACGTCGGCGTCGTCGAAGCGGTGTGCGCGCACCTGCCCAAGCCGGGCCGGCGGGATCTGGCCCTGATCCGCCAGGCGTGGGAGAAGGGGCCGCCCGCCGAGGACGTAGGGCTGGAACCTTTCGCTCCGCCGGAATACCTGACCGGTTCTGGGGTGCGGAGATGACCATCGTCGGCGTGGCAGCGGGCGGTGTCGGCGTGGCAGCGGGCGGTCCCAGCACGGCACAGCTGTTCTTGTGGGCGGGGTTGCCCTACCTGGCGCTAGGCATCTTCGTGGTCGGCCACATCTGGCGGTGGCGTTACGACCAGTTCGGCTGGACCAGCCGCTCCACTCAGCTGCAGGAGCGGCGGCTGCTCAAATGGGGCTCGCCGATCTTCCACTACGGCACCTTCGCCGCCATCGGCGGGCACGTGATCGGCGTACTCGTCCCACAGTCCTGGACCCGGGCGATCGGTATCCCCGAGAATGTCTACCGGTGGTTCTCCGCCGGCGCCGGCACTCTCGCCGCCGTGCTCGTCATCGGCGGCGTGGTGGTGCTAGCCGGCCGGCGGCTGCTCGTGCCGCGGGTCCGCGCCACCACCAGCGCCGTCGACTATGTCGCGCTTATCCTGCTGTTGCTCGTCATCCTCACCGGCATCGCCCCCACCATCGCCGTCAACCTGCTCGGCCATGGCTACAACTACCGGGACACCGTCGCGCCCTGGTTCCGCGGCCTGTTCGCTGGCAGCCCCGACGTGACCGCCATCGCGCACGCACCGCTCATCTACCAGGTCCACGTCACCGCGGCGTGGCTCATCTGGGCGGTGTGGCCGTTCAGCCGACTGGTGCACGCCTGGAGTTACCCGCTGTGGTATCTGTGGCGGCCCTACATCGTCTACCGCAGCCGACGGGCGGTCCCGCCCGCCGAACCAGGCACCGGCGGCCGGAGATGGCGCAAGATCGGCGTGCCGTACTGACCGAGACCGGCGCGCCACCAGAGGCGGAATTCCAGCTATCGGGCTGCGTCCGTGGCTGGGCTGGCATTGCCCGACTCGTCCCGGGCCGTCAGGTGGGCGATGCACAGGCTAGGTTCGGCGAACGGCTGCAGCCGGTCTGTAGTGACCGGTGCCCCAAGCTGGGCCAGCACGCCCTGCATCAGCCCGAGATGCAGCGAGCACACGACGTCCTGGTGGAGTTCAGCGACTTCCAGGAACGGGCACTGGCGCAGGCACAGCCGGTACTGCTTGCCGTCTGCCGCGGCTTGCGGGGCGAAGCCAAGCTCCGCCATGATCGCGGTGAGTCTCTCGATGGCCTCGCCGGAGCGCATCCGCTGGTAGGGGGGTGGCCGCTCGGTGAGGTAGGCGCCCCATTCGCGCCCGGCCCGCGCGGCCGCCTTGCCCGGCTCTGGCATCATGCCGGCGATCAGGCTGGTGAGCATCTCGGCGAGCAGCCGGTAGCGGCGTGCGCCCGCTGGCCTGCCGCTCTCGACGGCCCGGTACACCATGCTGGGCCGGCCGGGCGTTGCCCGTGCCTGCGGTTCCCGGGTCGCCAGCCCAGCCTCCGCCAGCCCGTCCAGGTGAAACCGGGCGGTGTTGGGGTGCAGCCCGGTGCGACCGGCGATCTCCCGCACGCCCAGCGGCGAGCCCGTACGGCGCAGTATGTCCAGCACCTGAGCCCGGCTCTGGCCTAGCGGGGAGCCGGCATCGGGAGCGATCAGCGCCTCCAGGTCCATGGTCGCTATTTTAATGCAGAGGTGATAGTTGAAACTAACATTCACTGGCGCAATCAGCGCGGGGACCCGTCGGCCTGCTGGTGCCACGTCGCGCTGCCGCCAGCGCTGCCGCGGCCAGCACGGGGAACGTGCCGAACCCGGCCAGCACCGCCGCCCACGCCACCGTCCGGGGCCAGCCGCTGCCGGGCAGAACCGCTAGTGCGAGCACCCCAGCATTGCCGAGAACTGCCCGGCCGCGCCAGGCGCGTTCCAAGATCGCGGTAAGCCGCCGGTTTCCGGCCGGCCCGCCGCCGACCGTCACCGGGAGCAGGAACGTCAGCGCGCCGGTCAGGATCTGCCAGACCACCCCGATGCCCAGGACCGGGATGAGCAACCCGCCGAGCACCTGGTCGGCCGGGTCCAGGCCGGCTGCCAGCCCTACGGTGTCGGCGGCGAGCGCCACGAGCAGCCACGCATTGCCGGCCAGCAAGGCCCAGGCGGAGGCCGTGTGCGCAGGCTTGACCCGCAGTTCCCGCGCCGCGGGCAGCAGCGAGAGCACGGCGCCGGCCAGGTACGCGGCCATCCCCGCGGCGGCCAGCCAGTGTGCTGTGCCGAGGTAAGGGCTGGCGAGCAGCGCGGCCATGGTCACCGTGAGCCCGCCGGCCGTGAGCACGAGCACGCGGCGGGCGATCCGGGGCGCGTCCTGGGTCATCCGGGTGCGCAGCACCATGGGCCACAGCATGAACTGGGTGCCGATGATCGCCAGTCCTAGCCACCCGAGCAGGTTCACCTGCGCGTGCGCGAGTACGAATGCGGCATTCAGGCGCGGCGAGCGTGCCCAGCCTGCTGCCAGTACCGCGCCCAGCGTGCCGCCAGCGGCTAGCGCGGCACCGGCCGCGACGTAATACCGGGCGACGATGGCCAGCGGCCCGGCGAGGGGCGATGACCGGGCCATCGCCAGCAGGCTGGCCACGTGCGCGAGAACCGCGCCCACCACCAGTGCGGCGCCGGCGACGGCCAGCGGGGGCAGGCCGCCGGACACCCCAGCCAGAACCGCGACCACGCCGGCGTTGAGGACCCCGAGTCGCAGCCGCGCTGGCCGTTCGGACCCGGGCCGGGCGTGCAGCAGTGCCTGCGCGAAGAAGCGGCTCCACACGAACACCGCGTTCGTGGCCGCGCCGAGCACCAGCAGGTGCAATGCCAGCCACTCCGGCACCGGCACCACCCGGTGAGCGGCGACCACCACGGCCGCCGCCAGTAGGTAGGCTGCCACGACTGCCCCCGTGGCGGTATGCCACACGATCCGGGGAGGCTGGGCACCCGTGGCGGTACCCGCTGCCCGGGTCAAGCCGCCCCGGCAGCCCTCAGGGGCTGCCGGTCCTGGTCCGGTTCCGTCGCCGAGCGGACCGGCAGGCCCGCTATCGCGTCTGCATGGCCGGCCAGGTCAGCGAGGTAGCGCAATCCGTCGGCGCCGGACCGCAAGATCCCATCCGGGCCGATGACCGAGGGGATGACCTGGCTTGGCAGTGCCAGCCAGTCATCCCGCCAGTGGCGGATCCGCCGATACCCTGCCGTGGTGAGCGGCCCGCCGTCCGGTGCGATCGTGCCACCCGACCGCCGGACGATTCGGTCGAGGTCGGAGTCTTGGTGCAGGAAGCTGGGAATGTCCGGACTCGCCAGCCGGTCACGGATGTCCTCATGCGGCCACATCAGCCCGGTGACCAGGCGGCGCACCTCGTACGCGCTGCTGATGTGCCTTCCCTGCGCCCAGATGGCGCGGAACATGCGGCGGCGCAACTCATCGGCGATCCCGTCGGTGACTGCCTCGGCATACGCGGCCACCGCCGCGTCAGTGTTGCTGATCACGGGCGGAGCTACCGCAGGCACATCCTCAGCCGGCAGCGCCAGCCCCGCAACCTCGGCCAGCTCGTCGTCCCACAGCTCGCGGCCTGCGTCGGAACGCGTCCCGGTGACCGGCAGTCTCCGGTCGTGATCCACCGCCCGCCAGTCGACCTGCGCTATCTTGCCGCGGATCAACCGGTCCGCCCGCTGGCTGGCCAGGTAGGAGTAGGGGCAGTTGAAGTCCCCGTAAATGATCACCCTCATCGTGCCCTCCCGCGGAAATCCATCCGACCGCGCTAGGCCGGCACCCGGGACACTTCCCCGCCGGCCCGGCTCACTTTTGCGGCGGAAGCCCTGCGACGAACGTCGTGTCAGCTCCCGCCACGCCCACCTTCGACGCACTCCCGGGCGAGCCGAGCGGCTCGCCGCGGCCGGGCAGCGGCTCGGCGAAGAACCGTGCGTTCTCCCCGGCGTAGACTGCCCACTTCTCCGGCAGATCATCCTCGTAATAAATTGCCTCAACCGGGCACACAGGCTCGCATGCCCCGCAGTCCACGCACTCATCCGGATGGATGTAGAGCATCCGCTTGCCCTCGTAGATGCAGTCCACCGGACACTCCTCGACGCACGCCCGGTCGCAGACATCCACGCACGGTTCGGCGATTACATACGTCATCCGGTCCTCCGTCCCCACCAGCATGCTCGCGAGCCTGAGTTTAACTGAGATCAATTGTAAAAACAAACGCGAGCGGAGCGGGCACATTGCCAGCGGACGACGCGCCGGCCGCTGGACGCCGCCCGTCTAGCCGGTCGTCCAGCCGGTCGTCCAGGTGAGCCGAATCTCCGGCCAGGGACAGTTCGCGGCAGGCGACAAATTGGGAGATGATTGCTGCGATCGAATGGCTAGGCGGCATCGGTGCGCGGCGCGAGGCCACCATTGCGCCGGGCCGTGGCCGGCAATGCGGGAGGGGCTATGGCCGACGACGCAGAACGGGTTGTCCTCGGTTTCGATGCTGCCTGGGGATTCGCCAAGCAAGACCAGACCAGCCCGGCCCGGGCGGGCGCAGCCGGCGCGCTGCCAGACGTCGCGCTGTCCGATCCGGTCACCGAACTGAGGATTCACGGTGTGTCCGGCTCCAACGGCCCGACCATGCTCGAGCACCCGGCAGCTCTGCAAGTCGCCGGCGACTCGGTGACCGGATTCTTCCGGCGCTGGAGCCCGGACGGACCCGGTAAGCCGAGCGTGCCGTGGAAAGTCGAGGCTTATTCCTGGGGCGGCCTGACTGAGGCGCCGCTGGCATCGGCTTCCTGGTTGCTGCTCTCGCCGTTCATGATGTACAACGTCGCCTACTTCATGCTGCCCGCGCAGCCACGGCCCGCGCAGCCACGGCCCGCGCCCGCAGGCGATGGCGCGCCGTCCAGGGTGGCCGAGGAGGCTGGCCCTGCCAAGCGGCGCAGCGACCCGCGCATGGGAACGCACTGGCTCGCCCATGTCCTGCTCAGGCTACTTTCGCTCGCGGCGACCGTTCAGTTCGTCAGTGCGATCGCGACGGTCATGATCAGTACGGTCGCGTGGCAGGGTGCCAGCCTCACGTTCCTGCCGACCTGGATGGGGTGGTACGCCGGGCTGCAGGCCGGCTGGCGGGTGGCCATCGCCGTGGCCGGCGTGGCGATCGTGGTCGGCGCGCTCTGGTGGGTCAGCGTGACCACCGCGAGCCGCTACGAAGCACGCACCAGCACGGCGGTTCCTGAACCGCGCGAGGGGTGGCCGCTGGCGGCTAAGGGATTCTGGCGCGGCGAGCGACTGGTGCGCCGGCAGCGCTCCTTGCACGTGGCCGCGGCGTGCGCGGCGACCGCGCTGATCGCCGCGCTGCCACCGGAACGCCTGACCACGCTCAGGACGGCAGCCGTCGCGCTGGCCGGCGCCGTGCTCGCCTGCTCCGCGGGCCTTCTGGCGGCACCGCTCGCCGACCGGCATGCGCTGACCCGCAGCGGTCATCCCGCGGCGGACCGGGCAGGCTGGGCGTGCCGGGCTGTGCTCGCCCTGGCGGTGGCCGCCCTGGCGTTCAGCGCCGCGGTCGTCGGAGTCAGCGACCGCCGGCCCGGCCCGCGGCACGGCGCGTTGCCTGGCCTGACTGGATTTACCCTCGTGCTGCTGGCCGTGCAACTCGCCCTGCTGATCGTTCTGGCGGTGTCAGTGCTGGTGCTGGCGGTCCGCGCGCGCGCCTGGGAACGCGCAGCAGGAATCGGCAGCGACTTCCGCGCGTACCTGGGCGGCGGCCTGTCCGTGCTGTTCGCGGTGCTGGCATTCTGCCTGGGCGGCCTGTTCAGTGCAGTGATTAGCATCAGCGTCGCCAAGCTGCTCGGCTCCCCGGCACCGAGCGGTTTCGAATTCCGCCCGGCGCTGCCCGACACCTTGGCGCTGCCCTGGCCTATTTACGCGGCCGGTGCGGGCGCGCTCGGGCTGCTGGCTGGTGTCGTGCTAGGCGGAGTCGTGCTCTTTGTCAGGTATCGCAGAACCCTGGGTGATTTCACCAAGCCCGAAGTTGGCCAGCATCTGGTCGACCTGGCTTACGCGGGCCGAGGCGGCGCGAGCACGGCTGCCGACGGGACAGTGGCTGCCGACGGGACAGTGGCTGCCGAACTGACCGGGCGCTCAGAGCAGGGCCGAGCCGTCCGTGCCGAGGACCCGATCGCCAAGAACCGGAAGAAGGTCGCCAGTGCCTGGGCACTGGGCGAACTGGCCGACGGAGCCGCGGTGTCCGCGCTGCTTGTCGTCGTCGGCTGGCTCGCCGCGATCCTGGCGGCGGAGATCGTCGCATACCTTTCCGCCGGGGCGCCTGGCCGCCCGCAAGTACTGACCGGGTCCGGCTGGCTGTCCGGCAGCGTCTCGCTGATCGCCGTCGTTGTCGTGCTGATATCTGGTCTCTTCCTCTTTCTGCTGCGTTCGGCGTATTCGAACCTGTCCGACCGCAAGACCATCGGCGCGCTGTGGGACGTGGCGACCTTCTGGCCACGTGCGGCCCATCCGCTCGCGCCGCCCTGCTACGGGGAACGTGCCGTTCCCGAGGTGGTGGACCGGATCCGGCTGCTGACCGGGTCGGCCGACGAGCCAGGTGACGGCGACCGGACGCGGTTCTTCCGCGAGGCCGAGCGACCTGACCTGTCGAGGTCCCGCGGCCTCACCGTGCCGCCTGGGCCAGTGCTGCTGACCGGCTACAGCCAGGGCTCGGTCATCGCCATCGCCGTGGCCGCCCAGCTACCGCGCGCCGTGCGCGACCGGGTCGCGCTGCTCACCTTGGCCTGCCCGGCCAGAAGGCTGTACGGCCGGGCGTTCCCTGAGTACTTCGGCTGCGAGCAGCTCGACCAGCTCAGGGTTCTGCTCGGCGTGGTCGTGGATGAGCGGCAGCCGGATACGGACGCGCGCCCCGGCTACCGGTGGCGCAACGTCGTGCGCAAGAGTGACTACATCGGTTCGTGGATCTTCCGCGACCCGATCGCAGCTGGCATCACCACCGACCGCCGTCGCGAGGATTGCCTGCGCGACGAGGTTGACCAGCCATGCTGGGATCCCGTGGTTCTGGCCAGCGACGAGAATCCGACGCCGCCACCGATCCACCGGCACTCGAGCTTCTGGCAAGACCCGCGCGGCGGCGAAGTCGCGGCCCTGCTGATCGGCCGGCTGCGGCCGTCGCCAGCGGACTGACCGCCCGCGCGCCGTACGGGCCCGCGCGAACTGACCGCCGATCCGGGGGCACCGGTGCTGGTGCGCCGGGTTACCGTGCAGGGGTGACGATGCCTCGGGGAACGACGCTGGGCGGCAGGCTGGCTGCACTGGGGTTCACCGATACGGCGGGTGCGGAGCGGCTGCTGACCACCGATCTCGGCCTGGATGCCTTCGGGGCGGATTCCGCGCTTGTCACGGCGCTGGCAGCGGCAGCCGATCCGGACCAGGCGCTGGCCGGACTCGCCCGGCTGCCCCGGTCCGGTCACCTGATGGCCGAACTGCGTACGGACCAGGGACTGCTGGCCAGGCTCGTCGCCGTGCTCGGCGCGAGCACGGCACTCGCCGAGCATCTCCGAAGGCACGACGACGACTGGCAGCTGCTGCGCGGGCCCGAGGTGGAGACCGCGCCGTCGGCGGTCGAGCTGAACGCCGAACTGCTCGCGGCGGTAGAAGCGGCCGGCGCCGGGAACCCGGTGCAGGACCTGCGCGTCGCGTACCGGCGGCGGCTGCTGCGGCTGGCCGCCAGGGATCTCACCGGGCTGGTGACGATCGACGAGGTGATGGCCGAGCTAGCCGACCTGACGGCGGCTGCGCTGCAGGCCGCGCTCGCCGTGGCGACCGCGCGGCTGTCGCGTGAAGCTCACCCCTGCCGCCTGGCCGTGATCGCGCTGGGCAAGTGCGGCGCCCGCGAACTCAATTACGCGAGCGACGTCGACGTGATCTTCGTAGCCGAGACAGCCGGCCAGAGCGAGCCAGCCGCGCAAGCCGAGACCGCCGGCCAGGGCGAGGCAGCCGCACTGCGGACGGCGACGCAACTGGCCAGCGCCATGATCAGGGTCTGTTCCGACCCGGGTGAGGAAGGCCCGCTCTTCCCCGTCGATCCCAACCTCCGGCCCGAGGGCAGGCAGGGGCCGCTGGTCCGTACCCTGGCCAGTCATGTCGCCTATTACCGCCGCTGGGCCAAGACCTGGGAATTCCAGGCGTTGCTCAAGGCACGGCCGGTCGCCGGCGACGCCGAACTCGGCGCTGCCTATATAGCGGCCCTCACGCCGCTGGTCTGGCAGGCCGCGCAACGCGACGACTTCGTCCCCGATGTCCAGGCCATGCGGCGCCGGGTGATCGCGAGCCTGCCGGCCGGGGAGGCAGGGCGCGAGATCAAGCTCGGTCCTGGCGGGCTGCGCGATATCGAGTTCGCCGTCCAGTTGCTTCAGCTCGTGCACGGCCGGGCCGACGACACGCTGCGCCAGCCGGCCACGCTGCCCGCGCTCGCCGCGCTCGCGGCAGGCGGATACGTCGGCAGGCAGGA
The DNA here is from genome assembly GCA_035533915.1 of Streptosporangiaceae bacterium. Lineage (GTDB taxonomy): Bacteria > Actinomycetota > Actinomycetes > Streptosporangiales > Streptosporangiaceae > Chersky-822. Next base: position 13,358 of record DATLSX010000146.1, read on the forward strand.
CGCGCTGAGCTTGGCCGGCGCATACCGGTTCCTGCGGATGGTCGAGCACTTGCTGCAGTTGCGTCAGCTCCGGCGGACGCACTCGCTGCCTACCGATCCTGCTGTGCTACGCCAGGTGGGCCGGGCGCTGCGGTCGATGCGCGATCCCGGGGCCGCTGCCGCGGACCTGCCAGCCGGCTGGGCCGGGGATCCATCGGCCGAGCTGATCGCGCGCTGGCGCGAGCACTCCACGGTCGCCAGGCAACTGCACGAGAAGTTGTTCTACCGGCCGCTGCTTGACGCGGTCTCCCGGCTGCCAGGCGACGTGATCAAGCTGACCTCACAGGCGGCGGCTGATCGTCTTGAAGCGCTCGGTTACGCGGACCCGGCTGGTGCGCTCCGGCACATCGATGCCCTTACCACCGGGGTGAGCAGGAAGGCGGCGATTCAGCGGGCACTGCTGCCCGCGATGCTCGGCTGGTTCGCTGACGCGCCGCGGCCGGACGCGGGCCTGCTGGCCTTCCGCCAGGTCAGCGAGGCGCTCGGCAATTCGCCGTGGTACCTGCGGTTGCTGCGGGATGACACCAAGGTCGCGTGGCGGATGACGCGGTTGCTCGCCTCCGGCAAGTACGCCTGCGGCCTGCTGCTCCGAGCGCCGGAAGCAGTGGCGATGCTGGCCGATGACGAACAGCTCGCGGTTCGCCCAGGCGGGGACTTGCGCGCCGAGGCGCAGGCGACCGTGCGCAGGCACTCCGGCGCCGCGGACCTCGGCGCCGCGGACCTCGGCGGGGCAGCGCTCGGGCTGCTCGCGCTGCGCCGCAGGGAACTGCTCAGGACCGCCGCGGCTGACCTGCTCGGGCAATTGGACGTCGGCCAGGTAGCGCGGGCGCTCAGCACCGGAACGGCAGTGACCGTAGCTGGCGCGCTCGACCTGGCGTGCCGGGCGACGGAACGGTCACTCGGCGAGCTTCCGATGCGGATCAGCGTCGTGGCGATGGGCAGGTTCGGCGGTCAGGAGATGAGCTACGCCAGCGATGCCGACGTCTTGTTCGCATTCGAGCCGCTCCCCGGGGCGGACGAGGAGGCAGCGGCCAAGGCCGCGCACGCCGTCGCGGACGGGCTGCGCCGGCTGCTAGAGCGTCCCGGTCCCGATCCGCCGCTGCGGATCGACGCCGACCTGCGGCCAGAGGGCCGGCAAGGTCCGCTGGTGCGCACGCTGAGCGCCTATCGCGCTTACTACGATCGCTGGGCGCAACCCTGGGAAGTGCAGGCGCTGCTGCGCGCCGACCCGGTGGCAGGCGACCCTGAGCTCGGCGGCTTGTTCACCGTGCTCGCGGACGAGGTCCGGTACCCGGCTGGCGGAATGGCAGAGCAGTCCATCAGGGAGATCAAGAGGATAAAGGCCCGGATCGAAGCGGAACGCATGCCCAGGGGTATCGACCCGGCTCTGCACGTCAAACTGGGACCGGGCGGACTGTCCGATACCGAGTGGGTAGCGCAACTCCTTCAGTTGCGCTACGGCGGCTCCGTGCCGGAGTTGCGCACCACTCAGACGCTGGCCGCGCTCGGGGCAGCACGCGACGCTGGCCTGCTCGACCCGCAGGACGCCACCGCGCTCTGCGAATCGTGGGTGCTCGCGGCACGGATCAGGAACGCGATCATGCTGGTGCGCGGCCGCGGTTCGGACGTGCTGCCCGTTGGCCGGACGGAGCTTGCCGCGACCGCGCAGCTGCTGGGTTACGCGCCGGGCGCAGCACAAGACCTCCTGCAGGACTGGCGCCGGGCCGCCCGGCGGGCCCGGGCCGTCGCCGAACGTGTCTTCTACGGCTAGCGTGGTCTCCGAAACGATCATCGGCTCGTCGGCGGGTTCGGCGAGTACCGCAGTAAGTGTCGGCACGGCAGTTGGAGTAGTACGCGGTTGGAGTAGTACGGCAGTAGGGGAGCGCCTGGTTCCGCGGACGTAGGCGAGCAGTCGGCCGCAACAGGCATGCTGGTGAGGTGATGGGTGCGGTGTCGCGGCGGAGTGGCGGAGTCGCAGCGGCGTCCTGGCCAGGAACTCTGATGGAGCGCGCGGTGGGCCTGGTGGCCCAGGACTACCGAAGGTCGCCTGGGCCAGTGGCCATGGCTGCGTTCCTGGCCGCGGCGTCGGTACTTGAGGAAGCCAAGACCGCTGGTCCGCTCCGTCCGGGAACGGCCCCTGGCCTGTGTCTTTCACCGGGGTTTGACGACACGCGGGCGTAGCGGCGGTTAAAGCGGGGCGAGGTGCGACTGACAGGCGAGAATGCGATTTCTCTACGATCGCGATCTTGCTAGGCCCCGAGGTATCCGGAGATCATTCGGTCTGCCGCCGCGGGCGTCAAGCGTGGCAGCAATGTCCGCAACCATTCACCGCTGCAAGCGCCGAGGCGTCCCGGTCACCGCAGCGATCGTAGATGAGAGCGATACCCCAGGCCGTAGCGGGTCGGAGTCCCGCCGTAGTTCCTGATCAGGCTTGGCCCCGCGCCGCACGGGAAGTCGGAGTTCCAGGCCCAGGCCAGGTATCCGGTAGAACGCGCGTCCAGCCAGCGCATCAACGGCAGGATGAAGGTGTCGGCGCAATTCCGTTCGCCCATCTCGCCGACGACCACAGGTACTCTCGCGATGACCGGTGCCACCTGGGAGTTCCAGCAGGTGGTCACCGTGCACCTGTTGAAGCTGTAGACATGCCAGGACGCCACCAGATTGTGGTCAGGATCAGCGGGCCTGAACTTCAGCCACTGACTGACGTCGTCCGCCCACCGCAGTCCGCCGACCATGATCACGTTCCTGGCACCGGTCGAGCGCACCGCCGTCACTAGGGATTGCATGCCCACAGCGCGGTAGGACAGTCCGGGGCAGGCTTGGCCGCCGAGCAGCAGGCAGCGCCAGCCCTGGGCTTTGCTATCGGTGGCGACATCGGGAAACGGCTCGTTGAACAGGTCGAAGACGACGGCGTTGTTACCCTTGAAAGCACGCGCCACCGAGATCCAGAACGGAACTGACTGCGCGGCGTCCGGCATCGGCTTCTGGCACATGGCCAGGCTGGTGCGGCAGTTACCAGACGCGCCAAGATAGGCGCCGTCGGAGAAGTGCAGGTCGAGTATGGCTACCAGGCCGTTACGGTTGAGCAGCCGTACGTAGCCGAGGACCGCACGGCGGTAATTCGCGCCGCGGAACGCTGGCCTGACGTAGGACTGGCCGTTCCAGCAGGCCTCGTTGAGCGGCACCCGGACCGCGTTCACCCGCCAGCTGCGGATAGCCGTGACCGAAGCCTGGTTCATCGGGCCGTCCCATATCCCGGAGCCCTGGACGCAGGCGGTCTCGCCGCCGGAGCGGTTGATACCGCGCAGCACGACGCGCTGGCCGCGGGCATTCAGGAGCCTGTTCCCCGAGACGTGCAGAAACGGCGCGACGAGCCGGGTTGGCAGCGCGGCGATGTGCCCAGGGGCGGCCGGGGGAGCGGTGAAGGCCGCGGGCAGACCGGCCAGGGCTAAACTCGCGAGCACTCCGAGCGCCCGCGCCGGGCCCGTCCGTGGCCAGCCCGTCCGTGGCCAGCCCGTCCGTGGCCAGCCCGCCCGCCGCCAGCCATTCCGTGGCCAGCCGGTCTGGTGCAGGCGGAGGCTGGACAGCGCGGTTCGCCGTAAGTCGGTCACCAGCCGAGTCTAGCTCCAGCGCTCGGGAGTCAAGGTCCGCCGGCGGTTGTCACGCGGCACATGATTGACGAGCTAGCAATATCAGCCTATTTTGACAGTCAATGGCTACTGACATAGATGCGGCGCTGGACGCTTTGGGGGATTCGACCCGACGCAAGATCATCGCTCGATTGGCCGCAGGTCCGCTTGATGTCGGCAGGATCTCCGCTGGAATGCCGGTCGGTCGTACCGCGGTGTCGATGCACCTGCGGGTTCTCAAAGCCGCGGGGCTGGTGGGCAACCGGGCGGTAGGCAACCGTCGGGTCTACCACCTGGAGCCCGAGGGGTTGCGGAGGTTGCGCGACAACCTCGACTGGTACTGGGAGCGGTCCCTCTCGGCGTACCAACGCGCCGCGGAGGCCCGGGCAAGGGAGCAGAACATGATGATCGAGCAGGAGGTTGTGGTCGCGAAGACTGAGCGGGTGAACGCTCCTCTCGCGGTAGCGTTCGAGGTCTTCGTCGGGCAGGAGTGGTGGCCCGTGCACACCCATCACCTCGCTGAGCCGGCTGGACGCGAGGTAGTGCTCGAGCCGTTCGCGGGCGGCAGGTGGTATGAACGAGCCGACGACGGCACTGAAACCGACTGGGGCACCGTGCTCGCCTGGCAGCCGCCCTGTCGGCTGCTGCTGACCTGGCAGGTGAGCTCGGACTGGACGTACGAGCAAGATCCGGGCCGCGGCTCGGAGATCGAGGTCACGTTCACTCCGGAGGGTCCGCACGTAACCCGTGTCGACCTGACCCACCGGCATCTCGAACGCTACGGCGCCCAGGCGGAGCGGATGCGCCGGATTCTCGACGGGAAGGGCGGCGAACCGCTGAACGCCTTCGCCCGGCACATCGCCGCCCGAGCGGCAACCAGTTGAACCAAGCGGCAGCCCGAGGCGGCCAGCGGCATCCAGATGCGGCGGCAGCCAGATACCAGATGCAGTCAGATACCAGATGCAGTCAGATGAAGGAGAAACGATAATGGTCATGTCCGTGATGCCGAACCTATACAGCGCCGACGTCGAACGGGCGGTTGCCTTTTATCAAGACCTGCTCGGCGGCACGCAGACCTTCAGGCTCCCTGAGGACGGGCCCGCGGAGCACGTGGAGTTGCGACTCGGAGACGTTACGATCGCGCTGAGCAGCCGCGACGCCGTGCAAAGAGAGGGTCTGCCGGCGCCGACGGCCGGTCATCCGATGGAACTCGTCGTATGGTGCGAGTCGGCCGACGACACGGTCGCTGCCCTGCACGCCGCTGGGACGCCGGTCCTGGTCGAGCCGCATGGCGGCCACGTTTCCGGGCTTCGCCGCGCGTATGTCGCCGACCCGGACGGCAACTGGATCGCGCTGGTGAGCAAGCACGACGTGTAGCCGGGATGCCGGGAACCACGTTCTTGCCTGGTCCTCGTGCCGGGGAGTTAAGAGTCGGAGTCTGCTGTCGCGCCCGCAAGCTACCTTCGAGGTTCCCAGCTGAAGTACCGGGCGGCGATCAGCAACCCGGCCACGCCCCAGGCAGCCACCACGAGCGTGTCCGTCCAGCGGAAGGTGGTGCCGAGGAAGCCGGCCTGCATGCCGTCCGCGAAGTGCTTGACCGGGAAGACCCTGGCGATCCACAGGATCCACGACGGCGTATGCGGGCCGAGCGGGATGAAGATTCCGGACAAGAACAGCAACGGCAGGATGGCAGCGTTGACGATCGCCGCCGCGGCGTCGGCGTTCGGAATGGCCGCGGTGATGGCGAAGCCGAGCGCGCAGAAGGTGGCCGCGCCGATCACCAGGATTACTGCGAACCGGAGCAGCGTCAGTCCGGTCGGTATGGCCGCTGAGTACAGCGCGTGTCCGAAAGTCGCCGTGATGACGACGAGCACTACCGCCACCAGCAGCGCGTGCACGATCCGCGCTCCGAGGTAGGCGACGGCGGGGAGCGGGGTACCGTTCGTCCGCTTCAGCACTCCAGCGTCCCGCTGGAACGAGACGGTCATGGCGATGTTGTTGAAGCACGCGGTGATCACCGCGAAGGTGGCCATCGCCGCGACGTAGTAGGTCGAGTTGCTCACCATCCGCCCGCCCACCGGCACCTTGAACTGCGGCAGCAGCGACGTGAAGATCACCAGGAACATGAGCGGGAAGGCGAAGGTGAAGAAGGCCGAGGCAGGGTTGCGCCAGAACGTCTTGTTCACGTAACCGACCTGACGCAGCGTGAGGCCAGCCGTGCTCATGATGCTCGCCTCCAGAGCTTGCGCAGTCCCCGCCCGGACCCGCTGGCCGGGTCGCGATCACCAGCCGTGCCGCCCTTCGGCTGCCCGCTGGTCAGCGCGAGGTAGACGTCCTCAAGCGACGGCCTGACGATCTCCAGCTGGTCGAGCCGCACACCGTGCTCGACGGCCCAGCCCGTGAGCCGGTGCAATGCCACGGTCAGGTCGGCAGGGACGAGATCGACGACCCCGTCGGGTCCGGGCTCGCTGACGAGGTCGGCCGGCGGTGCCGTGCCGGGCGCTCGGTAGCCGTCGGGCAGGCGGTAGCGCAGGTGCGTGCTTGCCAGCTCGCGTTCGCCGATCGTGGCCGGGGCGCCCTGCGCAACGATCTTGCCTGCCGCGATCACGGCGACGCGGTCGGCCAGGTACTGCGCCTCGTCCATGTAATGCGTGGTCAGCAGCACGGTCTTGCCGAGCTCGGCAAGATTCTTCACTATCTGCCAGGCTTCGTGCCTAGCCGACGGGTCGAAGCCGGTTGTCGGCTCGTCGAGGAACAGCAATTCGGGGTTTCCGGCCAGCGCGATCGCGACGTCGAGGCGCCGCTGCTGGCCGCCGGAGAGCTTGATGACTCTGGTGTTCCGTTTCGGCCCGAGCCCGACGAGTTCGATCACCTCGTCTGTCGGGCGGGGGTCGGGGTAGTAGCTGGAGTACATCCTGATCGTCTCGGCCACGGTCAGGTACGTGTCCACGCCAGTGGACTGCAGCACGATGCCGATCTTGCTCTTCAGCCGCGCGCGTTGCCTGGCGGGGTCAAGGCCCAGGACCGCGACCGATCCGGCATCCCGTTGACGGTAGCCCTCGAGTATCTCCACTGTGGTGGTCTTGCCCAACCCTGGACTTTGACGTTTCTTTGGAGCAAACTGGATGTAGGCATCAGGAACCAGGGCACACCGGAGGATGCGATGAGCGAGCGGGTCAGGCGGGCCGCGGTCTACGTGCGGATCAGCAAGGACAAGCGGCGGGGCAGCCTGGACGAAGGGCTTGGCGTCGCGGATCAGGAGCAGCAGTGCCGGGAGCTGGCGGCGCGGCTGGGTTACCTGGTGGTGGCGGTGTTCTGCGACAACGACATCTCGGCGTATTCAGGCAGGCCCCGCCCGCAGTACCTGAAGCTGCTGGAACTCCTGCACTCGGGCGGCGCGGACGTGGTGCTGTGCTGGCACACCGACCGGCTTCACCGTTCCAACGCCGAGCTTGAGGACTACATCAACGTGGTGGAGCCGCGGGAGGTCACCACCGAGACGGTGAAGGCCGGGATGATCGACCTGAACACCCCGATCGGGCGGATGGTCGCCCGGCAGCTTTGCACGATCGCCCGGTATGAGTCCGAGCACCGGGCCGAGCGGGTAGCCGCCGCCCGCGAGCGGCAGGCCAGGCTGGGCAGGTTCGGCGGCGGGCGGCGCCCGTATGGTTTCGAGGCGGACGGGGTGACCGTGATCGAGTCCGAGGCGGCGGTGATCACGGGGATGGCGAACGCTGTGATATCGGGTGTGAGCCTGCGGGCGATCGCGCATGATCTGCGCAAGCTCGGGGTGCCGACCGCGGCCGGGACGCAGTGGACTCCGCCGGGGGTGCGGGACGTGCTGCTGCGCCCGCGCAACGCGGGGCTGATGGTCCACCGGCAGAGCGGGCGGGGCGGGCGGAAGGTCTACACCGATGACGACATCGTGGGCACCGCGCCCTGGGACCCGATCCTGAAAGAGGATGTGTGGAAGTCGGTGGTCGCCAGGCTGACCGACCCGGAGCGGCGCACCAACACCGGGACCGGGCCGGCGCCGAAGTGGCTGGGGTCGGGGATCTTCCTGTGCCCGTGCGGGTCGCCGATGCGGGTGAACAAGTCCAGTGATCGCAGGGACCGGCCGATCTACCGCTGCCAGACCGGCGGCAGGGGGCATGTGTCGGTGGCGGTCGCCGCGCTCGATGAGCTGGTCGGCCAGGTCGTGATCGAACGGCTGTCCCGCCCCGACGCCGCCAGCCTGATCGCCACCCCCGCCAGGGGTGTGGACGTGGCCGGTCTGCGGGCGGAGCTGGCGACGCACCGGGCGCGGCTGGAGGAGATCGCCGCCGACCGTGAGGAGGACAGGATCACCCGCGCGCAGTTCCTGACCCAGACCGCCCGCCGCCGGGCCAAGATGGAGCAGGTCGAGGCCCGGCTCGCGGAAGTCACCGACATCTCGCCGCTGGCCCCGCTGGCCGACGCCGCCGATGTGGCCGCCGCCTGGCAGGGTCTGCCGCTGGGCCAGCGCCGCGCGGTGATCGCCGCGCTGATCACGGTCACGATCCGGCCCGCCGGGCGGGGACGGCGCCCCGAGGTTGCCGACCGGGTGAGCTTCAGTCCCGCCGGGCCGGCCGCCATCGCCGCGTGATAGCCGGCCGTCAGCCAGGACAAGCGGCGCCCCGCCGGAACTGGCGGGGCGCCGCTTGTTCCTGTTGAGCCGGGTTACCGGGGGCGGTTGCGGCGGAAGATCAGCGCGAGCATGTCACGCTGGTCGTCGGTCAGCGGCGGTAGGTGGTCTACTACCTCCTTGATGTAGGCGTCCAGGTCGCGGCTTTGGTCGCGGCGCTGGGCGCGGGCGCGGCGGCGCCTGCGGGGCAGTGCCGGGTCGCGGCCGGGCGGGCGGCTGGGCGGGCGGTCGGGACGAGTCGTGGGCTTTCACCTCCTCTCCCGCGGGGGTGCGGATCTGGCGGAGCAGCCCGGAGGCGGCCTGGTTGGAGATGGCGAGCCGGGCGCGCAGCGCGTCGCGGGTGATCGGCTGCCCGTGCGTGGCCTGGTGGTCGGCGGCTGCGCGGCGGGCCGATTCGACCAGAGCGGCGCCAGCGCCGGTCCCGGCCGGCTGTCCCGCCGCGGACGGCCCGTCCGGGACGCCGTCCCCGTCCGGGACGGCGGGCGGGACGGGGACGGGCGCCGGGCCGGCGGGGCGCCGCTGGGCGGCGGCGCGGCGTTTCAGCATCGACACCGCGACCAGGAACGCCCCGGCCGGGACGGCGGCCATGACCCGGCCCCACGCCGTGGGCTGGGCCTGGGCCAGGTTCGCGGCCAGGGAGAGCAGTATCCCGGCCGCGAGCACGATCGTGGGCCAGGACACGCGGCTGGCGGTCACGCCGCGGTTCTTGTCCCGCTGCCGCTCGCGGGCGGCCATGACGCAGGTCAGGTCGATGCACACCGCGACCGCGGTGGCCATCGGCCCGCGCTGCTGGCCGTGCTGGGCGGCGGTATCGCGGATGTGGGCGAACGACCCGGCGCCGGCGATGCCGGCGAGCAGGAGCACGGGCAGGGCGTCCAGGACCGCGGCGAGGCGGCGGCTGCCAGTCACGCGGGCATGCCTCCTTCCGGGCAGGCGGGCGGCGGGAGCCGGTCCAGGGACAGGCGGCGGGCGGCGCCCAGCGGGAGCCATACCGGGCCGGCGGGCTGGCCGCGGCCGGGGGTGGCCGTGGCGACAGTCACCGCCGGGACGGCGGCGCGTTGCAGTGCGGGGCGAAGCGCGGCCTCACGCGCGGGTGAGGCGATCCAGAACAGCACGAGCACGGGCGCGGCCTGGACGGTGGCCAGGTCGGCGTACTGGCTGAGCTTCCCGGCCGCCCGCGCGGTGGTCTCGGTGGCGTTGTCGTATTCCAGGAAGAACCCGGTAACCCGGCCGCCGCTTGCCCAGGCGCCGTAGCCGTCCGGGCGGACGATGCCGCCGTGCTCCGCAGCGCAACGCTGCTCGGACTGCCAGCCGGCCAGGGCGCACGTGCCGCCGCTGGCGCGGGCGGCGGCGGCCAGCGCGGTGAAGAACCCGTTGACCCCGAGCTGGTGGCCCAGCCGCTGGCTGGCGGCCAGGGACAGCGCCCGTGCCCGGACCTTGCGGGCCGGCGGGGCGGGCTGGCCGCGTTCGGCCGCGATCAGGACCGCGCCTGCCGGGGCGAGGCAGAACTTCCACGGCTCGGACCCGGCAGGCAGGTTGCGGCGGAACCGGGTCACCGCCCCCAGCCGGGCCAGCGCCGCGAGCCGCTGCTGGGCGGCGCGCAGCGACCCGAACGCCAGATCACTGACCTGGCTGGTGGTCAGCACGTCGTGATCGGCCAGGGTCCGCAGGATGAACCGGTCCCGGCTGGTCAGCCGAAACGCGGCCGGATTCCCCGGAACCTGCCGGGCGCAGCCGGCCGGGGTGGCGGCGCCGGAGCTCGTCGCGGCGCCGCTGCTCACGGGTCCGCCCGTAGCGCCGCCGGGCGGCGGCCCGCAGCGCCTGGGCGCGGCCG
>DATLSX010000147.1:0-2161 GCA_035533915.1 Streptosporangiaceae bacterium
CTAGCCCGAGTTTCCGATGATCATGGTTTTCTGAGGCCGGCCTGGCTGGCGGCTCGGTGAGTTTTCCCTGGTGACGCGCCGGCTGGGTGTTTGATTTCGTGCTCTGGAGAGCGTATGACCTAATGTCATGGCGAGCCTGTACCCGAAGAAGATCGGCGGCAAGACCTACTGGTACCTGCGCGAGATGGCGCGCATCGACGGGAAGCCGAAGATGGTTTCCGAGCGCTACCTGGGTACCGCCGCTGATGTCGCCGCCGCCATGAGGGCGCAGGAGGACGCGGCGATGCCGGAGCGGACCCGTCACCTGGCGTTCGGGGACGTCGCCGCGGCCTGGGGGGTTCTGGAAGGGCTCGGGGTCGCCGGCCTCATCGATGAGGTCACCGGCCAGCGCCCGGCCGGGCAGCCGCTGTCCACCGGGACGTACCTGGCGCTGGCCGCGCTGAACCGGCTGGTCGCGCCGTGCTCCAAGGCCGCGTTCGCGGACTGGTGGAAGACCACAGCTGGCGACCGGTTCGCCAAGATCGCGGCATCGGCGCTGGATCACAGGCGGTTCTGGGATGCGATGCACGCCGTCACCCTGGAGCAGCTGGAAGAGATCTCCCGCACCATCGCGGTGAAGATCGTGCAGTCCGCCGGCGTGGATGTGTCCTCGGTGGCGCTGGACATGACCAACTTCGCGAGCTTCATCGATACCGGGAACGGCAAGGCGCCGATCGCGCAGCGGGGCAAGGCCAAGCAGAAACGAAGCGACCTGCGGCTGATCGGGCTGGGGCTGGTCGTCACCCGGGACGGCGGGATCCCGCTGACCTGGCATGCTTATCCCGGCGACCGGCCCGACGTCACCCAGTTCCCGGTGATGATCAGCCAGTTGCGCGAGCGCTACCAGGCGGTCTGCGCCGCAGCCGGGAGCGCGGCCGATGCCGCGGATATGACCGTGATCTTCGACGCCGGGCAAAACAGCGAAGGAAACTTCACTCACCTGGCCGAAACCGGGCTGCACTACATCGGGTCGGTGCCGGCCAGCGACTGCCCGGACCTGACCGCCCTGCCCGCCTCCGTGCGCACCGTCGTGGATGAGGACCGGTTCGGCGCCCTGGCCGGCTACGACACCCGCCGCGAGGTCTACGGCGCCGGGCGGCGGGCCATCTTGACTCATTCCCCGGAGCTGCACGAAAGCCAGGCCCGCGGGTTCGACGGCACCACGCTGGCTAAAGCCGGGAAGAAACTGGATGAGCTGGCCGCCGCCTTGGCCCGCGGCAAGACCCGCCGCAGCAAGGACAAGGTGGAAGCCGAGATCACCGCGATCACCCGCAAGCCCTGGGTCCGCCGCGTCATCACCTGGCAGCTTGACGGCGGCAAGCCCAGGGACCTGCGCCTGACCTGGTCAGTAGATCACGGGGCGCGCGCCGCCCTGGAAGAGGAGATCTTCGGCAAGCACGTACTGATCACCAGCCACGACGACTGGCCCGTGCCCGAGGTCGTGGCCGGGTACCGGTCCCAGTCCGAGGCCGAGTTCTCCTTCCGGCAGATGAAAGACACCCGCGTCGTCTCGTTCTCACCCATGCACCACTGGACCGAGCACAACATCCGCGTCCACGTCTTCACCTGCGTGCTGGCCCTGCAGATCGCCCACCTCATGCGCCGCACAGCCGCCCGGGCCGGGCTGCGGATATCGGTCCGCGAACTGCTGGGCCAGCTAGCCGGCATCGGCGAGACAGTGCTGATCTACCCCTCGACCGGCGGCCGGCCCAAGGCACGCCGCATGACCACCGAACTCACCGGCAACCAGCGGCAACTCCACGAGATCTTCCAGCTGGCCACCTGGGCACCCCGGCCTTAGGTCATACGCCGCAAACGGCACCCGCAGCCAGCTGACCTGCGGCGACAGCCAGCCCACACCATGATCATCGGAAACTCGGGCTAGGGCCGTTAGCGCCGGATGGGGGGCCGTCGCTGTCACTCGCCGTGATTTGGGTCGGCATCCCTGCGGGCCGCGGCGCGTCGGCGTGACCGCTTCAGAAGCGGCACGTAGGCGAGGCCGAATACTCCGATGCCGGAGCCCGCTACCGCGACCCAGGTCCACCACCGGTTATCCGGCGGGAGCTGGCTGCGCACGAGCAGCAGCACGATGAGAGCAATCACCCATCCGCCGGTGATAACG
>DATLSX010000148.1:0-3749 GCA_035533915.1 Streptosporangiaceae bacterium
GCGAGGCTTGGCGCCGCCGCCCTTGCCCGCGGAATTGGCCAATGTGGACGAACGGGAGCGGCTGCCGTGACTGCGCGGAGAGACCGCATTGGGCATGCGGTTATCCCATCCGTGATCTGGGCGGTCTAACGCAGCCTGCACCGGGGCGGTTTCCGGCGGGTAAGCGTCAGAGGCCGCCGGTAACCTTCCCAGCATGGCTATGGCTTCACTTGTCATCGCGCTCATCGCGCTGGTGATCGCCCTCCTCAGCGCGATCTACACTCGGCGCCAAGCGGTCGAGGCTGCCGGCCTGCATGAGATCGAGCGGGCGCGGCACCTGGAAGAACGGCGGCCCACCCTGAGCGGCGAGATCAAACGGCTCGGAGGCGCCACAGCCCGGCTTGACGTCACGCTGGAGTCCCATGAGCCGCTATCAGCGGTGGAGGTGGTCATCCCGCGCGGGCAGGGCATCACCTTCGACCGCAACGTGTACGGCGTGGTGCCGGTCAAGCCGGGAAATGTGGCGCTGGCAGCCTTCGCCTGCAACCCCTACACCGGCGACGCCGCAGGAATGGAGCCGAGGGGCACGGTGAGCTGGAAGATCGACCTGGCCGACAAGCATGTGAGCGACCTGCGGCTGGAGGCGATCTGCCACGGGCCGGCGGGTCAGCGGTGGGATGCGATCCTGATTAGGGCTCACGTCCAGCCAGACATCAGCAAGACGGTCTGGTAAACAGCGCGGGAGGCTCTCGCTCCTAGCGCTCGCTGGGCGGCACGACGTATAGCCCGCGGCCGATGACGGTCTTGAGGTATCCCTCGTCCTTGAGCACCTGCATGGCGCGCTCGACTGTGCCGGGGGCGACCCCGTAGGTCTGCACGAGCGTCTTCTTGCTGGGGATTGCGCGGCGCGGCGGGATCTGGCCGGTCTCGATCTGCTCGCGCAGGATCGCGGCCAGCTGCTGGTAGACGGGGACGTCCCCCTCCGGGTCGATCTCTCCCATGGTGGATGATCCTGGCCACCGGGGGGTAACCCATCACTCCCGGATATACCCAGGGACATACAGGGGTATCCACATGTACGCTGCCGGTCATGAGCGGAGCCGATGACACCGAAGCCCGCGCCATCGCGGCGGACCATCCCGGCTGGCAGGCATGGCGGGGAGTCGGTGACACCGGCTGGTACGCCCGGCGCCCGCGCTCCAGCCCGCCCATCGTCGTGAAGGCACCCACTCCTGATGCGCTGCGGGATGCGATCGGCGGCTGGCGGCCACGGTGAGCACCTGGCGGGCCGATGTGGGGTCAGCCGCGCTCGCAGAGCGGCTGGCGGCATCGCCCGGCATCCTGCGCGACTATCTGGGCGGCAAACTGCCAGGTGAGGTGAAGCACCTGGGGGGCGGAATGCTGCGGCTTGACCAGATGGCCGTGGACTCGCTGCGGGTGCGGCGCATCGAGGACGTGGGAGATGTGCAGATGCTCATAGGGCCTGGTGACGAGCGGTGGCCGCTGGAGGAGCTGGAGGGGCCGTAGCCAGCGTCACCCCTGCATCGGCGGCAGGTGGAGCAGCGCCCGGATTTGCTGTGGATCACCGATGTCCTGCGCGGCGATGCAGTCCTGGTTAGTGGACGACACACTGGTTGCTGCGGCATAGCTGCCCGCCGCGGCCTCTGCCTGTGCGCACCGGATGCTTGCCGGATCGTAGGTCAGCAGCATCGCAGTGACGTATGGCTGCACCCTGGCAGGCCAGCGGGTTGCGCGTAGTTGCGCGTCGCCCTTGCGCAGCGCAGCGACATAGGTGCGGGTGTCCGCGCGGAACTGGCTGAATAGGACGTCGTCGGCCCTGTCCGTGTTTACGGTGCCGGTCGCCCGGTTTACCGGATCCACGATGCGCAGGTACGCCCTGGCCGCCTGCTGCGTCGTGAGCCTTGCGGCAGGAGAGGTGCTCGGGGTGACGGCCGTTGAGACCGCAGGCGAAGCGGTCACGGAGGCGGACGGGCTCGCCGCGGCCACGGGGCCTGGCCGGGGGGGTGACCCGCACGCGGCCAGCGCCAGTCCCGCGGCCAGCGCCGCAGCGGCAATGACGGGCGCCCCGTAACCCTTCATCAGCCGATCTTGCGCCACGGGTTGCATCCGGCGGTGTCCACCGCCTTGACACCCGCGCCCACGGTGATCGTCGCGGGGCCGGTCACGTTGTTGTTGTCGATGATGTCATTGGTGTTCGTCGACGACAGCAGCGCGTAGTAGCAGTTGTTCGAGCCGGACGGGCTGGCTCCGGTGGTGTGGTAGATGCCGTGCTTGATGTCGAGCCCGACGACGTACACGCCGTCCTGGGACATGACGGCCTGCGGCTGGGCTGTCGTGGTGACGGTGACGTGCGGTGCTGGGGCCGTGGTGGTCACGCTGACCACCGGGCCGGGAACTGTGACGGTGACGGTGGGCGCAGCGTTCGGCTTGCCGGCCGCCGAGCACGCGGTGAGTGCCAGCGCGCCCGCTGCGGCGAGACACGTGAGAACAGCGGAGATGGTGCGGCGCATAGGAGGGCCTGTCCTTCCGGGTACCGGCTGGCGGTCAGCGGGTGTAGGTGAGCCACACGTGCAGGTGCCCGCTGCCGTTCAGCTGCGCACCTGCGGCGACGTCGCAGAAGTCAGGGTGCCTGTACGGGTGGGGCAGCACCCGGTTCACGGGCGTGGTGGCGGTGAACTGGCCGCTCTTGCCCCCGGCACCTGTGCCTTTCGCGCAGGTCATGTCCCAGGAGACCAGGACGCTCTGGCTGGGCGACGCGGACACGTGGACGCGGATCGTCAGCGGGTGGTGGGCGGTGCCGCTGGCGTCGCATGTCGCGAAGTCGCCCTGGGCGCGGCAGGAGCCGAACTGGTGGGACTTGGCTGGGTGGGTAGCGGCGAGAGCAGGAGCGGCGAGCATCGTGAGCGATGCCGCCGCCGCCAGGATGATGGTGATCAGGCGCTTCATGCCAGGGTTCTCCTTCCGGCCGGACGGGGCCCGGTCATGGTCGTGCCTTCTTGGTCCCTGTACGTCGACTCCTGGGGAGCCTGTGCGGGTTACCAGCGGGATGGGTAGATGTCCGTTCACTTGTGCCTGCGGGCGAGAGCGCGGTGGAGGGTGCGGGCGCCGAACCGCATCCGCTCACCGGAGCCGCCGCAGGCCCGGCACTTGCCCCAGCGCCTGGCGTTCGACCCTGGGTTGCGGCGGCCACCCTGGCAGCGCCAGCAGGCGGTGAACGGCCAGAGCCACCGTGACAGCACCCACCAGCCCGCGTAGCCGGCCACGAGCAGGACCACGAGCCAGGTCATTGCGGGTCCTCGGCCGCTGCTGCGGTGGCGTCGTCGTAGCCGTCGCCGTAGCCCGTCTTGTACGCCACGCACGGCAAGCGAAGGCAGTCCGGGTCGCGGCAGGTGCGGTAGTAGTGCTTGTCCTGGGCCATCGGCCATCCTCCGGGCGGGTAGCGGTAGCGGGCGGGGTGCGCCCCCGGGCGCCGATGGGGGCGGTTCCGGGGGCATGGGCGGGTGAAGCCGCTACCCGCTACCTGCCTGGTCAGGGCGGGGCAGCGGGTAGCGGCAGGTAGCGGCTGAAGGTGTCCGCGCAGGTCAGCCATGGGTAGCGCCAGCGCTACCCGGTCGCGGCCTGGACGTCGGCACGGCGGCAGCCCTTGCGGACCTGGCCGAACTGCTTGACGTCGACGCTGGGCACCCTCAGTGCCCGGCAGTCGGCCGACACGCTTTCGGCGGTCGCGTCCGCCCACCTGTCCGGGTAGC
>DATLSX010000149.1:0-41757 GCA_035533915.1 Streptosporangiaceae bacterium
GCGTGCGCCATTACTGTTCACCCACTGGCGATGGACGGACATTGCCTGGATGGCTGGATGAGAAGAGCCCGGTGACGGGAGACTGTCACGCCGGGATCCGTGGGAGCCCGGGGGTGAAATTCCCCCGGGCCACCCGACCGGATGTCGTCCGGGACGTACTTCCCGCCTCCGGTGCGAGCGGTGGAAATCCCCAAGCCGCATGGCGGCGGGGTGAGAGTCCTCGGGGTGCCGACGGAGGCGGCTTAGTGCCGTATCGTCCAGTGATCCTTCGGGTTTTGTAGTTGTCACCCATCCGTCCCACCCGCTGAACGGGCAGCGGCTTGAGGTCCTGTATGTGAAGCGCCGCGGGGCGGACACGGTGTTCGTTTGCGCGGGCGGGGTCAGCGGCCAGATCACGGTGCCGCTGCCGTGGACGGACCGGGGTGAGCCGCCGCTGGCGCGGCGGCTGTCGGCCGAGGGGCTGGCCGGGCTCGACACGCTGATCCGCTCACTGCAAGGTCGTTGATTAGCATCCGACACAGCCTGACGTCGTTTCTCACTTACGACAAGCGACTGCTGGACGCCGCGCTCACGGCAGGACTGTCAGCCTACTCACCGGCATAAGCACCAGGACGGTTCGCACAATGCGCCGCCTGGTCGCGTGAACGTGCAGGTCACAACTGAGTGGAGCTAAGGGGACTCGAACCCCTGACCCCCTGCTTGCAAAGCAGGTGCTCTTCCAGCTGAGCTATAGCCCCGAGTGTGGTGGTCCCAGCGTACCGGGAAGGCGTGGCGCTTCCGACGGATAATCCGGGCTGGCGAGCTCGCTGTGGTATCGACGGCGTCAGCGACAGTCCAGCCCGCCCGGGGGGGGGCAGCCAGCTTTCTGCCGGGCGGCGGACTGCCCGGCAGAAAGCACAGCTCATTCGTCAGACGTCGTCGCTTCGGTCCACAAGTCGAGCTCGGCACGGTCTGCTTGAACCTTGCGCCATACAGCAGCCAGGCCAAGCGCCAAGACTGCCAGCACGATCAGCTTCTTCACTGTGTGCTTCCTTTACCTGTTAGCTCTGCCACCCTCGACACCCAGGGCCGAGATGTTCGGCTCGTGCCAGCGCGCCGAATTCACAGCCCAGACTCCCAATACCGAACCCAGCCAGCCTAGCAAGGCTCCCTGTCACCGCTGGCGTTCCACGCGCTTGGAGTCCCAGACTGGTTCGGGCGCCTCGTACACGGCGCCGGACTCGCCGAACACGAGAAACCGGTCGAATGACCTGGCGAACCACCGGTCGTGCGTGACCGCGAGCACTGTACCCGAATACTGCTGAAGGCCCTCCTGCAAAGCTTCCGCGCTGGCGAGGTCGAGGTTGTCGGTCGGCTCGTCCAGCAGCAGCAACGTCGATCCGGCGAGTTCGAGCAGCAGGATCTGCAACCGTGCCTGCTGACCGCCCGACAAGCTGGCGAAACGCTGCCGCCGGCAGGAGTGAAGCTCATACCGGGCCAGCGCTGCCATGGCCTCATTGACCAGCAGCGCGTGCTCGGCCATCAGGATCTCGAGCGGGGTCCGGTCCGCCAGGTCGGGCCTGGCGTGCGTCTGGGCGAAGGTGCCAGGGACGACCCGGGCGCCCAGGCGGCAGATCCCGCTGTGCGCCACCTCCTCGCCGCCAAGCAACCGCAGGAAGTGGGACTTCCCTGAGCCGTTGGAGCCGAGCACCGCGACCCGCTCGCCGTACCAGACTTCGAGGTCGAACGCCTTCATCAGCCCGGTCAGCTCCAGATTCTCGCAGCTGACCGCTCGCTTGCCGGTGCGGCCGCCGCGCAGCCGCATCCGGACGTTCTGCTCCCGCGGCGCCTCCTCCGGCGGGCCATCTTCCTCGAACTTGCGCAGTCTCGTCTGCGCGGCCTGGTAGCGGGATGCCATGCTGTCGTTGTAGGAGGCCTTATGCCGGAGCATCCGGACGAGCTGCTTGAGCTTCTCGTGTTCCTCGTCCCACCGGTGCCTCAGCTCGTCCAGGCGCTCAATGCGGTCCCTGCGGGCCTGGGCATAGCCGGCAAAGCCGCCGCCATGCGTCCAGGCACCGCCATCCTCGACCGTGATGATCCGCCGAGCGCAGCCTGCGAGCAACTCCCTGTCGTGACTGACCAGCAGCACAGTCTTCGGCGTCGTGCGCAACTGTTCCTCAAGCCACAGCTTGCCGGGCACGTCCAGGTAGTTGTCCGGCTCGTCGAGCAACAGCACCTCGTACTTGCTGCGCAGCAGTGACTCGAGTACCAGCCGCTTCTGCTCACCGCCGGACAGTGTCCGGACCTCGCGCCACTGGCACCGGTCGAACGGCACGCCGAGAGCCGAGACAGTACAGGCGTCCCAGTGCACCTCGGAGTCGTAGCCACCCGCGTCGCCCCACTCGGCGAGCGCGGCAGCGTACCGCAATTGTGCCGGTTCGTCGTCACGCTCCATCATCACCAGTTCGGCCGCGTCCAGCCCGCCGGCCGCGTCCCTCAGCCGTTGCGGAGCGATGGAGAGCAACAGGGCTCGCACCGACGTGTGGTCCCTGATACCGCCGATGAACTGCCGCATGACCCCAAGCCCACCGCTGCTCGTCACCGTGCCCGACTGCGGCGTCAGGTCTCCGGCGATCAGCCGCATGAGCGTGGTCTTTCCTGCGCCGTTAGGCCCGATCAGCGCGACAGTACTGCCGTCCCCGGCGCGAAACGAGACCTCGTCTAGCAGCACGCGCCCATCGGGAAGCGCGTGGGACAGGTGCGCTACCTCGACATGGCCCACGTGAACTCCCCGTCCTCCAAGCTCGACTGGCGAAGGATAGCCGCCGGCGGCTGGCATCCCCAAGCGAATTTCTGGCGTGAACCGGAACAGGTTGACAGTTCAACCGTCTCGCAGTACCTTTCCGATAATTCAGCGTTCAACTAGCTCAATATTCAACTAGCTCAGCATCTAACTAGCAAGGAGTATCAGGTGAGCGTGGCATTGTGGATAGTCGCCGGTCTGCTTGCCGCTATGTTCGCCGCTGCCGGCCTGGCCAAGCTGACTCAGCCGAAGGCCAAGCTTCGCGAACGGATGAAGTGGGTGGACAGTTATCCCGATTTCGCGGTCAAGACGATCGGCGCGCTCGAGCTGCTCGCCGCGATCGGGCTGATCCTGCCGGGCGCGCTCGGTATCGCTCCTGTGCTGGTGCCCTTGGCGGCCGTTGGCCTGGCCGCCCTCATGATCGGCGCGGCCATCACCCACGCGCGGCGGAAGGAGACACGGGAGATCGCCGTCAACGTGGTGCTGCTGCTGCTCGCCGCGTTCGTCGCCTGGGGCCGGTTCGGCCCCTGCAAGTTCAAGTGATCGGCTCGCGGCTTCGCCAGCGGGAGGGCAGCGCCAGTAACCTCAGCGCATGAATGGTGCTGATCATCTTGGCTGAGGAGTACTCCGGCGTGCATCACACGCCGCACGTCGGCTTCGTGCTCGCGCTGAACCTGCCGCGGCTGTTGCTTCCGCTCGCGACCGGAGCCCGGATGGTCCGAGATCGTCCGTTCACCGAGGTAGTTCAGTGATTCCGGATAGGCGAGGAGTGTAAGCCGCTCCGGTATTCAAATAGTACGTATGTACCGATATCGTGATCATGGGTCATTATCGCGAGTCAAGGTCATACGCTCGTCCGACATGCCACAAGAATCCCTGTTACGTTCGTGGGATCTGCCGCGCTTTCGCTGTTACGATCCTTCGCAATGCTCGCGCACCGGACCGTAGTAGCACTGCGGTGACGGGATCGTGAGAAGTTCGCACATTCTCGGTGGAAGGAGCGACAAAGTGACCGATCAGGGTTACGGACAGGGCCAGCCGGATTATGGCCAGGCGCAAGGGCAAGGGCAAGGCCAGGGTGCGGGCTACCCGGGCCAGGGGGCGGCGTATCCTGGGCCGGGCGCGGGGTACGGCGCCCCGATGCAGGACGCAAGCGCGAAGGGCTTCGTTTCCTCGCTGTTCGATTTCGGTTTCAATTCCTTCGTGACGCCGAAGGTAGTCAAGGTCGTATACGTCCTGATCACCGCGCTGCTCGGCCTCGGAGTGATCGCCTTTATTATCAGCGCATTCGCTTCTAGTGTCCTATTCGGCATTATCACCCTCTTTATCCTGGCGCCACTATTCTTCTTTGTGTACCTGGCACTGTGGCGTATTGGACTTGAGATCTTCATCGTCATCTTCAGGATGGCCGATGACATTCGGGCGATCCGAAACAGTGGTGGCGGTCTCCGCTAAGTCGGGTTGCTTCCGCTTGGCCGCCATGCCGGGTCCAAGAGCGGAAGGTGCGGAATCTGCCGGTGCGATTGTCTGGGTCCCGCGGGTGCGTGCTACTCGCGGGGCCCAGGTCCGTGCGCCGGGCCGATCGTCATTCAGGCACGATCGTCGGGTAGACCGGCTGCCACATCAGGTTCCTGACGTGCGCGGTCAGATCCCCTTCGAGGAACGTACGGGCAACGCCGTCGCGCCACGCGGCCCGTGCGACGGCCACCGCGACAGCTACCGAGGTTTCACGCAATTCCTTGATCGGCGGGAGCAGTGCTGCTCCGGGAGCCGACGTATCGGTCCTGCTGGCGACCGCATGGGCGGCGGCAGCCAGCATCCCGTCCGTCACCCTGGAGGCCCGCGAGGCGATCACGCCAAGTCCGATTCCGGGAAACACGAGCGCGTTGTTCGCCTGGCCGATCTGGTAGTGCAAGCCGTTGTAGTCCACGGAATCGAACGGGCTTCCGGTCGCGACTAGCGCGGTGCCGTCGGTCCAGGCGATCAGGTCGGCCGGAGTTGCCTCGGCCAGCTCGGTCGGATTGGACATCGGCAAGATAACTGGTCGCGACACATGCGCGGCCATTTCCTTCACCACTTCCTCGGTGAAGGCGCCTGACCGGGTCGACGTGCCGATCAGGACAGTCGGGTGTACCTGCCTGACTACCTCGATCAGGTCGACGCAGCCTGCCGCGTCACGCTGCCAGCCGGAGACCTCGCCGGGATCGCGGGCGCACTGCCGTTGTGACTCGCTGAGCCCGGGCATGTCGCTGGTGAGCAGCCCGGCTTTGTCAAGTGCCCAGAACCGGGTCCGTGCCTGCGCCACAGTGAGTCCGTCAGTGACCATCTGCCCGCGCAACTGGTCGGCGATGCCCGCACCAGCCGTGCCGGCACCAAAGATGA
Organism: Streptosporangiaceae bacterium; assembly: GCA_035533915.1. GTDB lineage: Bacteria > Actinomycetota > Actinomycetes > Streptosporangiales > Streptosporangiaceae > Chersky-822. The sequence continues at coordinate 5,165 of DATLSX010000149.1, forward strand.
CCACCCGGTGCTCGCTCAGGCTGGTGCCGGTGGCACGGACCGCGGCGAGCACTGCGGCGAGGTTGACCGCACCGGTGCCCTGGATATCGTCGTTGAAAGTGAGCAGCCGGTCACGGTAGCGGTCTAGCAGCCGCCGCGCATTGCTCAGGCCGATGTCCTCCCAGTGCAGCATGGCATGCGGGAAGAGCTTGCTGACCGTGTCGACAAAGGCGTCGAGGAACCTGTCGTACTCCTGCGCTGGCACCCTCGGACGCCGGTTGCCGATGTACAGCGGGTCGTCGAGCAAGCTCTGCCGGTCTGTGCCGACGTCGAGCATTACCGGGAGCGCCCGTCCGGGGTCAATGCCGCCGGCCGCGGTGTAGACGGCGAGCTTGCCGACCGCGATGTGGATACCGCCGACACCCCAGTCCCCGATGCCGAGGATGGCGCCGGCGTCAGTCGCGACGACCAGGTCGACCTCGTTCTCGCGCAGGCCGGTCGCGCGCAGGGACTCCTCGATCAGTTCGGGATGGTCGACCGACAGGTAGACGCCGCGCGGCCTGCGGTATTCGTGGCTATAGCTCTGGATCGCCTGACCGATCGTGGGCGTGTAGACGATCGGGAGCATCTCGGTGAGATGCGTCGTCAGCAGCCGGTAGAACAGAACCTCGTTCCTGTCGTGGATCTCGGTCAGCAGGACGTTGCGCGCCAGCGCGTCCGGCTGGCGCTGGTATTGCGCGTAGACGCGAGCCACCTGCTGATCCAAGGTCACGTGCGCGGGCGGAATCAGTCCGGTCAGGCCGAGTTCATGCCGCTCGGCATAGCTGAACGCCGTGCCCCTGTTCAGCCTGGGGTCGGACAGTATCTGACGACCGCGCAGCCTGGTGTGCCACCTGCCATCGTCGTCTAGCCACAGCGTCCGCATGATGCGGCCCCTTCGCCCGAGTTTTCGCATCTGCCCTGCATATGGAGCATATGTAATATTCGCAAACCTCCAGTGGCCTCTTGTTACCGCCTGCCCAGCTCGGTCTCCCGCCCGGTCGGTCCCTCACTTCATGATCGTGGACGTCGGTCAGTCGAATCCACTGACTAACGTCCGCGATCATGGGGCCGGCTGGCGGGTCGGCTGGCTGGCTGGCCAGCGGGCGGGCTGGCTGGCGCGGGCGGGTCGGCTGGCGGGTTGCTAGTCGGTTGGCCAGAGCGCACGGACCGCGTCGATGGTGTCGGCCTCGTCGGCCGGCTTGCCCGGGCGGTACCGCAGCACTCGCGCGAACCGTAGCGTCACGCCGCCCGGGTAACGCCTGCTCGCCTGGACGCCGTCGAAGGCGATCTCCACCACCAGCTCGGGCCGAACCCGCACCACGCCGCGTGCGGGCGCGGCGTCCGGATCGGCGAGCTCGAGCAGCCGCTCGGTCTGCCAGGCGAGCATCGCGTCGGTCAGGCCCTTGAAGGTCTTGCCCAGCATGACGAATCCGCCGGTTTCCGGATCGCGCGCACCAAGGTGGAGGTTCGACAGCAGTCCGGTCCGGCGGCCATGACCCCACTCCGCTGCCAGGATGACCAGGTCCAGCGTGTTGCGGGGCTTGACCTTGATCCAGTCGCTGCCCCGGCGGCCGGCCTGGTACGGCGCCCGCACCGACTTCACCACGACGCCCTCGTGCCCGCGGGAGATCGCGTCGCCGAAGAACCTGGTAGCTTCCTGCGGGTCGGAGGTGACCACCCTGGGAATCAGCAACTCCGCTGGCGTGATCTCGGCAAGCCGCCGGAACCGGTCGGCGGCAGGCTGGTCGATCAGGTCGTGTCCGTCGACATGCACGAGGTCGAAGAGGAACGCGGTGAGAGGGACGGCGGTGAGAGGGACGGCCCGGTCGCTGTCGCGTGACTGGCTGGCGATCCGGGCAGAGGTCGACTGGAACGGATAAGGCCGTCCGTCGGTGCGCAGTGCCACAGCTTCACCGTCGACGACGGCAGTGCTGGCGCGGAGGGACCGGCCGATCGCGACGATCTCCGGTACGCGCTCGGTGATGTCATCGAGTGTTCTGGTGAACACGCGGACTTGCTGATCGTCGCGGTGGATCTGGATCCTGATACCGTCGATCTTCCAGTCGAGAGCGGCCGGCGAAATCCGGTCGAGCGCCGCTTCGATGCTGGGTGCCGAGGCTGCCAGCATGGGTCTGATCGGCCGCCCGACTTGGAGGGTGAAGGCGCGCAATGCCGCGGCGACTCCTTCGCGTCCTGCGTCGCTGGTGGCGGCGATGAGCCCGGTCCGTGCTACTTCGGGCAGCGAACCGCGCAACTGAACCGCCCGCCGGACCTCTGCCGCCGGGACGCCCGCCGCTAGGGCTACTGCCTCCGTCATAACGCCCTCCAGCGCGCCCTGGCGCAGGTCGCCTGCGAGCAGCCGGAACAAGAACTGGCGCTCGCTCTCGGTCGCCCGGCCAACCAGACTGGCCAGCATCGACCGGCGCTGTGCCTGGGAGCCAGCGCCCAGCAGCGCGCCGATCGCCCCGAATGTGGCATCGACCTCGGTAAGGGAGAGAACTGGCTCGCTCGCAGGCCCAGGGGCCACCGGCCTGTCGGCCTCGTCGGGCGCGGCCCGGGGTGGCGCGGCCTGCGGCGGAGTGGTCTGGGGCAGGTCGAGCAGGGCTGCGTAGCCGACGCCGATCTGGCGTTGGGTCAGCTCGCCGGACAAGAAGGCGACGGCGATCGGGATCTCGTCGTGCGGAACTCGGCCAAGCAGCCCGGCGATCTCGTCGATCTTCGCCTTGCGGCTAGCTGACCGGGCGACGGCGGCTGAGGTTGTGACGACCTCGCATAGCAGCACAGAATCGATTCTGCCGGAAACCGCCGACAGTCAAGGCCGACGCCCGGCTGCTTCGGCGGGAGACAACTTCCCGCCGTGCTGCCGGGCGCCGCACGAGTCGTTCAGCGAGTCCGCGACAACCCGTTGACCTCGTTTTCTGCCATGGTGCGCTCGGCCTCGGCGGCCGGGCTGGTCGCCCTCGACGGCTGCTCAGCTCCGGGCCTGGCCGGCGGGCGCTGCGGGACGGGCGGCGGCATGTTCTGTGCCCGGCCGCGCATCGCCATCGCGGCAGCGGCGCCGGCTGCGATCAGCGCGGTACCCGCGAACACCTTAGGCCAGCGACGGGCACGCGGCTTCGGCGGATCTAGCTTGCGTGCGACGGTGGCGAGCATGGACGAAATCCGGGGGGCGACCGTCTCCTGGACCGACACACTGCCGTGCGCCGCCCGGGCGGCCATCCAGGCACGCATCCGGCCGACCCTCGGCCTGGCCCAGTTCGCCGCGTCGCCGGCACCCTGCCGTGCGGTCGTCGCGGCTTTCTTCGTCATCGGGCCAGCCTGGTCGGCAAGCTTCGACGCCTGCATGGCGATCTTCCTGGCCCGCCACTGCATGTCGGCGGCCGGCATAGTGGACTGCTTCCTGCTCGTAACAGACACTGACGTCCTCCCCCGTGAGTGATCCCCATCGTGAAGTTCCCTGCAAGGGCACGGTCAACCGCCTGATGCGCCGCTGATGACTCAAGAGCGCGCATATGCTGGCTGGGAGGTTACAAAGCGGCCTAGCCCAGGGGCATGATGCCGACGCATCAGCCCGGGCGTGACAGGATCTTGGATATGACCAATACGCTCACCGCGACGTTGCGGACCAACCACGGCTCGGTTGTCGTCCGGCTGTTCCCTGACCACGCGCCGAAGACAGTGCGTAACTTCGTCGATCTGGCAGAGGGCACCAGAGAGTGGACGGACCCGCGAACTCGTCAGGCCACGACAGCGAAGCTCTACGACGGCACGGTCTTCCACCGGGTGATCCAGAACTTCATGATCCAAGGCGGCGACCCGCTCGGTACCGGCACCGGCGGTCCGGGCTACCGGTTCGCTGACGAGATCCATCCTGACCTGACCTTCAGCCGGCCCTACCTGCTCGCGATGGCGAACGCAGGCCCGGGTACGAACGGGTCTCAGTTCTTCATCACGACCGTGCCGACTCCGCACCTGAACGGCCGGCACACCATCTTCGGCGAGGTCATCTCGGGCAGCGATGTCGTCGATGCGATCGGCAAGGTGCCGACCGGACGGAACGACCGGCCTGTCGACGACGTCGTGATCGAGTCGGTCGTCATCGAGCACGGCGACTCCGCGAGCCCCTGACGGAAGCCGCTATGACCAATCCTCCCGATGCCAGCCCGGAGACGGGAATCTCCGCGCCGACCTGCTTCCGGCATCCGAATCGCGAAACCTACGTCTCGTGCGTGCGGTGCGGTCGGCCCGCATGCCCGGACTGCCTGCGGTCCGCCGCGGTGGGCCAGCAGTGCGTCGAATGCGTCAGGCAGGCGAACTCAGCGGCCAGGAGGCCTACCGGACGGTTCGGCGGCCGGGTGACCAGCCGTCCCGTGGTCACCTGGACGCTGATCGGGCTCAATGTGCTGGTATACCTGGCTGAGCTGGTCAGCCAGAACGCTGTCATCAACAACGGTGAGATGTTCGGGTACGGCGTCGCCGTCGGCCAGTGGTACCGGCTGATCACCAGCGCGTTCCTGCACTATCCGCCAGGCTCGGGTTTCGGCCTGACGCACATCCTCTTCAACATGTGGGCACTGTACGTCGTCGGGCCCGCTCTGGAGCAGATACTCGGCCGGGGACGGTTCATCGCCGTGTACCTGGTCAGTGCGCTCGCAGGGTCAGTGCTCTTCTACCTGATCGCTGCCCCGGGCGCGGCGGCGATCGGCGCGTCCGGCGCGATCTTCGGCCTGTTCGGCTCGTGGTTCGTGCTCGCGAAGCGGCTGCGCATGGACAGCAGGCAGGTAGTGCTGCTGATCGTGCTGAACCTGGTGATCACGTTCCTGGTTCCCGGCATCGCGTGGCAGGGCCACGTCGGCGGGCTGGCCGCCGGCGCGGCCCTGACCGCGGCCTATGTCTACGCGCCGCGGCCAAGTCGCACGCTCGTCCAGGTCGGCGCGACGATCGGTATCGTCGCCCTGCTGATCGTCGGCGTGGTGGTCAAGGACCTTCAGCTCGTCGGTACAGTCAGCCTGTTCTAGCACAGTCAGCCTGTTCTAGCGCCACCTGGTGGCCAGCATCACGCCAGCGACGATCAGCACGAAGCCTGCCACCAGGTTCCACTGGTGCAGCGCTGAGACGGGCAGGGACTGGCCGCTGATGTAGAAGATGGCGATCCAGACTAGGCCGAGCAGCATGCACGCGACCATGAGCGGAGCCCACCAGGCCGGGCTGACCCTAGCCTTGGCCGAACGCGGTGGCGGGGTGTAGACCGCCTTCTTCCTGACACGGGACTTGGGCACGATTCTCTCCTGGTCGGTTCTCGGCGCGTTCGGCCTGACGCGTAACCCTAAGCGTAGTGGCTGCGGCCCGGGACAAGTCCGCCCTTGCGGCGCCCGGGCCTTGCCCCTGACTAGTACAAGCGGCAAGGCCTACGGTCCGGACGAACTGGGCGATGGTGATGAGCTAGGTGACGTGCTCGGCGAGGTCGAGGGTGACGGGCTAGACGACGGCGAGCTCTGCCCAGGGACCACGTAGATCGTCACCGAGCTACCCGGAAGCACGAGCCTGCCTACGCCAGGCTTGACCTGCCACACCAAGCCAGGCGAGACCCCCGGAGGCCCAGACTGGTTGGTCACGGAGACCGGATTCAGGCCGGCGTTCGTGAGCACGCTGATGGCATCTGCCTCGCTGAGGTTCAGGACGTTTGGCACCCTGGTACCGCCGCCAGAAAGGACTAGCTGGATCGTCGAGCCCAGCGAAACCTGGGTTCCCGGCGGCGGGTTGGTGGTCGCCACGTCGCCACTGGGGATGGTGCTCGCGACCGGGCTTCCGCTCGTCACCACATTGACCCAGCCTTGTCTGTGCAGCAGGGCCATCGCGTCGTTGGGGCTCAGCCCGGCGACGGAGGGTATCGTCTTCGAGCCGGGCGGAGCGTTGTAGTAGATGGTGACCGTGCTGCCTTTCGCGGCGGTCTGGCCGCCCGCAGGGTTCGTGGAGGTCACCTGCTGAGGGGTGCCGGACGCGGTCGGCTTGGGGACTGCGCGGAACTTGAAACCGTGACTTATCATGATCTGCTCGGCTTTGGGGAGCAGCAGGCCCTGCACGGTCGGCACCTCGACGCCCGGTGGCGTGGAGTTATTGCTGATCGTCTCGAAAGCAAGAATGAGACCGCCGATCACCAGCAACGCGACCAGTGCCGTTATCCACGGCCAGACCGGCCGCCTGCGACGCCGCGAACCCCTGGGTGGCCCGCCGTCCTGCGGGCCGTACTGGTATGGCGGGATCGCGCCGGTGGGACCCTGAAACTGGGTCTGCCCGGTCATCGCGTCCATCCGCCGGGTACCCGGACCGCCGTATGCGGCGGTGGGCATCATCGCCGCGGCGACTGGATAGCCGGAAAGCGCGCGCTGAATGTCGCTGCGCATCTCGGCGGCCGACTGGTAGCGGTCGGCCGGGTCCTTGGCCATGGCCCGCAACGTGATCGGATCGGCCCAGCTAGGCAGCTCAGGATCGACGCGCGATGGCGGGATCGGATTCTCCCGCACATGCTGGTACGCGATCGCCACCGGAGAATCACCGGTGAACGGAGGCCTGCCGGTCAGCAGTTCGTACAGCAGGCAGCCGACCGAGTAGAGGTCAGAACGGGAGTCCACCCGCTCGCCGCGCGCCTGTTCCGGAGACAGGTACTGCGCTGTCCCGATGACCTGGGCGGTCTGGGTCATCGTGGCCTGAGCATCGGCCACCGCCCGCGCGATGCCGAAATCCATCACCTTGATCTCGCCGGACCGGTTCAGCATCACGTTGCCTGGCTTGATGTCCCGGTGCACGATCCCGTTGCGGTGGCTGTAATCGAGCGCCCGCAGCACTCCGTCGGTGATCTCCAGCGCCCGGTCCGGCAGCAACCGCCGGTCGTCCCGCAGCAAATCCCTGATCGTCCGGCCGTCCACGTACTCCATCACGATGTACGGGACATGTGAGGGGCCGGCGTTGTCCTCGCCGGTGTCGTAGACCGCGACGATAGACGGGTGGTTGAGCGAGGCCGCCGACTGCGCCTCCCGCCGGAACCTGGCCTGGAAGGTCTGGTCTCTGGCGAGATCCTCGCGCAGCGTCTTCACCGCGACGACGCGGTCAAGGCGAAGGTCGCGGGCTCGGTAAACTTCGGCCATGCCGCCGCGGCCGACGACGCCGTCGAGTTCGTAGCGGCCGCCGAGCAGCCTGGGCTGAGTCATGTCTCGCACTTACGTTACCGTCCTGCGTCGTGTCGGCTCGTGCTGACTGGCTTGGCGGGATGAGCCACTGCGAACCGTTGTGTTGATTATGTCGTCTGGGGTTCGGGCCGCGATGCCTGAACTCCAGGACAACTGGGCGCTCAATGCTGCCCCAGATAGGCCTGGAGGATCTTGAGCGCGATCGGCGCCGCCGCGTCTGCGCCGAAACCGCCGCCCTGAACGATGACGCCGACGGCTATCTGCGGGTTGGAAGCCGGCGCGAAACAGGTGAAGACCGCGTCATCGAGATTGGAGTTGTTCACGCCGTTCTGTGCGGTACCGGTCTTTCCCGCGATATCGATGGTTGTCGCGGGCGGTCCGGCCGTGGCGTATGCGGTGCCGTAACTGCTGTGCGTGACGCTCTCCATCATCGCGGCCACATATGACGCCACTTGCGGCGTCACCACCTGCTGGAGTACCGACGGCTGGGTGGTCTGGACCACTTCCTGGTCGGGTGCCCGGACCTGCGCCACCAGGTAGGGCCGCATCAGCGTGCCATGGTTCGCGACAGTCGCCGCCAGCATCGCCTCCTGAAGCGGCGTGACGGTGTCGTTGTACTGGCCGATCGCGGACAGTGCGGTAAAAGCCCGGTCGGTGAGCAGCGGGTAGTTGCTTGGCGTGACCGCGAGCGGGATGGTCAGGTTCGGATTGTTGAAACCGTAGCGGTTGGCGTACGTGTGCAGGTTGGCTCCGCCGACGGTGGCGCCAAGCTTGCCGAACGCGGTGTTACAGGACAAGGTGAACGCGTAGATGATCTGCGGATTGCCGTTCCCGCACGGCGCGTTGCCGTCGTTGGTCAGGCTCCTGGTGCTCCCGGGAAGGCGGTAGAACTGCGGCGCCGGGATGGTCGCGTTCTGGTCAGCCACCTTGCCCGTGCTGAAGGCGGTGGAACTCGTCACGATCTTGAACGTCGACCCTGGCGGGAACGTGGCGCTGATAGCCCGGTTCAGCAGCGGGTTGGCCGGGTCGTGCAGGTACCGCCGGTCGTTGATGTTGAACTGCGGGCCGTTCTGAATAGCAAGGTCGTTCGGGTTGAACGTGGGGTAGGAGGCCAGAGCCAGGATCGCTCCCGTGCTCGGGTTGATCGCTACCGCGGCGGCGGGCTTGCCCATCGCGACGAGTGCCTGGTAAGCGGCCTGCTGTGCCTTGGGGCTGATCGTCAGGTAGACGCTGGCGCCCTGTTTGGGCTTACCGGTGAACAGCCCTTTCAGGTTGTAGACGGCCAGGCTCGGCGCGGTGCCCGCCAGCAGCCGGTTCTCGGTCTGCTCGATGCCGGTCAGGCCGTAAGGAGAGGTGCCCGCGTAGATCGAGTCGTAGCCGGTGACGGGCGCGTAGAGCGGCCCGGCCGGGTAGTAGCGCTGGAAGGTCCCGCCCTTGACCGGTTTGGACTCCGCGATGACTTGCTGCGGGCCAGGACTGCCGGCCGCGATGATCTGACCGCGCCAGTTCTTGAACTGCTGCTCGAAGATCCGGATGTTGCCCGAGGCGTTGGCGAGCGAATTGACCCGGAACACTTGCAGGTAGTTGACGTTCAGCATGAGCAGCACGAACATCGCCAGGCAGGCTAGCGACAGGCGGCGCAGGGCTCTATTCATATTGCTCGCACCACCTGCGTGAGGCCCTCGTCCTGGATCGGCTGCGGCGCCGGACGCCTGGCCGTGTCGCTCACCCGCAGCAGCAAGGCGATCACCATCCAGCTAGCTACCAGGGACGACCCGCCCTGGGACAGGAACGGAGTGGTGATCCCGGTCAGCGGGATGAGCTCGGTGACCCCGCCCACGATGATGAAGACCTGGAGCGCCAGCACGAACGCGAGGCCGCCGGCCAGCAGCTTAGCGAACGGATCACGGACCGCGATCGCGGCGCGTAGCCCGCGCTGGACCAGCAGGCCGAAGATCAGCAGCAGTGCCATCAGGCCGGTGAGCCCGAGCTCTTCGCCGAGGCCGGTGATGATGAAGTCGCTCTGCACCAGCGGGGTGAAGTACGGCTGGCCCTGGCCAAGGCCGGTGCCGAAGATGCCGCCGAACGCCATGCCTTCCATCCCCTGGAGGAGCTGGTAGGCGATGGCGACGTTGTGCGGGTTGAAGGGATCCCACCAGATCGAGAAGCGCTCGTGTACGTGCGGGATCAGCAGGCCGGCCACCGCGGATCCGGCCAGGAACATGCCGAAGCCCATCAGCAACCAGGACTTGCGCTGGGTGGCGAGGTAGAGCATGGCGACGAAGAGACCGAAGAACAGCGCCGAGGTTCCGATGTCGGACTCGAAGATCAGGATCAGCATGCTGATCGCCCACAGCATCAGGATCGGGCCCAGGTCGCGGCCGCGCGGCAGGTCGATGCCCAGCAGGCGGCGTCCGGCCAGGGAGAGCACGTCGCGCTTGCGCACCAGGTAGCCGGCGAAGAAGACGGCCAGCGCGATCCTGGCGAACTCGCCTGGCTGGATCGAGAACCCGCCGATGATGATCCATACCTTGGCGCCTTGCACGGAGCTGAGGCTGCCTGGCAGCATGGCGGGGATGGCCAGCAGGATCAGGCCGACCGTCCCGAGGGTGTAGGTGTAGCGCTGCAGGATCCTCGGCTCCCTGATCAGCGCGAGCACGGCGACGAAGGCCGCTATCCCGACAGCGGTCCACATGAGCTGGTAGGCGGCGGCGTGCTCGGTGAGCGTGCGGATCACGTTCCCCGGGTTGCTGCCGCGACCGGACTCCTGCAGCCGGTAGATCATCACGATGCCGATGCCGTTGAGCACTGCGGCTAGCGGCAGCAGCAGCGGATCGGCCCACGGCGCGAGCTTGCGGACCGCGAGGTGCGCGGCGAGCATCAGCACGGCGAAGCCGCCTATGTAGATGACGAGTCCAGAGGGCACGTGGCCGTTGAGGCCCAGGCCCGCGCTGGCGTAGGCGAAGGCCATGATGGCGACCGCGAAGCAGAGCATGGCCAGTTCGCTACCACGCCTGCCCCGTGGCAGCGGTACGGCAGCTGGGGCGCCGCGCGGCGGGGCCCCAGCCGGTGCGACGGTCATCCGTCGTCCCCGGGGAACGCTGGGCAGTACGCAGGCAGGACCGGCTTGGGCGGGTAGGCCGGGCGCGCGGGCACGGCCGGCCTGGCGGTCGTGCGCTTAGCCGTGGTCCGCCGCTGCGTAGCCTGCGTGGCGGTCGCCTTGCTGCCGGTCTTGCTGTCGCGGCGTGTCGAGCCGCGGTGAGTGAGGACGACCTTGGGCTTCGGCTTGGGTTTCGGCAGGTTCGCTAGCCATCTGCTGATGCTGGCTTCCACCGCCGTGCACTGGTAGTCCTGCTTGATCTGCGACAACGTCCGCAGTGCCTGAGTCAGGTTCTCGCAGCAGATGGTCGCCTCGATCTGCACCGCCTCCGCGTAGGGCACGGCGCTGACCGGGATGTTCGTGCGCTGCACGACACTGGACAGGCTGAGCCCGCCGATAGCCTCGCTGACCCCGCGGTAGACGACCACCCTGCCGTTGGCGGTCCCGACGTAGTACTGCTCCTGGGTGAGCCGCCACCCGAAATACCCGCCGCCGCCGACGACGGTCAACAGCAACAGCAGGACGAGGGTTACCACGGGCCACCGTCGCCCGCCGGGTACACCGTCATCGTCGTCGCCAGGGACGTCGTCGCCAGGGACGTCGTCGCCAGGGACACCGTCGCCAGGGACACCGTCGCCAGGGACACCGTCGTCGCGGTCAGCGCCGTCACCTTCCGTACCCGGATCGCCTGCGGTGCTCGTGCCGTTCGCGCCTGGCTGGTTACCTTCGCCGTCGGCGTCACCGGCCTGCTGGTGGCCCAGCGCCAGCAGTCGCGCCCGGGCGGCCGGGTTATCGCTGCGTACCGGTTCGGTGCTGTCGCCCGTGGCGAGCGCGCCGACGATGATCACTTGCTCGGTCGGCACTGCCCCGGACTCGGTGTCGATGACGTCGGCGAGCACGCAGGTGATGTTGTCCGGGCCGCCGCTACGGATCGCCAGGTCGACGAGCTGATCAACCGCGGCATCGAGATCGGTGAGCTCGGACAGGGTCGTCTTCAGCGTCTCGTCGCTGACGACATCGGTCAGACCGTCCGAGCAGAGCAGGAACCGGTCGCCCACCTTCGCCTTGAGCATCGCCAGGTCCGGATCGGCCGGGATGCTGCTCTGCAGCGCCCGCAAGACCAGCGATCGCTGCGGATGCGAGGCGGCGGCTTCCGGGGTGAGCTTTCCTTCGTCCACCAGCGACTGGACCAGCGTGTGGTCGTGGGTTATCTGGTAGAAGGTGCCCTCACGCAGCAGGTAGCCGCGTGAGTCGCCGATGTGGCACAGCGCGACTTCGTCACCGGACCACAGCAGCGCGGTCAGCGTCGTGCCCATTCCCTCCGTAGCGGGGTCAGCCAGCGTGATCTGGCGCAGCGCCGCGTTCGCGTCGGAGATGGCATCGGACAGGGCCTGGAGCATGTCGATGCCGCTGGGGTCGGTATCTAGCGGCGCCAGCGTGGAGATGGCGACCGCACTGGCGACCTCTCCGGCCGCGTGGCCGCCCATCCCGTCGGCGATCGCGAGCAGATACGGCCCGGCGTACGCGGAGTCCTCATTGCCTTCGCGGAGCAGGCCGACGTCGGACCGGACCGTGTAGCGGAGTGCGAATGTCATCTGCGCAACTCCAAGACCGTCTTGCCGATGCGGACGGGGACACCGACCGGAACCGGGGTCGGCTGCGTCACCTTCTGCCGGTCCAGGTAGGTGCCGTTGGTCGATCCGAGGTCCTCGACGATCCACTCGCCATTTTGCGGGAACAACCTCGCATGCCTGGTCGAGGCGTAGTCGTCGGTGAGGACCACCGTCGCGTCAGCGGCCCGGCCGATGGTGATCTGCTGATCGGTGAGCGTAATAGATGTTCCGGCAAGGTTGCCGCCAGTTACCACAAGCTGTCTGGCCACCCCGCGTGATCTGCTTGCTGGCCGGGCCTGCCTGGCTGGCCGGGGTGCGGGCGGCGGAGCGCCCGACCGGCGGGCCTGCTCCATGGCGGCGCGGCGCTGCTTACGCGGCGACGCGGGCTGGTCGAACAAGTCGGTACGCACGACGCCGACGGCGGCGATGACGAACAGCCACAGCACGGCGAGGAATGCCAGCTTGATGAGATCGAGGGTCAGCGGGTTCATCGGGTCACGAGTCCTCACGTAGCCGACAGCCAGCGGAGTTGAGCGCGTCGGCCGCGGCTTCGGTGAAAAGAACTGCCTGATTCTTACGGCTCGTCAGTAGCTACCGTCCCTGCGGAATACCAAAGTCGTGCGGCCAAGGGTAACGCGAGTGCCGTCGGTGAGCGATACCCGCCGGATCGGCTGCCCGTTCACGAACGTGCCGTTCGTCGACCCGAGGTCTACCAGGACCACGTCGCCATCTTCCACCCGGATCTCGGCATGATGCCGCGAGACGCCCTGATCGACGAGGCGAAGATCACAGTCGGTACCTCGCCCGAGGATGCTGAGCGGCGAGGTGAGCGGGAAGGTGCGCTGCGTCGCGGCGCCCTGGCCCGGGTCGGCCGTGGACACAAGCAGCCGGGGTGAGCCGGGGAATCCGTCGGCGGGCCTGGGCAGGTCACTGACCGGACGCCGGATCTCGCCGTCCTCCACGGTGGTGCCCCTGATCACGCCCGAGCGGATGCGGAAAGTGCCGACGGTGAGATCGGGGACTCCCTCGAAGCGGATCCGCACCGGGCCGACGAACGAGTATCCCTGCTCTTTCGCGTGCTCTCTGGCCAGGGTCGACAGTTCGATGCCCAGATTGTCGGCGTAGACCTCAAGCCGCTCGTAATCCGCCTGCGCTATCTCGGCGACGAAGTCGTTCGGCACCAGCGTCCGGCCCTGCGCGACTATCGCCGCGCGGTCGTCCATCTCGCGCTGTACGGCACCAGCTATCTCAGTTGGTTGCAGGTCGGACTTGAAGGCGCGCGCGAACCCGCCGTCGTACATCCCCTGGAGCCGGTGCTCGAAGCGCTGCAGCACTCCCACCTTGCACCTCCTCTCCCGTTCCGGAATCGATGGTATCGGCGACATGGCATAGCTCGGAGCGTGCTAACCTGACTGACGCCCAGGGCGGGTGGCGGAACGGCAGACGCGCACGGTTCAGGTCCGTGTGTCCGAGAGGACGTGAGGGTTCAAATCCCTCCTCGCCCACAGCATCCCTTCACGTCAGCACTGGCAGAATCATTATCGTGCCGGAACTTCCCGAAGTGGAGTCACTTGCCGCGGACCTGCGCGAGCGCGCCGCGGGCCGGGAGATCGACCGCGCCGATATCGCGGAGTTTTCCGTTCTCAAGACCTACGATCCGCCGCTGAGCGCGCTTGCCGGGGCGGGCATCACCGGGACCGCCAGGTACGGCAAGTTTCTCGACCTCGTCGCCGAACCGCCAGGCACGGATTCAGCCGGCCGCGGGCTGCACCTGATCACCCACCTGGCGCGGGCTGGCTGGCTGCGCTGGCGTGACGAACTGCCGCCCCAGCCGCCGCGGCCGGGCAAGGGACCGCTCGCCTTCCGGCTGCGGTTCACCGACGGCGCTGGCTTCGACCTCACCGAGGCCGGCACCCGCAAGCGGCTGGCGGTCTACCTGGTGACCGACCCGCAGGCGGTCCCCGGCATAGCCGCACTCGGCCCCGATCCGCTCGGCGAAGGGTTCACTGCGCAGGTGCTGGCCGGCTTGCTGGCGGGCCGCAGGACTCAGATCAAGGGCGTGCTGCGTGACCAGAGGATCATCGCGGGTATCGGCAACGCCTACTCCGACGAGGTCCTGCACGCCGCCAGGATGTCGCCGTTCCGGCTCGCGTCCAGCCTGACCCCGGACGACGTCGTGGCACTGCACCGGGTCATCATCGACACGCTGAAGTCGGCGATCGAGCGCTCAGCCGGACTCGCGGCCACTGACCTCAAGGCGGAGAAGAAGGCCGGGCTCATGGTGCACGGCCGGGCAGGTCAGCCCTGCCCGGTGTGCGGCGACGTGATCAGAGAGGTTTCCTTCGCGGACTCGGCGCTCCAGTACTGCCCGACGTGCCAGACCGGCGGCAAGCTGCTCGCCGACCGCCGGATGTCCCGGCTGCTGAAGTAGCGGTCAGTGCCCCGTTAGCGCAGGGCGTTGTCCAGCGTGCCGAACAGCGTGAGGTCGCAGCCGCCGTCGATGACCACGCGGTGCACCTTCTCGCCGAACCAGGTTCCGGTCACCGTGATCTGCCGGGAGCTTGCCATGATCATCGGACAGACAATGCGCCTGGGCAGCGGCGCGAACGGCTGCTTGAGCGCCAGCAAGGTGTTACATGCCGTCGCCGGATCGGCGATGCTGCCGCCGGGCGGCTCGCATTGCAGCGTCCCGTGCTCGGCTGCGGTACCAGGAGCGCCGGAGATCGTGAAGCTGATCGCGACCTTGGCGGGCAGGGGGCTGGCGGTTCCGGTCCCCGGCGCTGCCGCCGAGCCGCAACCAGTGGCGGCCGCGCCGGCGGCCAGGACGCACAGGGCAGCGCCGCTGTGCCGGGATATGAAGGTTCTCACCATCATTGGACGCGCATTCTTTCTCGCCGGTTCCGTCGTTACCGTAACGCCGCGGCTACGCAAGCCGAGCCGCAGCAGGCACCGTAGCACTGTCATCTTGGATGGTTCTGCGGATATCTGCACGATCATTCGAACCGACGGCTGGCTTTTTGGCGATGCGCACTGGCTGTGTGGTGTCACCATAGGGTCGTGTGGCGCAGGCGAGTGGTGGCAGCGGAGCCAGGTCAGGTGCGGATCGACGCGACCGCGCGCGCGGTGATCGAGTGCGCGGCCGATCCGATTGTCGCGCTCGGCAAGGACCGGACCGTGTGCCTGTGGAATCCGGCGGCCGAGCAGATGTTCGGCTGGTCAGCGGCCGAGGTTATCGGGCTTGAGCTACCGATCATCCCGAGAGAACTGCGCGCGGAGCACAACGCCGTGCTGGAGCGGGTCGCCAGCGGCGGCCAGGTCTCGCTAGCGACCAGGCGGATCTGCAAGGCAGGCGAGGTACTCGACCTGAGGATCGACACGAGCAGCCTGACGGACGCCTGCGGCGAGCGGCTCGGCTGGATCAGCGTCTGTCATCGCAGTGGCGAGGACGCCACGGTCCGGCACTACATGGCCGAGCGTGCCAGGTTGGTGCGCAGGCTGGGCGACGTGGTCGCCGACATGAATTCTGACCTCGACGTCGAAGCCGTCCTGGACCGGATCGCCGCTAGCCTGCGTGAGCTGACCAGGGCCGACGCGGGCGGTTTCGTGCTGATCGAGGGTGACGAGGTCCGGCTGGTCTCGATGGACGGGCTGCCAGCGAACCTGAGGGGCCGTACGGCTGACCTGCCGACCAGCCTGGTGGCCGAGCTGATGCGCTCGGGCAACAGCGTGCTGATGCGGACGGGCGAGTCTGGCCAGCTCGAGGACCTGATCTGGTCGGCACTTCCTGGCCTGCATACGGTCACGCTCAGCTTGTCACACGTCGGCGGGCGGCCCTATGGAGCGCTGTACGCGCTCTACAGCGGCCGTAAGGTAGGCCATGTCGAGCTCGAGTTGCTCGAGTTGCTCGCCGGGCACGCCAGCGTCGCGCTCTCCAACGCCACTGCCTTCGCTGAGGTGGTACGGCAGCGCGCGCACGAGCGGGCCGTGATCGACAGCAGTGCGGACGGCATCGCTGTCCTGGACAGAGCGGGGCTGGTGCGGCAGTGGAACCCGGCCGCGCACGCGCTGACCGGAGTCTCGGCGGAGCAGGCGGCCGGGGAGCCGCCGCCGTTCCCGCTGCCTGAGCCGGGCGCCACGTTGACCTACCGGCTGCCGAACGGGCTCTGGATAGACGTGCTGTGCACCGTTGTCGACGGACGGGACGAGCAGGTAGTTGACTTCCGTGACGTCACGGCGGCCAAAGAGCTCGAGGAAGCCAAGGATCTCTTCCTGGCCACCACCAGTCATGAGCTGCGCACGCCGATCACCGTCGTCCAGGGCTTCGCCAGCACGCTGGCGAACAGATGGGACAAGCTGCTCGACTCTGACCGGCGCGGTGCCGTCCAGACGATAGCGGAGCGAGCGGAGTCACTGGCCAGGCTCGTGGACCAGTTGCTGCTGGGGTCCAGGGCGGGTGCCAACCGGCTCACGGTCGGCAACGCTCCGTTTGACCTCGCCAGGCTGCTCCGTGACACCGCGACGGTTTTCCAGTCGCTGTCGGACAGGCACGTCCTGGCGGCGGACATCCCGGCAGACCTGCCGGCGGCGTGCGGCGACGTCGGCGCTACCGACAGCATCGTCAATCAGTTGCTGGAGAACGCGTTCAAGTACTCGCCGGACGGCGGCACGGTAACCGTCACCGCGCGCGCGGTCGGTGAGCAGGTCGAGGTCACGGTCGAGGACGAGGGCATCGGGATCGCGCCATCGGACGTGGAGCGTATCTTCGAGCGTTTCTTCCAGGGCGAGGCCGGGGACCGCAGGCGGTTCGGCGGCATCGGCCTCGGGCTGTACATCGTCAGGCAGCTAGCCAGGGCGCAGGGCGGCGAGGTCACGGCGGCACGGCGCCCGGCCGGCGGCACGCGGATGCGCCTGACCCTGCCAGCCGGCGCGGCTCCCGGCTCCGCTCCGGCTGGCGAGCCATCGCCGCCACCTCCGGTGCTGCCCCGTCCGCGACCGCCGGCCGACGACGCCGGCCGCCGCCGTGACTGACCTGGTCAGGCGGTGGCTGGCTCAGGCGCGCTGATCCGCTTGCGGGTGACCGGATCCCTGGTGATCTTCTCGCCGCCGGAGGCTTCGATATACCTGTCGATGATGCCGGCCACGTCCTCGCCCTGCTCGACGATCTTGCCGCGATCCAGCCAGATCACCCGGTTGCAGGTGTCCTCGACCTCTTCGAGGTCGTGGGCGACCAGGAAGACGGTCCCGGCCCGTTCGCGCAGCTCCTCGATCCTGGCGTGGCTCTTGACCCGGAACTCGGCATCGCCAGTGGCAAGCGCCTCGTCGATCAGCAGGATGTCGTATTCTCTCGCCGCCGCGATGGCGAAACGCAGCCGCGAGCCCATGCCGGAGGAGTAGGTCTTCATCGGGTTCTTGATGAAGTCGCCTACCCCGGAGAACTCGACGATGTCGGCGTACTTTGCCTTGATGTCCTTCTTGGTCATCCCCATGGCCAGGCAGCCGAGCACCACGTTGCGCTCACCGGTCAGGTCCTCGAGCAGCGCCGCGTTCACGCCGAGCAGGGACGCGTCGCACGAGGTGTAGACCACGCCCTGCTCGGGTGGCAGCAGCCCGGCGATCGCCCGCAGCAAGGTGGACTTGCCGGAGCCGTTGCGGCCGATGATGCCGATGGCGTCACCGCGGTAGGCGACGAACGACATCCCGCGGATGGCGTTCACCTTGGTGATGGCCGGCCTGGTCTTGCGCCCGATGATGCGGAACAGGGCCGTGGAGGCGGTGCCGCGGTCGCCGCCGGCGCCGTACACGCGGTAGACCACGTGCAGGTCGTCGACGATGACTGTCGGCTGGGCAGCGCTGTCGGCCGCCAGCGTCCCGAGCGTGCCAGCCGCCGCGTCCGGCTTATCCACGTCCGTAGGTCACTTCCTTGCGCCAGAAAAAGAAGAAGCCGCCGATGATGGCCACGACCGCCCAGCCCGCGGCGAACAGCCACAGGTGGCTGGAGATGACGGTCGGGTGGCAGTAAGCGCTGCCGTACTGGCTGAGCGGGTGGTCGGCCGGAAGATTCAGGTGCTGCGCCTGCGCGGCGGACCAGGTGCCCGGGCTCACGCCAGCCGGGCGCTTGTCCACGCCCTGGAAGGCCCAGGCGGCGCACTTGGCAGCGTCGTACGGCTGGGCGCCGAAGGCACTGGCTCGCTGCGAGGAGAGCAAGGAGTCACGGAAGAGCGTGATGTAGATATACGCCGGGTTGGCCTGCAGCAGGGTCGTCGCCCAGCCGTAGCTCTGGGCGTGCTCCAGCACGAACTGCTGCACGCTGTAGATGACGCCGGACATGTACAGCCAGGTCCGCATCAGGAACGGCAGCAACTGGGCGAAGTCGTTGACCCGGGCGCCAGTCCTGGCCGCGAACAGGGCGAGGCCGGCGTTGAAGATGGTCAGCAGCGCCAGTGCAGGGGCGAGCAACAGCCAGTGCCAGGTCGGGACCTTGCCTTGCGCCAGGACCAGCGCGAGCAGCACCGCGATCGAGAGCAGCATCTGCTGGAGCTCGATCATCACGTAGGCCAGCGGCAGCGAGGCGCGCGGGAACTGCAGCGCGCGGATCAGCGGCAGGCTGTCGGTGATCACCTTCGAGGTAGAGATGAATGTCCGCTGGGTGAAGCTGAACACGAAGACGCCGGTCACCAGGAAAGCCAGATAGTCCGGCACGCCGCGGCTGACGCCCTTGATGATCAGGCCGAAGATCAGGAAGTAGACGCCCGCGTTGAGCAGCGGGGCGAGTACCTGCCAGAGCTGGCCGAGCTTCGCCTCGGTGTACATGGCGACGTTGCGGGCGGTGGCGAAGCCCATGATGAAGCTCCACCTGCGGCCCAGCTCCTGCAGGTAGATGCGCAGTGTCGGCCGCTGCGCACTCGGCCGCAGCCCGTGCAGCGCCGCGAGTGCCGCGAGCGAGCCCGCGGACTGCGCCGCGGTGACCGGGACGTCTTCCCCGGCTGCCGGGATAGTGGAAGTGTCGAGCAGCTCGCCGGGCGAGCTGACTTTCGTCGATCTCATGCGACAAGAACCGGGTAAGGCCGGCTGTCAGGGCGCACGACTATCACGGCGCCGACTGTACCTGAGAACGGACCCTGATCGGCTTGCGAGGTGCGAAGACGGGCTGACCGGCCCGATCGGTGCTGCCCAGGTTGGATAACGATTGAATAACGGGCCTTCAGTGGTCAAGGTCTGGTCAGTGCTCAGCAATCCCTTGATCTGCTTGGTCCCGCGTCTTCGGCGGGCGGGCTGGCCCCGGCCTGCGGCAGGCGAGTGTGCTCATCGCCTCACCGCCTGGCGGTTTCCGGGCGGCTGAGTCCGGGCATCTCCACGTCCGCAGCGAAGAAGCCATCGCGTCGCGGTGTCGAGGCGGGTGCTCTAGGAGGTGAGAACGTCGGGCGTCGTGCACCTGCCATGCGTGCCCGCGAGCGTCGCGTTCGCGCGGCGGGTCCTGGCCGCGGAGCTCAGCGAGGCCGGCGTCTTCGACCACGCCGTCGGCGACGCGGTCCTCGTCATCAGCGAACTGCTGAGCAACGCCATCCTGCATGCCTATCCGTTGCCGGGCGAGCGGCTCCGGGTCTCCTGGACCGTCGAAGGCAGCACCGTCGAGGTGGCGGTGAGTGATGGCGGCAGCGCCACCATGCCGCACGCGATCCAGCCGTCGGCCACGGCGGTCAGCGGCCGCGGCCTGGCCATCGTGGCCCACCTGTGTCAGGACTGGGGAGTGCGCACCGATGATGTCGGGCTGACCGTCTGGGCGGTCCTTCCCGCACCGCGATCTGACGGCAACGGCGATCAGGCAGGTCCGCTCGGGACTCGCCAGTCCGGTCAGCTGGCTGGTCAGCCGGTCGCCGCCCGGGCGGGCGCCGGCACGAAGATCATCGGCGCATAGATCGGCCGGAAATCTGGCGCTCCTGATCAGCTGAGGCGTAACCGGGCGCAGACTGGTGATACTTCCTTCCAGGGGTCGCCGTTCGGGTGCGCGGCGAGGGGCAGCGCGGGGGGACAGTGAATCGCAGCATCGGCACGGACAGCGAAGTCGGCCGGCTGCGGACCGCTCTCGTGCACCGGCCAGGTCAGGAACTGGCCAGGATCTCGCCGAGGACTCGGGAAAGGCTTCGGTTCGATACCGTGCCCTGGATCGCGCGGGCGCAGCAAGAGCACGACCTTTTCACCGATGCGCTCAGGGAACACGGTGTGGAAGTCGTGTACCTCACCGAACTCTTGCAGGACGTCCTGGAATATCAAGCTGCCAGGGACGAGGCGATCGGGTCGGTGCTCGCCGAATCGGCGCTAGGCGAGGAGCTAGCCGCCAGCGTGAGCCGTCACCTCGCATCGCTGCCGCCGGAGGACCTGGCCAGGGTGCTCATCTCCGGACTGACGCCCGGCGATCTTCGGACCGGCCACGGCCTGGTCTACGAATTGCTAGACCCGCACGACTTCGTCGTCGAACCACTGCCCAGCCTGGTGTTCGTCAACGACACCAGCATCTGGATCGGTGACCAGCCGGTACTCTGCAGCCTTTCCGGTCCGCGCCGCAGGGAGAGCTGGCTTTCCTTGGTGATCTATCGTCACCATCCGCGGTTTGCCGAACTTGCCAGCCCCTTCCCGGCAGGGCCAGCCGGTTTCGACGGCGGTGACGTCTTGCTGCTTGCCGCCGGCGTGGTCGCGGTCGGCGTCGGCGCACGGACCGCGGCGGCGAGCCTGGAACGGCTGGCCAAGCACCTGCTTGAGACGGGCATCGCGCATACCGTGCTCGCCGTGCCAGCCGGGCAGCGCGGCCAGGATCGCACCTTGGATATGACCTGCACGATGGCGGACTCCGGGGTGGTGGTCATGGCTCCTTCGGCTGCCTTCACGCTCACTGCCATGACGGTCACCGCGCGCTGGGGTGAGTTGCGGATCTCCCGTCCGCGGCCGTTCCTTGAGGCAGCGGCTGGCGCGATCGGCGCCGATAGCCTCACCGTCATCGAGACCGGGCTGGACTCGGCGGCCAGCGCCTCGTGCCAGTGGGACGACGGCGGTAACTCGCTGGCCATCGGTGACCGGGTGATGATCTGTGACGAGCGGAACGTGCAGACGAACGCCAGGCTGACAGCCGCCGGTTTCGACGTCGTCACGGTTCCGGCGAGCGAGCTAGGCCGCACGCGCGGTGGTCCGCGCAGCATGTGCGCACCAGTGTTCAGAGAACCGGCGCGGCTGCCGGAACGGCGGCCGACGGCGAGCCAGCCGGACAAATCGCTCGGGCTCTGGCGATCGGACGGGCCGCCGCCCGCGCACGCCGATACGGGCACCGCCCCCGCCCGGCCCGCGCCTGACCGGGCCGAACCGGCCGGGGACGAGCGCCGAGACGACGAACTGGCGCCGGTGCGCTAAGACCGGGACCCGCGTCGAGACCAGCGGCCGACGCGGAACATGCCGATAGCGAGCATGGCCACCAGCAGGACCCAGAAGCCGATGAGCAGCGTGTGCAGGATGCCCCAGAACAGTATCCAGAGCAGTACCAGGATCGCGATCGCTGCCACGGTGAACACGAGGATGCGCGCCATGTCATCTACACTACGCCGTCTCCCGGCCCGGCCATCCAGTCCTAAACCGTGCACCTACCCCATTCACGCCTATAACACACGGCCCATTCTTGCCGGACAGTCGGATTCGCTACCCGGGACGCGCCGCGGAACAAGCGATGGGCGGGGCTGTGATCTGGACTGACTCCCGAATAACGGGGTCGTGGGTGGTGGAACGGCCGTCAGGCGAGTAATGTGCGGCACGTGGAGCTAAAGGTCACAAGCCAGCCCCAGGGGGAATACCTCGTCATGTCTGTGCATGGCGAGATCGACCTCTATACGGTGCCGCGGCTGCAGCGTGCGCTGACCGGCGCATTGGCCGGCAGCGAGCCCGTGCGGCTGATCGTCGACCTGTCGGGCGTCGACTTCTGCGACTCGACCGGCGTCAACGTGCTCCTCGCCGCGCACCGGCAGGCCCGGGAGAAGGGCGGCGACCTCGAGCTCGGGGCGCCGCGGCCCGCGGTCAGGAAGATTCTTCAGGTGACCGGCCTGGAAGCGGTGTTCACGGTGGTCGACAATCCGGCTCAGTCCGTCGGCAGTTAGCACTCGCTACTAAGATCGCAGCCATGTCGCCAACCGGCGGCCTGGCCGTCGTCATCCCAGCCAGGAACGAATCTGATCGAATCAGTGCCACCGTCAGGGCTGCCGCGCGCATCCCGGGGGTAGATGTCGTTGTCGTCGTCGATGACGGGTCTGCCGACGGAACGGCCGCCGAGGCCGCCGCGGCCGGTGCGGTCGTGGCCCGGCATGCGCGCAACCGGGGCAAGGCCGCAGCGATGGAGACCGGCGCGCAGGCCGTCGAGGCGATCGAGGCGAGGGAAGCAGCCGCCGCGGCCGCGGCGTGCAGCCAGCCAGCCGCGGCCGGCGCGGGCAGCCACACGGCCGCGACTGGCGTGCCAGAGCCAGCCAGGCGGCCGCGGCACCTGTTGTTCCTCGATGCTGACCTGGCTGACACCGCCGAACAGGCCTGGCCGCTGGCCGAACCGGTGCTGGCCGGCGTTGCCGACATGACCATCGCGGTCTTCAGCAGCCGGGTGAAGCGCGGCGGCCACGGTCTCGTACTCGGGCTCTCCGGAGCGGGTGTCCAGCGCGCCACCGGCTGGCGGCCAGCCGAACCGCTGAACGGCCAGCGCTGCCTGACCCGGGCGGCATTCGAGGCTGCCCGGCCGCTGGCGGCGGGCTGGGGTGCGGAAACCGGCCTCACGATCGACGTGCTGCGCAACGGAATGCGAGTCGTCGAAGTGCAGGTGCCGCTCGCGCACCGGGCCACCGGCAAGGACCTGGCAGCTCAGCTGCACCGGGCGCGTCAGTTCGTCGGTGTGGCCAGGGCTCTCGCCGCGCGGCAGCCCTGGCGGCAGGCGGCTCGCGGCCCGGACGCACAGCCAGCCGGGCGGGCCGACGTCGCGTGATGACCGTCCCGCCGGAACCGCCCGCAGCCGTGCGCCGCGGCGCGATGACGGCGCCAGGACTTCGCGATCGCGCGGAGCGTTCCGCCGCGCGCCGCGGTGGTCTCGGTCTTGCCGCGACCGCGGTGAGCGTGGTGCTCACCGTTACCGTCGCCGCGCTCGGGCCGTCCATCATGGAGCCCGCACTTCCCGGCGGTAGCGGGCAGCCGCCCTGGGCGCTGGCCGCGCATCCGTCGCCGTACCTGGCGGTGACGCTGACCGGCGCGGCAATACTGGCAGGAGTGGCCGGGCTGATATTCAGCGGCAACGCGCTGCGCCATGGCTGGCGTTGCCCGGCAGGGCTGATCCTGGCCGCCGGGATCATCGCCGCGATCGTGCTGGCCGTGCTGCCGCCGTTCGGCTCCGCCGATCATCTCAGCTACGCCGCCTACGGCCGGATGGCCGTCACCGGTCACGACCCGTACACGACGACGCCCGCGGCGCTAGCCAGGCTGGGAGACCCGGTAGCGCGCGCGGTCCAGGACTGGCGCGGCAGTGCTTCCGTCTACGGCTCCCTGGCCGTCGCCGGTCAGGCCCTCGCCGCCCGGGTCGGTGCCGGCTCGGTGCGGCTCACCGTGTTCGTGCTGTCGTTGCTCAATGTGGCCGCCTTCGTCCTCACCGGGCTCATGCTGCATGTGCTCGGCCGCGGTGACGCCGGCCGGCAACTGCGCGCCGCGATCTTGTGGACGGCCAATCCGCTGCTGCTGATGGTGCTGGTGGCCGGTGCGCACGTGGACAGCCAGGCTGTCTTGTTCGGCGTGGCGGCGGTAGCTGTGGCGGTGACCGGCTTGCGGCCCGCTCGTGCCTTCGGCCGGGCCAGGCGGGATGCGCTGGTCGCGGCCGGCGTCGGTGCGCTGGTGGGGCTCGGGTTCGCGATCAAGGTGACCACCGCGCTGGTCGGGATGGGCCTGGGCATCGCGATCGTCTTCGCCTGGTCCGCGGACCGGCGCGGCCAGCCGGTGCCGGGAGGTAGCCGTGAGGTGCCGGCGGCGCGGGTTTCGCGGGCGCCGGTGCGGTGGCTGGCCGCGGTGCTCGGCGGCCTGGCGGGCGGGTTCTGCGTGGTCGTCTCCGCATCGCTGCTGCCGTGGGGTGCCGGCGTGTTCGGGCCGGCGCTGCATGCGGGCAGCTATACGTCGATCGGATCGCCGTGGCGGCTGGTCCGGTCCGGGCTGCACCTGGTGCTGAGCGAGAACGCGGCCGAGACCGTGGTCAAGGCCGGGGCGCTGGCGCTGGCTGCCTGCTTGCTGATCCTGCTGCTGCGGTATTTCCGCGACACGACAGACCAGTTGCTTGTGGGCTGCGCATTCGCGGTCGTCTTCGCCTGGCTGATGGCCTGGCCGTACGTCCTGCCCTGGTACGACGGCCTGGGCTGGGCACTGCTCGCGCTGCTGCCCGCGTCCAGGCTGGACTGGCTCTTGCTGGCCAGGACAGCGGCGCTCGCTGTCGGCTATCTGCCTGCCCGGGTACACGTCGTCGTGCCCTCCGGGCTTCGCTGGCTGGAGAGCGTGGTCAGGACGGCGGTCACTCCTGCCGTCCTGCTCGCGGTGACAGTCCTGGCGATCGCCTGGCTCTGGGCCCCGAGACGCCAGGCGCTGGCGGTGGCACAGTGAGGAGCCTGAGGTGACCGGGGCATGGTATTGAGGGGGCAGGCAGTGGACGGGGGCAGGGCAGTGAGCGGGGCAGGGCAGTGTGCGTATCTGGGGCCGAGCGGCACCTTCTGCGAGCAGGCGGTCGGCGCGCTGCACCCGGACGGCGAGTTCGAGCCGGTCGCCTTCGGCTCGATCGAGGCAACGCTGGACGCGGTGCGTTCCGGGCAGGCCGAGCGCGCGGTCGTGCCGATCGAGAGTTCGGTTGAGGGCGGTGTCAACGCGACCTTGGACGAGCTGGCCACTGGTCCGCCGCTGCTGATCGACGCCGAGGTGATCGTACCTGTCGAGTTCGCGCTGCTGGTCAGGCCCGGGACCGAGCTCGGAGACATCAAGGTCGTCGGCGGTCATCCGGTCGCCCAGCCGCAGTGCCGCCAGTGGCTGGCCAAGCATCTGCCCGACGCTGTGTGGCGCTCCGCTTTGTCCAATGCGGATGCTGCCCGGCAGGTCGCCGGCTCCGAGCTTGATGCTGCCCTGGCCGGCAGCTTCGCCGCACGGTACTACCGGCTCATGGTCCTAGTCGACGGCGTGCATGACAACGCGGCCGCGGTGACCAGGTTCGTGGAGGTCAGCCTGCCCGGGACGCTGCCTGCCGCCACGGGCGCGGACCGGACCTCGGTGATCGCATACCTGACCGATGACCATCCTGGCGCGCTGATGGACATCCTGAGCCAGTTCGCCGTCCGCGGCGTCAACCTCAGCCGGATCGAGTCCCGGCCCACCGGCGAGGGCATCGGCAGGTACTGCTTCTTTATCGACTGCGAGGGACACGTCGCGGCGGCGCGAGTCGGCGAAGCCCTGATGGGCTTGCGCCGGACGTGCAGCGACGTGCGTTTCCTCGGCAGCTACGCCCGGGCCGACGGGCGGGTGGCACGCGGCGGGCCGACTGCCCGGCCAGCCGGCACGGGCGGTCCCGGCACGGGCGGTCCGGGCACGGGCGTTCCCGGCCGGGACAGTTCCGATGCGGAGTTCACCGACGCTGCGGCATGGCTCGACCGGATTAGGTCCGGGCTGAGCTTAGGGCGGACGATGTTACAGATACGGCCCTGACGTGCGTTGCTGCTGCGGCACCTCGTCAGCTGAGGGCATCATGCCGGGCGGTAGTGCCCTGCGCATCTGCTCTAGCTGAGCCCGGGCAGCCATCTGCTGCGCGAACAGCGTTGTCTGGATGCCGTGGAAGAGGCCCTCGAGCCAGCCGACAAGCTGTGCCTGCGCGACGCGTAGCTCAGCCTCGCTCGGAATCTGGTCCTCCGCGAACGGGAGTGACAGCCGATCAAGCTCCTCGACGAGCTCAGGCGCGAGGCCATCTTCGAGTTCCTTGATCGAACTCGTGTGGATCTCCTTGAGCCTGGCCCGGCTCTTCTCGTCCAGCGGAGCGGCCCTGACCTCTTCGAGCAACTGGCGGATCATGCTGCCGACGCGCATGACCTTGGCCGGCTGCTCGACCATCTCGGTCACCGGGCGTTCGCCCGCAGCCTCGGCTCCGTCTGTGTCTACGGCTATGCCGTCGGGTCCGACCACCACGATCTTGGCGGGCGACTCCGTCCCGGGCTCCCTTTCGTCGTTCATGGTCTCTAGTCTGTCGGGAATCGCGCGGCGGCGCATCACCGGGGCCGTGTGTTATGCGGCGAGGAGGATTTTTCCGACGTGCTCGCCGGCTTCCATCAGCCGGTGTGCCCGCGCCGCGTCCGCCAGCGGCAGGGTAGCCTCGATCACCGGCTTGACCTGGCCTGAGCTGATCAGTGGCCAGACCTGCTCGCGTACGTCGGCCACGATGGCGGCCTTCTCCGCGGCCGGCCGGGCACGCAGTGAGGTCGCGTGCACGCTCGCTCGCTTGCGCAGCAGCGCGTTGAGGTCGAGTTCGGCCCGTGCGCCGCCCTGCAGGCCGATCACCACGAGCCGGCCGCCCGGAGCCAGGGCCGTGACATTCCGCTGCAAGTACGACGCGCCCATGATGTCGAGGATGACGTCTGCGCCGTGTCCGCCGGTGAACTCGGTGATCGCCGCGCCGAAGTCGTCGTCCCGGTAGGAGATCGCCAGGTCGGCGCCGAGCTCACGGCACCGTTCGAGCTTGGCGGGCGAGCCAGCGGTGCAGGCGACCCGGGCACCGAGCGCACGGCCGAGTTGTATCGCCATGGTGCCGATGCCGCTCGCGCCCCCGTGTACCAGCAGCGTCTCGCCTGCCCCGAGCCTGGCGAGGGTGAACACGTTCGAGTAGACAGTACACGCGACTTCCGGCAACGCCGCGGCGTCGGCGACCGCCATGCCGTACGGCACTGGCAGTACCTGGCCAGCGGGAACCGCGACCTGTTCGGCGTAGCCGCCGCCGGACAGCAGGGCGCACACTTCGTCACCGACTCTCCAGCCGGAAACACCCTCGCCAAGCGCGGCTATCCGGCCCGAGCACTCAAGGCCAGGATAGGGCGGCGCACCAGGTGGCGGTGGGTACAGGCCCTGACGCTGGAGCAGGTCGGCGCGGTTCACCCCGCTGGCCGTTACCTGGATCAGGATCTCGCCAGGGGCGGGAACCGGGTCGGGGACTTCGGTGACCGTAAGCACCTCTGGTCCGCCGGGCGAGGCGATCGTGATTGCGCGCATGCCGCCATTGTGCTAGATCGCGGCTGGGAACTGGAGTGCCGGGAGTCGGAGCGAAGGGAAACTATGTTGATAGTCTTGTTGACATGGCTGTGAAGACCATCAGCATCAGCATGGACGAACGGACTTACCGCCAAGCTAAGGCGGCCGCCGAGCGGGCGGGTCTTCCGATGTCCACCTGGATGTCCAGGTCGGCCAAGGAGAAGGTACAGCGCGACGCGGCAACGACGGTGGCGCAACTTGACGCGGGCAGCGGGCATGCCTGGGCAGCCTGGTGCGAGGCCAGTGAGAGTGACTTCAGCAGCCCGGAGACGGGGAAGGGCGCTGCGTGAATCGCGGCGACCTCTATACCCACAAGGGGCTTGGGCGCGCCGGATACGTGGTCATCGTCAGTAACGATGGCTTCGGCGCGGTCACCGGTCACCCGGTCGTGGTCCGGGTCAGTGACCGTCCCGATCTCACCGAGACTCCCTACATCGTTCCCTTGACCAGCGCCGATCACGTGACCGGCCATCTGGAGTCTTACTCGGTAGTCCGGGTCCGCAGGGACCGGCTCGGCTCCGATCCCGTCGGGCAGGTGTCGGCAGGCACCTTGCGCAAGCTCGACGACGCGCTGGCCTTGCTCTTCGACTACAGCGCCTAGCCAGCCGGCGTCCCTTCGGCGTCCGGCGAAGACACTGGGAATACCCGAGCGCGAGGAGGGCAGTGCCATCGCGGGCGGCGAGGAGCGAGACGGGGTCGCGCTTACCAACCTGGACCAGCCGCTGTTCGACGGAGCCGGCGCCACGAAACGCGACCTGGTGGACTACCTGGACGTCATGGCGGGGCGGCTCGTCGCAGTCCTGCGCGACCGGCCGTTGTCGGTTATCCGGGTGCTGCGCGGCCAGGACCCGTTCATGCAGAAGAACGTACCGAAGTACACGCCGCCCTGGGTCAGGAGAGTGCGGGTGTGGGCCGAGGCATCCGGCCGCGAGGTTTCCTACGCCCTGTGCGACGACCGCAAGACCCTGCTGTGGTTCGCCAACCAGCGGGCGGTCGAGTACCACCCCGCGCTTGTCCGCGCCGAGCACCTGGACCGGCCCACGCATCTCGTGCTGGACATAGACCCGCCCTCCGCCGAGGCGTTCGGGCTGGCGGTCCGTGCTGCCCTGCTGGTACGTCAGGCGCTTGCCGACACCGGGCTGGCCGGCGCGGTCAAGACCAGCGGCGCGAAGGGGCTGCACGTGTTCGTGCCGCTGGCCGGGAAGCCTGGCCTCGACGACGTGGCCGCCGCGACCCGCGCGCTCGCCGCACGAGCTGAACGCCTCGACCCGGTGCTGACGACGACCGCGTTCATCAGGGAAGACCGTCAGGGCAAGGTGTTCCTCGACTCGACCAGGGCGGGCGGCGCCACCGTGGCCGCTGCCTACAGCCCGCGGGTGCGGCCGGGCGTACCGGTGTCCTTCCCGGTGCCGTGGGAAGAGCTCGATAGCGTCGCTCCGGCTGACTTCACCGTGCATACGGCCGCGGACCTGGCCGCCGGGCGAGATCCGTGGGCCGACCAGATGCCTGTCCCCCAGACGCTGCCCGGCGAACTCATCGACGAGGGCAGGACCATCCCGGTCGCGCGGGTGCAGGCGATGCACGAGGGCAAGCGCCGCGCACGCCCTGACCGCAGCCAGGCCTCCGCCCCGCCCTGACCGCAGCCGACCAGCTCCCGGTGCGTCTGAGCCCGGCACGGACGCGCCGACTCCCCAGTAGGCGCCGCCCGGGCCGGGCTGGCTCCGTGATCGTGGTCACTAGGCAGTAGGCAGTCGCAGCGCTTGAAAATCGACCACGATCACGGGACGCCGCCGGGCGGCGGCATGGCGAGTCCTGGTAGTCGAATCCGTCTTGCCGTCCGGCTGCGGCAAGCAGCTCAGGTGACCTTCCAGGTAAAGGCAGCCGATGCCAGTATGGCTGCCGTGTTGTCCGTCACCCGGACCACGGGCCGGTAAGTGCCGGCCCTGACCGGCCGGCCAGTGATCCGGCCGCAGGAACTGATCGACAGCCCTGGCGGGAGGCCCTTGGCGGCGAACCGCAGCGTGCAGCCAGGCAGGCCGTCGCTGGCCTTGACCTGCAACGTCACCCGGCCGCCCGCCCGGCCGGCCTGTGCGGGCGGCACGGTGATGGTGACTTTGCCGTGCACGTGCCAGGCGAAGTGCCAGGCGACGGGAGACGCGCTGGCCGCGGAGACGGTGACCTTAGCGGACGTGCTGCCAGGGACGCCGGGAAGCTTCCCGCTGATCACGCCGGTCGCCGGGTTCTCCGTCAGCCCCGGCGGCAGGCCGGCGGCGGTGTAGCCGAGCGCCTGGTCGACCGTCGCGTTGACTGAGCGGACAGCGACCCGGACCTGATCCCCGGCCGGGTAACTCTGGTCTCCAGGATCGGCCACCGCAAGCAACGCCGGGTTCAGCTTGTCCAGGTCGGTGATCCCCTTGACTCCGGGCACCCGCCCGGTGATCGAGTACTGCCAGTACGCCCAGCGCGACCAGCCCGAGGGAAGCCGGGGCGACGTGGTTCCCGCGACAGGATCTTGCACCCAGAGCTGATCGGCGCCGAAGGCACGGGAATGCCCGGTGCACTTGTCCCACCAGGCTGGCTGGGTGTTGATCACCGGCCACAGGCCTGTCCGCCGGTGCATCTCGCTCACGAAGGCAGAGATCCAGGAGACCATCTGGCGCGGACTGAGCCGGTAGCAGACTCCGGTCAGGTACGGGTCGCGCTCGATGTCCAGGACCGGACGGAGCATCCGGCCGTCCGCGTGATAGGCACCGTGACTCAGCGCGTAGTCAGCCTGGACGGTCCCGCTCGAATTGGCCGGATTGGCGAAGTGATATGCAGCCACCAGCAGACCCGCTGCCTGCGCGGCGGCGGCGTCGGCCCGGAAGTACGGGTTGACGTAATAGCGTCCTTCGGTCGCCTTGATGAACGCGAACCGGTAGCCAGCCCGCGCGACCGAACGCCAGCGGATGCGGGCGCCGCCTGGATGCTGGAACGAAGACACATCGATACCGCGCGCCGCGGAAAGCTGCGCCAGCGGAGCCGCGGCTGTGCGTTGACCTTCAAGCCCGCGCGCGACCGCCCGCACCGGCACCCAGGCCAGCACGCCAATGGCCGCGGTTGCCATGATCACCGCGCTCGCACCCGGCCCCGTCCAGGCCCGGCCACTCCGCATCCAGCCTGCTCCGCTCACCCTGACCGCCACCTGCTTCGCGCGTGATCGCCGGCCACCTGCCGACAGGCCCCGCTGCGCACCAGCAGCCGCCGCGTCAGCGACACCGGCAAGGCACGCGCTCGCCACAACAAAGCCCGCCCGCCACAACAAAGCCCCACAGTACATCCATTCTCCGTAGGCGGCGGCCGACTGGAACGGATCTCCCATCCCTTATTCGAGCAATCCTCGACCGGGTGGGGGAAGGCGCCCTGGGAAGCCTCAGGAAAGACGTCGGTGCCGCAGTCTTCCTGCCCGACCTGCCAGTAGTCCGCGTGCAGGGTCTCCCATCCATCCATCCGGGCTGGCGCCGGTGAAGTAGTGCCCGGTGACGGACCCGCACCCGGTTTGCCCGGTGTCGACCGTGCAGTTCGGGTCACCGCCGTGGGAAAGTTCGGGTCACCGCCGTGGGAACAGGAGAACGACAGGTTGATGTTGGGCGAAGGAGCCGACGCGGCCACGCAGGTATGCGGCAGGCCCCGCGCACGCCATCACGCTTCTGCGCGCTACAGGAGGCCGGCACCCACTTCGACCACCACCGGGACCGCCGTCCAGCGGTCAAGCGGTCAAGCGAGTTCGAGCTGGGAGCAGCGCTCAAGATCAAGGGCGCGAACCTGAGTAGTAACGTCAGGCGCGAGTTCATTTGGCAGGAACGGCGGGTCCTCGTGGACTGTGTCAGAACCGTTAACGCTCCAGCTCGCGAGAGCACGCCTGACGGCCGCCGCCGTCAGGCGTGCTCTCGCCGCGTAGAAGAGATCAGCATCGCCCATCAGTTCGATCACGAACTGGACCAGACATGGTCAGCGCAGCTCACCCGACATGATCGCTCTGTTCACCAGAGTGTCCGGTGAACCGGGGCCGGGCCGCGCACGGTCTCCCGTTGCATGCCCGGCTCGCGGTCCGCTGATCTCCTTACTTGCCCGGGCTATCGAACAGGCTCCTGTTGCGCGCCATGAACGAGTTCGTAAAGCGCACGATCTGGAAACCGTTGCCATCGCTGACGAACCAGAGTTCCCACTGATCCCCCACCTTGCGCCAGCGTACCCAGGCAGCGATCTTGTCCACAGTTCGGTCGACTCCCGGTGCCCAGCTACCTGATGAGGGACGGAAAGCCGTCCGCACAGCCGGCGGCTTGTAGTACGCGATCTCTTTGGGGTGGTAGGGATCGCGGATGTCGAAAACGCGCAGGCCCGCATTCTGGAAACTGCAAGCGAGCATCGTCGCATTCATTGGATTGTTAGCGACGCATCTTTCTTCGCTGTAGTTGATCGATCCCGACTCGGCCGGCAAGTTCGTTCCCGGGCACGGTCCGCCCGGGCAGAAGTCCGGCGGGGTCTCGCTGACTTGCTGCTGGCAGTTGGCGGGGTCGCTCACTTCCAGCATGAGCCTGGCGATGATCTTAGGGTGCGTCTCGTCGCGAACATCGATGATCTGCGGATAACCCCACAGGGCCTGCCCGCGGGCACACGCGCCCGCGAGACCTCCCGGGCCTGCCGCGCCGCCGCCCTCGTCCGTGCTGATGAGGTACGGGTGACCTTTGATCTTCACGGGGATCATGGCCTCGGCTATTCCCTGGTCGGACCAGAAGAGCTTGCCGACGATCCGGATCCGCGGATCGGGGCGCCGGAACTGATAATCGCTGACATCCTCGATCACCAGCCCGTCCGGGCCGGCCAGCGTGCCGGTGCCGCCGGCCACGCCCTGCTGCCCTACATACAGCCGCGTTCCTTCTGCCACACCGGGCTCGAATCCCCGCGGGTTTACCTCTAGCCCGTGGGGCCTGCCATCGCCCTGGAACTGCCAGGGGGGGAGCTCCCGCGGATGCGACGGGTCGGAGAGGTCCACGACATACAGGAAGCCGCCGACGCCCCGGAAGCCCTGGGTGAGGTAGTACGTCAGGCCGTCCGGGGCGAAGGCGCCCATGTGACCCTGGCTGCCTGGCAGCTGGATGCTGGCCTCCAGGACCGGGTGGCGGCAGTCCGAGATGTTGTAAACGGCAAACCCCGGCCCCCCGGCTTGGGCGACCACGAGGAGGTGGCGCCGGCTATTGGCCTGCACAGTCTCGTGCGGGACCAGCGCGGAGGCAGTGTCGTCCAGGAACGCGGTCACCCGCGGATGCCGCGGGTCCGACGCATCCACCACCGTGACGCCGTGGTGCTGCTGCCGCGGAATGTTGTTGTCCGTTCCGTAGTAGGCGCAGTTACCGGCGTACGCCGGCCCATCCTGCGAATATGCGCCCTCACCCGTGTACTGGCCCACGAGTTGCAGGTTGCAGTTGTAGCCGAGCTCGGAATCGCCGCTGAAACGCTCCTCGACCGTGGTCTGCCCTTGCAGCCCGCTTTCGGTCCGATCCCCGGGACCGCAATGGGCCTTGGGCACCGGTCCCGTCCATGCCGCACGACCGGCACCAGCATGCATACCCCCGGCGCCCGTCCCGGCAGCCGACGGGATAGCAACGCCGACCAGCGGACACAGCAACGCGAGGAATACAGCTGTCCTGATTAACACCTGTCTGTTCATCGTTCCTCCTGACATATAGGCGCCCTGTCCTTCCATGGCGATGAGGACCTTCGCGTACGTCAACCGCCCGAAGCCGGCGAGCAGAACAATCCACGGGGGTGGTCGAGAGTTTCCGACGGTGCCGATGGAGGCGTCCATTCCGGCCTCAATCTAGGCGGGCGGTGAACGACAAGCTGGTATACCGCGATCTTGCGTCGCCGCGGTGGACTGGCGCGGCCGGGTGTTCCGCCCGGCCGGCGCAGCCGACTGCGGGCCAGGTCGCCCATGCATGAAACCGGCCACCCGGCAGCGGCTGGACGCGGACACGGTAAGACCCCGAGCCAGCAGGTCAGGCGGCCGCCGCCCGCCCTGGCCCGGCACGGCGGTAGGCCAGGGCAGTTACGGCATAACGGACCAACGACGGCGCAGCGGCTGGCATGCAGCGCCTGCAAGAATCCTGTAAACCGTACGCAGCCATACTGCTCATCTACGCCCCGAGGAACCAGATGTCAATACCCCGGCTGCCGCACCAGGATGTTCCCTCACCGTGACCGGCGGCGATCAGGCCCTATGCCGGTGGCACTGAGCCGCGGCCTTATTACCGGGACTTCTATGGCGACGGTTTCGCCTTCGCCGCGGCGGTATGGCTCGGGCCGCGCGCCAGCCAGGCCAGCAAGCACGCTATCTGGGCCGTGCTGGAGTCGCTGCGCATGGGAGAAGATTCAGGCCGCCTGGCCGACGCGGGTGCGGCAGCCGGTGTCATGGTGGAGGCTGGCTTCTGGCAGGTCGCTGCCGGGCCAGGCGCGGTCGCGTCCGCTTCCCGCCGGACCGGTGCGACATGGATCGGCACCCGGAAGGAACCAAAGTCCCAGGCAGTGGTGATCGATGGCAGCGGGCTCGCACGGGCAGATCGTCCGCGGCGCCGCGGACCGGGCAGAGGCGTTCGCCCGGCAGACGGGGGTCAGCCGGTTATCGGGCGGCCACCGCGATACAGGCGGCATGGCCGGCCCGCCGGAACTTACGCCCGCGAAGTCCTGCGCATCGGCACCGACAGCACCGGCGCCGAACGCTCCCCCATGCGCGACGCTCAGTCACGCACCGGGATTCTAGCGTTCGATCGTGCCGTTCACCGTCGCAGCCGTGACGCCGCCCGGGCGCCGGTCGCTCAGGCCGGGGGCGCGCCAGAAGATGCCAGGATACGGATCGCGGTGATCCCGGCGTTCAACGCCGACGAGCCGCTGCTGCCGCCGGCATAGCACCACTCTCCCAGGCGGTCACCGGCTTTCACGCGGACCGCGAGTGTCTCCGCCGCCTGCAGATGGCCGCCCGGGGTCGCTGCGCTTGGCCAGTTACCCCCGCCGGTCGCGAGCTGCACGAACGGTGCCGATCCTCTGGCCAGGTAACAGAGCCCGTAACCGTCGCCGGCCGCTACCTCCAGCCATGCGGTCGCGGTCACGTAGTACACGCCGGCGGGCAGGGCACCCGTGCTCACGACCTCCTTCTGCGTCCCGCTGAGGGCGATGGCGATTCGCCCGATGCCGTCGCCGCCAGTTGCTTTCAGGGCAGTGGCGGGCAGCCCGCCCACATAGTTGGCGTTCAGGTTCCTGACCATCGCTGACCGGTTGACCGCGAGCGGCGCCGTACCCGGCGGCGCGGACAACGCCAGCGGCGTCCCCTTGGCGTTGGACAGCGACGCTTTCGACGATTCGTAGTTCGCCTTGCCGAGGATGAAGTTCCCGCCGGTCGCGGCGTCGGCGATGCCGGCGCCGCCGATGACCAGGGCCAAGGTCAGGGCGCTGGCAGCGGCAGGGCTCAGCGAGCCCAGAGAGCGCAGGACGCGGCGGCCCGGCCGGGGTGCGACGGGTGTTGCAGGGTTCATCATTCCTCCATTAGTAAAATTGCCAGCCCTTATTCGGCCGCGAAGAGGTAGATAACCCACAATGGGTCGTTAGGCCCTGACGCGCAACACTTAACCGTCGATTTCTCTGAGCCAGCGGAACCTCGCGCGCCGCGCCAGCGCGGCGTTTGCTGAACGCGTCGCGGATGGACTGCTCGGCGTTGGTCGCGGAGGAATGGGTCGCGCGCGCGAACGGCTCGGCGGCTAACGGCCTTAGCTAGTGCGCGGAGTTGTCGAGAAGGTCGCGGATCGCTGCCCATACGGCTGGGTGGTTGAGCAGATCGAAGTGATGCATTCCGCCGAGCCCGCGGCGTGAGCCCGCAGGGAAGGGAATGTGCTGGTGAGCACCGCGCCTGCCGTGCGCGCTGGCCGGCCTGACCAGGAGGTCGCCGGCCACCGCGCCGAGCGGGTGAGCGGGATCGGCGGTGACCGTGGCGCTGATCGTGTAGTGGTTCGCCCCGGCAAGCAGCGGCGTGTCACCCCGGTGATCGCGCACACAGCTGTCCTGGTCACAATCGGCCCAGTCACCGGCGAGTACGTAGCCGTGCCGCAGATCCTTGATGCCCGGACTCGAGCCGTTGACCAGGGTCACGAACGGCCTCGTTTCGGCCACCTTGCCCAGTGCCCGGCCCGCGAACCCGGCAGCCCGGGCAAGCGGGGCGCCCAGATGCGGCGAACCGAGGTAGAACACGTGCCGGACTCGTTCCGCCCACGCGGCGGATTCTTGCCGGCCGTAGTGGCACGCGCTGCGGATGACCAGGCCGCCCATGGAATGACCCGCCAGCAGCAGCTCGTCCACCTGCTCCGGCCACGCCGCTACCAGGCCATCCAGCAGCCCGGCCAGGTCGCGGCCGTTATCGGACACATGCCGCCCGGAGTTGTAACGGACATAGACCGGCGTATAGCCAAACTCCGCTTGCAGCCGCGGGCCGTAGGGCTCGGAACCGGCGCCCCGCCGCTGCCACGAGTCCTCCGTCTCGGCCAGCCCGTGGACGAAGACCGCCAGCCTGGGCGCCGGGTGGCTGAAGACGGCCGGCAACTCCTTCGCTTCCAGGTGAACATCGCATCCACCTGCCCGCACGGCCATGCGGATGGCCAACGGGGCCAGGTCGGGCCCGAGCCGATCACCGGCAACCGCGTTCAGCGCCGCCAACGCCAGGTTTCCTGCCGGTGCACGGGCGGCGGGCTGCCCCCCGGCACCAAGAAACGACACGGCCTCTCC
Organism: Streptosporangiaceae bacterium; assembly: GCA_035533915.1. Taxonomy (GTDB): domain Bacteria; phylum Actinomycetota; class Actinomycetes; order Streptosporangiales; family Streptosporangiaceae; genus Chersky-822. The sequence continues at coordinate 41,212 of DATLSX010000149.1, forward strand.
GCCTATCACCCCTGCCGCCGCGCCGGCACCCCGGACCGCGAGGTAGACACCTCGCGCGACGCAGTCGTGGACAACCCGGGCCGGGACGCCCGCCAGCCCGGCCGGGGCGAAGGCCCGACCAGCGATCGCCTGGTGCACCTGCTCGATCCGGGACACCAGCCCGGCAAACACATCGCCGCCCAGCCTGCCCACCGCACCGATCTCCGCTGGCGTCATCACGCACCTCCGAAGCGCCGGGTGGCGGAACCACTCCTGCTATTGCAGCCCCTGCGGCGGCTGTTCGCAAGTGAGGACCGCCGGAGCCTGCCGGGCCTGGCGCCGCCCTTGCGGGTGATTGACCGAGGCTTCACGATGGTGCGCCGGGAGGATGGAGCCGCGAACCAGCAGGTCAGCGCCTCGCGGAAGCAGCGCGAAGAGGGCAGCCACGACGAGCTGTCAAGAACGCGAAGGTGACGTGATCATGACCGGGAGCGTCCTTTTGCGTCCGTCCTGCGGTACGTCCACTGCAGCACGTCCGCTACTTGGCACGCTGACGCAGGTCAGCGG
>DATLSX010000150.1:0-15604 GCA_035533915.1 Streptosporangiaceae bacterium
CGGCCGGCGGGGAACGGGGTGGCGTTACGATCCGGCCCTTATCATCCCTGATGCCAGCAGCCCTGATCGGTGCCCCCGGCTCGATCGCGCCGAGGACGACGAGTTCCTGGTCCTGGCGGCCGGTGACCTGCTGGTGTTCGACAACCACGTTCTCGCGCATGCCCGGGACGGGAACGGCGCGACAGGCGGCCAGCGACTGCTCAGGATGATCTGTGGCTGACCATCCGGCGACCGCCGCCGGCCAGCGCGCCGCGCCCCTCCGTGCTAGTGGTCCTGACCACCGGCCGGACCTCCTACCGCCAGGCAGCCAGCTCGCTGGGCCTGACCACCAGCACCGACCCCGGGCTGGTATCCGCCGCATTCGGGATCCGCCCCCGGGCAGCCACCCGCTACCCCGCCGACCACGTCGACTCCACCCGCCTGCCAGAGGCACTCAGCCCGCCGCGTTAAGACCCGGGATAAGGGGATAACAAGAGTCCCGTCATTCCGGTTCCCGGAGATTTCCGGCATGGCCCGGCTGGCGGAAATGCGCCATGCGGCTAGATTCGCAGGATGTCAGTGATCCGCAACGCAGCGCCGACCTGGCCAGGGATAGCTGCCAGTAGATGCGGCAGGAGTTCCCGGGACAGCGCCACCTCGGAAGGGCTCGCCGGCCGTCGGCCGAGCGCACGCTCCACGTTGAAGGCGGCCCAGCCGAGCCCGGTCATCATCGGCTGGCCCAGGTCGGGCGGGGTTATCTCCGTATCGTCACCACCGCTTGCCCGGTAGGCCCGGACTACTTCACGGGCAATGCTGAAGTCCTGCCAGCACGCCAGCGACATGGCCACGTCGGCCAGCTCGCGCAGAGGAACCAGCGGCGCGGCAACGTCCCAGTCGCACAGCACCGGGCCCCGGGCGGTGGAGATGAGGTTCTTCTGATCGATGTCGCCGTGCGACATGACTTCGTCGCCGGGCCGGGCGACGCAGGACTGGGCAAGCTCGGCGATCAGCGAGACCGATGATGCCGCTGCCGTCATCTGCCTGGCCCATTCAGCGCCACTGCGATGGGCGGCGCCGGTCAGCTCGGGCCACCGTCCGGCGTTCTCGGTATTAAGTACCGGGAACACGCTCCGGTCGCGTGGCCTGACCCCGAGTCCGTGCATGGTAGCTAGCACCTGCCCGGCCCGCCGCGCGCACTCCGGCGCCACCGCAGCCGGGCTGAACGGCTGGCCGTCCACCCAGCGGTGCACCCGGACCGGCACAGACGCCGCTGTCCCGTCGCCGCGGCTCACGCGAGCCAGGCAGCCGCCACCGGCGAGACTGGCCACCGGCGCCGGCGCGGCCACGCCCGCCTCGATCGCGAGCAGCTCGAAAGACCAGGACTCTGCGAGCCACTCCTCCCAGCGCGCGTCACCTCTGGGATTGCGCATCTCCTTGACGGCGAAGGCCCGCCCGCCAGCCTCAAGGCGAAAGACCCGGTTGGACCATGCGCCACTCACGGCAGCCCAGGCCATCAGCGGCCCTTCCAGCCCGAACGCCGTCATCACCGACTCCGGGTCCGGAGCGTCTTCCCCGTCAATCACCTGCGTCAGTATCCCCGACCCGACGGCCTGACCAGCGGCGCAGGATCCGGAGCCGCGCGCCGATCGTGGCCTCGTCCACCGGCGGCGCACCTCCTCCGCTTCCGCGGCCCAGGCCCAGCGTACGACACGGGTGAACAGGCAGCGAGCGACCCAGAGCGCGCATACCGCCGGGCTGACCGCCCGGGGCAGATGCCGGCGTCAGGACGCCCCGTCCATTCATGCGGGCTGGGCGAGCCTGGCCGGCTCGCTGGCCGGCCGCTGGCGGCCGTGGTCAGCGGGAGGCGTGCCGAGGATGGCGTGGATGGTGCGGCCGGAAGCGTCGTCGTGCCAGTCGAGCTGCTCGGTGAGCCGGGCGACCATGTAGAGGCCGTGGCCGCTTTCGGCGGGCTCCCGCCCCGGGCCGGCGTCGCGGATAACAGGCCGCTTGCCCGATCCCTGATCGGTCACGGCGATCCGCACGCCGAGCCGCCACCGGCTGACCTGGACAATGACCAGGCCGCCGGGTTTTCCGGAATCGGAGTGCCGCACCGCATTGGTGACGAGCTTTGAGATGACCAGGACGGCATTGTCGCGGAAGGGTGACCCGTCCAGCAGCGACGCGACGAAGCGGCGCGCGGCCGAGACCTGCTGAGGAAGGCCGGGGAAGGCCCGGGCCCACGACGGCATGGTCAGGATCAGGCGCTCAGCGCGGCCGGAGGATCCCGCGGCATGCCGGGCCGCCGGGAGGCTGGGGCGCGGCTCGCCACCGTGGAATCCCCCGAACATGGCTACCCCGCCCCGAGGGCGGAAGCGGCCAGCTGCGCAGGCTCGCAGGGCCAGGCGCGGTGACAGCCGACGCATGTTCCGCCGGGAGCGGAGCGCTCAGAGCGTGCCTGAGCGCTCCGCAGAGCATGGGGCCAGCCACACAGTCACGCGAGACACGTTCTCAGTGGCGTCCTGGGCATCTCCTGGGCACTCACTGGGCCAGCAGCCGAAACCGGCCCTCTTCGCTGGCGCGGCCCAACAGCGAGTAAGGTTCGAAAAGCGAAAGCGACCCCAAAAAGGGCGCCGCCACGCATCGAGGCCGAGCGTCAGAACCGAACCGCGCCCGCACACGTGGGATGGAATCCCCGCGTAGGCTGGTACCAGCGTTGTTCCCCTAGCGCGAGGATCTTTCAATGGACGCCAGATCTGCTCCTGGTGACCGGATCAAGGAAGCCCGCAAGCGACGCGGGATGACACAGCGCAAGCTAGCCGAGAGTGCCGGGCTGTCGCTGTCTGCGGTGAAAAAGATCGAGCAGGGCACCTTGAATCAGCTACGGCTTGAAACAGCGCACAGGCTTGCCATGACTCTCGGGCTCACCACCATGGCGATAGTCGGCCCCGCGCCACAGCCACCGCCTGAGCCGTCAGACGGGGGAATCTGGGCTGCAACGCGTGATGGTCTCCTGTCTCCCGTGCAGGCCGACGCTACGACGGAGCCCGCCACCGAGCGGGGAACGGCCAACGTGCTGCTGACTGCCGTCAAGCTCTACCATGACAACGAGTATGAGCGGCTGGCGCGGATGCTTCCCTTGCTGCTGCGCGACGTGCGCGAGGCTTCCCCGCTGCTGCGCTCTCGCGCGATGCAGCTAGCCGGGTCCGTGATGGTCCAGACGCGCAACCATGAGGCTGCCCGCGTCGCGCTTGCCCAGTCCATGACCGACGCAGAGGCCACGGGCAGCGACCTTGACACAGCATCCACCGTCATAACGCTGTGCTGGCTGCTGCTCGTTGAGGGGCGGTTCAGCGAGGTTCGCAGCATGGCCGCGACATGGGCTGACCGGGTAGAGCCGAGACTTTCACGAGCGACTTATCCCGAGATATCGACATGGGGCTGGCTGCTGTTGCGCGGGTCGGCAGCAGCGATACGTGATAACCGCCCCGATGAAGCAGCGGACATGATGCGACTCGCAGAGGCCGCCGCCATCGCGGCAGGTAATGAGCGTGGCGGATATAGGCAGTATTGGACTAATTTCGGCCCGGCCACGGTGGCTATGAAACGCGTAGAGAACGCTGTGGTGGACGGGCGTCCCGACGTGGCACTAAGGCTCGCTGCTCGTGTTCCCCACGGGCTGAGGCCAACTAGCGACAACCGCAACCGTCACCTGCTCGACGTGTCGGCGTCCAACGCCGAATTGCGACGGTACAACGAAGCGGTCGGGGTCTTGACTCAGCTACGGGGCGAGGCTGGCCCGTGGCTGGCAGAGCAGCGCATGGCCCGTGACATTCTCAGGCGTATCGTGCATCGTCGGCGCACCCTCACACCTGAGATGCGCGAGCTGGCCGACGCCGTACGCCTGCCGCTATAACGCCCGCTGTCCCTTTCCTCGCGCCAGGATGAAACGGACATTGCCGATACCCATCCGATGTGAACGCGAACGGCGCGTCTGCGCTCTACGTGCAGGAGTACGAGAAGCCCCGGTCGGAGTCTTGAATCAGCTACGGGGCGAGGCTGGCCCGTGGCTGGCGGAGCAGCGCATGGCCCCCGTGACATTCTCGGACGAATTGAGCCGGCTAGCCCTGTAACTGTCACTGTCCCTTTGGCGCACTGCCTGTCCGAAAGGACATTGTTGCAGTTCGTTGCCATGTCATAACGTCACGTCCCAAGCACGAAGTTTCAGCGAGGGATGTCAATGTATCTGACCGGCACAGGAGACAAGAGCGAGAGTAAACGCCATGCCCTGGGAGATCGCAGAACAGGCCTGCCTAGTGTGCTTCGCACCAGGGACAGACGCCGTGCCCGTCCAGAGCCGCGCAGAGTGCTCACGGTCATGAGGGGCGCGGGGATTACCTCGTTAATGGACTCGGCGGTAGCGTCCTGCGCGACGCCGGGAGCCTGGCAGGCGAGCCTGCCCGGCGAGGACGTGTCGGTCCAGGCCGCGCGCCGGTTCGTCCGCGACACCCTGAGCGGCTGTCCCCGCGCCGATGACCTCGCGCAGGCCGTCACGGAGTTGGCCAGCAACGCCGTGAACTGGTCGGCGGCCGGGGAGGCCGGGACGTTCACCGTGGCCGTGCGGACCGCGCCCCGGTGGGTGCGCGTCGAGGTCACCGACCCCGGTCCCGCCGCCGCCCCCGCCGCCCGGGGCAACGGGTGGGGACTGGGCATCGTCGCCGCCGTCACCGACCGGCACGGCACCCGGCACGGACCGGGCCCGGTCCGCATGTCCTGGGCTGAGGTCACCTGGCCCGGCCCGCCCCCGGCCGGCGAGGACAGTCACCATGCCCGGTGAACGGCCCGGCCCAGGCGAGGCCATAACCCGCCTGGAGGCGCTGGCCGCTGAGCTGGACGGGCGGGGCTGGCCGGCTCGGCTGGGTGCCCCGCCGGGGCGGCTGCCCCGGCTGCGGGCGGCCAACCCGGACGCCGCCGCGCTGGCCGAGAACATCTACGCCCAGCCCGTCGCGGACGGGACCTGGTGGTACTGGTGGCCGTGGGCCGAGCCGATCGCCGCCGAGCCGGCCGGGGCCGCCGAGGTCATCACCCGCGCCCTGCGCGCCGTCACCGCTGCCGGGCCGACGCCATGAGCCCGGTCACCCTGGGCTTCCTGCGCCAGCACTGGGGCACTGCCTACGCCGCCCGCGACGGCGCGTGCACCGCCACGCCCCGCCAGCCCGGCAACGGCACGCTCACCGCCGCTACCCCGGCGGCGCTGCTGAGGCTGATCCGCGCCGACTACCGGCCCCCGCAGAGCGACCTCATGTCCACCTGAGCCGGCCTCCCAGCCGCCGGCCCGCGCCGCTGTCCCCGTGGCGCCGCGGGCCGGTTCCACGGCGGCCACGCCGGGACCGGCCGTGACCCTGCCACGCCCGCACGCAGAAAGGCACGCCCGTGCACGCTCCCCCCGCCCTCGCTCCTGCTGTCCGCGCTGTCCCGCCGCCTGCCCCGCTGCCCGGCGGGCTGGTGGCCGGGCCGCCACTGCCTGGCGTGTCCCCCGGCGAGCTGGCCGCGCTCCAGGGCGCCAAGGACTGGGCCATCGGCCCCGGCCTCCTAGACCCCGACGCCCCCCCCGAGCAGGTCACCACGCTGCCCGGCGACATCCTGCTCGCGGAGGTTCCTAGCCGGTGAAATCTCGAACACCACCGCTCATCCTCGACGAAGATCCGGTCCAGACTATAAGCGTCGTGGCTGACGTCATTAACAACTGCAATCACGCCTGCACTTACTGTCATCCCATGGAGGACGGAAAATGGGGAGGTGAGCTGCTTTCCGCTGATCAGGTAGGCGATATCCTTCGTGCAAGCGACGATGCGGGAGTCCTTGAGGTACTCCTCACTGGCGGAGAGATCACGATGCATCCGGAGTTCGACGGCATCATGGATCAGACCCGGGATCTTGAACGCACAGCGGTAGCCATGGTAACTAACGCAACGCTTATCAGCCCAGATGTGGTAAAGGCCATTCACAGCTCCAGCATCACCAGGATCTGCGTGAGCCTGGACGGGCCTGATGCGGCAATGCATGATTCCAGGAGGGGCCGCGGCAGGTTCGCGAAGGCCCTGGAGGGCCTTCATGTCCTTCAGGAAACCGGGAAGCCCGTTACCGTGATATCTGTCCTGGACAGGCGCACTTATCCGAGGATACTGGAACTCAGCTGGATGCTTGCCGGCCAGGGTCTTGCTGATCAGCACCACATGTGCGCGCCATCCTATTCCGGCTCGGCACGTCGCAGCTATGAAGAGTACGCACTAGCACTGCCTGATTACCATGAAGTGCAGGCGCTAGTTGATGGCTCATGCCAGGGCCTTCTGGGTGCGGGACTATATATCACGTTCAACTCGTTCTGGCCAGCCACTGGTGAGCACGGGGCATCGGAACGGCCGCGGACGCTGACGCTCAGCCAGGCCCGTGAGCGTACCAAGGATCTCTATGCGATCGTGCGCTCCAATGGCGACGTGCGCACGACCGCAGCCGCCTGGGGTCGTGAAACGGTAGGTGACGCAGTCGTCGGCAACCTGGGAGAGGAACCTGCCTCTACCTTGCTGGGGCGCGCTGACAGCGCTTACCGCGCCAGGGCTATCCGCCAGCTCCCCCGAGAGGTAGAGGCAGGCAGCAAGTTCCAGGTAGGTAGCTATGCCGGAAGAGCGGCTGCTAATGCTCTCATGTCCATGAGGAGCGCGCCGTTTGAGGAACTCGACCTGCCGGTGCCAACGCAGCCGGTTCGCCCATTGAGTGAGCTTGACATGCTCGCTAACCCGTTCGGCGACATCGACATGGCGAACCTGGCACGGCAGATAGCGGCATCCCCTGAGCAATGGCGGCTAATCAGCCATGCGAGCGGCATCGAGGTAGCCTTCAACCGTGCGACATCCCACGTCACCCTCCTTAAGCCGGGAGAGACGGACGCACTGCTCCGTGAATATGCTGCGCATAGGTACAGCCAGACTGCCCAGGCGCGAGCCAGCCGAAGGTGAATGAAATATCGCACGGGTATTTAGGGGCGTGCACGTTTCCGAGGTGATTAGCATCAGAAGGGAGACCGCCTGAAATGATCAAGATATACGCCGCAGGCACTTCGGGTGAATGCTCGGAGCTGCCGGGACGCTTCTCGGATGCTTCCGACGTGGAGGATCTTTATGCCCGGTTTTCTAAGAGATTCCCTCAGGTAAATGATGTCGCCAGCCGGGTCGCATGCCAGGATGCCGAGCCCGAGGCTCTTGTCAGGTTTATCGACCAGACCTACAGGATTGCCGACCCGTTGCTTGACGCCATCCCCCCCGGGACAGATACCGGCTACGACTCGTGGTGTCCGCGAGATCGCGAAGCAGGCGCGAAGTACTGGGATCGCGTGCCCCTCAACGCCATGATCAATGCCGGGTACTTCAACTGCCTATATGCCACCGCCCTGACCGCCCGCGCACTCGGCGGAATAGGATATGAGTGCTCACTGCTAATATGCCCTGTCGTGCCTACGCATCCCTATGTCAGGCTAGCGGGCACGCCTGACCGCCTCTTTTCGTTTAATCATGACGGACTGCGGCACTACCAGGGACAAGTTGAGATCAAAAATCGCCTCTATACTCCGGAATCGCTGATACCAGTCTCCGATTACGGGGCGCGAGATGGCATTTACGGCCTGTCTATACCTGAGCACTTCCTCATACCCACAAGGCTGGTGCCCGCGGCTCGTAATGTCGACCGCGCTATCGGGGCCTTTGATGACCTGGCCGCGGGCCTGGACGGCTATCCACGGCTGGAGAGCATAGCGAGGGTAATCCGCCTGTCTATTATCCCCCGGCTCCGCTCGGGTCCGGTCCCCTTTACGAGGACAATAGAAGACATCGAGACGATGGCAACATGAACATCTTCCGTACTTGAGCACCGAGGCCCTATCTGAGGCGACGATCTATTTCCTTGAGGAGAGAACTGGCTTATGCGGGTACTGGGTATTAACTGGCGATTCCACGATGCCTCAGCGGCGCTTGTCGATGGGGATGGGAAGGTGCTCGCGCTCGCCGAAGAGGAGCGCTACAGCCACGTTAAGCACGCGTGGAACACACTGCCCCGCGAGGCAGTCGCGTTCTGCCTGCGGACGGGGGGCATCTCCTGGAGAGAGCTCGACGTGGTGGCAGTTGGCTGGGACCTGCGCCTGCTACGTCCCTGGTCGGATGCCGACACATACGAACTCTACGCGGAGATCTTCGGCCCAGGCGCGACTGGTCGTGACGCGCCCCGCCTCGAGTTCGTCGAGCACCATCTCGCTCACGCATGCTCGGCGTTCTACGCCTCGGGCTTCGCCGAAGGGGGAGTGCTTGTCGTAGACGGCACCAGCGAGTTCGCCGCCACGTCCATTTACGCCGCCCGGCACGGTGCCGGGCTGACGCGGCGACGACACTGGTCCCGCGAGTACTCCCTCGGCACGATGTACGAGGCGGCGACCCGCCTGCTCGGGTTCGGCGGACTCGAAGCGGGCAAAACGATGGGACTGGCTCCCTACGGGATCGCTGACGACCACGTGGTACTCCCCTTCGGGGATGAGATCAGCACCGGCCGATGGGGCAACAAAATGCTTCTTGACCTGCCCCCTGACCCGTCCAACCCGCAGGTGAGAGAGGCGTGGACACACTACCTCCGCGGCAGGTTCGGCGAGGTCACCAGAGGCCAGGGCGAACTTGACCGAGACCCGGTCGCGGTGCGCATCGCGGCCAGCGTGCAGCGCACGGTCGAGGAGGCGATGCGTGCCCTGCATGCGGAGACAGTCTCCCAATCCGGATCACCCAATATCTGCCTGGCCGGCGGAGTCGCCCTTAATTGCGTCAGCAACGGCCGGCTACCAGAACCCCTGTACATTCCCCCGTTTCCGCATGACGCGGGAGTGTCCCTGGGCGCCGCCTGGGCGATCGCGCCCCCTGTCTGCCCGGTGCCGCTCGAAACGCCTTACCTGGGCGGCATGCTGGAGGCCGGACCGCAGATTGACCAGGCACGAGCTGATGGCCTGCGCGTGGAGCCGTTCGTTCCCGAGGCAGCCACGGAACTCCTGCTCAAGGGTGCCATCGGGGCGGTGGCCGAGGGGCGGGCAGAGGCCGGCCCGAGGGCGCTCGGGCACCGGTCCATCATCGCGATTCCCCGCCCAGCAGACGTCCGTGACCGCATCAATGTGCTCAAAGGCCGGGAGCCCTGGCGTCCGCTGGCACCCGTTACCTTCCCGGAATACGCGCCGCGACTGTGGCCCGACCAGGGGCGCCGGGCTCTCTACATGGTGGGCGCAGCGGCGGTTTCCGCGCACGGGCAAGAGGTAATGCCCGCAGTAACCCACGTGGACGCCACCACCCGGCCGCAGGTCCTGCCGTCCGGCGCAGCACCCGTAGTAGAGAGCATCCTCAGGCAACTGCAGGAGGCCGGCTTGCCCCCGGTAATGGTGAATACGTCGCTCAACGGGCGGGGCGAGCCCATCATCGACTCGGCCGCGCAGGCGATCGATACCCTGAAATGTCTTAGCCTGGACTTCCTCATACTGGATGAGCACCTCATCCGTCCGCCACGCTGACCCAGTGTGCGCCCGCTGACCGGGCCGACGGGCGTACTGGCGGGTCATTTGCTCGCCGGGGTGGCGCGCACGGCCAGACGGATGACAGGCATGCCGAGGCTGGCGGCGCGGCCACGCAGATCGTCCCCCTTAACGCCCGGGCGGAGCGGCAAGCCAGCTAGCATCGTCAGCATCTTGCCGGGTTAGCGGAGAGGCGCCGTGTCGTTGCCGCGTATTGGAGTCGTCATCGTGACGATGGGGACTCGCCCCGAGGATCTGGGCGCCCTGCTGGAGTCGGTCGCGCGGCAGAGCGTTCCGGCGGCGCGCGTAGTGGTCGTCGGCAATGGAACACCGCTGACCGGCGTGCCGACGTGGGCGACCAGGGTGCCGCTGGAGGAGAACCTGGGATGCCCCGGCGGGCGCAACGTCGGACTGCGGCTGCTGCTGGAGTCGGGCGACGTTGAGGTGGTCGTCGAGCTGGATGATGACGGGCTGCTGATCGCCGATGACGTGTTCGCGCGGGTGCGGCGGCTGTACGCGGCTGACCCCGGGCTGGGGATCGTGTCGTTCCGGGTGGCGGATGAGCAGGGGCGGACACTGCGGCGGCACGTTCCCCGGCTGCGGGCAGGCGATCCGCTGCGGCGCGGGCTGGTCACGGCGTTCCTGGGCGGCGGGCATGCCCTGTCGGCACGGATGCTGCGGCAGATCGGTGACTGGCCAGGGCACTTCTTCTTCGAGCACGAGGAGACTGACCTGGCGTGGCGGGCGCTGGACGCCGGGTGGGACATCCTGTACGAGCCGGATCTGGTGCTGCAGCACCCGAGGACGCCGCCCGACCGGCACGCGGTGCATTACCGGCTGACGGCGCGGAACCGGGTGTGGCTGGCCCGGCGGCGGCTACCGGCCGTGCTGGTGCCGGCGTACCTGGCGGTGTGGATCGCGATCACCCTGGCCAGGACGCACTCGGCCGCCGCCTTGCGAGCGTGGGCCGCGGGGTTCTGGGAGGGCATCTGCACGCCATGCGGGCCGCGCCAGCCGATGCGGTGGCGAACCGCGTGGCGAATGACCAGGCTCGGACGACCGCCGGTGATCTGACCGGTCTGGATGGTAACTCGCGTGCCTCTAACCACTGCGCGACTCGCGACGCGGGGAACCGGTTGCCGCTCGTCGGTGCCGCGTACAGTGGAAACACCAAAGCCACCGGCACAGCAGGGACAGCGAGACCTAGCCATGGACGCCAGCACCCTGGGAGAACGCATCAGGAGCGTCCGCCGCAGGCGCGGCCTGACCCAGCGAGAGCTAGCCACAGCAGCCGGGGCATCCGAATCCCTCATCAAGAAGCTGGAACAAGGCACGATCACGGATCTGCGGCTGGAAACCCTGCATAAGCTCGCCCTTCCTGGTCCCAGCCGCCCGCATCCGGGTCCCGGGCGCTGCCCGGCCGGGCGTGATCCCAGCTGAGCACCTCCAGCCGGGCCGGCGGCAGCCGGAAATGGCGGGAGAACACCGCCAGGTCCCCGGCCACCCCGGCACTGGCCTCCGGCATGATCACCGCGATCGTCGTCCCGGCCCCGGTGATCCCCCGCGCATACAGGGCACCCGTCCCGTACACCTCATGCAGCGGGTCCCGCGCGTAGCACGGCACCGGGCCGGCCCGGGCGCAGGCCGCCAGCCGCGGCGGCGCGGCTTCCGTCGCGGGCTGGGCGGCCCCTGGCCGGCGACGCCATGGGGACGGCCCTGCCACGGCTCCCCGGTCACCCTGAGCCGGGACTGGTCAGGACCTGGCCCTGGTTGCTGCGTCATCGGGTTGTGCTTCCTTACTGTGCGTCGTCTTGGAGGCGGGCGGGGTCGAAGGTGCAGGCACCGCGTGATGGCCGCTGCTGATGCGGAAGTCCTGGCAGGACACCGCGGTGCCGGCGACGCCGGCGGTGGGCGTAGCAGCGGCCGAGGCCGGCACTGGTAGTGGCGGTCAGCTTCCCTGGGCATGGCTGGCCGCGAGGCCGGCCGTGTCGGCGTCAGCCAGCAGGTCTCCGCAGCATGGTCCCTGGGAACCAGAGGAGCCGCGGCGGCAGCGGGCCAGCCGGACATGCGCCGGGAGTGCTCCAGTTCGGCGTAAGGCGTGGACCCAGCCTGGATGGGGTGTAGCCGGGTCAGCCGCCGACATCGTGGCGAGAACGCGGGGGTGGCTGCTCACGGCCTGCCTTCCTTTGCAGCCCGGGGAGGGAACTCCGGGCGTTTCGTTTCGACTGATCAAATCAGGCCTGAAGATCGGTGCGCAAGGTTATCTATCGGCTATCACCAAGTCATTGTGAAATGGTTATATTGCTTTCAGGACGCATATGGAAGTCCTTTCAAAACGAGTTGCAGATACCCTCGTTATGAAAGGTGGCGGCCCGGCGCCTGAGGCGACCGCAGGCTGGACGGCACCGCGCCGCCGGAACCTGAACGTGGCCCTGATGGGCCTTCCGAGGGAGATCAGGGCTCACAGCTGGCAATCATGCCGAACCAGGAGAATCTGACTCACCATTTATCATCTGACATTCCTAAATGACCGCTATGATCATGCGGTGTCCAGTCCGGACGTGCCGGCCGCCGGAGCCCGGCGCTTGATGGGCTCCGCGCTCTGACCCTGCGGTGTTGCTAACTACCAGGGAAAAGCAATGCCGTCCCGCAAAATTAGAACATGAATAGGAGAGCAATGACCGATCAATCCGCCGTCGCGGAAACCGTGTCGGCGCCTGCGGCCCGGCTTGAGCCCGATGCGATCGGAGTGGCTCAGGACACCGTCATCGGCATGGCCTCATCGGCGCCGGCGGCGTCGGTCGGGCTGACGCTTGCCGCATTAGCCGCGGCGACCGCCTACGGCAGCGGGCCGATCATTATCCTGACGGCGATTCCCATGCTCATCATCGCCAACGCCTACCGGCGGCTGAACATGTGGAACGCCAACTGCGGCGCGTCCTTCGAGTGGGTCGGCCGCGCGATCAACCCCTACCTGGGATTCCTGACCGGATGGCTGATGATCGCCGCCTACGTCATCGCGACGGTCAGCGGCGTGGAGGTCCTCGGGCCGTCGGTCCTGGCGATCTTCGGCTCCGACTCCACGAGCGTCTGGGCGAATATCGGCGTCGGCACCGCCGTCGGCGTCGTCATGCTGGTGATCGCGGTCGTCGGCATCCGCATCACCGCCCGCGCCCAGGTCGGCATGGCGGTGGTCGAGTACCTGATCCTGATCGGGCTGGCGGTCGCCGGCCTGGTGGCGGTGCTCGGCCACCATCACGGCACGTTTCCGATCACTAAGGACTGGCTGAGCCTCAGCGGAATTGGCGGGAAGGGCAGCGCCGCGGCTGGTTTCCTGGTCGCCGTGTTCATCTTCACCGGCTGGGACGGCACGCTGTATGTCAACGAGGAGGTGAAGCACCGGCGCACCAACCCCGGCAAGGCCGCCATCGTCGCCGTCGCGATCCTGGCCGTCATCTACACGGTCTCGATCGTGGGCCTGCAGGGAGTGGTGACGCCGGCCAGGCTCCAGGCCAACTCGGCGTCCGCGCTCGTCTACGTCGCCCAGGCGCTGGGCGGCGGCGGCTGGGCCAAGGCGATGGCGCTCGCGCTCGCGCTGTCGGTGGTCGCCACCACGGGGACGGGCATCGTGCTCACCGCCCGGATCGTCTACGGGATGGCCAGCTACCGGGTGCTGCCGGAGTTCCTCGCCAACGTGTCCCGCCGGTTCTCCACCCCGGTCGCCGCCAGCGTGATCGTGGGCGTGCTCATCATCGGGCTCACCTGGATATACCTGCTCACCACCTCGGTGCAGAACGCCTTTGACGACGTGGTCGCCGTGACCGGGCTGCTGTTCGCCGTCTTCTACATCCTCACCGCGCTGGCCACCATCGTGTATTACCGGCGGCGCGTCCTCACTAGTGCCTGGGACGGGCTGGTCCTGGGCCTCCTGCCCATCGCCGCGGCCGGGTTCCTGGGCTGGGTCGTGGTCAGGTCGCTGCAGTCGGCCCCGACGCCGCAGATCTGGTCCCTGGTGGGCATCGTCGCGGTCGGCCTGGTCCTGATGCTCGCCGCGCGTTTCATCCTGCGGTCGCCGTTCTTCCAGATCCAGCGGGAGAGCGACACCGGGGGTCGCTGATCCGGGCCTGGCCGGCCCGGGTGCTAGCGGATGGCCTGGGCCGGCCAGGCCTGCCAGGAGGTCCAGACCGGCCGGTAGCCCTGCTGGCTCCAGAACGGCATGGACAGCGGATTGGGCAGCGCATAGTGAAGCAGCGTGACGGCTACCCCGGCCGCCTCGGTCTCGCGGTGCAACTGCTCGGCCAGTGCCGCGCCGGTGCCGCGGCCGCGCTCGCCGGGCAGGACGGCTAGCAGTTCGAGGTATGCCACGGGCGCCGGGCGTACCAGCGGGGCGATCCAGGCGGCCGACTCCGGCCGCTGCGCGTTCAGCATGCCGACCGGCGTGCCGTCGCGCTCGGCTAGCCATGTCCAGGCGTCCGGCCGGGCGAGCGACTCGGTCACTTCCCGCCGGAGGGCGTCTGCCGTCCCCGGCCGCTCGGTCACGCAGCCGAAGTACGCGTCGAACCGGACCACCTCCAGGCCCAGGCGGACGACCGCGTCGATATCCGCGGGCCTGGCCCGCCTGATCCGCAGCCCTGGTCGCGGCCGACGGTCCGCATGGCCTGCGCGCTGGCCGCCTGCCGTCCGTGCGGCGATGATGTTCAGCGGCGTCAGCCCATGACCTAGCAAGATCCTGACACCCTCGATATCGCGGCTGGGCCAGGTGACGACCGCGGCAGTGTCCTGACTGCCGGTGCCAGGCACCCGGGCCAGGTGATCCCGCCACAGCGACAGCAGCCCGTCCAGCGCTCCCCCGACATCCGGGCCTGCTATCCGGGGGGTGAGCAGGAATCTGCGGGCCGCGCCCCAGGCCAGGTCTAGCGATCCGGGCTCCCCCTCCCAGTGCTCGCATGTCCCGGTGGCCGCCGGCAGACCATCCGGACCCGCGACGGCGAGCTCAGCACCGCAGGCAGGCGACGGGGCCGCCGAAAGGGGCAGCAGCGGATCGATTGCCTGCCAGCGCCGCCCGATGTGCGTGCTGACGTCGTCCGCGCTACTCCCGGCCGTCGGCATGGGCGTTCTCCTCACCGGTTCGCGCGATCCGCCATGAGCGCCGAGACCCGCGGCGGCTGACCGCAGGAAGGCTACCGCCGTAGCACGGCACTGACGCCGGGTAAAAGCTGGCAGCGCATCCCTGATCGCTGATCCCGCCTGCCTCACGGCGGGCGCGGGACGAGCCGACGGGCCGCGCCAGCGGGATCACGGGCTTGGTGCAGTGCATACAGCGGGCGGCCCGCCCGGCTGAGCCGGCCGGCGGGCCAGAACAGCCAGCCGCAGCGGTACACCACGTCAGGGCCCCCGGCGAGCGTCAGAGTGCCCTGCAGGCGGGTGATGGTCATGCCGGCCGTGGTCAGGCCCCGGGCGGCCAGCTCGGCGCGCAGCGCCTGCAGCGCTGGTGGCGCTCTGCCGAGCCGGGGTTAAGGGACGCGCGGTCATCATGAGTTACGGACCTGCCACAAAGAGTTCCGAGCGCCTAGCGACGTATCATGGCGCATGCACAGGCAATCCGCAACAATGGGCGCACAGTCATTTGCACTGTGCCTATACACGTGCAAATGGATACCATGCGCCTACGTCACGGCGATGTGGCGCCGTTCCGTGCTGTGCGGATGCGATCCGACCGGCCGCACCCGCTGCGGCCGAGCAGGGAGAGACCTCATGCAGCAGATCCCGAATGGCATCCCCGGCGACCAGGGCGGCCCGGCGCTGGTCTACACGCGGGCCGAGATCACGGCGTTCCTGGCCGGGGTGCGCAACGGCGAGTTCGACGACCTGGGCTGAGCCGCCGGCATCGCGGTTGCCGAAAGCAGCCTGCCGGGCTACGGATCTTGCGGTGGTAGGGTTTGCGCTGTCAAAAGGGCATGATCAGGCCATTTCCCGCCCGGTCGATAAGGCCAGCGGTGCGGCCCGGTGGCCGGGGAGCAAGACATGAGCGCAGGGCAT
>DATLSX010000151.1:0-33997 GCA_035533915.1 Streptosporangiaceae bacterium
ACCGGCCGCATCCCAGCTCCCTGGAAATTGTTTCCCTTTCCTCGAACCGGAGTGGCTCGGAGCGGCTCATTCAGACTTCCGTTCTCTTGGAGATTTGACATAATAGCACCCTGGTGTCGCTATGACCGTTTGAGGCCAAGCTCACTCCGAATAAGCCCGCGCGCCTCGTGTATCCCACTCGGCTCGCAGCATCCCCATCACGATTTCATCGTAACGTCGACCTCGATGGAAGACGCGCTCGCGCAGGCGTCCCTCCTCGACGAAACCCAGCGACGAATACAACCGGATTGCCCGCGAGTTGAATGAGAAGACGTGTACCTCTACTCTGTGCAGGTCCAGCCCCGCGAACGCAACGTTCAGCAGCTCCGTCATGACCAGGCTGCCCAGCCCCTGTCCTTGATGCTCGGGCCCAAGCATCACAGCGAGCTCACCCGTCCGGCTCGGCCACCTGAGGCCGAGGACGGCAACGTAGCCCGCCAGGGAGCCGCCCGCATCTACAGCCAGTGCACATGAATCGTCTTTTGGATCATTACTTCCCCAGCCCCGGAAGACCTCCATCATGGTCGCTGGAGGCCTGGGAACAGGCCAGTCTGACTGCATAGGCCTGACGTCGTCATGTAGCCACCAGTCTGCCAGGGTCGCTAGATCATCCTCACGGAAGCCACGGAGCTTGACTTCCCGGCCCCTGCGCGGCGCGCCGGCCTGATTCTGGCATTCCACTCGATCAGTCTTCATGGCAACCTCCGTAGCGGGACGCCGAACGAGCGGCCTGCGAACAAGACCCGCCCGCCGGCCACAACGTACAGCCGCAGGCGTGGTGGCCCTGCTCGCCTATTCGTGCCTTCAGGGTCGGTCGCTCGATTAGCGGGTGGCGGCGAGCGCGAGGAACCGGCGCAGCATGGCTCGTCCCTCGGCGCGGAACTCCAGATGCGCCTGCATGCCGTAGCTGCCAGACGACGGATTCCAGATCCCCTCGAACTCGCAGCTGGCCGAGGTGGCGATCGCCTCCCAGCCCGGCGGCAGTGACGCCAGCCGGTAGATGTGCCGCTGGAACAACTCGACCTGGCCGGGCATCCCGGTAAACAGCGGGATGCCCGGTGCGAGATTAACGCGAGTCCGGCCGATAACCGGCGCCCCCTCTTCCAGGTCGGCGCCGAATGCCCGGCCGATGAGCTGGAGCCCGCCGCAAATGCCCAGCAGCGGCACCCGGCCAGATCGGATGAGGTCTAGCTCGTCGTGGTAGACCGGCGCCCAGACCGGCAGGTCGGTGCCGCTGAGGATCACCGCGTCGAACGCGGCAGGCCCAGCCGATCCGGCCCTGGGCAAAGTGGTGAGGGGGAGCACGGTGCATGCCCAGCCTGCGCTGGTGACCTCGCGGGCGATCAGCGGCACCGACCGGCTTCCGTTGTCGACGATAAGCGCGTGCGGCCGCAACGAGCCTGCTCCCCTTCCGGGACGTCCAGCGTCCCCTCGGCGACGATCCGCACGGTGCCGCGGATGTCGAGCGTCAGGTCCCGGTCACGCCACGCCACCTCTACCGATCCGCCAGGCTGAAACACGACGCTGCGGGCCGGCCAGTTCGGCGTCATGCGTGCGGCCGCGATGGCCGCGGCGGCGGCGCCGGTCGCGCAGCCCGCCGTAGCGCCGACGCCACGTTCCCACGGCACCACGTCCAGCTCCCCAGGGCGGCGGACGTGCGCGAACATCACGTTGGTGCCTCCGGCTCGTGCACGCTCCCAGAGGGGACCGTCGCGTTCGGGCATCAGGTCAGCGAGGTCGCGGAAGATGACGCAGTGCGGTGTTCCCAGATCCAGGTGAAATACGTACTGCTCGCGCCCGATCAGCGGGTCCGCGGCGACCTGCATGGTCCCGGTGAGCGTATACGGATCACGGGCGTCCAACCGGTGCGTGATCGTCCCGCCCTGGCAGGACACGGTCACGATGTCGTGCGCCCGGCCCGTGGCGATGGCCAGCGCGGCGACGCAGCGTGCCCCGTTCCCGCACATCGGTGCCTCGGTCCCGTCGGCGTTGAAGATGCGCATCCGGGCACCGCCCGCGTGCCACCGCACCAGAAGCACACCGTCGCCGCCGATACCCTGCCGCTGGTCGACGCTCCATGGCAGCAGGCGGCTCACCGGGGCTCGATGGTCCAAAATTATGTAGGAGTTCCCCTCCGCGTACGCCTTCCAGAATTGCGCCTTCATCGGCGGAGGAATTCGTCGATCTGGTGCAGGCCCTCGGCCAGCTCACTGGTGGCGAAGCCTATCCGCAGGTGGCCCTCTGTCTGGTAGCAGTCGCTGCCCGGTGCCAGCAGCACGCCCGTCTCCCGAACGAGCCGGACGCAGAAGTCCCTGGTCGGCTCCTCCAGCCGGAGCCCGGGGAACATCAGCCCGCCGCCGGCCGGAGGATTGACCGTGAAGACGTCCTCATGCTGACCGAACCAGTCAAGGGCCGTCTTCAGCCCGTCGCGCACCAGGGCGTTCGTCCGTGCCAGGACCCGGTCTCGCTTCCGGAGCACCGCGGTCGCCCACGCCTGGTCGAGGGCGCCCGGATTCAGCGAGGTGTACTTGCGGTACCTCCGGGCGCGGACCACCAGGGTGGGATCGGCGACCATCCAGCCGATGCGCAAGCCCGGAAGGCCATAGGACTTGCTTAGCCCGCCGACCACCACCAGGTTGGGTGTCCCGTCCCAGGCGCTCGGCTCCGGATCCGGCCACATCTCACGGAACACCTCGTCCACCATGAGGTAGCTGCCCTGGCGGTCCAGGTCGGCGGCCAGCGCACGCAGGTCGACGGCCGGGACGAGCTGGCCGGTGGGATTGTGCGGCGAGTTGATGATGACCAGCTTGGTTTTCTGCGTAACCGCCTGCCGGACCTGGTCCAGGTCGATGCGGAAGCCCTCGTCCGGCTCCAGCCGGACGAATCGCACCCGGCCGCCCGCGCCGGTCACCAGCTCGTAGAGAGGCTGGTAGCTGGGCCACAGGCACACTGCCTCGTCGCCGGGATCAATGAGCAGGTTCGTGATGATGAGCAGCGCCTCGATGGCCCCGACGGTGATCAGGACGTTGCTCCGGTCAGCGCCGGGGAGGCCGCCGGCCTGGGGGTAGACCTCGGCCACGGCCTCGCGCAGCTCATCGAATCCCGCCGACGGCGTATATCCCACCTCCAGCCCGGGCGCGGGGCCGTCCGGCACGTAGGCCGCGAGTTCGGCGTGCGTGAGCGGCTGCACACCGCTGAGTGCCAGCATGCGCCGGCAGCTAAATTCGTGCTCCTCGAAGAATTCTTCCTGGCGGAATATGTTCAGTTTCACGGCTCACTCCGTACTAGCCATAGTTGACGCAAGTGACCAAGCCGTCCCGGACCGCGGCGTCGATGGCCGCGTCGGCCAGACGGATGGCGGCATCCGGGGTCCGGGCGGCAGTGACCACGCCGCAGACCTCGCTGTATCCGTCGGGCGGTATCCGGTAGCTGTCCCCGGGACGGAGCCACTGGTTGACTGCCTGGACGCCAGGCAGCCGGGACAGCCCGGCCACCTCGACGCGGACCAGACGTCCCGGCCGGGGCGGGTACAAGCTCCGGCTTGCCGCGGCGATGCCCTCTGCGCGTGTGCCGGTACGCACGGCGGCGGGACGCTCGCCGAGCGCTAGCCGCAGTGTCAGCTCCACTAGATCCACGCCGGTGGCCAGCCGCACCACCTGCCGGATCGAGCCGCCGCCCATCCGGGCCGCGATCTCCAGCATGTGCGGGTCGCCGGCCGAGGTGAACTTGAACTCGGCGTGCGTGACGGCCCAGTCGATGCCCAGGGCGCGGATGGCCCGTGCCGCCATCCCGGTCAGCTCGGACACCGTGCCCGTGGCCAGCCGAGGTGGCGTGGAGTGGCCGATCTCGCGGAAGAACGGGCCGGTGACCGGTCCCTTCTCGCACACCGCGATGTGCTCCACCGCGTCCGGCGTGACCAGTGACTCTACGCTGAACGCGGGACCGTCCAGGTACTGCTCGACCAGCCAGCGGCCGCACATCTGCCGCAGCGGTGCAGGCGTGCGCACGGAGATCTGGGCGGTGAACTCGCGCAGCCGGGCACGCAGTTCGGCTGCGGTCTCGCAGCGAACGGTGAACAGGCTTGCCACGCCGGTGCTCGGCTTGAGTACCACAGGCAGTCCGACGGCCTTGACCGCCGCCTCGGCTTCGTCCGGGCTGGTCACCACCTGCCTGCGAGCCTGCGGGACGCCGGCGGAGGCGAGCCGTTCACCCATGATTATCTTGTCACGGCAGCGGTGCACAGTGACCACCCGCGGACCTGGCAGGCCGTAGCTGCAGGCCAGCCGCGCCGCGGTTTCCAGACATGACTCGCTGCAGTTGACGACTCCGGCTGGCCTGCTCCGCGCCGCCACCTTGGCCGCGACGTCGTCCGGATTCGTCGGATCGGCCTCGATCCAGTCGTCGACCAGGTCCCGCTCCCAGGTGCGGGTCCGGCTGACCAGGACGACCCGCATGCCCAGGTCACGCCCCAGGTCGTAGATGTCTCGCCGGGTCACATCGGCACCGGGATCCAGGAACAAGAAATCGCCCGTCATGATTCTCTTGCGAACTCTGCGATGCGGATGAGGCCTTCGGTGATGGCGTCGGCCGGGGCGGTAAGGGAGAGCCGGAGCCAGCCGGACGCGCCGAACACCGAACCAGGCCAGGCCAGCACGCCCCGTTGCTCGGCCAGCGCTTCGGCAGTGGGCGCGGTGCCGATCGCGTGTCGGCCCTCCTCGCCTACGTGGCCCGGTTGACCCACCCACAGGTAATAGGTCCCCTCCGACCGGGCGACGGCTAGGCCGACGCGCCTGGCGGTGGCCAGCGCCGCGGACCGGCGATGGCCGTAGGGCCGCATGTAGTCGGCGCCGGCCGCCGCGCGCAGCCCGGCGCAGAACGCCAGCTGCGACGTGACGCTCGCGGCGCCCGTCAGCACTGCGGCCCGGCCGGTGATCGCGGCGACGACCGGTTCCGGCCCTATCGCCGCGCCCACTCGCAGCCCGGGACGGCCGATGGTCTTGGACGCGCTGCGCAGTACCACCCACTCCGCCACCCCGGCCTGCCGGGCCAGCGTAGCGATGCTGGCGAACTCCGCGTCCGGGTAGACGTAATCGGCGTACACCTCATCGGCAATGATCGCCGTACCGGGCGGCAACGCCGCGATCATGGCGCTGACCTCCCGCACGCCGTAAGCCGTCGTGGTCGGGTTGACCGGGTTGGTGAGCAGCAGTGCCCGGGTCCGCGTGCCGACGCACCGGGCCAGCAGCTCGGGTCCGAGCCGCCAGCCGTGGTCCCGGGTGTCCACGAACCGCGGCACGACGCCGGCGAGCCGGGCCTGGACCGGATTCAGCTGGAAGTACGGCGAGGGGATAAGCACCTCGTCCCCGGGCTCGCACATCGTGGAAAGCGCAAGCATCAGGCCGGACACCGCGCCTGCGGTGACGCAGACATTCTGCCGGGTCAGCGGTATGCCCAGAACCGGGCCGTAGTACCCGGCCAGTTCCTCGCGGACCGGATCCAGGCCCGCGACGGGCGGATAGCGGCGGGTGTGCGGGACGCCTTCACCGGTCAGCTGGCCGTCCGGCGGCCAGGCGCACAATGGTTCGGACCGGGCCAGGTCGATCAGCTCCGATCCCCACCGGACCCGGGCGCTGGCTCGGATGCGGGTCAGCTCCCCGCGCGGATCCTGGGTCGGCGGCTTTGCCGCGGCAGTACTACTCATGAACCGAGGCCTTCGCTGCGGCAGGCACAGCTGCGGGCACTGGAGCGTCGGCAGACAGCTGGGTTCCGGCACGGCCGGCGACCAGGGCGGTGACGGCCGCCCGGCCGATCGCAACCAGCGGGACGCCGTCATTGACCGCGGCCACGGCGGCGGCAACCTTCTTGCGCATGCCGCCGTCCAGTTGGCTTCGGACCGAGGGGAGCGAGGCCAGCGCGAGCCGCCGGACCGGGCCGCCGTCGACCAGCACGCCGTCTACGTCGGTGACCAGTACCAGCGCGGATGCCCTCAGCTCGGCCGCGATCTTGGCTGCGGCACGGTCCCCGTCCACATTGACGTAGGGATGCTGCGCGGCGTGGGCCAGCGGCGTTACGATCAGCGCGTCGGCCTGCTCCAGCAAGGACCGCAGGGCGATGGCGTTCACCGACCGCACCGGCCCGACCAGGTTGGTCATCGGCTGGAGCCGCCGGTCGATCCACCAGCGCTGCGGGCGGACGGTGGCCCTGAGCAGCCCATCCCGCGCGGCCTCCAGGCCGAGGACCCGGACGCCACGCCGGGCTAGCTGGGCGCGGATCAGCGCCCGGAGCGTGCCGGACACCTCGACGATCTCACTGAGCACCTCCTCGTCGGTGAGCCGGCTGCGATGACCGTGCTGGTCGGTGAGGAACACGGGCTGCCGCCCGCGCGCCTGCTGCAGGTCGCGCAGCGGGCGGGACCAGCCATGCACGAACACGGCTTGGTGCCGCAGGCTGGCCGCGGCGACATCGTCCCACCAGTCCGCGTCAAGGTTTCGGATGACGCTGCCACCGATTTTGATGACCAATGGTGATCCGGTCGGCATCGTGGCGCTCTCCTCTCGGGGATCTCAGGCGGGAAACACCGGCTGGAGGTTCAGGCCAGCGTCCTCAGGCCACCCGAATCGTTTGTTGCACGCCTGGATCGCCTGGCCGGCCGCGCCCTTGGTGAGCGTGTCAAGCACCGAGATGATCACCAGGCGTCCGGAGTCGGTGTCGACTACAGGCGCGATGTCGCAGTAGTTAGAGCCGATCACAGCCTTGGGGTCTGGCATCGGGAGCGCGCCGGACCGCCAGTCGATTACCCGGACGAACCGCTCGTGCTGGTAGGTATCGCGGAACATCGTGGTCAGGTCGGAAAGGCTGACGTCATCATCGGCCCACACGTACACGGCGACCGACGCGCCACGGATCAGGTCCACGCCGTATGCCGACATGCCGAGCCGCAGGCCGCCGTCAGTGGTCGCCAGCCCGTGGCCGGTGAGGCATTCGCGGATCTCCGCAACGTGCCGGTGCCCAGTCGGGGCGTACGGGGCCACCACGTGGCTGCGCAGGGCATGCAGGCCCGAGGCCCGCAACCGGGTGCCGGATCCGGCTGACCCGGCCTTGGCGTCGATGGTGATGTGGCTGAACCGGGTGCCCGCCATCCGGGACAGCGGGTACAGCGCCAGGATCGAAGCCGTCGCCAGGCAGCCGGGCACGCTGATCAGCCGCGCACCGGGGAGCAGGTCGCGGTTCAACTCGGGCAAGCCATATACCGGCTGGTAGCTGGACCATGGCCGCGAGACGTCCGGGTACCAGCGCTTATGCAGTACCGGATCCTTGATCCGGAACGCCGCGCTCAAGTCGGCCACCACCTCCACGCCCGCGTCGAGCAGGGCCGGCGCGAGCGACGCCGACACGACGGGCGGGGTGGCAAGAAAGACCGCCGCGCACATCCCGGCGATCCGCGACACCCTGGTGCGATCCAGCCGCAACTCGCCCACCGGGCGGCCGAGCAGGTGCGGGTGGATCTCGGCCAGTGCGACCGGGCCGGACTCCGCGTCCCGGCTGTGGCCGGAGGACCCGGCGTAGACCACTCGGAAGTCAGGATGGGTGTCCAGGAGCCGCAGCAGTTCGCCGCCGACCAGGCCGCTGGCGCCCACGATCCCGATGGGTATGGTCATCGCGCACCCGTCAGCTCCACGTCCCCGGCCATGACACGCTCCAGGTACCCCGCGATGGCGGCCCCGATGCTGGCCCCGGTCGCCGCGGTCGCGCCGCGGAAGAGCGGCACGTGATTGACCTCGTTGACCACCTTGTGCCCGCCGTCGCCGGAGAACAGGTCGAGCGCGTAGACCTCGGCACCGGTCACCCGGGTAACCTCGCGGCACAAGAACTTCGTCTCGCTGGTGACGTCGGCCGCCACTACGGTGGCGCCGACGGCCACGTTGGCCCGCCAGTCCCCGTCCGGTATCCGCCGGTAGGCAGCCACCACCTCCGAGCCGACCACTATGACCCGCTCGTCCTGGCCCCGGTGGTAGGGCTGGGCGATCAGCACCCGGTCGAAGCCAGCGCCGAAGTGCTCAACGTACTCATAGGCCGCCGTGGCCACGTCACGCTCGCGGACCAGCAGCACCCGGCGGCCCAGGCCGCCCAGCACCGGTTTGAGCACGCACGGCAAGCCGAACTCGTCGATTGCCTGGGCCAGATCCTGCTGGCTCAGCACGACGCGGAAGTCGAGCACGGGCAAGCCGACCGCGCCCAGCGCGCGCGCCGTCGTGACCTTGTCCTGGCAAATCCCGATCGACGTGGCTGAGTTCACCACCCGCGCGCCGCCGTCACCCAGCAGCCCGGCGATGATACCGCACCTGGCGTAGCTGCGGCTGCGCATGAGGAAGACGTCCGCGTCTGGTGCGCCGGCGGCGGCCGGGCCCAGGCACAGGCCGGTGTCGTTGACCCAGAAGGTGTCGATGCCGCGCTCTCGCGCGGCCAGCATCAGCTGGCGCTCCTCCCAGCCGATCCGGTCGGCGACCACGGCGAGCCTCATACAGCCACCTCCCGGACCGCGCCGAGGCTCGGCTGCTGCTCGCAGCGCAGCAGGTCCTTGCTGGTTTCCCTGCGTACTACCAGGCGGCTGGCGCCATCGGCGGCGAACACGACCGCCGGGCGGTAAAACCTGTTGTAGTTGCTGGCCATGCAGTGGGTGTAGGCGCCGGCCGTCAGCACTGCCAGCACGTCGCCGCGGCGGATGTCCGGCAACACGACGTCGCTGAACAGCAGGTCGGTCTCGCAGTGTCGGCCGTAGATATCCGCCGTGACCGCATCGGCAGCTGGCCGCGCCTGCACTGCCGCCCTGACACCAGCGGAGACATTACGTACCTGGTGCCGGGCCGAGTACATGAGCGGCCGCGGGTTGTCGGACAGCCCGCCGTCGACCACGACCAGGGTCCGGCCGGGCCGCCCGGCCTGGCGCTTGACCACCCCTGCCGTGTATGCGATCACACCGTGATCGGCCACAGCCGCGCGGCCCGGCTCGATACCGAGGACCGGCTGTGCGGCGCACAGAGGCGCCAGCCGGTCACGGAACGCGCCGCCAAGAACGGCGGCCCACTGCCGGGGCGTG
The DNA here is from genome assembly GCA_035533915.1 of Streptosporangiaceae bacterium. Classification (GTDB taxonomy): domain Bacteria; phylum Actinomycetota; class Actinomycetes; order Streptosporangiales; family Streptosporangiaceae; genus Chersky-822. The sequence continues at coordinate 9,137 of DATLSX010000151.1, forward strand.
GGCACGACCTGGCCCGGGTCGTAGCCGACCCCCATTCCGCCGCCCAGGATGACGCGGCGCGGAGCCCAGGAGTGCCGTGACCGCAGGTCCGCCACGAAACGCGCGGTACGCTCGATCGCCTCAAGGTAGGGTTCGGCCGTCATGATCTGAGACCCGAGGTGAAAATGCACCCCGTCCAGACGCAGCCACGGGGAGGCCAGGACGCGCTCCGCGGCCCGTCGCGCTGACTCGTCCCCGACGGGCAGGCCGAACTTGCTATCGGCGCCACCGACCCGGTAACGAGTGTCGGTCCGTACGTCCACCTCCGGATTGATCCTGATCAGGACCGGCTGCGTCCGGTTCAGGCGAGTGGTGACAGCGATGAGATCATCGATCTCTCCCAGTGAGTCGATGACGACGTGGCCGACCTGGGCACGGACCGCCGCCTCCAGGTCGGCTACGGTCTTATAGCACCCATGGAAGGTGATCGCGTCGCCCGCTGCCCCGGCTGAGGTGGCCAGGTCGAGTTCGCCCGCCGATGCCACGTCCAAGCGCAGGCCCTCCGATAGCGCCAGCCGGATCATCGCGCCTACCGCGAAGGCCTTACAGGCGTAGGCAACTTCAGCCTGCGGCCATTGCGCCCGGAAGGCGCTCAGGAACTGCCGGCAGGTGTCCCGTAACCCGTCTTCGTCGTAGGCGTACAGTGGCGTCCCGTACTCGGCGGCCAGCCGCGCGAGGTCACAGCCGCCGACCCGGACCTCGTGCGCACCCTCGCTGAACTCGCGGCCATGTCTCGTTGGCGCCGCCATTCTTGCTCACTGTCCCCAATCAGGAAGCTCGGATTCGATCATCTCCAGGACCAGCCTGGACCCGTTAATTTCCCGTACCTGGAGGGTTAGCGCGCATTCTGGGCAGGAAAGCGATTCACCGACCATCATGTCTGACACCAGGAAGGCGAATTCGCATTCCGGGCATATGCCTTTCATTTCCATGGCTACGCTCCTTGTTCCACGTTGTGATGGGCCGCATAGGACGAGATCAGCGACATCAGGCCGGCCTCGTTAAGGCACTGCCGCCCGGCCGGGAGGAAGCGGTCACGCACGTCCTGCGTGAAAAGGTCGAGGTCGACGTCATCGGCCACGCCCGGCGGCAGGAAGGCGCGCATGAGCGCGGGACGCAGCCGGCTCCTGACCCGGATCCCGCGCTTGTTGCCGACCAATTCGGCAGGCACCGCCTCGAACGCGCCAGGGTTCTGCCACTGTCCGGCGATCTCGTAGCTATAGCTGAGTTCCGCGGTGGGGCCCGAAGTGGCGCCGAAAGAGGTGCCCGAGCGTGCCGCGACCTGCTGCGATAGCTCGGTCAGATAGCCCAGCTGGTAGCGATCGTCGGACCAGAACCGCCACATGCAGGCCAGAACCTCGGCCAGCGGCGTGTTCCCGCCACGCTCACCCAGGCCGCCGACTGTCGCCGAGATCCAGCTGGCGCCAGCTTCTCCGGCGGCGATCGCGTTGGCCACGGCTAGGCCGAGCATGTTGTGCGAATGGATCTCCACTTCCAGACCGGGTGCTGCCGCGACTACCTGGCTCACCATGCGGCGGGTGCTGTCCGGGGTCAGAATCGATACCGTCTCGGCGAGCCGGATCCGGTCAGCGCCCGCCGCCAGGCCGTAGGCCGCGTATTCCCGCAGGAAGGCGATCTCGGTCCTGGCGCCGTCCTCCGCGCTGAACGTGATGTGCAAGCCCAGGTCCTTGGCGGTGCGAATGGCGTCCGCGGCCAGGTTCATGATCCGTTTGCGGCTGGCTGTGCCGAGCTTGAGCGTGGCGTGCTCATCAGAGGTCGGGACCGACAGCATCACCGCGCGGAAGCCGAGCTCGTGGCTGAGCCGCAGGTCCGTCCGGGTCTGAGCGCGGCTACGGGCCAGTACCAGCGTCATGGCGTGCCTGGCGCCCACCTCGTCAAGCACGGCACGGCACAGGTCGAGGTCGCCGCCGTCGGCGGCCGAGACGATGCCCACCTCGATCGCATCGATGCCGACAGCGCGCAGCAGGCGCGCGATAACGACGCCGTCTTCCGGCCTGAAGTCGACCCCCGGCATATGCGCGCTATCGCGCAGTGTCGTATCGGAAATGCGGGGCAATCGGTCAGGTGCGGTATATTTTACGTGGTCGGGATGCTCGTTTCCGGGTCGGCCGGACTGACCATTATGGCTCGGCTCGCGAGGCTGGCTTTCGTAATCAGCAGACATTTATCTGCCTCCCTGTATCTGAGTGAATGACGCCGAGCCATTCCTCGCCGGACTGCCGTCGAAGGTGCATTTCGACGCTGGCCGCCGGCGCCCCGAACACACAGATGAGCCGCATTCCTACCAGGACGTAGCCCGCACCCCGGGCCGCGATGACCGGCACGATGCCGATGACGTCGCCGAGCACTCCGGAGACGATGATGCCGACCAGGCAGGCGGCGCTGGACACGCCAGCCAACACGATCAGGACCGCGGCCGGCCATAGTGCTGGCCGGACTAGGGGATACAGGAAAGGCAGCAGGTCAAGAAGGCCAAGCAGCAGTGCCCCAACGCCGACCAGCGTCCTAACGGACAGCCGGTGCGCGTTCATCGCGATCGCCGTTCCGCCGATGATGCCGCCGACCGCCTGCGGCGACATCAGTGCGCCGTACGCGCTGCCGCCGCAGTGGAGAGTGCGCTGGACGAATGGCGCCATCAGAGCAAACATATCTTTATTATGGTAGCCGCTTGCGAACTATGGTAGCCGCTTGCGACGGTCGTGCAGCCCGTGCCCGTGGCGGCCAGCGCGGCAGGAGGTGCCAAGCGGAATGAACGTGACTGATGTTCTGAGCATGCTCAGCTCGCCTGAGGGGAGGACCAACCCCTACCCGCTCTATGCGGCCTTGCACGAGATCGGCGAGGCCGTGGAGGCGTGCCCGGGCGAGGCGGTGGAGGAGGAGGGCCTGGGTGAGGTACTAGTCGTCGGCTACGACGCGATCAACTCTGTTCTGCGCGACCCCGGCTTCCGCGTCTCCGACGCCAGCCGCTTCGACGAGACTTTCCCTGGCTGGCGGGCTGACCCCGTATTTGTCCAAAGCGCGGACTGGATCTTGAACCTGAACGCCCCCCGGCATCTGCGGATCAGAAGCCTGATCGCCCGTGCGTTCACCCCCCAGCGCATCAACGGCCTAGCGCCCGCGATCACCACGATTGTTGACGAGCTGCTCGACGTCATGGCCGATCGTGGGGCCGACGGTTCGGCCGTCGAATTCATGCATGACTTCGCCTACCGGCTGCCCGTCACGGTGATCTGCGAGCTGATCGGTATCCCGGAGGCAGATCGAGAAGGATTCCGCCCGCTGGCCCGGGATCTGACCGGCTTCTTCGAGGTCACCGACACTCAGAGCATGCACGCGATCAACGCCGCGGCTGCCGAACTGCTCGCCTACTTCACCGGCCTGGCCGCTGCGCGGCGCGCCGATCCGCGCGATGACCTGCTCAGCGACCTTCTCGCCGTCACCGACTCCGACAGCGGCAAGCTGACCAGCGCCGAACTGCTGCACAACCTGACACTGCTGCTCTTCGCTGGCTTCGAGACCACTAAGAACCTGCTCGGCAACGGCTTGCACATCGTCCTGGACGACCCGCCGTCCGGCGCCGCCCTCAGGGACAGGCTGGTGCCGCCTTCGGCATTCGTCGAGGAAGTGCTCCGTTTCGACTCACCGGTCCAGCTCACCGAGCGCATCGGATACGACACGAATGTCGGCGGTGTGCCAGTTACCTCTGGGATGATGGTGACTACCCTGCTTGGGGCGGGAAACCGGGATCCCCGCCGGTTCGCTGACCCAGACAGGTTCGACCCGATGCGCCCCGACGGCGGCCCGTTGAGCTTCGGCGCCGGCGCGCATTTCTGCATCGGCGCCGCGCTGGCCAGACTCGAAGGCGTAGTGGCATTCCCCCGGCTGCTGAACCAGTTCCCGAAGATCGCGACGGCAGGCGAGCCGGTCCGCCGCGACCGATTTGTCCTACGCGGCTTCGACGAACTGCCGGTAACGGTTGTCTGACCCTAACCGCCGCCTAGGTCCCCGCCGACCCTGTAGGTCCGGCGCGTCGCGGCGGGACCGGTCCGGTACGGCCGTGCGCCCGCAGGCGCGGGGTCAGCCAGACCCAGACGCCAGTGATCACCACCATGCCCGCTCATCCCGGCGCCGCGGATACGTACAGGCCGTTCGCCTCCAGATGCCGGATGCGCGCGTAGTCGCGGTGCAACTCCGCCGCGTCGTCCGCGATGAGGTAGAGGCCGGCCGGGGCCGTATTCAGATCCACGGTCCGGCTCACCGGCCGGCCGGGCGACAGGTCGCCGATCACATCGTGCAGCGTCGGCAGGCCGTACAGCTCGGCCACGGCACCGTCGGTCGCTAGGTGACCGTCATATGGGGCGATCAGCGCGACCACCCATAGCTGCCGCCGCACCGGATACGGCCGGCCGATGAGCGCGGCCAGCCGCCCCGGATCGGTGTAACAGTCGACGGTAAGCGTCACGTGATTGTGCCCGGTCGCGGCCCGCACGCTGTCCAGCAGGAACGCTCCCTGCGTCCGCGCGCCGGTTTCGATCAGCACCGGGCCCGAGTCGGTCAGCATCACCTCGGAGTGAGCCGGGCCCCAGGCGATGCCCAGCGCGTCCAGCACCTGGGACACATAGCGGGCGAGAGCCTCCTGCGGCTCGACGCCGGGCGTCACCAGCTTCTCCAATTCGTACGCGACGCCGCCCCCGACCGGCCGGCGCGTATCCTCCCAGATCTCGGCCACGTAGTGGTCGCCGTTGACGCTGACCGTGTTGACCATGAACTGCTGCCCGGCCAGCAACTCCTGGGCGAGCACCACGTCGTTGCGGCCACCGTACCGGTGCGACCGCCGGTGCAGGCGGCCAAACGCCGCGCGTGCCTCCGCCGGCGTCGCGCAGAACGTGACGCCGTCCGATCCCGCGCTGGCTGGCGGCTTTACCACGATCGGCCACAGGTCGCGCTCGTCCGCCCAGCGCACCATGCTTTCCGGGTCGGCTGCCGCGATCGTCTGGGGTGCGCGGACGCCGTGACGGACGAGAGCCTTCGCCATCGCCTGCTTGTCGCGCCGGCTCGCACTGCGGGCGGTGCCGTTGCCCGGCAGCCCCAGCCGCTCAGCCAGCTCATCGGCGAAGGGCACCCCGGTCTCGCAACCGGGAATCGCCGCGCTCACCGGAAACCTGCGCAGGGCCGCTACGACCTGCTCCGTGTCCGGGCCGGTGATCACCTCCAGGTAGCGGTCGGCGTGCTGGAGGGCACCGAATATCCCGGGGATGCCCGGCGTGCTCAGCACTGCGACGGACGGCCAGCCCCGCGCGGCGAACTCGGCCTGCAGGTGCGCGCCGGTCGAGAATGGATCGACGATCGCGACGACGTGACCTGTCCCGGACATCGAGCTACCGCCGATACGAGCCGAGCCGCACGTCGCGGAACCTGATGTTGCTCAGGTACAGCTCGTACAGCCGGCGGTTGTCGCACCACGACTCGTCGTACCCCGGCGGCATGACGGTCGGCGGCTCGTTGATCTTCCGGACGAGGGCATCGCCGTCCTCGGATACCAGCGGTGCTGCCCGGAGCCTGGAGACCTGCCGGTTGACTTCCGCGGCGAACTGCGGCCAGTCGGCCAGCCGGAGATCCAGCAGGTCCGCGATCAGCTCGTTGTCGTAGGGGAAGGGATTGCGCGGCAGCAGGTACGACAGCGGGCGGTCCGCCAGCGCGTTCACGGCCAGCGCGTCGGCCAAGACGTCCACCGGCACGTAGCACATGCCGGGACCCTTCCAGAACAGGCCGATGCTGCGGGCGATCTCCACCAGACGCCACCAGCTATACGTCTTGCCGGGGTCGAGGCCGAGGTCCGTGGCGCCCAGGACGTGCGGCGCCTCGCACAACGTCACCGGCAGCAGGTTGTCACGTGCCAGCCAGCGCAACACGGTGCCGTTCACCCATTTCAGCTGCGCATACCCCGAGTACCACCACGAGTCTGGCCGGCGGAAATCACCCGGATCCCGGTAGAAATGGGCGCTGACGCTCCCGACGTACGTCAGGTGCTTGCGCTTCCCCTCGGTCACGAACTGCACGAGGCGCAGCAGGCTGCCGAACCAGTCGTCCCGCATGCCCAGGTACGGGATCTCGTAGTCATTGCTGGTGGCGCAGCCGAACACCAGATCGACGTCCTCGGCCAGTTCGCGGTACCGCGCGGCGGGCAGCCCGAATCCGGATTTCAGCGGGGTCGCGTCGAGTACCTCGATCTTTTCCGGGATCAGGTCGGTCACCTTGTACTTACGCAGCGTCTCATCGAGCCGCTCGCGCGGATCACGCCCGTCGCTGGCGCGCACCGTGGCCAGGACCATGCGGATGCGAGGATCACGCGACAGGCGGGCGACCACATGCGCGCCGACGAACCCGTTGCCGCCGACGACGAGTGCGGTATCGGTGCCGTGGCAGGGCAGGCTGTCCAGCCGCGCCCTGGCCTCCTCGTCCAGCACCGGGCGCAAGGCGAACGCATTCCCGGTGTTCAGGGCCTCCAGATCAGCGAACTTGCCGTTGAACCAAAGACTCGGGCAGTCGTCGCTGAGCAAGCCTAAATCCTGGCGCATGGTTTCTCCCGTCGGGTGTATCGTCGCTGGTCACCTTGAGGACCGCCCAGTCGTAATGGCGGTTGCCCTTGGTCCCTGACCCAGTCCGCATCCGGTGCCAGGCGCGGGCGGGAATCCGCCATCACACAGCCCATCCCACGCTGGCGGATGCCGCGGCGCCAACAACCCCACGATCACGAACTACCGCTGCCGTAACTGATGTACGCATAAGTCTATAATGGCCCATTGCCGCGATTTTTTCACTTGCGGGGGTTGGGGTGGCGATGAGCCGCTCCCGGGCCCTGCCGGTGATCTCCGGGCTGATCGGCGTCCACCCCGGCGTGCGAGCCACGCTCGCTGACCGTGACGGCCCGCACCTTCGGGAACGCCGAGCGGTCCTTCCCGGACGCGGTCCTTCCCGGACTCGGCGTACCCGGACGCGACCGCGTTCGCCTCCGTGTCCGGGTCATCCCACTCGAACCCGTCGATGCTCGTCAGCCGCCAAGCCCGTCGGCAGATGCCGCTGTCATGTCGTGATTCAGGTTGCGATTGACGCGAGCGCCCGCGACACAAGGGGATCATTCGGCAGCAGGCCATAGCGGTCGGTGTAGATCGCCCGGACCAGCGTCCGCAGCTGGTCGCCCTGAACGGCGGGGACCGCGGCCGGGGCCGCCGCCATCAACAACATCGCCTCTGTCGTTCCGGAGGCGGTGTAATCGGGCAGAACATATCCTGAAACGGGCAGCTGGTGGGCGCCGCACGCGGTCCAGAAGTTGATACGGCGCTGCCGGATCACGCGTTCGGCCTTGTCACCGTTTGTTTCGCTGGGGTCTTCCACCTCGAAGATGATGCACGCGGGCCAGGCTTCCTTCCGCAGGGACTGGTGAAGGAACTGCCAGAACTGACGGCCGAGCCCTTGGCTCTGGCGCTTTCCAGTGATCGCGAAGTAACGCAGGAATGACCATTCCACCGAGCAGAGCAGCCGCAACGCGGCGACACCTGCCGGCGCCCTGCCGTCCATGGCCACGAACGTCTGGTCGGCCTCGCCTGGCCTAGTCAGTTCACTGAACGGAACACGCAGGCCCGGGCTAAACGCATCCTCGTAGATCACCTGCACCTGGATGAGCTGCTCCTCCTCCAGCGCCTCAATTCGCTTGACAACGAGATCGGCCATGAGTTCTCACGTCCTTTCCGCCGTCCATCAGATCATGGGAGCGTGTGGGGTGCTAAAACCGCGTCCGGGGCCGTTGATCCGCAGTTTACTGAGTCAGCAGGTGATCTTCATGGTGCCTGCCGTACTCGTTGGTCAGCCCGCTCAGGAACCAGCGGTGCCGTATCTCCGCTGTCGCGGGTGCGGCCTGTGCCCGCGATCCGTGACCGGCGTAGACCGGCGGAGCGGAAGAGCTTGTCGAATTCTTCTAGCGACCTCTCCCTACCGCCAAAGAGCGTTCCATCCGGGGAGAAGCTGAGCGTCGAGTAGGAACTGAACCTGGCGAAGGCAAGAATCTCGCCGTCACCAGGCTCATGCTCCAATTCGGAACCTTCTACTGCTCCTTCTGCCGCAAGGACAAGGGGACCGTCAGCAAGCTCATCGCCGGCCCGGGCGTCTACATCCGCAACGGGTGCGTCGGCCTGTGCGATCTGATCCTCGCCGAGGAGAAGACACCCGAGTTCGGCGCCTGGAACGAGCGCCCGGACGACGAGCTGCTCGCGGGCCTCGGGCCGCATCCAGGCGGTGGTGGTCCCCCAGGTCGATGCCGTCTACGACTACGTGGACACCCTGCGTGCCCGCAACATCAGCTGGACCCGCAGAACAAGCCGGCCGGCGACCGGACATGCTGGTCCAGTGAGCTGTAGTCCAGCTCGCTCCGGCGCCGCGCCAGGTGGTCGAGGATCAGCTGGCGGACTCCCTGGTGACGGATCTCGAAGCGGTCGACGACTTCCTCCAGCGTCCGCCGCCACGTGAGCACTGCCGCCCGCACTGTTGGTGGCCTGCCGGGTGGGAACCTGCCCGCATCTCCATGATCACGCGCGGAGCCTTCACATCGATGGCCCATCGGTGCGCCTATAGCAGCACCAACGGGCCATCGATGAGGTAGGTCGCGCACCACCACGATCATGGGCGCTAGGCACTCTGGCCGTTCGCCGGTCCGGTCCGCAGCGCTAGCTCGCCCCGGCCGCCCGCCGGGTCCGGTAGGCGGCGACGTTGATGCGGTTCGAGCACGAAGTGCCGCAGAACCGCCTGGACCAGTTCTTGGACAGGTCGATGAAGACGTCGTGGCAATCGCCCGCTGCGCAGGTCCGCCGTCGGTCGAGCTGGCCGGCCCGGATCAGGTCGGTGAACGCCATCGCCGCCTCGACCGCCATCCGGTCGGCCAGCGGCGTGCCCGGGGACGTGGCATGCAGGTGGTAGTCCCAGCCGTCGTGCTTGACCAGTTGCGGCAGCGCGCTCGCCTCTCGCAGCAGGAGGTTGACCAGGTCGACGGCGGCGTCCTTGTCCAAGTCCCACAGCCGCTCAAGCCGGGGCCGCAGCAGCCGGACCGCCTGCAGTTCCGCCTGGTCGTGCGTCCGGTTACCTGTCCATCCCCAGGTCTGGACGAACTCGTCGAGCGCCGCGACGTCGGGCAGGTCCTCGGTGCCGCCGCGACCCGTGTTGACCAGTGCCGCAGCCGCGGCCAGCGCGATCTCGGTGTCATGAGCAAAAAGCAACTTGACCCCTTTCGCGGCTTTCCACTAACATCACTAGCGTAATCCAACTTTGGGCATTACCCCGAGGGTAGCGATGACTGTTGTTCGCACCGGCGCAGCCCGCGCCGACGCAAGCCGCGCTGGCCTGGCGCTGGCCGTCCTTTCCGCAGCGACCTTCGCCACCTCGGGGACATTCGGCTCGTCGCTGGTCGACACTGGCTGGAGCCCGGCTGCCGCCGTGCTCGCCAGGATCGCGGTGTCGGCGCTCCTGCTCACCATCCCCGCCGTGCTGCAATTGCGCGGCCGGTGGTGGCTGCTGCGCAGAGAAGCCAGGCGAGCGACCGCTTACGGGCTGGTGGCGGTCGCCGGGTGCCAGCTTTTCTACTTCAACGCCATCGCCCGGATTCCGGTCGGCGTCGCGCTACTGCTCGAATACCTTGGCACGATCCTGGTGGTCGGCTGGCTCTGGCTGCGGCACGGTCAGCGCCCGCGGCGGCTCACCGTCGGCGGGGCGGTCACGGCCATCGCCGGGCTCATCATGGTACTGAACCTGACCGGCTCGACCCGGATAGATCCGCTCGGCGTGATGTGGGGCCTCCTAGCGGCCACGGGCCTGGCCGCTTACTTCTTGCTCTCGGCGGGCACGGGGGCCGGCTCGGCGGGCACGGGGGCCGGCCCGGCGGGCACGGGGGCCGGCCCGGGTACGGCGTCCGCCGACGAACCGCTGCCGCCAGTGGTGATGGCGTGGGCGGGGATGTGCGTCGGTACCGTCTCCCTTGCGGCCCTGGGCGTGGCCGACCTGCTGCCTATGCGGACCAGCACCGGCAGCGTCGACTTCGTCGGTCACCATGTCAGCTGGATCGTGCCCGTGCTCGGACTGTCGCTCGTCGCGACCGTGGTCGCATATCTGGCGGGCATCGGGGCAGCCAGGCGGCTCGGCGCCAAGCTCGCTTCCTTTATCGGGCTGGCCGAGGTGATGTTCGCGATCGTGTTCGCCTGGCTGCTGCTCGGCCAGCTGCCCTCCCCCGTGCAGTTCCTGGGCGGCGCGCTCATCCTCGCTGGAGTCACCCTGGTGCGCGTGGACGAGCTACGAGGCAGCACCGTGCCGACTGAGCAGCACGAATCCGGTGAGCAGCTGCCTGAGCTGGCTGAATCACGCTGACCTCCCGCTCGGCAACTCCACAGCACCACTGCCTGGACGCAGGCACGGTCCGTACGGCGCCGGCTAGGCCTCCTAACTAGAACGCGTTACAGTTCTGGCCATGTGGCCGGCACCGGAACTGCTGATCGGCGGCGAACTGCGCGCCGCCTCCGACGGTTCGAGATTCCCGATCGTCAACCCGGCGACCGAGGAAGTCATCGGCTTCGCGCCGCAGGCCGCCGATCCTGCCTTCCGCGCGCTGCCTGCGCGAGATCACCATCGCCGAGGCCGGCGCGCCCCGTCCTACGCCTGGGAGCAGGATCTCGGCACAGCCACCCCGATGGGCATGGCCACCAGGCGCTGGATCCGCAAGGAACCGGTCGGCGTAGTCGCCGCGATCACCCCGTGGAACTTCCCCAACCAGATCAACCTGGCCAATCTCGGCCCCGCGCCGGCCGCCGGCCGCACCGTGGTCCTGAAACCCGCACCCGACACGCCGTGGACCGGGGCCGAACTCGGCCTCAAGAAGGTCTTCCTCGAACTGGGCGGGAAGTCGGCGGCGCTCACCGCGTTCAGCGTCTGCGTGCACGCCGGCCGCGGCCGCGGCCGCGGCCGGAGCGCGGCCGGCCGCCTGCGCACCGGCACCGCCGGCCTGAACGGCGGCATCTGGTACTCCCCGGACGTGCCCTTCGGCGGCTACAAGCAATCCGGGTTCGGCCGGGAGATGGGCGTCGCCGGATTCGAGGAGTACCTGGAGATCAAGTCGATCGTCGAACCCGCGGAGACACCATGACCGACGCCACCGCCCTGACCATGGACAGCAACCTCGCCGATCTGTGTGCCGCGGTAGCTGCCGCCACCCCGGACCGCTGCGCCCTGGTCTGCGACGGGCAGCGGCTGAGCTATGCCGAACTGACCGCCCGAAGTGAGCAGGTAGCGCAACATCTCATCGCGGCCGGTGTCCGTCCGGACGAGACGGTCGGGCTCTACCTGCCCAACTCCGCCGCCTATGCCGAGGCCATGCTCGGCTGCATGGTCGCCCGCGCCATCCCGGTGAACATCAACTACCGCTATACCGGGCCTGAGCTCGCGCACCTGTTCGGCAACGCGAACCTCGCCGCACTGATAGTGGACGCACAGTACGCGGAGCTTGCCGCCGAGGTCGCGCCGTCGTGCCCGGGCCTGCGGCACGTCCTGGTCGTCGGTGGCGACCACGGCGGCCCGGGCAGCGCCGCCTTCCCCGGGTCGGTCACCGTGACCGATTACCACACGGCGGTCGACGCGATGCCCGCCGTGCGACCTGACCTTGACCGCAGCGGCGACGACAAGCTGATCATCTACACCGGCGGGACGACCGGGCTGCCCAAGGGCGTGCTGTGGCGGCACGAGGACTTCTTCGTGTCCGCGCTGGCCGGCGGCAACCACTACGGGGAGCCGCGCCGCAGCGTCGAGGAGGTGGTCGCGGCGGCCGTGCAGACGCCCGAGATGGGATACCTGCTGGCCGTTCCGCTGATGCACGGGTCCGGCACGTACACGATCTTCACGGCATTCCTGATGGCCAGCAAGGTCGTGATCACCCGCAAGTTCGACGCCGCGAAGGTCGTGCGGCTGATGCAGACCGAGCAGATCGCGCTGGTCGCGGTGGTGGGCGACGCGATGGCCCGTCCGATCGCCGACGAGATCGCCGCGCACCCTGACCAGTACGACCTGTCCGCGTGGCTGGTGCTCGGCTCCGGCGGGGCACTGCTCTCGCAGAGCGTGCGCGAGCAGTTGGTCTCCGTGCGCCCCGGGTTGTTCGTCACGGACCGGTTCGGAAGCTCGGAGACCGGCACCGACGGCCAGATCGAGCGTGACCAGGGCGGCCAGCCCCGGCTGATCGCCCCGTGGAACGTGCGCGTGCTCGGCGACGACCTGCGTCCGGCCGGACCGGGTGAGATCGGCAGGATCGCCAAGTCAGGGCACGTCCCGCTCGGGTATTACGGCGACGAAGCCGCGACGGCGGCGACCTTCCCTGTCATAGACGGGGAACGCTGGGCCTTGCTCGGAGATCTGGCACTCGTCGAAGACGACGGCTCCATCGTGGTACTGGGGCGCGGCGCCACCTGCATCAACACCGGCGGAGAGAAGGTATTTCCCGAGGAAGTCGAGCAGGCGCTGAAGTCGCACCCTGCCGTGCTCGACGTGCTGGTCGTCGGCGTGCCTGACACGCGCTATGGCGAGCGGGTCGCCGCGGTGGTGCAGCGGAGGGCTGGTGCGGAAGCGGCGGACGCGGAGGTACTGCGGGAGCACTGCCGGGCGTCGGTGGCCGGATACAAGGTGCCGGCCAGGGTCGAGTTCGTGCCCGAAGTCGCGCGTTCCCCGTCGGGCAAGCCCGACTACCGGTGGGCGCGCGGCGTGCTCGCCGGAAACGCGGTGTGCTCGCCGGAAACTTAGCGAGCTGAGCACCGCGCGTTCTATGATTTGACAGCGAATTTCCGGACGCTGCTGACGAAATCTGGACGCTGCTGACGAAATGCTGTGACCCCCGAAGCGCCCGGAGTACTGATGGCAAAGCTTCCCCGACGCTTGCGCGTCGGCTTCCTGGTGTCGGCCGGGCTCTGCCTCTTCGCCGCGCTGCTGACTACCGGCTCGCGCCAGGCTGCGCCCGCCCCGGCCGACGCCGCTCGCGCCGCCGGCCGCCTCCAGGGCTCCGCTGCCAGCACCGGTGCGGTGCGCGGGGTGGACATCGCGTCGTTCCAGCACGCGGGCGGCGCGATCGACTGGGGCAAGGTCGCCGCCGCCGGGTACTCGTTCGCCTTCATCAAGGCGACCGAAGGCTCCTACTACGCCAACCCGTACTTCGCCGCCGACTACGCCGCGGCCAGGGCGGCAGGCCTGACCGCGGCCGCCTACCATTTCGCCAATCCCGCGGATTCCTCCGGCATCTTCCAGGCCGACTACGCGGCGAACGTCGCCGGTTACGCACCCGACGGGAGGACCCTGCCGCTCATCCTCGACATCGAGTACGACCCCTACGTCTCGCTGGATCACACCAACGAGTGCTATGGGCTCACGCCCGCGGCGATGGTTGCCTGGATCGGCGCGTTCGTCACGGAGGTCAGCCGCCGGACTGGTCAGCGGCCCGTCATCTACACCACGGCAGACTGGTGGGACACGTGTACCGGCGGCAGCACGGCGTTCACCAGCGATCCGCTCTGGATCGCGGCCTACTCGTCCGCCAGCCCGCCGATGCCGGCCGGCTGGACGGGCTGGGAATTCTGGCAGTACACCAGCACCGCCACCGTGCCCGGTATCCCCGGCCATGTCGACGTGAGTTACCTGACCCGCGCTTTCGTGACCTTGCTCGCCTCCCGCGACCAGTCCGGCACGACCGGTCAGCGAGCTCAGTTCGCCGTCTCGGCGGTCGGCGGCCTGCCCGGCCAGGGCCTGACCTTCCGAGCCGCCGGCCTGCCGGCCGGCATGTCGATCAACCCGGCGACCGGGATCATCTCCGGCACGCTGCCAGCAACGCCGGGCTCCGGGACGGCCACCGTCGCAGCGACGAGTGCGTCCGGTGCGACCGGGAGCACGACGTTCGCCTGGCACGTGCACTGGCCGGTCCGCCTGATCAGCCCGGACGACGCCTGGAGCGCCAGCTACGGGCCCGCCGACCTCCAGCTCGGCGCCATCGACGGGCTGCCCGGCTGCACGCTCAGCTTCACCGCCGCCGGCCTGCCGCCGGGGCTGACGATGACCAGATGCGGCCTGATCACCGGCTGGCTCACCAGAGCCGGGCGCTTCAACGTCACGGTAACGGTGAGCGAAGCTACCGCCGTCGCCGGCGGCACGGCCGCCCCGCTGGCCGCGGCGTCCTTCACCTGGACCGTCCGGCCCGCCCCGGCACGCGGCCCGGTCGGGACGATCCGGCTGGCCGGCACCCGCCGGTGCCTGGCGGCGCGGGCCTCGGGTTCGGTGATCTCCCCGGTCCTGCGGCGCTGCGGCAGCACGTCACCTGCCTCGTGGACCACCGGGGCCAACGGCACCGTGCGGATCGACGGCGGCTGCCTGGGCGGCCCCGGCCTCGCCGGATCGCCCGTGACGCTACGCCGCTGCGACGGTGCCGCCGCGCAGCGCTGGGCCGATGTCCCTGGCACGGGCCTGGTCAACGGGCAGACCGGCAATTGCCTCCAGGCCCCGGCCGGCAGCACCGTCGCGCCGCTGGCCAGCGCCTGCGCGGGCACAGCGAGCCAGCAGTGGATCCTGCCGCCAGCTCCGCTCGTCTCCGGAATCCCTGGCCGCTGCGCGACCGCGGTGGCTACCTCCGGCGGCACCGCCGTCACGCTGCGGCCCTGCACCGCTCCGCGGGCACGGTACTGGACCGCCATGCCCGACAACACGCTGCGGATACTCGGTCAGTGCCTGAGCACCGGCGGAGCCGCCGGCTCGGGATCGCCGGTGCTGCTCGGTCGCTGTGACGCCGACTCCGCGCAGCAGTGGCTGCCGTTCGGCGGCCCGCTCGGCGCCCAGTTCGTCAACCCGGCCAGCGGCCTGTGCCTGGCCAGCCCGGTCGCTCACCCGGCGTCGGCCACGAGGCTGGCGCTGGAACCCTGCGCGGCCAGCCCGCAGACAAGCTGGCACGTCAGCTAACGGCCTGGGTTCGGCGAGTCTTCTGGTGATCAACCTCTAACCCAGTTCGATGGCGAGCGGATCTCACGGACTACTCCGCTTCCCCTGCTTCGGTGCGCAGAACCCTGACGAGGTTGTCCAGCTGCTCGGTGATTCCTTCCTCCCGGTGCTCAGCAAGGGCAAGCCCGTCCAGGAAGGCGCCCTGCTCGGTGTAGGTGAGCCTGGTGCCGCCATCGGCCGGCACCAGCTCGACAGTCGCCACGGACACCGAGATGCGGGCGTCGCCGGAGTACATCTCGTAGCAGTACACGATCCGCTGGCCGGGCACGATGTCGTAGTACAGGGCGTCGTAGCGGTAGCTCGTGCCGTCGGGCGCTTTGCCGCCGAACCGCTCCCTGCCGCCCACCCGGAAGTCGAATTCGGTCTCGCCGCCATCCGAGACGTAATCCGGGTCATCGGCCCAGCGGTCCTTGGCGTCGGCGCTGGCGAACGCCGCGAACACGCGCGCGGACGAAGCCAGGTAGTGCCGTTCGATGGCGAACGTGGAATGCGTGATGGAACGTTCCGTCACTGGTCCTCCTCAGACTGGTCATGGGCGCCTCCAGCACCGGGATCTGGTGTGCCGGCGGTTTCGGCAAGGTAGTCACCGAGCCGGTCAAGACGGTGTTCCCAGCTGGTTCGGCGGTCGGAGATCCACATCTCCGCCGACCGCAACGCCGGCGAGTTGATGCTGCAGGTCCGGGTACGGCCGACCTTCTGCGACCGGATCAGCCCGCTGGCCTCGAGCACCTGCACGTGCTGAACCACCGCGGCCAGGGACATGGCTAGCGGCCTGCCCAGCTCGCTGACCGAGGCCGGCCCCCGGCTGAGCCGCTCCACCATGACCCGCCGCCCAGGATCGGCCAGGGCCTGGAAGACCCGGTCCAGGTCCGCCGTTTGGTTAAGCATGCACTTGAGTATATCGAGCCGGAGCACCCAAACTCAAGTCGATACTTAACTATAGGTCCCTTCCCTGGATCCGACACCGTGGCCGGTCTCGCATCCGCCCGTTCTGCCCGCTTCGTCCGGCATCCCGACCACTGCGGCCACGGCACAGCCGGACTCAGGCATAAGATGTCGACCGGGGTTAGTGAAAAGGCGGGAGAAAAGGCAACGTGCAGGAGTTCGACACGACCCGGCCGAACATCGCCCGTGTGTATGACTACTGGCTCGGCGGAAAGGACAATTTCGCTGCCGACCGGGAGCTGGCCCGCACGATGGCTGAGCTGAACCCAGGCGTCGCGGTCATGGCCCGCGCGAACCGAGACTTCATCAATGCCGCGGTCCGGAAGGCGGCGGAGGCCGGAGTCGGGCAGTTTCTCGACCTCGGTTCGGGCCTGCCGACCCGCCCGGCGGTGCATGACGCCGCTCGTACCGTGAACCCGGACGCGCGGGTCGTGTACGTAGACAACGACCCTGTGGTGGTTTCCCACACCAACGCGCTGCTGGCGAGCGCGCCGGGCATCTACGCGGTCGAGGCGGACATCACCGAACCCGGCGAAGTGCTCGCCCACCCCACAGTGCGGGCGGCGATTGACTGGGCCGAGCCTGTGTGTGTCATCCTCGCCGCTGTCTTGCACTTCTACGACGCCACCGCGGCCAGGCGACTCGTCGCCGCCTATGCCGGCGCCGCCGCCGGGTCCTGGCTGGCCGTCAGCGTCTTTGGCGGCCATGACGAGAACCTGGAGGTGAAGAGCCGCACCGCCTACACCGCCGCGTCGTTCTGGGTGCACGGCCCGGCGGATCTGGCCGGGTGGCTGGGAGGGATGGAAGTGGTGCCGCCAGGGATCTGCGAGGCGCGGCGATGGATGTCGGGCATGGGCGGCATCCCCGGCCGCGGCGGATGGACATTGTGCGCCCTCGCCGTCAAGCCGCGCTGATATTGACGGCTGAGGACGTGCTCGGGGATGCTGCGAAGATGACGCCCGAAGCAGCCGCTTGCTTCCGGTTGTGTTCGGGTGAGACGTGGCGTGCGCCGTGGGAGATGTATGCGGCGCTCAGGGACGCTGACCCCGCGCACCACGTCGAGGACGGCGATTACTGGGTGCTGTCGCGTTATTCCGACGTGCAGGCGGCGGTACTTGACGTCCAGCGTTACTCCTCGGCCGACGGACTGACCGTCAGCTATGGCGAGCGTGCCGCGGCTGGCCTGGAGGAAATCGGGCCGCTGGTGATGCTGGATCCGCCGGAACACACGGAGTTCCGTGCACTGATCAGCCGCGGCTACACCCCGCGCCGGGTCACCGAAATCGAACCGCGAGTGCGCCGGTTCGTTCGGGCCAGGCTGGATGCCATCGCGGAGCTTGGCGAGTGCGACATCGTCACCGAGTTGTTCCGGCCGGTCCCCGGCTTCGTCGTCGCGGGTTACCTGGGGGTGCCGGAGGCGGACCGGGTGCGGTTCGACGGCTGGACCCGCGGCATCGTCGAGGCTAGCGCCGAGGAGAGCCCAGCGCAGACAAGCAGCCCAGCGCAGACGCAGACAAGCAGCCCGACGCGGGCGGCCGACACGGCCGCCGAGCTGTTCTCCTATTTCGCGGCGCTGATCAAGCGCCGCCGCGCCGAGCCTGCCGATGACACGATCTCCGACCTGGTGCGCCTGATGGACGGCGACTCGGCCGGCACGCTGCGCATCCTGGGTTTCGCCTTCACCATGATCGCCGGCGGCAACGACACTGTGACCGGCCTGCTCGGCGGTGCCGCCGAGCTGCTCACCAGCAATCCGGACCAGCGGCGGCTGCTGCTGAACCAGCCGGACCTGCTGCCCGCGGCCATCGAGGAGATGCTCCGGCTGACCTCGCCAGTCCAGTGCCTGGCCCGTACCCTGACCCGCGACACCACCGCGCACGGGCGCACGATCCCCACCGGACGCAAGGTCCTGCTGCTGTACGGGTCAGCCAACCGGGACCCGCGTGCGTTCGGCCCCGACGCCGGTGAGTTCGACATCCTGCGCGATTTGAGTGGCAGGAGCCGTCACCTGGCTTTCGCCGTCGGCCCGCACCACTGCCTGGGCGCTGCCGCCGCTCGGCTGCAGGCCCGCGTCGTCCTGCGGGAACTGCTCGCCCGCTTCCCCCGCTTCGCCGTCGATTCCGCGGCCGGCACCTTCGCCTCCGGTCATTACACCCGCCGCTACGCCACTCTCCCCTGCACAGTCGAGGCGCGGTAGTACGGGGGCGTGACCAGATAGCCGTCGCGGCTGGCGGCCCCGCCCCGCACTGACCTCGGTTACTTCGACCGCCCGGTAAGGCGAACGCGCAGCACCTGTGCCATGGTGAGGGACGTATGCCTGGTCAGTATGCAGGACGACGTCGCCGCGGCGGACCGCGACGTTACGGCCGCCGATCAGCCGCACCTCCACATAGCTGGCGGTTGCCCGGACGACGGGCAGGCTCGTGTCGTAGGACGCGCGCATGACCGTGTTCCCGGCGACTCCGGCCGCGGTCCAGTTGCTCCATGCCCAGGCGGTCGCGGACTTGATCACCGCGGCAGTCTTCGCGCCAGGCGGGGCCGTGCGGGTGAGCTGGACCGTGGGAATCCAGCCGGGATAGCCGCGTGAGTCCCGGTTGGTCGGCTGGCTGGGGATGACCACGTGCGTCCAGTTGCGCCAGTGCGCGGTCACGATGACCTTGGTGCCGTACAGCGCCTGCGTTTCGAGCTTGCCGACGAGCCAGCTCTTCTGTGCGGTGGTCAGGCCCTTGATCCACATGCCAGGGAGCGCCGGGTTGCCGAGCGACAGCTTGTCCACCGCCCGGGGATACCACGGCTGGACCCACGCCGTCGCTACGCTCACAGCTACCCAGCACGTGCCGGACACGCATGGCGCAGGCGTGACGGCTGCCCCTGCCGCCGGGCGTGTCATGACTCCCGGGCCGCTGGCGGTGCCGCACGCTGCCGCGAAGGAGAGTGAGCCGGCCGCCGCGGCCATGAAAGCCGTTCGGGTCAGCGCAGGCCGGTGAGCTCAGGTAATCTCGCCCTCGTTTCGTTCCTCTTCGCGCTCGGCGGGTTCCTGACGGTGGGGATCACCTCAGTGCTCGCGATCCCGATCGGACTCGCCGCCATGCTGCGCAGCTGGCGGCACGGGCCGCCGCCAGGTTTCTACCTCGCGCTCGCCGGCGTCGGTCTGGCTGCGGTAACCCTGGTGATCAGATAGCGGCCGTTGGGCCGGCCCAGGCCGATTGCCGCTCTCGCTGGCGGCCACGATGGCGCTCGGCGCCACCAGCATGAGCGACATCGCACTGCTCGCCCACCTCGCCCCGGTGCCCGGCGGCGCGCCGAGCGGTCCGCCGGGCACTGGACCTAGCCGGGACCCCGGCCGTGCTGGACCGGATCGCCCGCGCCCGCGCCAGTGCCCGGGCGCACGCCTGGTAGCTGATAGTGGACACCCCGGCGGGATTCCCCTGGCTGGAGATCGCCGGCAAGACCCTGACCGGGTGGCTGGTCACCGGCATGGACGCCACCCTGGTCACAGCCCACTCCGACAAGCAGGGAGCGGCCCCCGCCTGGAAGAAAGGCTATGGCTTCCGCCCATTGGGCGCCTGGTGCCGGAACACCAGCGAGTGCCTCGCCATGCTGCTCAGGCCGGGCAACGCCGGGCCGAACACGTTCACCGGCCACAGGGAGGTGCTGGCTGCGGCGATCCGGCAGGTCCCCGCCCGGTTCCGGCGCAGAATCCTGATCCGCGCCGGCGGCGCCGGCGCCAGCCACGAGCTCGTAAAGCACCTGCTGTCCCTGGCCTCCCCGCGGCGGACCGTGCTGTTCACCTGCGGCTGGATGATCACCGGCGCCGACAAGGACGCCATCAGGCAGGTGCCCGCGGACGCATGGAAGCCCGGTATCGCCCAGGACGGCTCCGCCGGGGACGACAAGGCCGTCGCGGAGATCACGCACCTCATGAGCAGGGCCGGGAACTGGCCGGACGGCCTGCGCTGGATCGTGCGGAAAGTGAAGCCGTCCCGCCGGCAGATGCGGAACCTGACCGCCTGCGAGAAGAAGACCGGCTGGCGCTACTCCATCATCTGCACGAACACCCCCCTCACCGGGACCGGCGGCGTCCCCGGCAGCCACCACCCCCAGTACTTCGACGTGGTCCACCGCGAGCACGCCTGCGTCGAGACCGCCGGGGTCCGCACCGCCAAGGCCATGGGCCTGCGCGCCCTGCCATCGAAGACCTGGCAGGTCAACGCCGGCTGGGTCATCGCGGCGAACATCGCCGCCGACCTCGCCGCCTGGAACCGCCTCCTCGGCCTCTGCGACGACGCCGAGCTACGGGAAGCCGACCCGGACACGCTCCGCTACCAGATCTGGCACGTCCCCGCACGCCTCGCCCGTCACGCCCGGCAGCGGACCCTCGCCATCAGCCCCGACTGGCCATGGGCGGACGCCTTCCTCGCCTGCTGGCAGCGGCTCTGCGCCCTGCCCGCACCAGACTGACCAGCACGAACCACCCCTGCACCCAGAAAGGAGAACCACCCGGCGCGGTCGGAGCCGGTGCGCACCCGGGCACCCCGCCCACCCCCCGGCCCGAAGGAGAAACGGACATGACGCTCAAAAACGGATGCCAGCACAATCAGCAACCGGACCTCAAACTGGCTGAACGATTGAGGTCAATGCGATCTTTACTTGCCCTGGCCGGTTATCGTCCGCGTCAGCCGGCAGGGGTGTTTCCGTAGTTCGCGTTATGCGTAAACGCACTGTGTGGTTGCCTGCGGTTCCTCCTTTCTCTCGGTGTTGCCGGCCAGCCGGCCAGCGCTGTCGTACCAGACAGGCGGGACCGGCACCGGAGTCGTGCTCTCAGCGGCACGGGCGCACTCCACTGCGTCCGTCCGCCCGGTAGTACAGCACCGGTCCCGCCGCTTGGCGGCTGTCATGGCGTTCCGTCCATCACTGCCCGCTGCAACTGGCGCATCATTCCGGCGAGCGCGCCCGGGTCGGCCGCGTGCAGGATCGTTCCGGCAGGCGCGCAGAATCGCGGGTACGCCCAGAATTCACGCGTGTACTCGCCCCACATCACCATCCAGAACGGAAAGACTTCCATCACCTTCTCGGCCATCTGGCGCATGGCAGCGTCCCCGGTTAACCTCACGAGTCCGCACCGCCGGCAGCCTGGACGCCAATCCCTGACCGGGCGTACTCGCCAGCCGCAGTCACCGCGCCATTGCCGCCAACCGGATACCGGCCGCCGCTGGTTATCTCATAAACCGCGCCGTCCGTCACCGCGATATCGGTCCCGCCGGGAGCGAAGATATGCAGATGCGGATTCTCCAGGCCGGACAGCCCGCACACTCCCGCGTTGTACCGCAGCACAAGCCGGTGCCTCCTGGCCAGCACGCACCGCACCCCCAACGCGGTAAGCGCGGCGTGCAATTCCGCCAGCAGCAGCATCCTCCGGCCCGCCTCGTACTCCGACAGAATCTCATCCTGGTCAGTCACGGACTCTGGGACCTCCTTACCAGGATTGACCGACCTTCCGCGCACGAGCCCGACCGTCGCGTTAGTCTGGTCGATGACGAAACTCGAATCACGCACCCTCGCAGCGGCCTGGAGCGCGGTGCGGCGAACTGCTGCGATCTTCTGGATCATGTTCCATCAACTCCCTTCCCTCAGCCGACGCAAGCCGGGCGCCGAAATACACAACCCAGTCAGCATGCCTCTTCCTAAGCAAATCCAACATGCCATTTAGCCGGTCTTTTAAATGACACCTTAACTCATTTGGTCATGTCATTTAATATGACTCAAGCGAACTCAGCGGATCGGCACATGACCAGTTGACGCAAAGACACCACTTGCGCCCTTCATCTATGCCAGCCTTATGCTCGTGCTGCTGACGCGCTATAATGTGGTCTCGGACCCCGCAGATTCCGGCGCTTCATGAGCCACGGGAATGGGGAGGAATCAGATGGCCAGCAAAGAGAAAGTACCGAACGACGCACTGCGGCGAATCAGGGTGCAAGAACGTCACGAGACTAGGGCAGAATTTGCGGAGGCTTTAGCGCGAAAGGCCGACGAGCTTGGTGAATCGTTGGTTCCGTCTGAGCGCTACATAGCCCGCCTCGAAGACGGTGACATCCGCTTCCCGCATGCCGCGTGTCGCCGTGTCCTGGCTGAACTTTGCGGGCGTCCGGTCTCAGAGCTGGGGTTCAGCGCGAGAGTTGCTGCGAGCAACAGGCTCCCGAGTCGGCGACTCGGTACCCATGCCAGCTCCGGAGAAGTGAATACGCGCCACGACGTCTCGCAGCCACTTCGGCTCGACGTGACTTCGAAGCTCTCAGTCGAGCGTCCCGAAGGAACTCGCTACGACTGGCCAGACTGGTTCGGAATAAAGCTAGCGCAGCTCATTGCCTTGATTGATCGATGGCAGATACGGGATACCGAAATAGGCGCACTTCAGGCTGTTCTTTCACAGGAGATTCTAATGTTCGACACTTCGGCTCCCCGGCCCGACAGTCCTCATTACAGTGTCTACGCGACCTCCCGTCGGCAGACTCTGATGACAGTCGCCGCTCTTCCGCTCGCTTTCGCGACTAACGTCCTGTCGAGCGACACTCGCAGCCTCTCTGCTGCCAGAGAGTCGTTTCTCTCCCAATGTGGTGCCAGCATCACAGTTTGCTGGTACCTGCTTCGCGGAAATGACCTGGATGCGGTAGATGAAGTAATGTCGGGTTATCTAATACCACTCGAAAGCATAGCGCGCCAGATTTCAAAGCATCAAAGAGTCGGCGCGATACTGGCATCGCAAACTCATAGGATTCGCGGGATCGTCTCGCTGCATCGTCATCAGATCGGAATGCGTGAGTATCACTGCAAGCAGGCTTATCACTACGCCACTGTTGCCGAAGACGCGGCCAGCCAGGCGTCGGCGCTCGTCTCCCTGGCAAGCACCTACTTTTATAGTTCCAGGCCAGAACAGGCTACCTCCGTCTATGAACGCGCCCTGTCGCTGGAAGATCAGCTTTCGCATCTTCAGCGTTCCCGCATCTATGCCGAGCTGTCGGTGGTCTACGGCCAGCTTGATCGAGTTGAGGACGCGATCCGCTCGACCGAGTTGGCAGGCCGTCTGTACCCGGATGATCCTGAGGACGACCCGAGTTACTTGTACGCCGAGTTCACTCCCGCCTCACTGGTCCTGGAGCGAGGGCTAGCGTTTCTGGCGCTGGCCGAACACCATCACGGCTCTCGCTACGAGTACAAAGCCGAGGAGACTCTGTCCTCGATGGACCAGTCCAAAACGCTCGGCGTGCCTCATCGAATCCGCTTCGAGATTGTCAACCACCTCGCCCACGCATCGGTGCTACTCGGCGACGTTGAGGCATTTGAATCATACATACGCCGGGGTATCGACGGCGCAAGAATGCTAGGAAGCCGCCAGCGCGAGAGCGAAGCCAGGGCAGCCCTCCGGCGAGCAAGCCAGAAGTGGCCAAACGAACGGCGGATTAAGAAGGTCTCTGAAATTTTCCAGATTACAGCCGGCGAAACCGCGGAGGCTTAGCCGCATGCCGAAAGTTACTCGCACCGCAATAGTGACCGGAAGTTCGACGGGCATCGGCAAGGCTATCGCCCTGAGACTGCTCGAATCTGGCTATAACGTGGTCATCAATTACTCATCTGATGATTCTGCTGCATCCGCTACTTTGACTGAATGCCAGCAGCTAAGTCGCCGACGAGTCGTCATGGAAAAGGGAGATGTAAGCATAGCCGCCGACGTTCAGCGGCTAGTGCAGCGTGCGGTCACTGAATTCGGTACCCTGGACATTCTGATCAATAATGCCGCCCGGGTGGCCGATAAGCCGTTTATGGAGATGGCTGAGGCTGACTGGGACACTGTTATCGACGTGGGCATGAAAGGTGCCTTCCTGTGCTCGCAAGCCGCTGCCCAGCAGATGCTGGGACAAGAAAACGGCGGCATCATCCTAAATATCGGCGCATCGACTGGCATAAGTGCCCGGAGGAACGGCATCAATACCTGCGCCTCGAAAGCGGGCCTGATGATAATGACACAGTGCATGGCCCTTGAGCTAGGTCCTAGAATTCGTGTCAACACAATTATTCCCGGCCTTACGAGGACCGCAGAGACGGAGCGTCGTTTCAGCCTGAATGATTCTGCCACGAGGGCCGAGCGAGAAGCCACCATTCCATTGCGGCGCATAGGCCAGCCAGCGGACGTAGCTGGTGCCGTGATGCTCGCGTTGTCGGACGACGCGGGGTTCATTACCGGGCAGAAGATCGTAGTTAATGGCGGACAATACATGTGGTGATACCGCCTGATAGTCCTCCTTCCGGAGGAAGCAGGCGAATCTGGCTAGCTAGCATGGCATCGGTCATCGAGGGCAGCGGGCAAGCCGGCCGCGCTATTAGGTCATGCAAGAAGTCATTGTAAGGACATGACATCTGTCATGGACTTCGTGTGCGCCTGAAGCCAGCCTTAGTAGTGCGACAGCTTGCTGCGTAAGTTTCACATCCACGGCGACTGGCCAAGGGATAGGCTCATGCATAATCTAATCGCCAGCCCCTTCCTGGGGGACTACTTGCTCCTGCGCCCAGGAGATTCGCGAGGCGTAAAGATCAGTCCGGACAGATACAAGGAACTCTGCAATTCACAGGTCATGCCTTCGTGGCTGGCAGATGTCGGCGGTGTCGACCAGTCGTAGCAACGGGGCCTGGTTCGGCTTCGTTGTCGAGCAGCAGTTTGGTGAAGACCTCGCGCGGGGTGAGGTAGCCGAGGACGGCGCGGGGGCGGTCGTTGAGTTCGTCTGCGATGGCGTCGAGGTAGGGCTGGTG
>DATLSX010000152.1:0-52304 GCA_035533915.1 Streptosporangiaceae bacterium
CGTGGCCGCGGAGGTTCATCGTGGGCTACGACGCGGACGCTGACCACGACGGCGGCGGCGGCGTCCCGGCGGCGAGCGGCCAGCTGGGCGTCAGTTAGCGGCCGGGAGCGCGGTCGGGCGGAACGCGGCCGCCGGATCGGCCCGGCGACCGGCGTAACCGGGGGCCATCGCGTACGTTTTCTGGCCAACGGCAGATAATGGCGGGCACTAGGAGGAGTAATGGTTCTGCCACCGGTGAAGATGTTTGACGCGAGTACCCCGCCGTCTTCGGCGCCGCCCGGCTACCGGGCGGTGGCCGGGTACATCGGCGGCGACACCCCCCACGTCTGGACCGACGCGGAATGGAAGCGGTTCGGCAGCATGCGGAAGCTGCCCATCTGGGTAAGGTCGGATCCCGGTGCTGTCAACGCCGAGGCCGACTCGTTCGCGGCGCTCGCGCGGCTCTACGAGCTCCGGATCCCCCGGGGGGTCACGGTCGCGCTTGACCTGGAGACGGCCGTGGACGGCGGCTACATCAGCACGTTCCACGGGGTGATGCGATGGGCCGGGTTCTACGTCTGGGTCTACGGGTCGGCCTCGACCGTTTTCGGCAACCCCGAGGCTGACGGATACTGGGTCGCCGACTACGCCGGGCGCGGGCCATTCATGTACCCGCATACGATGGTCAAGGCCACTCAGTATGATAACGGGACTAATTACGATTCGTCCTTGGTGAAGTTCTGGCCGTACTACTGGAGATTGTGGAAGTAGCGCGGGGTAGCGGGCGGGTAGGAAGAGGTCGCGCGGGTCAGAGGCCGGCTGTTCTGCGGCGGTCTCGGCCGAGTTGCTCTTTGTGCCATAGACTGGCGGACTTGCGTCCCTTGAGGAACTGTGTTGCTGATGACCGGAGCTGATGACGATCTGACCACGGCCGCTGAGGCGCTGCCCGCCCCTGCGGCCGGATAGCATCTGCGCACATGAGCAAGCTTCCGATCAGGGCTCGCGTCGCGACAACGCTCGGCGAGGCCGCGGGCAAGGTATCGCGGCTGACCGGGCGGGGCGACGGCTCCGTCATCGGCGGGGTCGTCGGGCTGCGCGTGGCGCCGGATCTGCTCAGGCAACTCGCGGCCGGACGGCAGATCGTCCTGGTGACCGGGACTAACGGCAAGACCACGACCACCCGGCTGGTGACGGCCGCGATCGGCTCGCTCGGCCAGGAGGTCGCCTCCAACGCGTTCGGCGCCAACATGGAGAGCGGGCTCGTCTCGGCGCTCAGCAGCGCGCCGGACGCGCCCTACGCGGTGCTCGAGGTCGACGAGCGCTACCTGCCGTCGATGATCAAGGCGACGAATCCCCGGGTCGTCGTCCTGCTGAACCTCAGCCGTGACCAGATGGACCGGGCGGCGGAGATCTGGCTCGTGGCCAGGCGCTGGCGCGAGGCCCTCGCGGCCGCGCCGGACATCCGCGTGGTGGCCAACGCGGACGACCCGCTGGTCGCGTGGGCGGCCGGGTCGGCCAGCCACGTCACCTGGGTAGCGGCGGGCCAGCGCTGGCACGAGGATTCCTGGTGCTGTCCCGCGTGCGGCTCGCATCTGCGCCGGGACGAGCTCGGCTGGCGGTGCGGCGAGTGCGGCCTGTCCAGGCCGTCGGCCCGCTGGGTACTGGAGGCCGGCTCCGTGATCGACGCGGCCGGCGCGGTGCACGAGCTCAGCCTGTCGCTGCCGGGCCGGGCCAACCGGTCGAACGCGGTCATGGCGCTGGCGGTGGCCGGCCTGTTCGGCGCGAACGTCGACCAGGCGCTGCCGAACCTGCGCTCCGTGGTGTCGGTCGCCGGCCGGTACACGACCGTGCAGCGCCGCGGCCGGACGCTGCACCTGCTGCTGGCCAAGAACCCGGCCGGCTGGCTGGAAGCATTCGACGTGCTCGATCCCGACCGGCGGCCCGTGCTGCTCGCGGTCAATGCCCAGGTGCCGGACGGCAAGGACACGTCCTGGCTCTGGGACGTCGACTACCGGGTGCTCCGCGGCCGGCCGGTGCTCGTAGCCGGCGAGCGCCGGATCGACCTGGCGGTGAGGCTCGAGGCCGACGAGGTCCCGTTCGACCTGGTCGACGGCGTCGAGGCGGCGGTCGACAGGGTTCCGGTCGGCGGCCTCGACGTGATCGCCAACTACACGGCCTTCCAGCAGATCAGAACGACCCTGGGGCGGACCGCGTGACGGGGCGCCCGCGCTGGGGCACGGGGAAGGATCTGGGCCGATGACGGTGCCGAGCTCGAGGTTCGCGGCGAACGGATCAGGCAGTGCTGGCCAGAACGGTGCTGGCCAGAACGGTGCTGGCCAGGACGGGGACATGCTGTGGGGGGCGGAGGAGCCTGGCCTGACCGTCAGGGAGCCGCTGACCGAGCCGGGGCGGGCCGGCTGCTCACCCGCCGGGCCGAGCGCGCTGCGGCTGGTGTGGATCTACCCGGACCTGCTCAGCACCTATGGCGATCGCGGCAACCTGATCATGCTTGCTCGCAGAGCCAGGCTGCGCGGCATCGAGGTTGACCCGATCCAGGTCAACTCGGACCAGCCGGTGCCGCGTCAGGGCGACATCTACCTGCTCGGCGGAGGCGAGGACCTGCCGCAGGTACTCGCGGCGCAGCGGCTGCGGGCCGGCGGAGGACTCGCGGCGGCCGTCGAGAACGGCGCGGTGGTCTTCGCCGTCTGCGCGGGTTATCAGCTGATCGGATCGGTGTTCGGCGGCGCCCAGGGCGAGCCGGTCGACGGACTTGGCATCCTGAACATCAGCAGCGGCCGCGGCGAGCGGCGCGGCGTGGGCGAGGTCCTGGCTGACGTGGATCCGCGGCTCGGCGTCGACCGGCTCACCGGATTCGAGAATCACCAGGGAGTTACCAGGCTGGGTCCCGGTGTCATGCCGCTGGCGCGGGTCACGCTCGGAGTCGGCAACGGCGACGGCACCGAGGGTGCCTACGCGGACCGGATCCTCGGTACGTACCTGCACGGGCCCGCGCTGGTCCGCAATCCTGGCCTGGCCGACCTGCTGCTCAGCTGGGCGGCCGGGCCGCTGCCACCGCTGCCCGACGCGGACGAGGCCTGGACCCGGCGGCTGCGCGCCGAGCGGCTCGCCGCCGTCTCGGCCTGACCGTTCCGCGCCGCCGCCATCCAGCCTGCCGACGCACCATCGATGTGCCATCGGTGTTCGCCGGGCAACACCGACGGCACATCGATGTGGCAGGACTGGCTAGTAGACGAGGGCCTTGGCGCCGTCGGCGAGCACCTCGGCGACGAAGGTCGGCGCCCCGGCGATCCTGACCCCCTCGACGAGGTCGTCCTCGGTGATGTCGCGCCGCGCCGCACACTGCGTGCAGACCGTCACCGTGCCGCCCTTGAGCACCGTCTCGAGCAGATCGGCGAGCGGGCTCGCGTAGGCAAGCCTGAGATCGTCGGCCTGGCCGGGCAGGGCCAGCAGAGTCGCATCGCCGGTCAGCCAGAGCGAAACCGGCACGCCGCTGGCGACCGCGGCCGCCGCGACGGTGAACGCCTGGTTGCAGCGCTCAGGATCGTTCTTGCCAGCGGTTGCCTTCACCACGAGAGAGCCTGGAGCCATGTGGTTCAGCCTAGTTCGACCGGGCACGACCCGGTGCGCCACCGCTGAACCCCTGGTGTTGTTCAGGCCGCACCAGGGGTTCAGCGGGAAAGCAAGGGCGCGCGACCAGCGCGGGCAGGCGCGGCCGGCGCGGGCAGGCGGTCGCCGGCACTGCGCCGCCGTAGACTGCCGCCGTGGCAGCTGACCTCACGGCGATCATCCTGACGGTGGCCTGCGCTGCGATTGCGGCCTGCTCCGCGCTGCTCGTGCTGCGGCTCTGGCGGGCCGGGCGGCACCCGGCAGCGCGGCCGTAGCGGCTCGGTAAGGAGCCCGGGCCGGCCGGACTCACGGCTGGCCGCCGCCGGCCGCACGCCCCTCGCCATTAGGCTGTCGCAATGGACGTCGCGCACGGCTCAGTCCCCGAGCCCCATCCTGCCATCGCGCCGCTGAGCTTCCTGCTCGGCCGGTGGGAGGGAGCGGGCGTGGTGGGCTACCCGACGATCGAGAGCGCCAACTACGGCGAGGAGATCTCGTTCAGCCATAACGGCAAGCCGTTCCTGATCTACTCGAGCAGGACTTGGCTGCTCCGGGAGGACGGAACGATCGGCTTCGCGTCCCACATGGAGGTCGGGTTCTGGCGCCCGCAGCCGGACAACGCTCTCGAGGTACTGATAACGCACCCGACCGGGATCACCGAGATCTACTACGGCACGATCAGCGGCACCAAGATCGAGATGGCGACCGACGCCGTCGTCCGCACGGCCACGGCCAAGGAAGTCACGGCGGCCAAGCGGCTGTACGGCCTGGTCGGCGCGGACCTGGCCTACGCCTTCGACATGGCGGCGGTAGGCCAGCCGCTGCAGCCGCACCTGTCCGCTCAGCTTAAGCGCGTGAGCAGCGCCCCGGCCGCGGAGTAACCGGCGCGATCAGCGCTCAGCACAGACGAGCGGGAACGACCGGCCGTCTGATGGGCAATCACGTCCGCTAGCGGCCGCGCGGGCCCGGCGCTCCCGCCCCTGACCGCCGGCCGGCGCAGTCAGGCCGCCGCGCGGGCGCCCGGCGCTCCTGCCCCTCGTGCTTAGCCGAAGGCTTTGCGGCAGCCGGCGACGCAGACTCTGCGGCTAAGACGGTCGGGGCGTCGTCGGCTAGCACGGCCCGCCGGAGGAGTCTTCAGCCAGCCCAGCGCCGCCGGCCGGACGGCCGGGTAGCGCAATCCAAGGCTGGCACCCTGCTCTGGATTGCGTAAAGCTCAAAAGAGAAGCCCCCGGGCTGCTCCCGCTCCGGGCTGCATATGGCAGCCCATCGCGGGGACCGGCTGGACGAGGCCGATCACCCGGGGGTCCGGTGTCTGCCGTGTATTCGCCGACCGCCGCCTGGGCAGCACGCGAACACAGTCAGGAAGAACTGGTTCGCAGGCCGGTGACGAGCACATCGGGCTAGTGCCTGAGGCGCTCCACGGGACGGCGGCTAGCTGACAGCCACCTCGCGAGTCCGACATCTATGCATACTGTTGGACCACCTCCTTTCCCGCGTTAGCCAGCACGCTACGACAGTTGCTCGGCGATCGGCAAGTGGGTTATCCGGCCGACTTCACTAGACTCGGCGTATGTCGCAGACGTGGGATGACACGCTGCGGGCCAGCGGCTACCGGGTCACGCCCCAGCGCCAGCTTGTGCTTGAAGCGGTGACGAGGCTGGAGCATGCGACGCCGGAGGAGATCTACGCCGAGGTGAAGCAGACGGCGGTCGGGGTCAATCTCTCCACGGTGTACCGGACGCTCGAGCTGCTCGAGCAGATCGGCCTGGTCACCCACACGCATCTCGGCCACGGCGCGCACCGCTATCACCTGGCGGCCGACGCGCAGCATGTCCACCTGGTCTGCCGCGGCTGCGGCGCGATCACCCAGCTCGACCCGGCGGCGGTCAGCTCCCTGGTGCGGGCACTGGATGCCGAGTACGGGTTCGAGACCGATGTCGGCCACCTGACCGTGTTCGGGACGTGCGCTCAGTGCCGCGGTGCCGCGCCGCCGGACGCTGGCCAGGAAGGCGGCCAGGACCGTGGCCTGGAACGCCGCTCAGCACCGCCGGCCGGGGGCTCCGCGGGGCCGGCCGGGGACTAATTGAGCGGCGGCTTTCCTGGGTCCCCCGTCTAGGGTGGCGGGATGTCCACGCTGACCGCTCATGGCGTAAGCGTCTCGTTCGGCGCGGTTGCCGTGCTGCATAACGCGGACCTGGTGGTTGCGCCGGGCGACAGGATCGCGGTCGTGGGGCCGAACGGCGTCGGCAAGTCGACCCTGCTGCGGGTGCTGGCCGGCCTGGTCCCGCCGGACGCCGGCACGGTCAGCGCGGCCGGGACCGTCGGGTACCTGCCGCAGGAACGCGACCGGCGTGACGACGAGACCGCGATGGAGTACATCGCCAGGCGTGCCGGCGTTGCGGCGGCGGAAGCGGCCATGCTGGCCGCGTCGGACCGGCTGGCGCGGGCCAGCGACAGCGATCAGGCCAACGGACAGGCCGCCGGGCGGGCGGCCGGGCGAGCCAGCGATCGGGCCGCCGACCGGGCCGCGGAGCGGGCCAGCGAGACCTATGCGGCGGCGCTCGACACCTACCTGGCGCTCGGCGGTCCCGACCTTGAGGTCCGGGCCAGCGAGCTGGCGGCGAGCCTGGGCCTGCCCGCCGACCTGGACCGGCCCGCGACCGGCCTGTCCGGCGGCCAGGCGGCCAGGCTGGCACTCGCGGCCGTGCTGCTGGCCAGGTTCGACGTGCTGCTGCTCGACGAGCCGACCAACGACCTGGACCTGACCGGCCTCGAGCTGCTCGAGAGCCACCTGGCGGCGTTCCGCGGCGGCCTGGTCGTGGTCTCGCACGACCGGGCCTTCCTCGAGCGGACGGCGCGGCAGGTGCTGCAGATCGACCCGCACACCCGCGAGGTGAAGCTCTACGGCGGCGGCTACCAGGCCTACCGGGAGGAACTCGAGCGTGACCGGGCCAGGGCCGCCGAGGCCTACGAGACCTACGCGGCCACGCGTGACGACCTGATCGAGCGGGCCAGGCGGCAGAAGGAATGGGCGCGCTCCGGCGAGCGCTCAGCGAAGAGCGCCACCGCGCGGCGCAAGGAACCGGACAAGAACATCAGGCGCGGCCGGGTCGAGGGCGCTCAGCACCAGGCCGCGCGCGGCGCCGCCACGCTGCGGGCCGCGGAGCGGCTTGAGCCGGTCGCCGAGCCGCGCAAGGAATGGGAGCTGCGGCTGCGCTTCGGCGCGGCCGAGCGCAGCGGTGACATCGTCGCCGTCCTGTCCGACGCCGTCGTGCGGCGCGGCACGTTCCAGCTCGGCCCGGTCAGCATGCAGCTGAACTGGGGAGAGCGGATGCTGGTCCAGGGCGACAACGGCTCGGGCAAGACCACGCTGCTGCAGGCGCTGCTCGGGCGGATACCGCTCGCCGCCGGCCGCGGCTCGCTCGGCGCCTCGGTCCGGGTCGGCGAGATCGACCAGGGCAGGCTGACCTTCGACGCGGACGCCAGGCTGCTCGACGCGTTCGCCGCGGAATCCGGCCTGCTCGAGTCGGACGCCCGCACCCTGCTGGCGAAGTTCGGGCTCGGCGCCGACGACGTCGGGCGGCCGGTCGCCAGGCTAACCCCGGGCGAGCGGACCCGTGCCGACCTCGCGCTGCTCATGCACTCGGGCGCCAACCTGCTGGTCCTCGACGAGCCGACGAACCACCTGGACCTCCCCGCGATCGAGCAGCTTGAGCAGGCACTCGACCACTACGACGGAACGCTGCTGATCGTGACTCACGACCGCAGGCTCGCCGAGCACGTCAGGGTGACCCGGAGGCTGACCGTCAGCGCGGGCTCGGTCACCGAGGAGTAACCGGGCCCGGGGGTGCCGCGCTGGGGCCTGCCCGCGCGCCGGGCCGCGCCGGGCATCGGCCTGGGCCGGAAGCGCCGCTGGCCAGGCGGCGCATGGCCTGACGGTCGCGGCGCATAGCCTTACAGCTATGGACAGCCCCTTGCTTACCGTTCCAGGCGCGGTGCCGGCCGACTTTCCCGATGTCGGGGTGGCCGCGCATTACGGAGACCCCTACGCCGAGCAGCGGGCGCTGGCCGAGACGGCTGGCCTGGTCGACCGGTCGGACCGGGACGTGCTCAGGATCAGCGGACAGGACCGGCTCAGCTGGCTGAACAGCCTCAGCACCCAGAAGGTCGACGACCTGCCGGCGGGCAGCGCGCAGCAGTCCTTGGTCCTCAGCCCGAACGGCCACGTCGAGCATCACCTGAGCCTGATCGACGACGGCACGCAGATCTGGATTCACATCGAGCCAGGGGAAGCCGCTCCGCTGCTCGAGTTCCTCGACTCGATGCGGTTCATGATGCGGGTCGAGGCTGAGGACGTGAGTTCCGGCTACGCCGTGCTGACGGCCATGGGGCCCCTGGTCAAGGGCGGTGTGGCGGCCGAAGGCGCCGCGGTCACGATGGACTTCGGCTTCGGCTGTGACCTCATCGTCGAGCGAGCCCAGGTCGCCCAGGTCGTGACGGCGCAGCGCCCGCGCGGCGTGGGGCTGGCCGGGATGCTGGCGCACGAGGCACTGAGAATCGCGGGGCACCGGGCGAGGTTCGGAACCGACACCGACCACCGGACCATTCCGCACGAGATGGGCTGGATCACGTCGGCGGTGCACCTGTCCAAGGGCTGCTACCGCGGCCAGGAGACGGTTGCCCGCGTGCATAACCTCGGTCACCCCCCGCGGCGGCTGGTCATGCTGCACCTGGACGGGAGCGAGGACCGGCTGCCCGTGCACGGGGAGCCGGTCAGGTCCGGGGATGCTGCGGTCGGCTTCGTCGGCTCGTCCGCCAGGCACTACGAGCTCGGGCCGATCGCGTTGGCCCTGGTCAAGCGCACCGTCCCGGTGACCGCGACGCTCGAGACGGCCGGAATCAGCGCCGCGCAGGAGGTCATCGTCCCGCCCGATGCCGGGGCCAACGTCAAGATCTCCCTCGGCCGCCGTCGCGGCGAACGTTAAGGCGCGCCGCTCCATCCGCCGTCGCGGCGACACTGGTTCAGGTTTAACTCTGGTCAGCGGGGGCCGTTAGGCGAAGACTTAAGGGCAGGCAGGAGCCGCTGGACCGCAGGAGTAACCTGTGCCGGCAGGATCTTCCGGCTCTTCGGCTCGTGCTTCGTGGAGGTGCACTCTGGTGCTGCGCCGAGTTCTGCTGGCCGCGGCGGCCAGCCAACGCGTCCGCGACCTGATCACGACCGCGCCGCTGACGCGCGACGTGGTGCGACGGTTCGTGGCGGGAGAGAGCGCGGCCGGCGCTCTCGCGGTGACCGAGCGGCTGCTCGGACAGGGCCTGTCCGTCACGCTCGACTACCTCGGCGAGGACACGGTCGACCCGGAGCAGGCCGCCGCGGTCGCGGGCGAGTACGTCGCCGTGCTCGAACTGCTTGCTGCCGCTGGCCTGACGGTAGGCGGCCGGGCCGAGGTCTCGGTCAAGCCAACCGCGGTCGGGCTCGGCCTGGCCGAGCACGGCGAGAAGACCGCGGCGGAGAACATCGCCAGGATCTGCGCCGCCGCCCGCGGCGCCGGGACCACGGTGACCGTCGACATGGAGGACCACACCAGGATCGAGGCGACGCTGCGGCTGGTGAACGAGCTGCGCGCGGACTTCCCTGATCTGGGCTGCGTGATCCAGTCGTATCTGCGGCGCAGTCCTGGCGACTGCCAGGCACTGGCCGTGGCGGGGTCGCGGGTCAGGCTGTGCAAGGGCGCCTACCGGGCACCGGACGGCTTCGCCCTGGCCGCGCGCTCCGAGGTCGACCGCAATTTCGCGCGGTGCATGCGGATCCTGCTCGACGGCGACGGCTACCCGATGCTGGCGACCCATGACCCGCGGCTGGTCGCGATCGCGAAGTCGCGTGCCGCCACCATCGAACGCGATCCGGGCAGCTTCGAGTACCAGATGCTCTACGGGATCAGGACCGATGAGCAGGCGGCGCTCGCCGCGGAAGGTGCGCAGGTGCGGGTCTACGTGCCGTACGGCAGGGACTGGTACGCGTACTTCATGCGCCGGCTGGCCGAGCGGCCCGCGAACCTGATGTTCTTCCTCCGCGCGCTGTCCTCGCGTCGCTAGCTAGCCCCCGCCGCTGGACCCGCCCCGCTGGCCCCGGCCCGAGCGGGCCGGCGCGCAGCGGTACGGCGCTAGGCTCGGAGGATGATCGCGATCCTTGGCGCAGGCAAGATGGGCGAGGCGCTGCTGTCGGGAATGCTCAGGGCCGGAGTCGCCCCGTCCGGCGTTATCGCCGCCGTACGCAGGCAGGACCGGGCCGACGCGCTGCGGGACTCGTACGGCATCGACGTGACCTCGGCGGGCGAGGCGGCCGGCAAGGCCGACACGCTCGTCATCACGGTCAAGCCGCAGGACATGGCGGCCCTGCTCGAGGAGATCGCGCCGCAGGTCAAGGCCGATCAGCTGGTGATCTCGGTCGCCGCAGGAATCCCGACCAGCTTCATCGAGTCCAGGCTCGGCGCCGATAGCGCCGTCGTCAGGGTGATGTCCAATACGCCGGTGCTGGTGGACGAGGCGATGAGCGTGATCTCGCCTGGCCGGCATGCGGGCGAGCAGCACCTGCGCCGCACCGAGGAGCTGCTCAGGCCAGTCGGCAAGGTGCTGCGGATTCCGGAGTCCCAGCAGGACGCGGCCACCGCGCTGTCCGGCAGCGGCCCGGCCTACGTGTACTTCCTCGTCGAGTCGATGGTCGACGCCGGGATCCTGCTCGGAATGTCCCGCGCGTCGGCGCTCGAGATGGTCAAGCAGGCCGTCTACGGAGCGGCGACGATGCTGCGCGAGTCCGGCGAGCATCCGGTCATCCTGCGCGAGGCGGTGACGTCGCCTGGCGGGACGACGATCAGCGCGATCAGGGAACTGGAGCGGCACGGTGTGCGCGCGGCATTCCTCGCGGCCATCGAGGCCGCTCGTGACCGTGGCCGCGAGCTCGGCGCTGGCTAGGCGGCGCGGCGGTCTGCCCGCCTCTTCGGCTGGAGATAGCGGCATTAAGAATTGCGCGTGCCAGTCTGGCCGGCCAGCCGAATCAGGCACCCGCGCGGGGTTGCCCTTTCGCGTGTACCAATTACGCTGGATACGGGCGTGACTGGTGCGCTGGATATCGCTTGGCGCAGCGGATAGCGCCGGAGAGGGCTATCGATGGCAGCAGAGGCAACTCCGCTCAGTGCCGTCCGATTCCTGACGGTGGCTGAGGTGGCGGCGATCATGCGTGTGTCGAAGATGACCGTCTACCGTCTCGTTCACTCAGGGGATCTGGAGGCGATCCGGGTCGGTCGTTCCTTCCGGGTGCCTGAGCGAGCGGTCGACCAGTACCTCAGGGACGCCTTCGTCGAAGCGGGCTGACCGCGGCCCGATCTAGGGGGAGCGCGGCTGGCCCGAGCCAGATGCACGGGCGCCGACGACCGGGGTGGTCCGACCGGGGTACGCTGTGGCACTGGCGTGCGCCCGGCCGCGTAAGCACGGCGGTGAAGGTTAGGCGCGCCGTTGTGCGTGGTATCGATCGAGGGTGGTCTCGTGGGTTCTGTAATCAAGAAGCGGCGCAAGCGGATGGCGAAGAAGAAGCACCGCAAGCTGCTGCGCAAGACGCGCGTCCAGCGCAGAAACAAGAAGTAGCGGCTGATCTGACGGTCCCGCAGCCCGTCTGACCTGCCGCCCGGCGGGGTTGGCGATGAGATGGTCCGACAATGAGCGATCCACAGGGCGAGTCGGTTGCCGGTGATTGGATCGGCCGACTGGCCGCCGCGGCGGATT
Organism: Streptosporangiaceae bacterium; assembly: GCA_035533915.1. Lineage (GTDB taxonomy): Bacteria > Actinomycetota > Actinomycetes > Streptosporangiales > Streptosporangiaceae > Chersky-822. Next base: position 11,380 of record DATLSX010000152.1, read on the forward strand.
TCGCGCGACGGCGCGTCGTCGGTGACTACCAGGTGGATCAGCGGACAGGGTTCGATCCTGAGCTGAACCGCGTGGTGCTGATGCCGCTGGCACGCGCCCTGTACCGGGGCTGGTTCCGGGTACAGATGCGCGGGATCGAGCATCTGCCGGCGTCGGGCTCGGCACTCGTGGTAGCGAACCACTCCGGTGTGCTGCCGCTCGATGCGCTGATGCTTCAGGTCGGGATACTCGACGAGCATCCCGACCACCGCAATCTGCGGCTGCTCGGTGCGGACCTGGTGTACTCCGTGCCGCTCCTCGGCCGCGTGGCCAGGGCGAGCGGGCACGTGCCAGCCAACCCAGCGGAGGCGGACCAGTTGCTGGCAGACGGCGAACTTGTCGGCGTTTTCCCTGAGGGTTTCAAGGGAATCGGCAAGCCTTTCAGCGACCGGTACCGGCTGCGCCGGTTCGGCCGTGGCGGATTCGCCAGGACAGCGCTGCGCAGCGGCGCTCCGATCATTCCCTGCGCGATCGTCGGTGCCGAGGAGATCTATCCGATGGTTGCCGACTGGTCGGAACTCGCCGCAAAGCTGAACCTGCCTTATTTTCCGATAACTCCGCTTTTCCCCTGGCTTGGGCCGCTCGGTGCGATCCCGCTGCCGTCGAACTGGATGATCGAGTTCTGCGATCCGATGCCGACCGACGGCTTTGCGCCAGACCAGTGCGACGACCAGGACGTGATCACGGAGCTGGCCGGAAAGGTGAAGGACGCCATCGCGGGAAAGCTGGGCGAGATGCTTGCCGAACGCGGTCCTGCGTTCGGCGGCTAGCCGGCGGCGCGGTGGCGCTTGACGGCGATGCCTGCGGCGAGCCCGCCGGCGATGACGCCCGCGCCCGCGGCCAGCGGCAGCGCGATGATCGTCGCCCGGCGTCCCTTCCTGAAGTCATGGATCGGCCAGCTATGTTGCCGCGCCAGCGCTCGCAGCTGGGCATCGGGGTTGACCACGTTCGGATGGCCGACCAGTTCCAGCATCGGCAGGTCGTTGATCGAATCGCTGTAGGCGCTGCACTGGGACAGGTCGAGATCCTCACGTGCGGCCAGGGCCAGGAGCGCGGCCGCCTTCGCCTGCCCGTGCAGCAAACCGCCGACGAGCCGGCCCGTGTAGACGCCGTCCGACGTCTCCGCGACGGTGCCGAGTGCACCGGTAAGCCCGAGCCTTCTGGCGAGGATCTCCGCGAGCTCCACAGGCGTCGCTGTGACGAGCCACACGCGCTGTCCGGCCTGGATATGCGACTGCGTGAGTTCCCTCGCGCCTTCCCAGACCCGGTCGGCCATCGTGTCGTCGTAGATCTCCTCGCCGAGAGCCGCGATGTCGCTGACGTAGTGGCCGGCGACGAACGCCAGGGCGGCCTCCCTTGCCGCATCGATGTGGTCCGTGTTCTCCGAGCCGCGCATCCGGAACAGGAGCTGGCCCGCGATCATCTTCGCCATGTCGCGCGGCCCGAACATCTTCCGCGCCGCCAGCCCCCTGGCGAAGTAGTAGATCGACGCGCCGCGCATCAGCGTGTTGTCCACGTCGAAGAATGCGCCAGCGTGCGGGTCGGGCACGACCGGCGGATGCTGCACCGCCGCCGCCGCCGCGGCGGCGGCACCGGCCACCGCCGTCCGCCCCGCGGGCACTGCCTCAGCGGCTGCCGCACCGGTCGTCGTCGCCCCCGTAGCCGCTGCCGCGTCAGGTAGTCCTGGTAGCTGCGTCACGCTTATCGAGCGTAGTGGGTACGCTAGGTCACCTGGAGCGGACCTCGCCTCGGTAGGGCCGCCGGTCAGCTGGTCAGCGGGGTTCGCATCATCGGCGAGCGTCCGGCACTATAGGCAGGGATGTCTCTCATCGTCTTCGCGCTCGGCGCCGTGGTCGCAGCTGTGGGCACCGGCGTCGTGACCGCACGATCCGCACGGGCGTCGCGCCTCTATCTGGTCTTGTCCGCGATGGCGCTCTTCGGTCTCGCGGTCGGCCTTGGCGCCGCCACGCTGGGCGACCTGTCCCAGTACAGCGGCTTGATCTTCCGTGCCATGGAACTCGGCGCGCAAGTGCTCGCGCCGCTGCTCCTGAGCCTTGTTCTGGTGGAGATCGCGGGCCGCGGCGTGCCCGCCAGGTTCGCGATGCGGCTGGCGGTGTCGGCCATCTTCGCCGTCGCCGTGGTGGTCGCAAGCACCGACCCGCTGCAGACGATGACCTTCACGAACGCGTGGCCCGACCCGGCATTGCTCTACAACCTGGTACCGCTGGCGCTGATCGGCTTCATCGCGGTCTTCACCTTCGTCACCGCCATGGTGACCCTGATCGTCGCGCTCTCCAGGTCGTCGCGTGACCGTGCGTCGAGAGACGCGGTGCGGCCGCTCGTGGCGGCCTCGGTCGCGGCGATGGCGGTAGTGCTGCCCGGCCTGTCCTGGACCGCGGCGAAGGCCGGCTTCGCGTTGCCGCTGCCGGCGAAGGACGGGTTCGCGATCGGCTGCCTGCTCGCGGCGGGACTGACCTGGTCCGCGGCAACGATGGCCGAACGCCTCGGCGTGGTCGCGCCTGGGCCGGGTGCCCGCAGTGATCGGCACGGTGACACGGACTGGCGGGACGATACGGGTGCATACCCGGGCTACGAGACCGGCGAATTCGGCGATATCCGGTCGGACGACCGCGGCCGTGGTCAGTACGGCGGTTTCGATCCCGGCCATGACCGCCGTGCGGATTTCGGTGACGACCCTGACTATGACCTGGGCCGGGCCAGGGCCGCAGGAAATCGCTACGGCGATCCGGACGCGGAGTTGCATTACCCGGCCCTGGCGGCGCTGGCGGCAGACCCGGCGGAGCAGCCACCCGATGCGGGATACGGTGAGCCCGGCAGGCCCGGTCAGTTCGACCGGCACCCAGAGCCTGTGCGGCCCGGTGAGCTTGACCGGTACCCAGAGCCTGGCAAGCCTGGCGCGCTCGCCGATCGCGGCGATTACCGCTCGCCGCGTGCGGCTGAGTCGCCTGCGCAGTTGTTCGGCCAGATCGCGATCTACACGCTGATCGAAGAGCGCGTCGATGACTTCGACCGGCTGACGGAGCGGGTCGTCGCGAAGGTACGGTCGAACGAACCGGATACTTTGGTCTATATAGTGCATGCCGTGCCGACGGCGCCCATGCAGCGGATTCTCTACGAGGTCTACCGGGACCGGGCCGCTCATGACGAGCACCTGCGCCAGCCCTATGTCCGGCGGTACGAGTCCGAGCGCCGCCCGTTCGTCCTGGCAACCAATGTGATCGAGCTGGGCCTCCAGCAGGCGAAGGTCTCGCCGCTCCCGTCTTACTCCGCGATCTCCGACATCCTCAGCGAGTCCGGTATCGACCTGACCGGCGTCACGCGGTCGCCGCGGCCGAGTGCGCCGCCGCCGCCGAATGCCAGCCGGCCGCGGTCGGCGCCCTACGAACCGCCGCCCGGTGAGCCGAGCCGGCCGGGAACTTCGGCTGCCGATTTCGACGGGCCGGGATACGGTCGGCCGCACCGGGGCGGCGGGTCTGGCTGGGCCGACATTCGCGGTGAGGAGCCGCGGTACCAGTGACCAGCCCGGAGCAGGCGCAGGGACACTTCATCACGCTGCTCTCCAGGCCAGGGTGCCATTTGTGTGCGGAGGCGCGACAGGTGATCGAGCGGGTCGCTGGCGAGCTCGGCGTGCCGTGGACCGAACGCGATATCACCGCGTCGGAGCAGGATCTGCGCGACTACGGAGAGATGATCCCGGTCACCCTGATCGACGGTGTTCAGCACGACTTCTGGCGTGTTGAGGAGGGGCGGCTGCGCCGTGCGCTCGGCGGCGGATAGCGGCTGACAAGGCGGCGGATGACTGCCGGCGGACGAGGCCGGGCGGGACTACCGCGTACCCGGCGGAAGCACGGACTTTGTGCAAACGTTCACAAGGGCGTACCTTGTTGAACGAGAACTGTGCGCGGGCAACCGGAAGCACCCGCCCGCCGCGCCCGTCCCCCCAGGAGTTGCCGGCGTATGTCCCGCCGAACCGCGTCAGACAAGGGCATGCAAGGCATACCGGAAGCGACTATCGCTCGCCTGCCGCTGTATCTGAGAGCCTTGTACGCGCTAGCTGACCGAGATATCGCCTCGGTGTCGAGCGAGGAACTTGCGGCTGCGTCCGGCGTGAACTCGGCCAAGCTGCGTAAGGACCTTTCGCACCTGGGCTCGTACGGGACGCGAGGCGTCGGCTACGACGTCGGCTACCTCATCTACCAGATCTCGCGCGAGCTTGGCCTGACGCAGGACTGGCCCGTGGTCATCGTCGGGGCGGGAAACCTGGGCCGGGCGCTCGCCAACTACGGCGGGTTCGCCTCGCGGGGATTCCGGGTGGCCGCCATGCTCGACTCGGATCCGCTCGTCGTCGGTACCGTCATCGCCGGCCACCGGGTCTACGGCGCGGACGAGATGGAACGCGTGGTCGTCAGGTACGGCGTCATGATCGGGGCGATCACCGCGCCTGCCGTCGCCGCCCAGGACATCTGTGACCGGCTCGTCACGGCGGGCGTGACCAGCATCTTGAACTTCGCTCCGGTGGTTCTGAACGTGCCTGACGGCGTGGATGTGCGTAAAGTCGATCTGTCGATCGAATTGCAGATCCTCGCCTTCCACGCTCAGCGCAAGTCCGAGTTCCGGGTCCCGCACTGCGGCGACAGGGATGTCAGGTCGCTCGACGCGCACCGAAGGGGAGATCTGGCGAGCAGTACGGGAAGAGGCCTGCCGTTGGACGGTGACGACCCAGTGGCCGCGGAGGCAGTCGGAACATGAGCGTTCTTGTCGTTGGCCTTAGCCACTCGAGTGCGCCGGTGGTGACGCTCGAGCGTGTCGTGGTGTCCGGCGATGCTCAGGCGAAGCTGCTGAAGGACGTGCACACGTCGGAGAACGTGGCTGGCTCGCTCGTGCTGAGTACCTGTAACCGGGTGGAGATCTACGCTGAGGTAGACAAGTTCCACGGCGGCGTCGCGGCCATCTGCGAACTTCTCGCGAGGCATTCCGGCCTGCCGCTCAACGAACTGGCCGGCTCCGCGTACGTCCACTACGAAGACCGCGCGGTGCAGCATCTGCTCGCGGTCGCCTGCGGGCTCGAGTCCATGGTGGTCGGTGAGAGCCAGATACTCGGCCAGGTACGGCAGGCGGTCAGGCTGGCGCGCCAGCACGGGACGCTGAGCCGGGAGCTATCCGATCTGAGCAGGCTGGCGCTGCGGGCCGGAAAGCGGGCGCACGCCGAGACGGGTATCGACAGCGCCGGACAGAGCCTGGTCACCAGGGGCCTGGACCTCGCGGCCGCGCTGCACGACCGAACCGCCGACGGTATGGTCACGCTGGCCGGGCTGCGGGTGCTGGTCATCGGGGCCGGCTCGATGAGCTCGCTCGCCGTCGCCACCGCGGTGCGCCTGCGCGCCGACCGCGTGGTCATCGCGAACCGGACTCGCGGTCACGCCGACCGGCTGGGGGACAGGTACGGCGCGGCGACGATCAGCCTGGCTGAGCTGCCGGCCGGGATCGCGGCCGCCGATCTCGTCATCGCCTGTACCGGAGCGGCGGGTCACGTGGTCACCGAGGAGATCGTCGTTCAGGCTCGGTCGCGCGCCGGGCACGATCAGCTCGTGCTGCTCGATCTCGCGCTGCCGCGGGATGTCGAGCCAGCGGTGGCGGATCTTCCTGGCGTGCAGCTCATCGACATGGCAGCGATCGGCAAAGCGGCCAGCGCGGAGCAAGGAAGCCAGCCGCAGCCGGTCGGGCTGGCCGGTGACGTCGACGTGGCGGCGGTGCGGCGGATCGTGGCACAGGAACTCACCGCCTACCTGCAGGCCGGCCGGGCGGTGAGCGTGCTGCCTACCGTGATCGCGCTGCGCGCGAAGGCCGCGACGGTGGTCGAAGCTGAGCTGGCCAGGCTGGAACGAAGGCTGGGAGACCTCGATGCCAGTGCCCGCCAGGAGATCGCTCTGTCGATGGGCAGGATTACCGACAAGCTGCTGCACGGACCGACCGTCAGGGTGAAGGAACTGGCCGGATCGCCAGGGGCCGAGTCCTACGAGACAGCCTTGCGGGTGCTCTTCGAACTCGACCCTGAGGCGGTTCAGTCGGTCGGGCGACCGGACGACGACATGCTGGCCTGGCCGGCACGGGAGGCTGGAGAGTGAACGGCATGCCACTGCGGCTAGGGACCAGGCGGAGCCCGATGGCCATCGCCCAGTCCACCCAGGTCGCGCAGCTGCTCACGGCCAGGACCGGGCGCCGCGTGGAGATCGTCGGGACCTCGACCTTCGGCGATGTAAGCAAGGCGCAGCTCACCCAGATCGGCGGCACCGGCGTTTTCGTCAGCGCCCTGCGCGAGCGCCTGCTGGCCGGCGACATCGACTTCGCCGTACACTCGCTCAAGGACCTGCCGACCCAGCAGCCCGCCGCGATCGTGATCGCCGCGGTACCGGGCAGAGACGATCCCAGGGATGCCCTGGCCGCGCGGAACGGCGCGAAACTAGCCGACCTGCCGCCAGCGGCCAGGATCGGCACCGGATCGCCGCGCCGTGCCGCACAGCTCCTGATGCTCAGGCCTGATCTGCGGCCTGTCCCGGCTCGCGGCAACGCGGGGACCCGGCTGGCCAAAGTCGATGCGGGTGAGCTCGACGCCGTGGTACTCGCCTACGCCGGCCTGGCCAGGATCGGCCGTCTCGAAGTAGTCACCCAGGTGTTCGACCCCGAGGAAATGCTGCCAGCGCCCGGCCAGGGCGCCCTCGCCGCGGAGTGCCTGGCCAGCCGCCCGGACGTCATCGAGTTGCTCAGCGGCATCGATGACCGGGCAAGCCGGCTGGCCACCGTGGCCGAACGCGCCGTGCTGTCGGCGCTGCAGGCGGGCTGCGCGGCACCGGTCGGCGCGTATGCTGCCGGGACGGATGCATTGCGGCTGGACGCGGTTGTCGTGGCCGCGGACGGGGGAGATGCACTGCGCGCGAGTGCTGGCGGTGCGCTAGACGAGGCCGAGCGGCTCGGCCGGGCGGTAGCGGCCGACCTGCTCGGGCGTGGTGCGGGAAGATATACCGGCGTGTCCGATGGACACCTCAGCAACGGGGACGATGCGAAGTGAATTCGACGCCCGCGACGAAGAAGGCGGGAGACGACGAACTGGACGGCGGCGGCGGGATGGTCGCGCTCGTCGGTGTCGGGCCGGGTGACGAGGGTCTGCTGACCCTGCGTGCTGCGGCACTTCTCTGGCAGGCCGACCTCGTCGTCGCGGCTCCGTGGGTCAGCGAGCGGATAGCGCACTTGCTGCGCGCCGACGCCACGATCATCGACTCGGCGAACCTGGACACCGATCCCAGGATGCTCGTGAAGGCTGCCAGGTCAGGACAGCTCGTGCTGCGGCTCTTCAGCGGTGATCCGTTCCTGTTCTGCAACGCCGCGGCGGATGCCGCGAGCTGCGCCAAGGCCAAGATCCCGTTCGAGATCGTGCCGGGGCTGTCCGCGGCGACGGCCGTGCCTGCCTATGCCGGCATCCCGCTGACCCAGGACGTCACCGGCGACGTACGGATCATCCACGCCGCCGAGGTCAGCCGGACGTCGGCGGCCCAGGGCACGCTGGTGATCCTCGGTGCCGAGACGGGCGTGGGCGATATCGCCAAGATGCTGATCGCGGCGGGCTGGCCGGATTCGACTCCGTTCGCCATTACCTGGAACGGCACGACTACCGATCAGCAGACGGTCGTCAGCACGCTGGGCACGGTGACCGCTGACCTGAAGGCGGCCGGCGTCAGCCTGCTCACCGCGCACGGCCGTGCCGTCGCTGTGGTCGGCGAGGGCGTCAGGCAGCAACGCGCGCTCTCCTGGTTCGAGACCAGGCCGCTGTTCGGCTGGCGGGTCCTGGTGCCCAGGACCAAAGAGCAGGCGGCTGGCGTCTGCGACCAGTTGCGGGCTCACGGTGCGGTGCCCGAGCAGGTTCCCACGATCGCCGTCGAGCCGCCGCGTACCCCGCAGCAGATGGAGCGGGCGGTCCGTGGCCTGGTGACCGGCCGGTACCAGTGGGTGGCGTTCACCTCGGCGAACGCGGTCAGGGCTATCAGGGAGAAGTTCGAAGAGTACGGCCTCGATGCCAGGGCGTTCGCCGGAGTGAAGGTCGCCGCGGTGGGCGAGCAGACCGCGGCGGCGCTCCGGGCCTTCGGGATCGCACCAGACCTGATGCCCGAAGGTGAGCAGTCAGCCGAGGGGCTGGCTAGCTGCTGGCCGGCCTACGACGACCTGCTGGACCCGATCAACCGGGTACTGCTGCCGCGCGCCGATATCGCCACCGAGGGGCTGGTGGCCCGGCTGACCGGACTGGGCTGGGAGGCCGAAGACATCACCGCGTACCGTACGGTCCGAGCGGCGCCGCCGCCCGCGCCGATCAGGGAGGCCATCAAGGGCGGCGGATTCGACGCGGTGCTCTTCACGTCCTCTTCGACGGTCAGGAACCTGATCGGTATCGCGGGAAAGCCGCATTCGGTGACGGTGATCGCGGTCATCGGGCCGGAGACCGCGAAGACGGCCGCGGAATTTGGCCTTCGCGTGGACGTCGTCGCGGCGAAGCCGTCGGCGTCCGCGCTGGTGGAGGCGCTGGCCAGGCACGGCGCCTCGATCCGGGACGCCGCCGTCCAGGCGGGCGAGCCGGTCCGGCGCCCGAGCGAGCGGCGCCGCGGAGCGCGCCGCCGGATCAGGTAGCGAGTCGCTGGGAGAGTGATCATGGCCGCGGAGTTTCCCGTCGCACGTCCGCGCAGGCTGCGCAGGACAGCCGCGATGCGCAGGCTGGTCGCTGCGACCAGCCTGCGGCCCGCTGACCTGGTGCAGCCGTTCTTCGTCAAAGAAGGGATCAGCGAGCCGCAGCCGGTCACCTCGATGCCGGGTGTCTGGCAGCACACCAGGGAGAGCTTGCGCAAGGCGGCCGCCGAGGCGGTCGAAGCCGGAGTCGGCGGCCTGATACTTTTCGGCGTCCCGGCCCAGAAGGACCCGCGCGGATCGGCCGCGGACAGCGAGACGGGAATCGTGCAGCTCGCGCTGGCGGATCTAGCCGCCGACGTCGGCGCGCGGACTGTCCTGATGGCGGATCTGTGCCTGGACGAGTACACCGACCACGGGCACTGCGGCGTCCTGACCCCGGCTGGCGAGGTGGACAACGATGCCACGCTGGAGCGGTACGCGGCGATCGCGCTGGCTCAGGCTCGCGCGGGTGCGCACGTCGTCGCGCCGAGCGGCATGATGGACGGTCAGGTGGCGGCGATCCGCGCGGCGCTCGACGGCGGCGGTTTTGCTGACGTGGCCATCTGCGCGTACGCGGCGAAGTACGCGTCGGCCTTCTACGGTCCGTTCAGGGACGCCGCCGAGTGCGCGCCCCAGTTCGGCGACAGGGCGTCTTACCAGCAAGATCACGGCAACCCGGCAGAAGCGCTGCGTGAGGTGATGCTCGACGTCAGCGAGGGCGCTGACCTGGTCATGGTCAAGCCGGCCCTCGCCTACCTGGACATCATCAGCCTGGTGGCCAGGTCCGTGCAGCTGCCAGTCGCGGCGTACCAGGTCAGTGGCGAGTACTCGATGGTGGAGGCCGCGGCGGCACATGGGTGGCTGGACCGGGACAGGGTCATCACCGAGACGCTGACCGCGATCAAGCGGGCCGGTGCAGGCATCATCTTGACCTACTGGGCCACCGAGGTGGCCAGCAGGCTCCGTTAGCGGGAGGCTGCGCCGAACCGCGGCAGGGCCGGTCATCGCCGAGGCGGGACACGATATCGTCTTGGGATGCCCGGCAACATTCCGCCGTTCAGCGTGCGGACCCGGGGGAGGCGGCTGGATCAGTGATCTGGTCGGCAGAGTTAGCGGAGCGTCGGACGCGTGCCAGGCGGGAGGCCAGCTGATGGTCGAGGCGGTGCTGCGGTCCAGGCGCCGCAGGATCAACGAGCGACTGGCCCACGCCGCGGCGCGCTATGCGGCGCTCGGCTGGCCGGTCTGCGCTGGCGCTCAGCCTCGGGACCGCCAGTCGCAGCAGACCGGTACCGGCCGGGCCTGCTCGTGCGATCGGATCGGCTGTCCGGCTCCTGGTGCGCATCCGCTCTCGCCGGCCTGGAAGATCCAGGCGACCACGGACCGGGTCGTCATCGCGCACTGGTGGAGCGAGCGGCCGCAGGCCAGTGTCCTGCTCGTCACTGGCAGATTCTTCGACGTGCTTGACGTACCCGTAACGGCGGGACTGCGGGCACTGAGGCGGTGGGAACGGTCAGGGACGAGGCCCGGTCCGGTGGCGCTCAGCGCCCAGGGCCGGGCCTTGTTCTTTGTCGCGACGAGAGCGGCACTGGCCGACGACGACGAGTGGTGGTCTTGCCATCTAGACTGCGTGCCTGAAGTGCTTCCCGCGGTGACGGGACTGCGTTGGCATTGCAGGGACAGTTACGTGGTCGCACCGCCGTCGCGGTTGAGCAACGGGATGACGGCTCGGTGGCTGATCGAGCCCAGCTCGCAGCCGCTGCCTGACGCGCTGCGACTGCTGGAAGTGCTGGCCGACGCGTGCGAGGAGATCGCTCAATGACTGCGGATATCACCGGGGACCGGCGCTGGTCCGATGCCGACCTGTACGCGCGAGCCTGCGCGGTGCTGCCGGGCGGGGTGAACTCGCCGGTCCGGGCGTTCGGCGCGGTGGGCGGTACGCCGGTGTTCATGGCCTCGGGCAGCGGCCCGTACCTGCGTGACGTAGCCGGCCAGGAATACGTCGACCTGGTCTGCTCGTGGGGACCGATGATCCTCGGGCATGCCCACCCGGCCGTGACCAGCGCGCTGGCCGAGGCTATCGGCAAGGGGACCTCGTTCGGTACCGCCACGCTGGGTGAGGTCGAACTCGCCGAGGAGATCGTCTCGCGGACGCCGGTGGAAAAGGTTCGGCTGGTGAGCTCGGGGACCGAGGCGACGATGTCCGCGCTGCGGCTGGCCCGCGGCTACACAGGCCGGCGGCTGGTGGTGAAGTTCGCCGGCTGTTACCACGGTCACGTCGATGCCTTGCTGGCTGCCGCGGGATCGGGCGTGGCCACCTTCGGGCTGCCCGATTCGCCAGGGGTGAATGGCACGGTGACCGCGGACACCATCGTGCTGCCGTACAACGACACCGAGGCGGTGCGGCAGGCCTTCGCCGAGAACGGTGCGGACATCGCCTGCGTCATCACCGAAGCCTGCCCGGCGAACATGGGGATCGTGCCGCCTGCGGCGGGGTTCAACGAGTTGCTCGCCGCGCTCTGCGCCGAGCACGGTGCGCTGCTGATCATGGACGAGGTGCTTACCGGTTTCCGGGTCACCGCCTCTGGCTGGTACGGGCGCGAAGGTGTGGCTGGCGACCTGATGACGTTCGGCAAGGTCATGGGCGGCGGGCTGCCCGCGGCGGCGTTTGGCGGGCGGGCTGAGATCATGGACCTGATGGCGCCGTCTGGTCCGGTCTACCAGGCCGGCACGCTCTCGGGTAATCCGCTGGCCACGGCCGCCGGACTCGCCACCTTGCGCGAGTGCACGGCGCAGGTGTACAAGCGGACGGACGAGGCCGCGGCGGCTATCGCCGAGCTGGCGAGCACCGCGCTGCGGGAGGCCGGCGTCCCCTTCCGGCTGCAGGAAGCGGGCAGCCTGTTCTCGTTCTTCCTCGGGGTAACCGAGCCGGTGCGCGATTTCGCGCAGGCTCGCGCGCAGTCTGGCCCGGCTTACGCGGCCTTCTTCCACGCGATGCTAGACCGCGGTGTCTACCTGCCGCCCTCGCCGTACGAGGCGTGGTTCGTGTCGGCCGCCCATGACGACAGGGCAATCGCCAGGATCGCAGCGGCGCTCCCGCCCGCGGCCGTCGCGGCCGCCGCCGCGCTGGGCTGAGCGGCAGCGGCACAGTCAGGGGCGCGGTTAAAGGGGCGCCGCCGCTAGCCGACGGCGACGGCGATGATGCCCGCTACGATCGCGGCCCCGGCGATCAGTCGCCGAACCACGCCGCCTTCACCGAGTAGCTGCCGGCCGATCAGGACGCCGAACAGGACGCTGATCTCCCGCGCGGGCGCCACCGTGCTGACCGCGGTGAAGCTCAGCGCGACCAGGATGAGGAAGTAGGTCAGCGGCGACAGCACCGCCGCGCCGAGGACCTGCGGTCGTGACGCTCGCCAGACTTCGCCGAGCCTGGCCCGGTCGCGGAGTACGAACGGCGTGATCACCATGGTCATGATGGAGAACCCCGCATAGCCCTGGAAGACCGGCTCGGTATGCAGGTTCGCGACGGCGTACTTATCCCAGACCGTATAGCACGCGACGAGTGCGCCGGTGGCAAGGGCGAAGGCTAGCGCTCCGGCGCTAGCGCGCTGCTTTCCGTGCGGGTAACCGATCAGCACGACGCCGGCCAGGATCGCGATGATCCCCGCGATGGCGACCGGCGCCGGCCGCTCGCCAAGCAGGACGATTCCGGCGACAGTGGCGAGCATCGCGCCGGTGCCCCGGCCGATCGGATAGGCAACGGACAGGTCGCCGAGCCGGTATCCCTGCTGCAAGAACATGAAGTAGCCGGAATGCACGATTCCGGTCCCGGCGAGGAAAGCCCAGTTAATGCCGGTCAGGTGCGGTCGCCCCAGCACCGCGGTGACCAGCACCACCGGGGCGTACAGGACGGTCGCCCAGGCGCCGAAGAGCCAGACGAAGTAGACAGCGCCCGCGGCGGCGGCCTGCTTGCAGAAGAAGTTCCAACTCGCGTGCATGATCGCCGCGGCCAGAATGAGTGCGATGGCAGAAGTACTCACGCTGGCTACCTGCTGAAGCTGAGGAGTGGGAGGTTCTGCGAATTTTAACGTGATCGATCGGGCAAGTGAGGTAAGCGGGAGAGCCTGCCCGTCCGGGCAGGTAGGCTGGCCGCGCCATGACTGAAGCAACAGATCCCAGCGGCGCCGTCGGGTCGGCCAGCGAGGCTGTCACCACCGTTGTCCACCTGGTGCGGCACGGGGAGGTCGCGAATCCCGGCGGCATTCTCTACGGCCGGATTCCGGGGTTTCGCCTGTCCGAGGACGGCCGGATGATGGCGAAGGCGGTCGCGGACTTCATGGCCGACCGGGACATCAAGGTGCTGCGGTCGTCGCCGCTCGACCGCGCGCTGGAGACAGCCGAGCCGATTGCGGCGCAGCTGGGCCTGCCGACCGAGGTAGACGAGCGGCTGATCGAGCCGTGGAACCACTTCGAGGGCCTTCGAGTCGCGGTCGGCGACGGCTCGCTGCGCTCGCCTCGGCACTGGATCCAGCTGCGCAACCCGTTCCGGCCGTCCTGGGGCGAGCCCTATCGAGAGGTGGCGGCACGAGTGCTGGCGGCCGCCGCGGATGCCGCGCGGGTCGCGCGCGGCCACGAGGCGGTCTGTGTCAGCCATCAACTGCCGATCTGGGTCTCACGCCGCTCCGTCGAGGGGCGGGCGCTGTGGCACGACCCGCGCCGCCGGCAGTGCGCGCTCGGCAGCGTGACCAGCCTCGCCTACGTCGGGGACCAGCTGACCTCGGTCAGCTACGCAGAGCCTGCTGGCTCGGCGGGATCCCGGGTAGCCGGCGCATAGCGGGAATGAGTGCCTGAGCGACTGCCGGCCGGCCGGCGACGGCGCATCGAACGGCATCGGGCACAATAGGCTGCGGTACTACTGTGTGTAGGAGATCACCTCGTGACCCGCGTGAAGAGTTCCGCTTCTCGTACCGCGTGGCTGGCCAGCGCCGGCCGGGCGGCACTCCTAGCCGCCGCTGTGCTCGGGGTCACGTCCTGCTCCGGCGGTGCGATCGGGCAGGACACCCCGGTGAGTGATGGCCAGAGTTTCGTAAGCGGCAGCTATAGCAGCACGTTCTACGCCGCTGGCTCCCGGCCCGCGGCCCCGGAAGTTGGCGGCGAAACGCTGACCGGCCAGCATTTCAGCCTGGCCGGGTACCGGGGACGGGTCGTGGTGCTCAACTTCTGGGGGTCATGGTGTGCTCCGTGCCGCAGCGAAGCCCCGGCCCTCGCGGCGCTCTCCCAGCACTTCGGCAGCGACCAGGTCAGCTTTGTCGGTGACGATGTGCACGACTCCGTGATCGCGGCGCAGGCCTTCGAGCGGACGTTTGGCATCAGCTATCCGAGCGTGAACGATCAAGGCGAGCAGGTGGCGCTGGCGTTCCACAGCACGGTGCCGCCGGACGCCATTCCGAGTACGTTGCTGATCGACCGCAGCGGGCGCATCGCGGCCAGGGTCGTCGGTGAGGTGTCGTATTCAGGACTGCGTGCCCTGATCGCCCAGGTCCTGGCCGGCAAGTCGTGACCGCGTCGGTACAGAGTCAGGGCAGCCAAGGCGGGGTGCCTGACGAGGGCCAGGGCGGCGGAACGCGCGATGCCCGGTCCGCCGCCGCTAGCGGCAAGTTCGGAGTGATCGCCTGGCTCCGCTGGGGCTGGCGCCAGCTGACCTCGATGCGCACCGCGCTCGTGCTGCTTTTCCTGCTGGCGCTTGCCAGCATTCCCGGCTCGGTGCTGCCGCAGCAGGGCATCGACCCGGCCGCGGTGAGCCGGTACTACGCGCAGCATCCGGCGCTCGCTCCGGTCCTGGCCAAGTTCTCGGGTTTCGACGTCTTCGGAGCGCCCTGGTTCGCCGCTATCTACCTGCTGCTCTTCACCTCGCTGGCCGGCTGCGTGCTGCCCCGGGCGCTCCGGCTGGCCAAGTCGGCGCGGCAGGCACCGCCCGCGACGCCCCGCCATCTGGGCCGGCTGCCGTACTCGGCGGCGGTCCGCACGACCGCCGGGCCGGGCCAGGCGCTTGAGTCGGCGGCCGGCGTGTTCGCCCGCAGGCGGTTCCGGCTGCGCACCGGGGACGGCTGGGTGTCCGCGGAGAAGGGCTACCTGCACGAGGTCGGCAACCTGCTGTTCCACGTGGCGCTGCTTGGCTTGCTCGCCTCGGTCGCGCTCGGCGGGCTGTTCGGGTACAAGGCCAACAGGCTGCTCGTCGAAGGTGACTCGTTCGCCAATACGCCGACAGCGCTCGATGTCTTTCGTCCGGGCCGGCTGGTCGCGGCTACCGACCTGCAGCCGTTCAGCGTGACCCTGAGGCGCTTCACCGCGAGCTACGTCCAGTCCGGACCCGAGCGCGGCCAGCCGTCCTGGTTCAGCGCGGCGCTGCGTTACACCGCGCAGGTCGGCGGCCCGGCCCGTAGCTACGATCTACGGGTCAATCATCCGCTGAATGTGGACGGTGTGCAGGTCTTCCTGATCGGCCATGGCTACGCCCCGGTATTCAAGGTCACCGACGGGACCGGCCACCTCGTGTTCGACCAGGCGGTGCCGTTCATCCCGGTGGAGCAGTCCGGGCTTACCTCGGCCGGGGTAGTCAAGGTTCCGGATGCGAGCCCGCAGCAACTGGGATTCGCCGGAGTCTTCCTGCCCACCGCGGTCGATGTCGGCGGTCGACTCGCTTCGGCGTTCCCCGCGGCCGTGTTCCCGCGAGTCAGCCTGGTCTCCTATGCGGGCGACCTCGGGCTGAACAGCGGTCAGCCGCAGTCCGTCTACGACCTGGACACTCGCCATATGCACCGGATGCCCGTCAGTCCGGCCCCGCTGGCTCCCGGGCAGTCCATCACGCTGCCGCACGGGCTGGGAAAACTGACATTCGTCGGCTACCGGCAGTGGGCAAGCCTGGCGATCACCTACGACCCTGGCCAACTTCCCGCCTTGATTTCAGCGCTGGCAGCGCTGGCCGGGCTGATCTTGTCGTTCCTGGTGCGGCGACGCCGGATGTTCGTCCGGGTCGGCGCGGCACCGGACGGCGGCACGGTGGTCGAACTGGGCGGACTCACGAGGTCGGATGCGGCTGGTGGCTTCGAGGCCGAGTTCGCGGAACTTGCCGGCGAGATCAGAAAGGCGGTCGGCGGCAGCGCGGCCGCGGAAGCTCGCCGGCAGCCCGCTAGCCTGGTCGCGGGCACGGCGGCAGGCGCGCGGCCTGGCGACCCGGTCGAGGAACCTGGCGGCGAGGATGTAGCCATGGCCAGAAAGGGAGAGTGAGTTCCAGTGCCCAATACAGGACTGGCCCAGCTCAGCAACGTAGCGCTGGTAACTGCCATCGTGATCTACGCGGTAGCTATGGTCTGCTACGCGTTCGACTTCGCCTTCGGCAGGCGCGGGACGGCTGGCGTCGTCGCGGCGACAGCGCCTGAGCAGGTAGCGGCCGGCGCGCTCGTGGGAGCCGCGAGCGGTGCCGATCTGGCCGGGCACTCGTTCCCTGCCGACCCCGCTGACCTGTCCCAGCTCGCAGACCTCAGCGGAGCCGGGACAGCAGGCTCTGGCGGGACCAGCCAGGCCGTCCAGTCACCCTGGCCCACCGGCACCTGGCTGCGCGGCGCGTTCGTGCTGACGTGCCTTGGGCTGGCCGTGCAGGTCGTTGCCATCACGACCAGGGGCCTGGCCGAGCACCGCATCCCCTGGGGCAACATGTACGAGTTCATCGCCGCGATCACCTGCGCGGCCGTGCTCGTGCTGGTCGCCGCGGCGGTGCGGTTCCGTGCCTACTTCATGGGGCTGTTCGTCCTGCTCCCCGTGGTCGTGGCGCTGGCCGTCGATGTGGTCGTCATCTACACGCCCGCCGGCCAGCTGGTGCCCGCGCTTCAGTCGTACTGGATCGCCATCCACGTGACAGCGATGATCATCGCCATCGGGATGTACATCTTCGGTGCCGTGGTCACTGTCCTGTACTTGCTCACGGCGGGGTACGAGCAGAAAGTGGCAGCGGGAGAGGTGTCGAAGGCGGCCGGAATCCTCGCTCAGCTCCCCGGGTCAGCGACGCTCGACCGGCTGGCTTACCGCTCGATCCTGTTCGCGTTCCCGGCGTGGACGTTCGCCGTCATCGCGGGCGCGATCTGGGCGGATCATGCGTGGGGCAGGTACTGGGGCTGGGACCCGAAAGAGACGTGGTCCTTCATCACCTGGCTGGTGTACGCGGCGTTCTTGCACGCGCGGGCGACCGCGGGCTGGCGCGGTCGGCGGGCCGCGCTCATTCAGCTGTTCGGATTTGCCTGCCTGATGTTCAATCTGGTCGGCGTGAACCTGTGGGTCACCGGGCTGCACTCCTACGCAGGGATTGGCTGACCGCCGGCAGCCGGCAGCCGGCAGCCGGAGTTGCTAGGCGTCCCCGCGCCGCTCCCTGATCTTGCGTTCGAGCTCGACCAGGAACTCAGGGTTGTCGTCAGGTGCGATGAAGCGCGTCGGCGTCATGGCTGCCTGGCCGCGCCTGGCAAGGCCGAATGGAGAAGCCGAGCCCAGTGCCTGGCCTCCCAGATAGGTCGATCCGGGCGCACGCTGCGGCATCCAGCTTCCGGTCACGTCGTACCAGGAGGCTCGCATCCGGGCCTCTCGCCGACCTACCAGGAGCCAGGCCGTGGCGCCGAACGCCCAGAAAGCCACGACCACTACGAGCCACGTCTGCTTGGAGGGCAAGTCGAAGTGGTGCCGGGGAGTCATGGCGACGTCCAGCGCGCACGGTAGCACGAAACCAAACGTAAGCAGGGCAAAGATGGCAGAAACCAGCAACATGGACGCAGCCTAGCTGCTGACCCGGAGTGCTCGTGGCCGATTTTCGCCGTCTGGGCTGCCCTATGACCAGCATCAATCCCGCCAGTACCGTGCTGACCCTGACGCGCGGCGGCAAACCGTCGTAACCTGGCGACCTGACCTCGTGCCTGGAGCGACGTTATGCGGCGGTTACTGGAATTGTTGCGGCGTGCGCTGCGGCGTTGGCCTGAGGTCAGTTGGCCCGGGTCTACTGCCTCCGGCAGGAATGCGGCCGCAGCAGGAACAGCGTCCGCGCCGGGCACCCGGTCGCGGCCCGTTGTCGGCATGCCATCGCGCGGTACGGCGAACAGATCGCGCACCTCTCCGGGGCAGCCGGGCAGCCACCGGCGGGTAGCCCGCAATGCGACGCCACCAGCTGGGGCGGGTCGAGGCAAGCCAGCTGGCGCGGCTGTGGCGTCGGGATCGGCTGCGCGGCCCAGCCGCTCGTTGCGGCCTGACCCGGTGACTCTGGCGGGTAACGGCACTCCGGTCGACCGCGGCAATCGGGCGGGTCGCGGTACCCGGATGGTGCGGCCGAGCCCGACGGTGCCGCCGAGCAGAACGGTGCCGCCGAGCAGAACGGTGCCGCCGGGTCAGGCGATGCAGGCCCGGCCAGCCGGCCCTGCCGCACAACGGGTCAGGCAACAGCGGCAGGGCGCCGCACGGGCGGCCATCAGGGCCGAGCCGCGATCCGCCGCCGGGCCCGGTGTCCCCGCCGGGGCAGCGGCGGTGGCCGAGACAGCAGCCGATCCGCCGGGTATGACGACCGACGTCAGCATCGCGCCGCCCTGGTACGAGCGGGCGAGAAGCAGCCGGGCGCTGGCCGGCCACCGGCACTGCGGCCATCTTGAGCGCATCTTGCATCGTGACTGGGCACCTGGCCAGGTCCCGCCACCGCAAATCGTACTCGCCGTGGACCGGCTTGCGGAGCTGCCGCAGTTGATAAAGGAACGGCTCGTGGCCGGGCTTGACGCGATCTATGTCGGACCTGGCGGCGTCCCTGATCTGGACGACATGGGGTCACTGAGCGGCGTGCCGCTCCCGTCCGGACGCGCGACGTGGGATGTATGCGCGGGAGCCTATGGTGAGCGCAAGATCATCGTCGGCTCAAGGCAGTCGCCAACTCCCGACGTGATGTGCCATGAAATCGGCCACGCGCTCGACGACATAGACGGTTTGAATGGTTACTGGCAGTCAGATTCAACAGAATTCAGTACGCTTTATGACCAGTGCCTGCCGTGGATGGTGAGCGATTTTCACCGCCAGGCCGGCTTGCTTGGCCGTCGCGAGTTCTTCGCTGATTCCTTTGCGGCTATCGCGTCCAGTCAGCGGCCGGCGCTGGTGGAGATGGTTGGCGGAAATACGCGGGCAGCGCTGGGGGTCATGCTCTACTTCAATGTTCGGTATGGCATCTAGGGGTGGTGGTACGGCGATGTACGTGATACGGCTGCCCAACGGCAACCTGCTCGTTCCTGAGTCTGCGACCGCGCACGGCGGCCAGCTCGTGAGTGACGCCTATGTCGAGATCGGCCCGGCGGACGCGGACTTCGAGCGGCTGGCCGCCGAGGCGCTGACGCAGCAGGATCTGGAGGACCGCGCGAAGCGCTGGCGGGAGGGCGACGAAGGGCTCCGCCGCCAGTTCCTCGATTTCCTCGCACGTGGCGGGCAGCAGGGCGGCTCCGGGCACGATTGACGGCGAGTGAGCTGTGAGCGGTACCTTACGCGCAGCACCCCGCCTGCCTTCCGCAGTGGCAGCCGACTGGCCCGCCTTCCGCAGTGGTAGCCGACCGCCGAGTCCGACTTCTGCACTGTCCCGAGATCACGTCTCGTGGCATGCACTCACGGTAGCCGTTCTGCGGCAGTTGCCCTGCGGTAATCGTCCCGTCACTCCTGCCCTCGCTGGCGCCTGCAACGGGCGGTACGCCAAACGAGGGGTTTGTGGTTTGGCTTGCTTCCTCCTGGCGGCGGGACTTGGCCGACCCGGCCAGGCCACGACTTGCTTATATGGCCTGGTCGCCCCATCGGCCGCCATAGTCCCAGCCGATCGTAAGTGTCAGCCGGCTGTTCAGCCTGGCTGATCTGAGACTGACGCCGGTACATCGTCGATGCCGAGCAGTGCTCTTATCTCCACTTCCCTGTAACGACGGTGACCGCCCGGCGTCCTGATACTGCTGATACGCCCGGACGCAGCCCACCGGGTTACTGTCTTCGGATCTACTCGGAAGAGGGCTGCGACCTCTCCAGGGGTTAGTAGGCGATCGCTGTGGCCGTCCATTCGATACTCCTCTATGTCGAAGTCGCCCTTGGCCCCCCCACACATAGTGTTAATGACAAACATCACTATACTCGTTAGATTCCGTAAAAACTTGCTCACAAACCTTACCGGTCTCACTTTGGTCTGGATCTGTCTAGCACGACGGGAACGCTTACGCTGTGACATTGTCTGATCTTGTATCGATCAGTGAGATCCGGGCGGCAGCGGCCCGGATCGACGGCGTGGCGCTGCACACGCCGCTAATTCCGTGGGCCAGGACCCATCCGCCGCTGCTGGTCAAAGCCGAGTCGTTGCAGCCCACCGGGGCTTTCAAACTGCGCGGAGCATACAACGCGATCAGTGCCTTGCCTGCCGGAGATCGCCGCAGGGGAGTCGTGACGCACTCCAGCGGGAACCATGCGCTTGCAGTGGCTTATGCGGCAGCCCTGCTCGGCGTGCCGGCGACCGTCGTCGTCCCGGTCAACGCGCCGGCGGTGAAGATAGCTGCGGCCAGGTCACACGGTGCCCGGATTGTCACGTGCGAGCCGAGCCTGGCCGCGCGGGTCAGCGCGGTAGCCGAACTCGTCGCCCAGCAGGGGTACGCCCCGATCCCGCCGTTCGACCACCGGGATGTCATCGCGGGTCAGGGCACGATCGGGCTGGAAGTCGTCACCGACTGTCCCGACGTCGACCTGGTGGTGTGCCCGGTCGGCGGCGGCGGGCTGATTTCCGGGGTGGCCGCCGCGATCAGCGCGGCGAATCCGGGCGCCCGTGTCGTGGGTGTCGAGCCTGAGCTTGCGGCTGACGCGAGGCAGTCGCTGAGGCAAGGCCACAGGGTCGCCTGGCCGGCCGCCGATACCGCGCGCACGATTGCCGACGCACTGCGAGTCGAGCAGATAGGCGAGTTGCCGATGCGGCATCTGGCCAGTCAGGTCCATGACATCGTGACCGTGACCGACGACGAGATACGCGCGGCCATGCGGTCGCTGGTCACGGTTACCAGGCTGGTAGCCGAGCCGGGCGGCGCGGTAGCGGTCGCCGCCTGCCTGTTCCGTACCGCCGAGTTGCCGGCCGCACGCCGCATCGTCGCGATCGTGTCGGGCGGCAACGTCGATCCCGGCCTGCTGGCCGACGTCCTGACGGACGCCGACCAGGCTGATGCGGCGAGCAGCGACTCGCGGGCACGACGACTGACGGGCAGCGGCTAGGCTGAGTGCTGTTATGCGTTCAACACTCTTCTTCACTGTGCTGCGGTTCGGGCTGTTCATCGTGGCGCTTGGCTTGCTGCGGCTGGCCGGGGCCCGGAGCTTCCTGCTTCTTGGCCTGGCTATCGTGGTCAGCGGCCTGGCTAGCCTCGTCCTCCTGAAGGCGCAGCGCGCGGCGATGGCCGGGGACCTCACCCGGGTAGCGGGGGGAATCTCGCGCCGGATCACCGGCTTTCGTACTCGGCTAGACGCCGCTGCCCGCGCGGAGGACGTCGACTAGCCGCCGGGGTCACAGGCAGCTAGTGCCAGGGCTGTCGGCCGTTTGCTTTCGGCCGTTTGCTGTCCGACGCCAGCCGCGGACCGGGCGGCGACTATTCGGCGGCCAGCCAGCCGCCCGAGGTGAGCATTGCCATCACGGCCGCGGTTGCCTGCTCGCGGTCCTGCTCCGACGTGTCGATAGTCAAGATCGCATCGCCAGGTTCTTCGTACGGATCAGAGACCCCGGTGAACTGACTGATCAGCCCCGCTCTGGCCTTCGCGTACAGGCCCTTGCGGTCCCGGGCCTCGCATACCTCGACCGGGGTGGCGACATGGATGAGCAAGAAGTCGCCCACCTCCGACACCAGTTGCCTGACCCGTTCCCTGGCGGCCGCGTACGGTGCGATGGGAGCACAGATGGCGATGCCGCCATGCTTGGCGATCTCGGCGGCGACGAAGCCGATCCTGGCGATGTTGAGATCCCGGTCAGCCCTGGAGAAAGTCAGGCCCGCGGATAGCAGCGAGCGGACGATGTCGCCGTCGAGCAGGGAGACCCTCCGGTCACCGCGCTCGGCGAGCAGATCCCGCAGGTCCCTGGCGATCGTGGACTTGCCAGAGCCGGACAGCCCGGTCAGGAACAGCACGAAACCGCGTTCGCAGCGGGGCGGCCTCGCGTGGCGTAGCTCGGCGACGACATCCTCGGGCGCGAACCAGGACGGTATCTGAGCTCCGGTGTCCAGCATGTCGCCGAGCTGGTCACCGGTCAGGTCCTCGTACTCGGTCCCGGCCTCGATGAGCGCCAGGGGCCGCCACACTTCAGCCCTGGGGTCGTAAGCCCAGTCGCCGGCCGGCAGCACAGGGATGGGCGTCGGCGGCAGCTCGGCGAGCGCGCCGGCCGGGTCGGAGCCGTCGACCATCAGGTGCGTCGCTCCGTACGCCGCCGCGACGAACGCGGTGCAGGCCAGATCTCTGGCCCGCTCGCGGCCCGCGGGCGCCAGCGGAACGGGGATGACGAGAGTGCCGCTCGGCAAGTTTCGGGCTGCGGCTAGGACAGCGCGGACCAGCGACTCAGGCTGACGGACGACCTTCGCGGGTCCGCCGATCAGCGGCAGCAAAAGCAGCCGCGCTTTGAGCTGGCCCGCGAGGTGCTTCAGCTGGCCGATCTGCCGTCTGCCGAGCGGGGTCTGGGTGGCGAACGCGAGCACAGGGCAGCCGCCGAACTCCGACCTGGCCTGCCGCGGCGAGAGCATCAGCCGTCGGAACGAGCCGTGCTCGGGAGTCCGGTTAAGGCTGATCGGCCCGGCGAGCATGACCATGCCTGATGCCGGTGACCCGGCATCGGCGGCGGTGCGCTCGGTAATGCTCAGCACCGCCAGCGGAGTGCCCTCAGGGTCAGCGAGCATGACCGACTCCGCATCGTCGGGCACCGCGTCTGCCGGGATATCGAGCGTCACGGGTACGGGCCACGGGGTTCCGTCGGTCAGCGTCGCCGAACGCTCCACCGTCAGGGCATCCGCCCGCGTCATGAAGCCGCGCAGCGGCGCGAAGGCGCCGGACAGGATCAGCTCGACGAGGCCGAGCTGGCGGGTGTCCAGGGTAAGCATCGGTAGCGCGGCATGGTCGGCCATCCGCTCGGCCTGAGCCCCTGCAGTCACTGAGTCCTCCGTCCGTCACCGCCCGGCGGCATCCCCGAGAGTACTCGTGCCGACGTGCCCCGGCCATTACGCTGGCCGTTCCGGCCCGCCGGCGGCCCGGATGCCGGCCACCCCGCCTCTGGCCCGTGCGCCGGCGCGCCCGCCCGACGCCCCCCGGCCGGGCCGTAGACTAGCTAGATCCCGTGTTCATGCTGAACGCGGGATCGTCGTGCTGCCCCAATTCCAATCGGACGGCAGTACCAAGGCCACGCCGACGGCACGAACGTCGGCGAAACGGACAACGCGGTAGGCAAGGAAGCGATGAGCCTCACTGGTCTTCTCGGCACGGTCACCGAAGATCCTCAGCTACACAGTGCCCTGGAGTATGCCCGCCAGCCGGGCGCGACCGATGCGGACCTGGTCGCGCCCCAGGCGTTGCGGCCTGTCCTGGTCGCGGCGCTGGCCCAGGACCGGTTCGTGCTCGCGATCACGGCGACCGCGCGCGAGGCCGAGGACCTCACCAGCGCGGTGGCCTCGCTGCTGCCCGACCCGAACGCGGCGGCCTATTTCCCCGCCTGGGAAACGCTGCCGCATGAGCGGCTCTCGCCGCGTTCGGACACCTCGGGACGACGGCTCGCCGTGCTACGCCGGCTGGTCAGGCCGGAACCCGGCGACCCGAGGTCCGGACCGCTCCGGATGGTGGCCACTCCGATCCGCAGCGTGCTCCAGCCGCTGGTCGGAGGCCTTGGGGAGCTGGAGCCGGTGCGGCTTGACCAGGGCAGCCAGGCCGAGTTCGACGACGCGGTCACCAGGCTGGTAGAGATCGGCTACGCCAGGGTCGACCTCGTCACCAACCGGGGCGAGATCGCCGTACGCGGCGGCATTCTCGACGTCTTCCCGCCTACCGAAGAACATCCGCTGCGGGTCGAGTTCTTCGGCTCGGAGGTCGAAGAGATCAGGCCGTTCAAGGCGGCCGACCAGCGCTCGCTCGGCACGTCCGTGCCGAGCCTGTGGGCGCCGCCATGCCGCGAGCTGCTGCTGACCCCGGTCGTGCGGCATCGCGCCAAGCAGCTCGCCGCCGAGTATCCCGGACTCGGCGATGTGCTCGGCAAGCTGGCAGACGGAATCACGGTCGAAGGCATGGAGGCGTTCGCGCCGCTGCTGTCGGACCGGATGGAACTGCTCTTCGACTCGGTGCCCGCCGGCGCCGTCGTCGTCGCCTGCGAGCCAGAGCGGATCAGGACCCGCGCGGCCGACCTGGTGCGGACCAGCCAGGAGTTTCTCGAAGCCTCCTGGGTCAACGCCGCCGCAGGCGCACAGGTGCCGATCGACCTGGGCGGCGCGGCGTTCCGGCCGATCACCGACGTGCGCGCGGCCGCGGCCGGGCTGGGTATCCGGTGGTGGACCATCACGCCGTTCGGCACCGATGAGGATGCCGCCGGCGGGGCCGAGCCAGGCGACCTGGAGAGCGACGGCGGCGAGTCGTTTCGCTGTACGGCGAGTCCGGCCACCGCGTATCACGGCGACACAGCCAGGGTGATCGGTGACGTGCGCGGCTGGCTGACCGATCGCTGGCGGGTCGTGCTGGTCACCGAGGGGCACGGCCCGGCCCAGCGGCTTGCGGAGATGCTGCGCGGTGAGAACCTCGGTGCCCGGGCAGGTGATCTGGACAGCCCGCCGGAGCCAGGCGTCGCTGCCGTGGCCACCGGCGCGCTCGACGCCGGGTTCGTCTGGCCGTCGATCAAGCTGGCCGTGTTGTCCGAGGCCGATCTGGCTGGTCAGCGGACCGGAGCCAGGGACCGGAGCCGGATGCCGAGCAGGCGGCGCGGCGGCATCGACCCGCTCCAGCTCACCGCCGGCGACTACGTCGTGCACAGTCAGCACGGCGTCGGCAGGTACCTGGAGATGACGAGCCGGACCATCCAGGGCGCCACCAGGGAGTACCTGGTGATCGAGTACGCGCCGAGCAAGCGCGGCCAGCCGCCGGACCGGCTGTACTTGCCGAGTGACCAGCTCGACGAGGTCACCAGGTACTCCGGCGGCGAGGCGCCCAGCCTGCACCGGCTCGGCGGCGCGGACTGGGCTAAGACCAAGGGCCGCGCGCGCAAGGCCGTACGTGAGATCGCGGCCCAGCTGATCAGGTTGTACTCGGCCAGGGTTGCCTCGCCCGGGCATGCGTTCGGCCAGGACTCGCCCTGGCAGCGCGAGCTCGAGGACGCGTTCCCGTATGCCGAGACTCCTGACCAGCTCGCCGCGATCGACGAGATCAAGCGCGACATGGAGAAGCCG
Organism: Streptosporangiaceae bacterium; assembly: GCA_035533915.1. Taxonomy (GTDB): domain Bacteria; phylum Actinomycetota; class Actinomycetes; order Streptosporangiales; family Streptosporangiaceae; genus Chersky-822. The sequence goes on from DATLSX010000152.1 coordinate 36,615, forward strand.
GTCCCGATGGACCGGCTGGTGTGCGGTGACGTCGGGTACGGCAAGACCGAGCTCGCGGTGCGTGCCGCGTTCAAGGCCGTACAGGACGGCAAGCAGGTGGCAGTCCTGGTGCCGACCACGCTGCTGGTGCAGCAGCACATGGCGACGTTCGGCGAGCGGTACGGGCCGTTCCCCGTGGTGCTGCGGGCGATGTCGCGGTTCCAGGCCGACTCCGAGGTGTCCGCCACCCAGGCGGGGCTGGCGGACGGAACGGTCGACGTGGTGATCGGTACCCACCGGCTGCTGTCGCCCGAGACCAGGTTCAAGAACCTCGGACTGATCGTCATCGACGAGGAGCAGCGGTTCGGCGTCGAGCACAAGGAATATCTCAAGTCGATGCGCACTCAGGTCGACGTGCTGTCGATGTCGGCTACGCCGATCCCGCGCACGCTGGAGATGGGCGTGGCCGGGATCAGGGAGATGTCCACGATCTTGACGCCGCCGGAGGAGCGGCACCCGGTGCTGACTTTCGTCGGCCCCTACGACGAGAAGCAGATCGTCGCGGCGATCCGCAGGGAACTGCTCCGTGACGGCCAGACCTTCTTCGTGCATAACAGGGTCGCCTCGATCGGCAAGGTTGCCGCCCGGCTCGCCGAGCTGGTGCCTGAGGCCAGGATCGCCGTGGCGCACGGCCAGATGAACGAGCACACGCTCGAGAAGATCATGGTCGACTTCTGGGACAAGCAGTCCGACGTGCTGGTATGCACGACGATCGTCGAATCGGGTCTCGACATACCGAACGCGAACACGCTGATCGTGGACCGGGCTGACGCTTACGGTCTGTCTCAGCTGCATCAGCTACGCGGCCGGGTAGGCCGCAGCAGGGAGCGCGGCTACGCGTACTTCCTGTTCCCGCCGGAGAAGCCGCTGACCGAGACCGCGCACGAACGCCTGGCCACAGTCGCCCAGCACACCGAGATCGGCGCCGGGATGTTCGTTGCCATGAAAGATCTTGAGATCCGGGGGGCCGGTAACCTGCTCGGCGGCGAGCAGTCAGGGCACATCGCCGGCGTCGGGTTCGACCTGTACCTGCGGATGATCGGCGAGGCGGTCAGCGAGATGCGCGGCGACGGGCCGGCCGAGCGGCCCGAGGTCAGAGTGGAACTGCCGGTCGACGCGCACATACCGCACGACTACGTGGCCGGCGAGCGACTGCGGCTGGAAGCCTATACCTCGATCGCGGCGATCGACACCGTTGCCGATATCGGCAACGTCAAGGAAGAACTGACCGACAGGTACGGCCCGCCGCCGCGCGCGGTACTCAACTTGCTCGCGGTCGCCAGGTTGCGAGCCCGGGCACGGCAGGCCGGCCTGACCGACATCACCCAGCAGGGCAATCACATCAGGTTCGCTCCGGTCGAGCTGCCCGAATCACGCGAGGTCAGAGTGCAGCGGCTGTACCCGCGGACCCTGCTCAAGCCGACGGTGCGTACCATGCTCGTACCGGTGCCGAAGGCCGGTACCAGGCCGGGCTCACGCGGTGGCGCGGGCTCGGGCCGGTCGAGTGCCAGTACCGGCTCGGTGTCACCACTGGGCGCGCCGTCGCTGCGCGACGACGAACTGCTCGCCTGGTGCGAAGAGCTGATCGAAGCGGTGTTCGCCGGGGGCTAGGCTTCGGGCGTGCGAAGGAGAATCGTGGTGCGGCGGACCATCAGGGAACGGACTGCGTCAAGGTGGCCGGTCATCGCGGCTGCCGCCACGGCAGGCGCGCTGGCGGTAGCTGGTTGCGGGCAGCAGCAGCTCGGCGCGGCCGCGCTCTACGGCCACCAGCGGATCTCAAGCACCAAGCTTGCCGCCGAGGTGGCCAACCTGAAGACCTGGTACCAGCGCTATCAGGGAAGGGTGCAGATCGGCTATCCGCAGTCGGACATGCCGCGTCAGGTGCTGAACTGGATGCTGCGCTTCGCTGTCACCGAGCGGCTCGCGGCGCGCGAGCACATCTCGGTCACGCCCGCGCAGGCGCAGGTGCAGCTCAGCAACGAGCGGATCAGGTTGCAGCAGGCTGGTGACACGCTGCCCGAAGCGTCCGTGCTGAACGGCTTGCCGCCGGACCTGCTGCCTGAGCTGGGCCGCTGGATCGCGATCCAGGTGCAGTTGGCGAGCCGGCTCAACAACGGCGTGCCGCCCAAGACCACGGCGGCGCAGGACGCCGTGAACCTGCGGATCAGCCAGTTGCAGTGCCTGGCCGTGAAGAGCCTGAATATCAAGGTGAACCCGCAGTACGGTAGCTACGACTTCGGTCAGTACCTGGTGGTGCCTGCGCCGAACACGCTGGCGAAAGGCAGCCACGCATCGGCCAGCCCGACACCGCGGCCGAGCCCGACGTGCCGGTGACGGTAGCGACGAGGTGACCGTGGCCGCGAGTGACGGCACCCAGAATCCGGACGTGACCGGCTCGCCGGCCGGGGTGCCTGCCGGTTCGGGCGGGCGCCCGGCCGGCGCCGCGTTGCTCCAGCTCGTCGAGATCATGGACAGGCTGCGCGTCGAGTGCCCGTGGGACGCCAAGCAGACGCACGAGTCGCTCGCGCCGTATCTGCTTGAGGAAACCTACGAGGCGCTTGATGCCCTGGACCGTCGCGATATGACTGACCTGCGCGAAGAGCTCGGCGACGTACTGCTCCAGGTGCTTTTTCACGCCCGCGTCGCAGCGGAGCGGGCCGACCGGACCGGCTTCACCATCGACGACGTGGCTGAGGGCATCGCGGCGAAGCTGGTCCGCCGACATCCGCATGTCTTCGCGGACGTCACCGTGTCGGGTGCCGAGGATGTCAAGCGGAACTGGGACGCGATCAAGGCCAGTGAGCGAGCGGCAGCCACCGGGGCGCCGGCCTCCGCGCTTGACGGCGTGCCGATGGGCCAGCCCGCGCTCTCGCTGGCCGCGCAACTGTTGCGGCGGGCGAAGTCGGCAGGTATCCCGGCCGAAGTGGCAGAGCTTCCGGTGACGCCAGAGCCGGAGCCTGGCTCCGCCGGTGAGATCGGCGGCGAGCTGTTCGCCCTGGCGGCTCGGGCCCGGGCGGCCGGCCTGGATCCGGAGTTCGAGCTGCGGCACGCCGCGCGGATTTTCAGCGACCGGGTGCGTGACTGGGAGCGACGGGCGGGCAGCGCCTTATTTCGCATGGCTCTCGCTGCCCTGCGGCCGGGTCCGGTGTCGTACGGGCAGAACGTCAACTCGTTCGACGCGGCCCCTGCCTCGTCCGGGCCGCAGGCCTCGTTCGGCGGCAACGCGGGACCCGCGCTCGGGCCCGCTGGCCAGCCATCGGCTGGTCCGGACCCGATGGCCGCCGGCTTGCCGCCTGAACTGGTCGCGATGGCGCGCTCGGGCAACCTGATCAAGGCGATCAAGGCGTACCGCGAGCTGACCGGTGTTGGCCTCAAGGAGGCCAAGGCCGTGATGGAGCAGGTCGCGCGCGGGTGCTGAGGCGGTCGCCAGCCTGCCGTGGCGGCGTGCCAGCTTGCTGTGGCGGCGTGCCGACCTCAGCCGGCCTGCCTGGCTCCGTTAAGCTCCGGTACGGACGTATCAGCGCTGCACCGGGGAGAAGTCTGTGCCGGCCATCGAAGCAATCCACGCCAGGCAGATCCTGGATTCGCGCGGCAACCCTACTGTCGAGGTCGAGGTGGTACTCGACGATGGCACGCACAGCCGCGCGGCGGTCCCTAGCGGTGCGTCGACCGGCGCATTCGAAGTGGTAGAGCTGCGGGACGGCGGTGCCGAGTACGGCGGCAAGAGCGTGCAGAACGCCGTCCGGGCGGTAATCGACGAGATCCAGCCGGAACTGCTCGGCCAGGACGTCGACGAGCAGCGCCTGATCGACTTCGCGATGATCGACCTCGACGGCACGCCGGACAAGTCGCGGCTCGGCGCGAACGCGATACTCGGAGTCAGCCTCGCGGCAGCACGGGCTGCGGCCGAGTCGGTGCAGCTACCGCTCTTCCGCTACCTCGGCGGGCCGAACGCCCACGTGCTACCTGTGCCGATGATGAACGTGCTCAACGGTGGTGTGCATGCGGACACCACCGTCGACATCCAGGAGTTCATGATCGCCCCGATCGGGGCGGCCACTTTCTCCGAGGCGCTGCGCTGGGGCGCCGAGACGTACCACGCGCTGAAATCCGTGCTCAAGAAGCACGGCCTGGCGACGGGGGTCGGCGACGAGGGCGGCTTCGCTCCCGACCTCGCGCACAATCAGGCGGCGCTCGACCTGCTGATCGAAGCCATCGGCCAGGCAGGGCTCGCGCCAGGTAACGACGTGGCGCTGGCCGTCGACGCGGCGGCGACGGAGTTCCACGGCCCGGACGGCTACACGTTCGAAGGCAGCGTGAGGTCGGCCGAGGAAATGGCCGCGATTTACGCCGGCTGGCTTGACGCTTACCCGATCGTCTCGATCGAAGACCCGCTTGCCGAGGACGACTGGGCGAGCTGGCAGGTGCTGACCGCTCAGATCGGGGAGCGAGTGCAGATTGTCGGTGACGACCTGTTCGTGACGAATCCGGACCGGCTGCTGCGCGGGATAGCCGAGCGCTCGGCGAATTCCGTGCTCATCAAGGTCAACCAGATCGGCACGCTGACCGAGACTTTCAATGCGGTCGACCTCGCCCACCGCAGCGGCTTCGGCGCGATGATCAGCCACCGGTCGGGTGAGACCGAGGACACGACCATCGCTGATCTCGCGGTAGCGGTGAATTGCGGTCAGATCAAGACGGGCGCGCCCGCGAGATCTGAGCGGGTGGCGAAGTACAACCAGTTGCTCAGGATCGAGGAGCGGCTCGACGACGCGGCGGCCTACGCGGGGAGGGCAGCGTTCCCGCGGTTCGCGGCAGGCACCCAGTGACCACGCCGGCGGCCGGGCCTGTACCGGTGACCCGGCCTGTACCGGTGACCGGGCCGCGCGGTCCGCGGCCGCACTTCACCGGTCGGGCCGCGGTCCTGGCCGTGGTGCTCTGCGCGATCGCGCTGAGCCTGGCCTATCCGGTGCGGGAGTACATCGCGCAGCGCAGGCAGATCGACCAGTTGCAGGCGCAGCGGAGCGCGATCTGGCTGCATCTGAAGCGGCTGGAATCGCAGAGCCGCCGGCTCGACAAGCCGGCCTACATCGAGCAGCAGGCGCGTGACCGGCTGCATATGTGCCTGCCGACGGAACACTGCTATGTGATCATCGGCCCAGCGCCGAAGTCGGCCGTCGCGGCGGCGCGGCGGTCCGCGGCGCCCTGGTATGCCCGCATCTGGTCCTCGGTGCAGCAAGCGGACGCCGCACCGGCTGGTGGGCCGCGGCGAGCCCGGCAGCCCGCTGGCGACCAGCACTCCGCCGGGCCGAGCCGAAGATGACTCCGGACCGCGCCGACGTCGCCGCGGTCACGCGGCAGCTCGGCAGGCCTCCGCGCGGCATGCGGGCGGTGGCGCACTGGTGCCCGTGCGGCCTTCCTGACGTCATCGAGACCGTGCCTCGGCTCCCTGACGGCGCGCCCTTCCCTACGCTGTACTACCTCACCTGCGTACGGGCACGGGCGGCGGCGAGCCGGCTGGAGGCCTCGGGGATGATGCGTGACCTGGCGAGCCGGCTCGCCGACGACCAGGAATTGCGCCAGGCCTACCTGGCCGCGCACCGTGACTACGCCGACCGCAGGCACGCGGCGGCGGTCGCCGCCGGAGTCGAGCCGCTGGCTGCCGACGCAGCGACCGCCGGCGGCATGCCGGAGCGAGTCAAGTGCCTGCACGCCCTGGTCGCTCACGAATTGGCCGTCCCAGGCGCCAATCCGCTCGGCCGGGAGGCCATACTGGCGATGGGTCAGTGGTGGACGAGTGGCCCGTGCGCCGAGGTCTAGCGGAGGATCAATGGCTGAGTCGGCTCCGGAGCGAGTCGCGGCGATCGACTGTGGTACCAACTCGCTGCGGTTGCTGGTCGCCGATATCGACCCGGCCAGGGGCACGCTTGTCGACCTGCACCGCAGGATGGAGATTGTCCGGCTCGGCCAGGGCGTGGACTCGACTGGCCGGCTCGCGCCGGAGGCGCTCAGCAGGACGTTCGCGATGCTGGCCGAGTACGCCAGGACGATCGAAGACTCCGGTGCCAAGAGGACCCGGCTAGTGGCTACCAGCGCGACCAGGGATGCGTCGAACGCCGAAGAGTTCGTGGCCGGCGTGCGCCGGCTACTCGGCGTCGATCCCGAGGTCGTCAGCGGGGACCAGGAGGCTTATCTTTCGTTCTCCGGCGCCACTGCCGAACTCGGTGCCGCTGCCGAGCTCGGTGCCGCGGATCGGACTGGCCGTGCCCGTCCGGAGCCGCCGTTTCTCGTGGTGGATATCGGCGGCGGCTCTACCGAGTTCGTCTACGGCAGGACCGCGACTGGCGTACGCAGCGATTTGTCGGCGATCTCGGTGAACATCGGCTGCGTGCGACTAACCGAACGACATCTGCACGACGATCCGCCGTCCGCGGCACAGGTCGGCGCCGCGGTCGCCCAGATCGACGCCGCACTGGCAACCGTCGCGGCGGCCGTCCCGGTAGCGCAGGCACACACGCTGGTGGGCCTGGCGGGCTCGGTCACCACGCTGACCGGTCTTGCCCTCGACCTTCCCGCTTACGATCCGGCGCGGATCCACCACGCCAGAGTCAGTGCCCAGCGCGTTCACGAAGTCACCACCTGGCTGCTCAGCCGGGGCCATGCCGAGCGGGCCGCGCGCGGCGCGATCCATCCTGGCCGGGTCGACGTCATCGGCGCGGGTGCGCTGATCTTGGACCGGATCATGGACCAGTTCGGCTTCGCCGAGCTGGTGACCAGCGAGCACGACATCCTGGACGGCATCGCCTGGTCCATGGTGACCGGGGCGGCAGGCACCGGGACATGACCGTGAACCCAGGCGGCCCGGCGGTTCCGGGTACCGGGTGGCCCGGCGACCCGGCCACCGCCGCCACCCCGGTCGCGATCGACGCCGCAGGAGTCGCCGCGCTGGCCGCGAGCGCGGGAACGCTGCCGGAGCTCGCCGCCAGGCAATCGGTCTGCCGGGCATGCCCCCGGCTGGTGGACTGGCGGGAGCACGTGGCTTCGGTGCGGCGGCGATCCTTTCAGAATGAGCCGTACTGGGGGCGCCCGGTGCCCGGCTGGGGCGCGGACCGGCCGGGCGTGCTGATCGTCGGCCTTGCGCCTGCTGCCCATGGCGGTAACCGGACCGGCCGGATCTTCACCGGGGACCGCAGCGGCGACGTCCTGTTCGAGTCCTTGTGGCGATGCGGATTCGCCGAGAAGCCGACCAGCGTGGCAGCCGACGACGGGCAGCGGCTGCGCGGAGCCAGGATGCTCGCGGCGGTCCGCTGCGCGCCGCCCGATAACAAGCCGTCGATAGCCGAACGGGATACCTGCGAGCCGTGGCTGACCGCCGAACTCGACCAGGTGTCAGAGCATGTCCGCGCCATCGTCTGCCTCGGCGGTTTTGCCTGGCAGGCAGCCTGGCGTGGACTGGCCAAGGCCGGGCATCACGTGCCAAGGCCAAGGCCCGCATTCGGCCACGGCGCGCAGGCGATGCTGGGCGGTCTGCTGGTGCTCGGGTGCTACCACCCGAGTCAGCAGAACACGTTCACCGGGCGGGTCACCGGACCGATGCTGGACGCCATCTTCGAGCGAGCACGGTCGCACGCGGGCCTGTGATCGGTTCGCCTGCCGCGCCTTTGGCACGCCTCGGTAACGTACTGTTTACATTAAGTAACAATGGCTCGCCATTTTCCGGCGGTGGGTACATGTGACGTGCGAGAATGGTCGGCGTTGTGCCCGTAATATCGTCACGGTCGTTTCTGGGAACTTTGAATAAACCGCCTCAGATGGGGTACGATTTCGGCGCCCCCGTAGCCCAAAGGAAGAGGCAAGCCCCCTAAAAGGGTACCAGTGTCGGTTCGAGCCCGACCGGGGGTACGGTCCGAATAAGAACGATTGCATGCCCGATCACCTGGGCATTCTCGCGGCATACCCACAGGTCAGCGCCGACCGCACTGGAGTCAGCCGGGAAACCCCGACCCGCGAACACGCGAGTGCCGATCTGCGAGTGCCGATTTGCGATTCACTAATCGCGACTTAACTAGTAAGACCGCGACAATGCGAGGCCGCATTAAGCTGAATCGACGGTCAGTTTCGAGGGCGTGGATGAGGTACTTTCGCCTAGTTATCGAAGACGCGCCCAACTGATCAGGCCAAAATTCGCAAATCCGTCTGTTCGTGGCCTGGATCACGGAACCATCGGCGCTCGGAGGCAGCCTGGAGCCCCTTGCGTCCCGGCATACCTCCCCCGCGCGGGTCGCGGCTAGCCGCTGCGGTCGGGGCCGGCGCTGGTCAGCGTGATAGCCGCGATGACCCGCTGGTCGCGGACCATCGCGGCGCGGTAGTCGTCCCAGTCCGGATGCTCGCCGGAGATCCGGCGGTAGTAGTCAATGAGCAAGTCCATGGCCCGCGGCAGGCGGATGATCTGCGCGGTTCCCTCGGCCTGGATCCACTCGCCGAAGAACTGGTCGGTGAACACGCAGATCCAGGCGTGCGGATCGCGTGCGAGGTTCTTCGCCTTGATCGCCGTCTCGCGTGTGCTGACCAGGATCCTGCCGTCGTCACCAACGCCGACAGTGACAGGGGAGAGTTGCGGCCGCCCATCCGATCGGTTCGTAGCCAGCACGGCCCGATGGTGGGCACGCATGAACTCGCGGGCGTGCTCTAGGTCCATGCGCGGGCGGTCAGGCGCCGTTGAGCCGGGTCCGGCGCTGCACCTCGTACTCATGCACGATGGCCGAGGCGTAGGCGTGCGACAGGCCGTGCTCATCCGCGAGCCAGGTCGCGCGCTCAGTATGCCGCATGAAGGAGGGCCCGGATTCTAGTCGGTGGAACCACTCTCTGAGATCACTACCGGTGACCCGCGGTATGCGGGCGATCAGGTTCTTGTGCATCTCCGGAGAGTGGAGCAGGGACAAGGGGCACCTCCAGGCCGAGATTCTCCTGAGTCGAGCCTGCCTTACTCCAGGCCCGCTGGCAAGACCTGGACGTGACACTTCCGTTATGCAATCAAGGCGCTCGCCGGCCCCGGACCTGGCGGTGCCCGTTATGGCAGTCTTGTGCGTCCCGAGCGGGCCGGTACCACCCGCTGAGCTGGGCAGGGATCGCCACGGTGGCCCAGACAGGCAGGCCTAGGAGTCGCGCGGGAGCCGGTACGGTCAGGAAAGCCGCTCGAAGATCATCGCCATGCCCTGGCCGCCGCCCACGCACATCGTCTCCAGGCCGAACGTCTTGTCGTGGAACTGCAGGCTGTTCAGCAGAGTGGAGGTGATCCGCGCTCCGGTCATGCCGAACGGGTGCCCGACCGCGATCGCGCCGCCGTTGACGTTCAGCTTGCCGATGTCGATGCCCAGGTCACGGTAGGACGGGATGACCTGGGCGGCGAAGGCCTCGTTGATCTCGACCAGGTCGATGTCGTCAATGGTCATTCCGGCTCTGGCCAGCGCCTGCCGGGACGCTTCCACCGGGCCGAGGCCCATGATCTCGGGCGACAATCCGGTCACGCCGGTCGAGACGATCCTGGCCAGCGGCGTGATCCCGAGGTCGGCGGCCTTACGGTCACTCATCACGACGACCGCGGCGGCGCCGTCGTTCAGCGGGCAGCAGTTCCCCGCGGTGACCGTGCCGTCCGGGCGGAACACGGGCTGCAAGGTAGCGGTCTTCTCCAGCGTGGTGCCCGGCCGCGGGCCATCGTCGGCGGCGACGACTGTGCCGTCTGGCAGCGTGACCGGCGTGATGTCCCGCTGCCAGAAGCCGTCGGCGATGGCCTTCTCCGCCAGGTTCTGCGACCGGACGCCGAACTCGTCCTGCTCGGCCCGGCTGATGCCGCGAATCTGGGCGACGTTCTCGGCGGTCTGCCCCATCGCGATGTAAATGTCCGGGATCTGGTCGTCTTCCCGCGGGTCGTGCCACACATCGGCCCCGCCCGCGGCCCGCGCGGCACCGCGTTCCTCGGCACTGGCGAAGACCGGGTTCTTGGTGTCCGGTATCCCGTCGCTGCTGCCCTTGGCGAACCGGCTGACGCACTCGACTCCGGCCGAGATGAAGACGTCGCCCTCGCCCGCCTTGATCGCGTGGTAGGCCATCCTGGTCGACTGCAGCGAGGACGAGCAGTACCGGGTGATCGTGGTCCCCGGCAGCGAGTCGTAGCCGAGCATGACGGCGATCACACGGGCCATGTTGTATCCCTGCTCGCCGCCGGGCAGGCCGCAGCCGAGCATGAGGTCCTCGGCGTCGGCCGGGTCAAGCTGCGGCACTTTGGCCAGCGCTGCGGTGATCATCTGCGCCGTAAGTTCGTCAGAACGGATGCTGGTCAAGGACCCTTTGAATGCTCGCCCGATGGGAGAGCGCGCGGTCGCGACGATGACTGCCTCAGGCATGATGGCTCCCTGGCCCGACGGTACCGGTCGTTTACCGCACAGTAGCTCACGGAGGCGGGGACGTCAGCCCCGCCCCACCAGGGCTGTCGCGTTCCAGCGCGCGGCCCCGATGAGATCCCTGGCATGCTCGCGCGTGCTGTAGTCGGTCCTGGCGCGGATCTGGGCCAGCGCCAGGTCGAGGTCATTGCCGCAGCGCTCGAGCAGCACCGAGAAGTCGCGGCGGACCGGATCGTGCAGGTCGTAGCCGAAGGACCGGTGAATTCTGGCGAACAGCGGCTTGTACAGCCTGGCCCGTTCGTGCAGGCCCGAGGAGTACGACAGCGGGTTCTTCGGCCGCTGCCTGATGTAGTCGGGTAGCTCGCCGGTGAAGGCCTGCCGCAAGATCCACTTCTCCGTCCCGTCGCGTACCTTCAGCGACATGGGCAGGCGCATCGCGACGTCGACGAGCGCCGGGTCGAGAAACGGCACTCTGGTCTCCACGCCATGAGCCATGCTGACCCGGTCTACCCGCTGAAGCTCGGTGCGGCCGAGGTTCGCGATCTTGTGCAGGAAGAGCCGCCGCTGCTGAACCTGGCTGACCTGGTCGTACATCGGGTAGCCGCCGAAGAGCTCGTCCGACCCGTCGCCGGTGAGTACCACCTTGATTCCCAGGCTGGCGATCCGCCTGAACAGGGGCACCGAGACGACCGCGTTGATGATGTCGCCATACTCGGTCAGCTCCGCGATCCTGATCGCCTCTTTGATCTCGGTCAGCCGGATCCGGTGCGGGGCGATCTCGATCACTTCGTGCCGCACGCCCAGCTCGGCCGCCAGGCGCCGCGCGTAGCAGAGGTCCTCGCTGCCCGGGGCGCCCACCGTCACCGCGACGCAGTCCGGGTGCAGCGCGTGCACGTGCCGGAGCACGAGAGAGCTGTCCAGGCCGCCGGACACGATCACGCCGACCGTCAGGCGGGTATCCACCCGCGCCGCGATGCTGTCCTTGAGCGCGGCGCGGACCAGCGCGGCGGCCTGTTCCGGATCGTCGACGGGTGCCAGGCCGTCTGGCCGGCTCAGCAGGTCGCTGTACGGCACGAGTGCCGGAGCCTGGCCCGCGTCGGCCCAGCCATGCCAGCCGGGCGGCACCTGGCTGACCGGTGCCGCGACCGGCACCAGCGCCTTGATCTCCGACGCCACGTGCAGGCACCCGCCGCGCACCGACCAGTACAGGGGCTTGACGCCGACCTGGTCGCGGGCAAGGTAGACACGGCCTGCCGCGCGATCGGCGATCGCGAAGGCGAACTCGCCGCGGAACCGGCCCACTGCCGCCTCGCCCCACTGCGCGAACGCCTCGAGCACTACTTCGGTGTCGCCCTCGGTGCGGAATCGGCGGCCCAGGCCAGCGAGCTCGGCACGCAGCGAGCGGTAGTTGAAGATCTCCCCGTTGTAGCAGAGCAGCCACCGGCCGTCGGCGGAACTCCAGGGCTGCACGGCCCGGTCGGCGTCTACGATCCGCAGCCGCTGCGTTCCGGCGAGCAGGCCGTCACCGATACTGACTTCTTCCACCTCGCCGCGTGGCTTCAGCAGTTCGAGCATGCGGCGGAAGGCGAATGTGCTTGGTCTAGGTCCGGCGATCAGGGCGATGCCGCACACGGGTGTCAGCGGCCGGTTCGGGCGTGGCGCATGCGTCGTGGCCCGCGCACGATCCTCGGCCGGAGGCACACGTGCCAGGCCTGGCCCTCGTCGATCACGTTGACCTCGTCAGCGCGCTGGCGGTCGAGCAGCAGTCCGCGCAGCAGCCGGTGTGCGTGGAAGCGCCGATACCAGGCCATTTCGATGTCCGCGGCATAACCGACGCAGTGCGCGCTCGGCAGCAGGGCGACATAGCCGAGCGACCTGAGATGCCGCTGATGCGACACGCTGCGGGCCATGCTGGTGACCCACAGCGGCGGCGTTCCCGGCGGTGCGACGTGGGCGAACTCCTCGGCGAGCAGATTGAGCCAGGCGACCGCCTGCGGCCGTGCCCTGGTCAGCCACAGCCCGGCCGTGCGCGGTGCGCGGCCGGGCAGCGCGCGGCGCTCCGCCGATCGAGCCGCCCGGCTCAGCAAGGTGTCTGCCTGGTGCCGGTAACTGAACCGGAGCTGGCCGGCTTCGTCGAGCTCGTCTAGGTCCGCAAGCTCGGCCGCGTACAGGACGTCGTCGTCGGTCTGGTAGCCGGGCAGCCGACCCCACCACACGGCGTCGATCTGGGCGAGCATCGAGATCCGGACGAGTGCCGCGATGCTGCTCGCTGACCGAGGACCTGGCTCGTAGTTCCGCACCTCGAACAGGAGCCTGCCGATCGTCGCGTCCCTGCCGTCCGGAGTCGCCGCTAGTACGGAGCTGAGCTGTTCCTCAGCTAGGCGCCGGCTCAGGATGTGCTCCGCGCACATACTGTCTTCGCTGGTGCACTGACTAACCTCGGCGACCAGTTCGCCGACCGCGGCGCGATAGCTGCCGATGTCCGGCTCAAAGGGCGCGAAGTCCTGCGGTGCCGGACGGTCGAGCGCCGTCTGCGGATCGGCAAGCCACGCTGTCACGAGGTCCCCCTAGGCTCGTAAAACGCCTGAGCTTCACAAGGCACAGAGTGTAACAACACAACTGCGAACAGTAATGGATTTTCGATTTTCGCACTAAGGAAGCCCTGCGTGGCGGCGTTGCTCCTGGTGGCCGGCCGCATTACGACGGGCGCGCGGCTAGGCTATGCACTGGCCTGACAGCACGGCATATCAGACATCAGGCAGCACGAGTCACGGCGAAGAACAAGGTGGTTCGGCCATGCAGGTGCACGAGTCGCTGATCGACCTCATCGGAAACACGCCCCTGGTCAGGCTGCGCAAGGTGACGCGCCATCTGGGCAGTGGCCATGGCCGGGGTCACGGTGGCGGATACGGGGACGCGCCGGCCGTCCTTGCGAAGGTCGAGTACGTCAACCCGGGCGGATCGGTCAAGGACCGGATCGCGCTGCGGATGGTGGAGGCCGCCGAAGCATCGGGTGCGCTGCGGCCCGGCGGCACGATCGTCGAGCCCACGTCGGGAAATACCGGTGTCGGGCTGGCCATCGTGGCCGCCGAGAAGGGCTACAAGTGCGTCTTCATCTGCCCCGACAAGGTAGCCCAGGACAAGATCAGCGTGCTGCGCGCTTACGGCGCGGAGGTCGTGGTCTGCCCGACGACGGTGTCGCCAGATTCCCCGGACTCGTACTACAGCGTGTCCGACCGGCTGGCCAGGGAGATCCCCGGCGGCTGGAAGCCGAACCAGTACGCGAACCCGGCTAACCCCGAGTCGCACTACCTGACTACCGGCCCGGAGATCTGGGAGCAGACCGACGGGAAGATCACTCACTTCGTGGCCGGCATCGGCACCGGCGGCACGATCTCGGGAACCGGCAAGTACCTCAAGGAGGTGTCCGGCGGCAAGGTCAAGGTGATCGGCGCGGACCCCGAGGGGTCGGTCTACTCGGGCGGGACCGGCCGTCCGTACCTGGTGGAGGGCGTCGGCGAGGATTTCTGGCCAGACACCTACGACAAGGGCATCTGCGACCAGGTCACCCCGGTCAGCGACGCCGACTCGTTCTTGATGACCAGGCGGCTGGCCAGCGAGGAGGCGCTGCTCGTTGGCGGATCTTGCGGGATGGCGGTGGTGGCCGCGCTGAAAATCGCCGAGCAGGCCAGACCTGACGACGTCATCGTGGTGCTGCTGCCTGACGGCGGCCGGGGTTACCTTTCCAAGATCTTCAACGACGACTGGATGGCCGACTACGGCTTCCTCACCTCGGAGACCGCCGAGCCCAGGATCGCGGACGTGCTCGACCGCAAGCGCGGTCAGCTGCCGCTGTTCGTGCACGCGCACCCGGACGAGACGGTCCGTGCGGTGATCGAGACGCTGCGCGAGTACGACGTCTCGCAGCTTCCTGTGCTCAAGGAAGAGCCCCCGGTGATGGCTGCCGAGGTGCTCGGCTCGATCACCGAGCGTGACCTACTCGACGCCCTGGTCACCGGACGGGCCGCACCGGGCGAGCCGGTCTCCGCGCACATGTCGGCACCGCTGCCGCTGATCGGATCAGGCGAGCCGATCAGCGCCGCGGTCGCCGCGCTGGAGAAGGCGGGCGCCGCGGTGGTGCTCGTGGACGGCAAGCCCGCGGGGATGATCACCAGGCAGGATGTGCTCACGTTCTTGGCCGGTTAGGAGGCTCATCAATGGCTCAGATCCAGGCGAGTGACGGTTTCGAGACCCTTGCGATTCATGCGGGGCAAGAGCCTGACCAGCTCACCGGTGCCGTTGTCCCGCCGATCTATCAGGTGTCCAGCTACAAGCAGGACGGTGTCGGCGGCCTGCGCGGCGGGCGGCTCGGCGGCGCGGACTCAGGGCCGGGACGCTGGATCGAGGGCTACGAGTACTCCCGCACGGCCAACCCGACCAGGGGCGCGCTCGAGGAGTGCCTGGCGGCGCTCGAAGGCGGCGTGCGGGCGCTGGCGTTCGCGTCGGGCATGGCTGCCGAGGACTGCCTGCTCCGCACCGTGCTGCGGCCCGGCGACCACGTGCTCATCCCGCATGACGCCTACGGCGGCACCTTCCGGCTGTTCGACAAGGTGCTAGCGAGCTGGGGCGTCACGCATCACCCGGTGCCGGTGTCCGATCCCGCGGCGGTACGCGCGGCGATGGCCGAGCACGGCGCCAGGCTCGTCTGGGTCGAGACTCCCACCAATCCGCTGCTTTCGATCGCGGACATCGCCGCGCTGGCGGAGATCGCGCACTCGGCCGGGGCGCTTCTTGCCGTGGACAACACCTTCGCCTCGCCCTACCTCCAGCAGCCACTCGCCTTGGGTGCCGATGCGGTCGTGCATTCGACCACCAAGTACCTCGGCGGTCACTCCGACGTGGTGGGCGGTGCGCTTGTGGTCGCCGATACCGACCTGGCTGCCCGGCTGGCCTTCACCCAGAACGCCACCGGCTCGGCTGGCGGCCCGTTCGACGCGTGGCTGACCCTGCGCGGTGTCAAGACGCTCGGCGTCCGGATGGACCGGCACTGCCAGAACGCGGCGCAGGTAGCGGCCATGCTTACCAGTCACCACGCCGTGGCGCAGGTTTACTATCCGGGGCTGGCCGAGCACCCTGGGCACGAGGTGGCGGCCAAGCAGATGCGGGGCTTCGGAGGAATGGTGTCATTCCGGCATGCCGGCGGCGAGGAGGCGGCCGTGGCGATGTGCGGCCGGACCAGGCTGTTCACCCT
>DATLSX010000153.1:0-2416 GCA_035533915.1 Streptosporangiaceae bacterium
TGCCAGACGGCCGAGACCAGGTTCGGGCTGCGGCGCACCGCGCCCGGGGACCGCACCGCCGCGTCCCGCCCGACCCGGGCCGAGTCGGAAAAGGCCCGCCGACGCGGGTGGCAGGAACCGCCGCGCGTCACGCTCAAGCGCGAGGTCAGCACGGCGGCTGCCACCGCATCCAGCGAGCAGGAGTTCTTCGCGCGGCTTGAGGCGGCAGGGATGCTGGTCCGCAAGCGCTACAGCACCCGCAACCCGGACGAGGTCACCGGGTACGCCGTAGCCCTGCCGCAGGACACGACGGTTGCGGGCAGGCCGGTCTGGTTCAGCGGCGGCAAGCTCGCCGCCGATCTGACCCTGCCCAAGCTCCGCCAGCGCTGGGCTGATGCCGACGACCCGCGACACACCCCCGGCGCTCCTGCCGAGACATTCACCGCGGCGGAACGGGCTGCGATCTGGGAACACGCTGCGCGCGTCGCAGCTGAGGCTGCCGCACAGGTCCGTTACGCCGCCGCCGACGACCCGGCCACCGCTGCGGATGCTGCGTGGGCAGCTTCCGACACCTTGCACGCCGCCGCAGCCGCGCTGGGCAGCCGGGTGATCCGCGAGGCGGCCACCGCCTACGACCGCGCCGCACGCGCGCCCTACGGGCGGATCCCCCGCCGGACCCCGACCCGGACCGGGCTGCGCCGGGCAGCACGGCTGCTGTCGGCAGCCGCGTTCGTGGGGCACGACCGGACCCTGGCCCAGGCCGCGCTGATCACCCGGCTCGCCGCCCTCGCCGAAGCCGTCACCGAACTCCGCCTTACCCAACAGCATGCAGCGCAGGCAGCGGCAGCCCGTTCCGCCGCCGAACGGCTACGCGCCGCAGCCGTGACTGTGAACCCCAGCGCGTCCGCCCCAGAGCCAAGACCGGCACGGTCGGCGAGCAGCCTGGCACGTGAAGCATTCCCGCAGGCACGACCGTCCCGGCCCACCCGGGCCGGGACGCGACCCCACCCGGCAGCCCAGCCAGCGCCGAGACCCCGGCGACGGCCGGGACCAGCCCGGCCGCGCGGCCCCGGCCGCTAACCCGCCATCAGCATCGGCACCGTGACAACCAAGGAGACCCTCGCGTGGAACCCGCCCACTACACCGACCCGCTCGAAGACGCGCTCAGCCACGGATCCCAGCGGGTCGCCCAACTCGCCTCACTAGTCGGCGCGATGGCCCAGGTCGTCATGCAACGCCGGGCCCTGGCAGACGCGCGCCGATCCGCCCGCGCCGACCAGCACGCTCTCCGCGTCCTCGGCGACCAGGAACGCCTCCTCCACCAGCAGACCCGGCTCACCTGGGCACCAGCCCACGACCCGCAATGGCTGGCCCACGCCGACCTGCTCCAGGTCGCCCGAGCCTGGGCGAACGCGGCGGCCAGCGCTGACGCTGATCCATCCGCCGAAGCGGCCCAGCGCAAATGTGAAGACAGGCTGCGCAAGCTGCACCCCTATGCCATGGCCCGCTACGACCGGCTCCGAAGCAACGGCATGGGCCCACTCGACGCGATGAGCGAGGCAGCCCCCCTGTTCGCCTACTCCCCCACCACCCGCACCGGCGACCCCGCCCCCACTCGTCTGGCACTCGAAACCGGCACCAGCCCGGATGACAGCCTCGCGGCTGACATGGGCCCCGCCGAGCCGGGCCCCCAACCTGGTGCCGACGGCATGGACCCGGCCGAACTGCGCGGATGGCAGATCATCGACCGACTCCAGGCCCGCGCCCGCGCAAGCGGGCGGCCCGACCTCCGCCCCGACGAGCTGGCCATGATCCTCGAAGCCGTCACCAACCTGCCCAGCGACGTAATCGACCGGCTCACCTGGCAAACCGGCATGGAAGCACGCGCCCGCAACGAGGACCACCACGCCGCAACGGCCGAACAAGCCCGTGCCGCCCACCTCGACTCAGCGGTCGACCTGCCGACGACACCGGCCGCCGACGAATACACCACGGGCATGACCGCCGCGTACCGCGACACCGGCATCGCCGATACTGCCCGTGCCCACGCCGGAGCAGACCGGTCAGCAGCCCAGCTCGCCGCCCAGAGCTTCCCTCACACGGCCACCGAAGCCGTCCGGATAGCAGCAGCGACGAGGGGGAACCGGGCCGCCGCAGCTCCCGGCAAGACCCAGGCACCTCACAAGGCGAAGCGGCAAGGCCGCTCCCTGTGACATTCTGGGAACAGGAGGCATTCCATGAACGTGTTAGCCCACAGCTTCATCTTCTGGACCGTGCTGATCGTGGGCCTGCTCGGCCTCTACATCCTGCCCACCGTCATCGCCGCCATCCGCGGCGTCGAAGGCCTCGGCTGGATCCTCGTCATCAACCTGCTCCCCACCGGAGTTGGCTGGCTCGCCGCCCTGATTGGTGCAATCGCGCTGCCGTCCCGCCACGG
>DATLSX010000154.1:0-2115 GCA_035533915.1 Streptosporangiaceae bacterium
GCGAACCGCCGGCTGAACTGGCGCACAGACAGGTGGGCGTCCCGGGCGAGGTCCCCGACGCTGGCCGGCTGGCCGAGCCGGGGAAGCGTGTGGGCGATCGTGCCGCCGATGGGGTCATCGGCGGCGGCGGCCGGCACCGGCCGCTCGATGAACTGGGCCTGCCCGCCGTCCCGGTGCGGCGCGACGACCATGCGCCGCGCGACCCGGTTGGCGATGCCGGCGCCGTGATCGGCGCGGACGAGGTGGAGGCAGGCGTCGATCCCGGCTGCCGTTCCCGCCGAGGTGATGATCTGGCCGTTGTCCACGTACAGGACGCCCGCGTCGACCCGGACGCGCGGGAACCGGGACTGGAGCAGCCCGGCGTAACGCCAGTGCGTGGTGGCGCTCAGCCCGTCCAGCAGCCCGGTCGCCGCGAGCACGAACGCGCCCGAGCAGATCGACAGGACCCGGGCCCCGCGGGCGTGCGCGGCGCGGACCGCGGCGAGCACCGGTTCCGGCGGATCGGCGTGCACGTCGGCGGTGCCGGGGAGCACGATCGTGTCGGCCCGGGCCAGGGCATCCAGGCCGTGCGGGGCCTCGATGGTGAAGCCGCCGACCACCCGCAGCGTGCCAGGTTCCGGTACGCACAGGCAGAAGGAGTACCACCAGTCCACCGGCAGTTCCGGGCGCGGCAGGGCGAACACCTCCACGGCCACGCCGAGCTCGAACGGGGCCATCCCGTCGAAGCCGAGCAGGGCCACCTGGTGACTGGTCATGACCGGATCGTAGCGGTCAATGTCATTTCAGACACTGGGCATCCGCCCGGCGGGCTGCGAGCCTGTCGCCCATGACCACACCAGTCACCGCGGTCCCGGCCGCCGCCAGTGCCGCCGCCGTGGCCCACTTCGCGTCGCGGCTCAGCTTCGAGACCGACGCGGACGACGTCGCCCGGGCACTGGCTGCCGGGCCGCCTGACTTCACGCTCGCCGATGTCCGCACCGCGGCTGCCTACGCGGCGGGGCACCTGCCGGGGGCATGCCACCTGCCACGGCCGCTGGATCCCGGCGCTGTCGCCGCCCTGCCGGCCGGGCTGGTGGTCGTGTACTGCTGGGGACCGGGATGCAACGGCGCGGTCAAGGCCGCGGCCGAGCTGGCCGGCCTTGGCCGGCCGGTCAAGGAGATGCTCGGCGGGTTCGAGTACTGGGTCCGCGAGGGGCACCCGGTGCAGGGGCACGCCGCACCCGCCCTGGCCGCCGCCGCGGACCACGATGGGCTGGTCAGGCCCCGTGGCACGGCCAGCTGCTTGTGCTGACCGCGCCACGGGGTCACCGGTCGTAGAGCGCCGCCAAGAATGTGTGAGCCGCCACGTCATATGGCGGATGAGATAGCTGAAAAGGTGACAGCGCCGCCGTAAGCCGTAGGATCGCTGGCAGCGCGCCCGGTATGGCCGCTATCGACCGGCAGGAGGCGGGGCCGATGCAGTCGGCCATTGACACGTCGCAGCCGCACGCGGCGCGGATGTACGACTACTTCCTCGGCGGCAAGGATCACTTCGCCGTGGACCGGGAAACGGCCCAGAAGGCCATGGAGAGCTGGCGCGGGGTGCGCACGGCGGTGCGCGAGAACCGGGCGTTCCTGGGCCGGGCGGTGCGGTACCTGGTGGCCGAGGCGGGGATCCGCCAGTTCCTGGACATCGGGACCGGGCTGCCGAGCGCGAACAACGTGCATGAGGTGGCGCAGGCGATCGTGCCCGAGTGCCGGGTCGTCTACGTCGACAACGACCCGGTCGTGCTCGCGCACGCGCGGGTGCTGCTCACCGGCTCCCCGCAGGGCCGTACCGCCTACATCGAGGCAGACCTGCGCCAGCCAGAAAGCATCCTGTCCAGCGCGACCGTGCGGGACGCTCTCGACTTCAGCCAGCCGGTCGCCCTCATGCTGGTGGCGATTCTGCATTTCCTCACCGACAGCGACGATCCGGCCGGGATCGTCGCCACCCTGGTCGATGCCCTGCCCTCCGGCAGCTATCTGGTCGCCTCCCATGTCAGCCCGGAACTCGACCCGGAAGGGGTGGGCGGGCTGGAGCGCGTGTACCGGGCAGGCGGGGTGCCGGCCCAGGCCCGGCCGGTCGACGACTTC
>DATLSX010000155.1:0-14178 GCA_035533915.1 Streptosporangiaceae bacterium
CCGGCCCTCGTCATCGACCTTCCAGGCACCGCGGATCGCGGTCGGAGGCACCGCATCATCAGGACCGTAATCGCCCACGATCTCGTAAACCCAGCCGCCTGGCCGTGTCTTCGCTTCCGCAATCAGCGCTGGCGGCAGATCGCGACGGCTCCTCACGGCGACCCTCCTTCCCCAGGTCCAGTCTGCCGCCACCTGTCGAACCAGTCCCGCTGCTCATCCACAGTTGCCAGCACCGACGACTCCGGCGCTAGAGCGAAGATATCGACCACCGGAGGCCTTGAAGCAGATCGCGGCATCTCCAGGACATAGGCATAACGCCCCCCGGCGGCCTGGCGCTGCATCGCCGACGGGAACACGTCCCGGCGGGCACCATTGCAGGCCAGCACCACGCCGTCGGCCTCCAGGGAACGGCGAGCCGACGCGAGAGCCTCGAACAAGTCAGGCCCCACGCCCCGGACCTCAAGCTCGCCGCCGACCATGACCTCCACAACGCACACCTCACCAGCGGCGAACCACACGCGCGACGTCACCGGCTCGCCCCCGCGAGTCGCCGGCACCACGATCTCCTCCCGCATCACGGCCTGAACCCAGGATTGTCGATCCATCCGCCCGGACCCCACGCGCCCTCGATGGAACTGCCCGGAATGGAACGGGGAACAGCGATCTCGTTCTCCCACGGGTACGGCGAGGCAGCGCCCAGCTCAGCGTTCACGTCCAGGCCGCTACCGCGCAGCTTGTATATAAAGTCCGCCCTGATGGTGGCGGCGAAGTCCTGCGCCGACCCCAGGCTATGGGTCGTCGAGACAAACCCCGAATCCGCAGGATTCACGGTCGCATGCTCAAGCAGGTTCATATTGCTGCCCTTAGGCGCAAAACCCTGGCTGAAGATATCCGCAGGACCGCGCGTATCTGCCCTGAACAGCGTCCGAGCCGCCCCAGCCGCGGTGTCTACTGCTTCTGGGGCGAGGCTGCCGCTTTCGTCGGCTGCTACCGACAGGCCTTCTTCGGCGAGGAGGGTGCCGCCTTCGAGTTCGGCTTCGAGGCCGAGGCTGGCGCCGCCGTCGGCGAAGGCGGAGGCGGTCAGGGCGAGCTTGCCGACAGCGGTGAGGCATCCGACCAGGGTGGGGTTGCGGATGCAGTTGATGGCGTCGGTGATGCCGGTGGCGCTGCCGACGACTTTGGCGGCGCTGACGATGGCGTGGCCGGCGATGCGGGCGCCGGCGGCGATGACGTGCCCGGCGCTGCGGGCGACGTGGATGAAGTCGTGGTATCCGGTGGAGACGGCGCTGGTGACGTCGTCGATGACGCCGCAGCCGACCGGTAGCCAGCAGTGGCCGTCTAGCTCGATGTTGCTGATGGGGTTGGCGTCGCCGAAGGCGTAGGCGCCGCCGGAGAACGGGTCGCTGGTCAGGGCCATGTCGGCGGCGGCGCCTGCGTACATGTCCTTGGAGTTAAAGGAGCCGGTGCCGGGCTGGTAGTTGCGGAAGCCCATGTTGTACTGGCCGCTGCCGGGGTCCCATGGCATGGCGTTGAACCGGTAGCTGTTGTAGGGGACGACGTTCGGTCCGGGGCTGGCGTTGCTGGCGTCGGCGCCGGTGAACATGGAGGTGACCGGTGAGCCGTAGGCGGTGTAGCCGTAGGTGGCGGTGGGGGTGCCGGACGGGCCGGTGAGGGCCTGGACGTCGCCGTGGTTGCTGTAGCTGTAGTAGGCGGTGCCGTTCAGGCTGGCGACCGGGTTGCCGGCGGTGGTCTGGAACAGGCGGGTGCCGGCGGGGGTGTAGCCGTAGGTCTTGGTGATGTTCCCCGGGTCGGTCTCGCTGCTGACCTGGCTGGTCAGGCCGAGGTAGCTGTAGCTGGTGGTGTTGGCGCCGGTGGTCTGGGAGGTGACCCGGTTGAGCGGGTCGTAGCTGTAGCTGGTGGTGGTCGCGCTGGCACCGCTGCCGGTGGTGTTGGAGATGAGGTTGTCGAACCCGTCGTAGGTGCTGGATTCCTGGAGCGTGCCGTCGGGCCCGGTGACGGTGTCGAGGCGGCCGAGCGGGTCGTAGTTGTAGGTGCTGGTCTGCCCGCTGGTGGTCGAGGATTGCAGCAGGCCGCGGGAATAGGTTGAGGTGGTGGCGGGGGCCGCGGTGTTCCCGATGGTCTGGGAGATGATGTCGCCCTGCGGGTCATGCTGGTAGGCCTCGGTCTGGGTGCTGGCGTCGCTGACCTGGGTGAGCTGGCCGGCCGGGTTGTAGGTGTAGTTCCAGGTGTGGGACAGGTGCGTGCCCGAGGAATCGGCGGACATCAGGCTGGACAGGTCCTGGGTCTGCTCGCTGTTGACGTCGTAGGTGTAGGCGTCGGCGGAGACTAGCTGCCCGCCCGTGCCGCAGGCGATCGCGGTGGGGGAGGTGATCGGGAAGGCGGGGATGACCGGGCTGGTCTTGTTCGTGCATTCGGCCTGGGTGTAGATCTGCCCGGCGGCCGTGTACTGGTCGGTGACCTGGTTGCCGTTGGGCTGCTGCTGGGTCTGGACCTGCCCGGCGGGGGTGTAGGTGAACGCGGTGGTCTTCAGGGCGGAGTCCCCGGTGACCGGGCCGTCGGTCTGGTTCTGCAGCTGGTTCAGGTTGTTCCAGGTGTAGGTAGCGTTCTGGTCGGTCGTGGTGGTGGTGCCCTGGGTGATGGTGTGGGTCAAGGTCGCGATGTTGGAGGCGGCGTCGTAGGTGTAGCTGGTGGTGTTGGCCGGGCCGCCGTTCGCCCACATCTCGGTGATGCTGCTGGTGCGGTCCAGCACGTCCGGGGTGATCGCGACGGTGACCGCGGTGTTACTGGTGCCGGTCCCGGCGGTGCCGGTGATACCGGTGGTGTTGCCGTCCAGGTCGTAGGTGTAGCTGTTGCCGTGGACGGCGGTGTTGGTGATCCCCGTGGTGTCGCTGACGGCTTCGACGGCGCTGGCGACGACGACGGACCCGGTGGCGCCGGTGCTGCCGGCCGGGCTGAGCGTGACCTGCTGGGTGGTGCCGGCCCGGTTGAACTGCCATTCGCCGAGTTTCACCCAGGTCCCGCCGCTGCTGGTCCCTGCGTTCTGGGTCTGGTCGATCCCGGTCACGGTGACGGGCGTGCCGCCTCCGCTGCTGCCGCCGTTGGTGGTAATGGTGTAGTTCGCGCCGGTCGCGGCGGTGGTCCCGGCCGGGAGGGCGGGGTATTTGACGTAGATGGTGTATTTGCCGTCGGCGGGGACATTCAGGTGCCAGGTGAAGGCGTCGGTCGTGCTGCCGGCCGCGGCGATCGGGTGGGTGCGGTAGGTCGGCCCGCCGCAGGCTGGCTGCAACGGCGGGGTGCCGGGCTGCGGTTGCGGCTGGGCCGGGGCGGCCGGGCAGGTTGCGGTGGCCCAGTTGGTCCCGCCGGTCGCGGTCGCGGCGGCGTCGCCGGAGTCGACCATCTCGGTGTAGGAGCCGGTGGGGACGCCGTTGTCGGTGACCTGCTGGAGCTTGCCGTCCGGGTAGTAGCTCCAGCCCATGCCGCGGGTCATCCCGCCGTCGGCCGAGGTCAGGACGCGGGAGGACTGCTGCCCGTCGGGGGCGTAGTCCCAGCTGGTGATGATGCCGCGCGGGTCGGTGGAGGTGGCGGGCCAGCCGTTGTCCCAGTAGGTGTAGCCGGTGGTGTTCAGCCCGGTCGCGGGCAGGTCGCCGTTGGACGGCGGGACGGCCACCTGGCTCGGCCGGCCGTCGTTGTCGTAGCTGTAGGTGGTGACCTGCGGGGCGGAGTACGGGCCGTCTCCGCCGGCCGGGGTCTGCTGGGCGGCGACCTGGTTGTCGGGGTTGTAGGTCGTCACCCACGTGAACGGGCACGGGCTGGTGGCGGGGGTGGTGGTGCAGGCGCTCGGGGGGGTGGAGAACAGGCTGGAGCCGTTCTGGACGGCCAGCGGGGTCAGCACCTGGGTCCGGTTCCCGGCCTGGTCGTAGGCGTACTGGGTGGTCGCGTAACTCACCGGCTGGCCGGGGGCCTGGACCGGGACCTGCTGCTGGATCAGCTGTCCGCTAGCGTCGTAGTTGGCCAGGGTGACGTTGCCGTTCTTGTCCCGGGACTGGGTGACCCGCCCGTCGGCGTCCCTGGTGGTCTGGGTGAAGTTGCCGTTCGGGTCGGTCACCTGCTGCACACGATGGTCGAGGTCGTAGGCGTAGGTGGTGGTGTTCTTGTCCGGATCGGTGACCTGGTGGACGTTCCCCACGTTGTCGTAGGTGTAGCCGGTCTGGTTCCCGAGCCCGTCGGTGACGGTCTGCACCGTCTGATCCGGGTTGTAGGCGTAGGTAGTGGTGTACTGGGCGGTGGTGGCCCCGGCCGCCGGGGTCGCGGCATCTGGCCTGGTCACTGAGGCGAGAGTGTCGTCGTTGTTGTAGGACCGGGTCGTCGTGGGCCCGGTGCCCGTGCCGGAATTGGGCGGGGTGGTCGTGGAGGTCACCTGGTCATCGGGGTTGTACACGACGGTGGTGGCCGCGCCCGCCGTCGTGGCGCTGTAGGACGGGGCGTAGGAGGTGGTCACGTCGCCGTTGCCGTCGTACACGGGCGCGCCGTCCGTGATGCTCTGGGTCGCGGACTTGCGGGTGGTCACCAGCCCGGGCCTGCCGAACACGTCGTACTGCGTCGTGGTGATGGTGCGGCCGTAGGCGTCGGTGTCCGAGGTGATCTCCCCGGTCGGGGAGTACGCCAAGGTGACGGTGTTGCCGCGCGGGTCGGTGATCTTGGCCGGCAAGCCGGTCGGGTCGTAGGCCGGGTACTTGGTGACGTTCCCGTCCGGGTCCTTGACGGTAGCCAGTGTCCCGTCGCTGTTGTAGGTGTAGCTGGTGGTGAAAGAACCCGCCGCCGCGCCGGACACGTTCCCGTCGGGCGCGGTCACCGACGTGACGTTGCCGAACGAATCGTGGCCGTAGGTGGTGATGTTGCCCAGCGGGCTGGCCACCGCGGTCAGGAACGCGACGTGGCCGCTCAGGCTGGTCTGGTAGCTGTAGCTGTACTGCTTGCCCGCGGCCTGGTTGGCGGCGTCTTGCATGGTCAGCGGGTAGCCGGTGTTCGGGTCCCACGTCCATTCGGTGACCGCGCCGTTGTTCTCGGTCCTGGTGGTGAGGTTGTTGTCGCTGTCCCATGCCAGGGTGGTGTCGCGGCCGACCGGGTCGGTGACCTGGACCGGCCGGCCGAGGGTGTCGGTCAGGTCGCTGACCTGATGGCCCAGCGGGTCGGTGACGCTGGTCCGCACGCCGCCGTTCGGCAGCAGCGGGTTCGCGCCGGCGGCGAGGGCGGTGTAGGCGAACTGGGTCTCGTACGCCGTCGCTGGGGTCGCGGGGCACGCGACCACGGCGCCGGTGCTGCTGGCGGGGTCGGCGCGGCGGCTGGTGACGGCCTGCAGCGACCACTTGAACGACGCTGAGGGCGGATAGTAGTACAGGCAGGTGGTGTTGTTCCTGGGGTCGGTGACCGAGACCAGCTTGACGTTCTTGTTCCCCTGAGTGGGGTCGTACCCGAACCAGAAGGTCTTGGCCGTGCTGGCGGGGCCGGACCAGACCGGGCCGTCAGCCGCGACGGTGTTGGGACCGTCGGTCATCTGCGACATCAGGCCCTGGTCGTCATACAGGAAGCTGATCTTCCGGCCGGAGATGTCGGTGATGGAAGCGACCTGGTCGATGATGTCGGGGTTGGTCAGGTTGGTGCCTGACGTGACCGTCGGGGGGAAGGTGCTGTCGTTGATGAAGCTGTAGTTCTGGCCCTTGGTGTAGTAGGTGAGGGTCAGGGTCTGCCGGTGCGCGGGGTCGGTGATGTAGTCCAGGAACTCGGTCGGCTGGTTCGCCGACTTGCGCTGGCTGTAGGTGAAGTCGGCCTCGTTGCCGTTCTTGTCGATGACGGCCTGCTGGTAGCCCTGGCAGTCGAACAGGAACCGGGTATTGTCCGGCGCGGTGATCTGCCACGCCTGGACGGGATTGTTCTTGGCCTGCCCGGTCGGGTCGCAGGAGGCGAGCTGCTGCAGGTAGTAGTGGAATCCGGGCGGCGATGTCCACACGTTCGGGGTGACGGTGGTGTTGAGGGTGAACACATGACTGCCGCCGTTGGCGTCGGTCAGCGTCACGGAGGTGGGGTTGCCTGGGGGATGGAAGTCCAGCGGCGTCCCCAGCCGGGTCAGGGTGGAGGCTTGCAGCGACCAGCCGAACCCCATCGACGACTCGGACGTGTCCATCGAGTTGTAATCCAGCCGCACGAACGTGCGGAACCCGTTGGACGGGTTGGAGAACGGGCTGTAGTTCCACACCACATTCCCGTTCGCGTCGTTGTTCTCCAGCCCCGACCCGGACCCGGTCGCCATCCCCGTGTACTGGAAGTACTTCTCCAGGCCGAGGGTCTCGGCGGTCTCGGCGACCGAGGTGACCTGCCCGGCCGGGGGCTCCGTGCCGGTCCCGCCGGTACCGGTCACGTTCGGGGTGGACGTGCCCGATGACAGCCAGGTCTTGGCCGTGGAGTTGTACATGTCCCAGACCAGCTGATACCCCGACCGGGTGCTGCCGGCGCCGGTGACGGTGTCCGGGGTGGCGACCGTCTCGGCGAGCGTGGCCTGCGACCCGGGGTTCACGGTGGCGGGCAGCGCCGTGTACACCGGGGTGGTCGGGGTGGAGACCAGGGTGGTGCCGTCGTTGGCGACCCAGTGGTAGCCGAGCTGCCAGTTGGTCCCCCAGGCCGCCGCGGTGGGATTGGTGACCGTCACCTGGGTGGTGTAGGTGGACTTGGCGGCCGACACGCGCGGGGTCGCGGGAGCGTAGTAGGTCTGGGCAGGGTCGGTGTAGGTGACCACCAGCGCCGGTGCCAGGGCTGGCTCGGCCGCCCCGGTGCTCAGCCACAGTTCTTGGTCCTGCGGGCCGGTGCTGGACTCATCCTGGAGTTTGATCATCAGGCCGTGCTGGCTGGACGGGGTGCCCAGCCACGACTGGACGGCGGAGGTGACGGTGAACTCCTGCCGGTCCGGGTCGTTGGTCAGGCCGGACACGCCGGTGTCGGTGGCCGAGCCGAACGTCCCGCCCGCGGTCGTCCACGCGGTCCCGGTCGCGGCGCTGTCCCAGGTGACCTGCGACGGCGTGAACGACTGGGTGATGTTGTGCGCCTGGTAGTTCGCCGCCGAGGGAGCACCGCCGGGGTTGTTCGTCATCCCCCACAGCTTCAGCTCCGAGTCCAGGATGTGCACCCCGGCCGGGATCAGCGAGGCCACGGACGGGAACGTGAACACCGACCGGGCCACCCCGAAGCACGTGCTGCAGGTGCCGCCGTTGTTGCCGGTCATGAGCCACGGGAACCCGAACAGCGACTGCAGGTTCGTGTTCGGCTGCGCGGAGGACAAGGTGGCCGCGCCGGTGGCGGGGATGATGACCGTGGTCTGCCCCCCGAGCGGCAGCCGTACCAGCTGCACCGGGCCTGGCACGATGGTCCCGTCCTGGGTCTTGACCGCGATCATGTAGTAGAACGCGTTCCCTAAGGTGGCGCCCGGCGGCGCCGGCACCGACGTCGTGTCATCGAAACTGGTCGTCCCGGCCGCCACCGGCGCCACCAAAGTGGAGGCCGAGGGGGTGAACGACTGGAAGACGCTGCGGTGCACCTGGTATTCGGCCAGGTCATCACCCGGGTTCGTGCCCGGAGTCGGGTCCTGGTACCCGGTCCAGGACAGGTTCGCGCCGTTGTCCCGGATCACCGTGATCGGCTTGAACGTCACTGACGTCAGCTGCCCGTAGGTGACCACCAGCTGCGGGTAGACCACTGTCTCCCCGTTGTAGTAGAACCCTGACCGCTCGTACTCCGGCCCCCCGATGCCCTTCGTCCCCTCGTTGGCGGCCTTCAGCACGAACCCGTCGTTCGCCGCGCCCGACACCCAGTTCTGCACGATGTTCCGGACAGCGAACGAATCCCACACGTCACCTAGCAGCCCCTGTCCCGGCGGCGCTGAGGCGTCAGTCACCTGCGCGTACTTGGTGAACCGCACCCCGTCCGCCTCCACCCGCACGGTAGCGGAGGCGGGGCCGTCGCCCACTACCGCCGACCCCGCGGTCCCGGCCGCGAACGTCTCATTCCCCAGCGTGGTCCACACACCCCCGGTGCCGGACTGCTGGTTCACCGTGAACGATGCCGACCCGCCCTGGTAATGCACCGTCACCGGCGCGTTCGACGCCGCGCCCGTGGACGCCACATAGTGGTCCTGGACCTGGTAGGTGCCCGGCTCGGTCAGGTGCGGCACGAACGTGAACGTGTCCCCCGCCGTCGTGTCCTGGTCATACCGGTAACTCGACCCGTTCGCCGCCACCGTCGACGCCTGCGACGGCCACGCCCCGTTCGCCGACGTCCCCGCGTCGGTGGAGGTCACCGTCACCCGGTTCATGCCCTCGGTGCCCAGCCCGATGTTGGAGTTCCACGTCACCGTCGTCGGATCCCACGCCGTCGTCGCCTGGTACGCCTGCACTGTCTGCGCCGGCTGGGTCGAGGCGGTCGAGGAGGTAAACGAGTCGTCCCAGTACAGTCTCAGGTCCGCCGAGTCGATCTGCGACCCGGACGGGATCGCCCCCAACGGGAACTGGATCAGCCCCCGGTCCACCCCCGTCGCCGTGGTCCCCACCGGCAGCGGCCAGCTCATAGACGAGTTGAAATTCGTCGTCGGCGAGTCCGAGGAGATCATCACGTTATGCGCACAACCGGTCGGGTCATCCGGGTTGTACTTCTGGCACGGGACCGGCGCGATGGTGATCGTCGGGTCCACCGACACCGGCCACACCCGCCCCGCAGCCCCCCAGCCACACCCGGCTGGGCACCACAGACACCGTCTGCACCGACCTGGCCGCATCCCACCACGTCCGCTGCCCCACCGGCGACCACGGATGCCCCAGCGGCGACGACCTGTCCACCCGCGCATCGGTCATGAACGGCGCCGGGGACACCAGCATCAGCTCACCGCCGGCATACCAGCCCGTCGCCCCGCCCGGCATCGCCCGCGGCGCCAGGCCGCCCCCCGCCCTCACCGTGAACCGCAGGTCAGCAACATCCGCCGACGCCGACGCCAGCACGATCCGTTCCTTCAACCCGCTCGGGGAGACCGAATACTCCAGGCTCACCCCTGGCAGGATCTCCGGATACGACACCGTGCTCCCGGACACCCGAGGTGCCACCCGGCGCCCGCCCGGCAGCCCCGTCTGCAGCCACCCGCCCGCCGGCGACTCGAACCGCACCAGCCGGGCCGGGTCACTGCTGAAGAACGACCCGAACACGTTTGCTGTGTTCTGGTACGAGAACCCCGCGCGCGGCGACCGCACCACCCTCGTATCAATCGGCATCCACCGCTTGGCAGCGTCCCGGTAGTTCACCGGCCCCGCAGAGATCACCGCCTGCCGCTGCCCGTCCGACAACAGGAACGTCCGCGAGAACTCCGACCGCCTCGACGTCAGCTCCCGCACCCGCCGCACCCGCGGCGCCACCACCTCCCGCACGGCCTCGGGCCGTGACGGCACCGCAAGATCCGTCCCCGGCACCACCCTCGAGGCCGGACCATGCGCGTCCGAGGAGAACCAGCCACGCGGATCCCACCACGGCAGGCCCTTCGACTGCGGCCCTTGCGAACCCGGCGCCAAGATCCCGGCGTTCGGGACAGGCCCGGCGCTGCGGGGCAGCACCGTGATCGTGACCGCGGCGGCCATCGAGGCCACGCACACCAAGGTGACGGCCAGCCGCCACCGCCGGCGCACCATTCTTAGCACTCGGATCGCCGGGTATCTCACGCCACCGCGCACTTGGCCCTCCTCGCCCCTGCCCGGTCAGACCGGGCAGATCCAGCCGCAGCGCAAGGCGGCGGCGATCCCACTGTGCGCCGCAGGGCATGAGAGAACGTGCAGGAAACCTTGAATAAATGTGGAATGCCAGGTCAGCGGGACGGGTTCGGGTTCGGCGGGCACGCTGAAATTCCGCCCGGACTTCTGCGGATTAGAGGGGTACGGCCTGGCGATCTGATCGGTGCACGGGGCGCGTCAGGGTGCGCTGACGGAATCCCGGGTTCTCGGGGATCTTGAAGCACGGGCCGCGGGCCTGCCGGTTGATATCGGCCGCGCCCGGCAGCGGGCCGGGCTCGCGGTCCTGCTCACCGGCTTAGGCCGTGGAGTCCCCGGGCATCACCAGGCTGTCCCGGTCGCAGGTCAGCGAGATGGCCCGCGACCTCGACGCCCAGGTGGAGGCGTTCCGCACCCGGCCGCTGGACGCGGGGCTGTACACGTTCGTCGCGGCGGACGCCCTGGTCCTCAAGGTCCGCGAGGGCGGCCGGGTCGTGAACGTGCACGCGCTGCTCGCGGCCGGGGTGAACGCGGACCGGCAACACCGCGAAACACCACTCCCGGGGACTTGACCCATTCCCCGCGTGACGCTGCGATCCTAGAATCTTCCTAGAACCAGCAGTAAATAGTGCGAACCGAGCGGTTTGGTTCCGGTACGGAGCGTTAGGGGTGCTGGTGGAGTTCCGGGTTCTCGGGGAGCTTGAAATTCGGGCGGCGGGCCTGCAGGTGGATATCGGGCACGCGCGGCAGCGGGCCGTGCTCGCGGTGCTGCTCTTCGACTTAGGTCGGGTAGTGCCGGCGACACTGCTGATTGAGCGGGCATGGGGGGATGACCCACCGGTTTCGGTGCGTAATGTTCTTTACGGGTATATCGCCAGGCTCAGGGCCGCAATCGCCAGGGCCGGTGATCCCGCTGTCATGTTATCCCGGCAGCCAGGTGGCTACCGGTTGGACGCCGACCTGGATCAGGTTGATTTGTACCGGTTCCGTGGGCTGGTCGCAGAGGCTGCCGACGCAGCAGAGGATGGCGAGCGGGCCGGCGCCCTGCTGGCACAGGCGCTGATGCTGTGGCGCGGGCCGGCGCTAGCCGGAATGGACAGCCCCTGGCTGAACAGGATGCGTGAATCCCTGGAACTGCAGCGCAGGTCGGCCGTTCTCGACCTGGGTGATATCACGCTGCGGCAAGGGCAGCACCGCACGCTGGTCTCCAGCCTGGCAGAGGAAGCCGCGACCCACCCAGCCGATGAACGGCTGATCGGGCAGCTGATGCTGGCGCTGTACCGGTCTGGCCAGCAGGCCGAAGCCCTGCTGCGATTCGAGCAGACCCGGCGGCGCCTAGCCGAAGAACTCGGCGCCGATCCCGGACCCCAGCTACAAGCACTCCATCAGCAGATCTTACGAGCAGACCCTTCACTAGCTCTGGCCGATCTAGTAGATGAAATCAGCCTGAAGGCTCACCGCGGCCAGTCTGATTACCAGGCAGGCCGGCAATCGCCTCCAGCCGACGTCGGCAGCGCGCATGAGCCGAACCGTCAGGTGACGGATAGCCCTCTGAGCAGCCTCCGCGCCCCGGCTCTCTCCCGACCATCTACTCCGCGACCAGGCCGGGGAAGCCGGCTCGTGACGCTCGCCGTTGCTGCCTTCGCCGTGGTGTCCTCGATCCTTTACGTCGGCTTCCCTGCGGGCGGCGCCTCTCATCGCGCTGGGCACTTGCGTCGCGCTGGGCACTTGAGCGCGGCCAGGATAAGCCCGGACGGTATCGTGCTGCGTGACGGTCTTAGCCCGATGCGGGCTGCCTGCGCCAGCGACGCCGTCACGCTGGCCTCTGCTCCGATCCACCTGCCGGGCCTGGTATCGGGGACCATCGAGCGATGGCTCGGCAACGGAACATTAGTCGGTAACCTGCAGCTTCGCTACTCAGCTGCCTGTCACTCAACATGGGCGCAATTTGAGCCCGTGCCGACGGCCGGTAATTCCTCCCTCCGCATGCTCGTGTGGGAGATCCGGACCGACGACAACAGGCGCCTGGCCGTCCAGGCCCGGACGCTTCGAGCGGACTACACCAACATGCTCATGACCGGCCATGACTGCGCCTTAGCCGGCGTATTCATTACCCAGCGGACAGGCTCTGATGCCATGATCACGACACGATGCGTGACAGCACGCCCCACAGGCCCGCGCCCGGGCATGTGACAGCGTTCAGGCGTCGGCAGGATCCCGAGATCACCGCTGCCGGACACCCGCACCTGACGGGCGCCTGACTCGCCGACCATCCATGACTGAGTGCGCACCAATTGACTTGCCCGGCAGTCGCCAATACGCATATTCCGCTAGCAAGCCACCACCGACCTGCGGGTTGACTTCTTGTGCCGCTTCTCGCCCGGCGGCAGGTCCCGGCGCTCGTCGTCCGCGCGCGCTTCGGTCAGGCAGCGGAACATCTCAGAACGGGCGCTCAGCCAGCTCGGGTGCCGGGCGGTTGATCTTCAGCAGGTCCCGGACAAGCTGCTAGTGCGAGCGGCGGTGGAAGCGCGGGGAGCCCGGCTGTGCCCGCGGGACGTTCACCGGGTCGCTGCCGGCGGTGCCGCCCCGGTGCCGGCTGACCGGGCGGCCGCGTGAGCTGGCTGGCGCGGAGGTGGCCGGGCGGTGCCGCGCGGTAGCGGAGGCGGGCCGGTGGCAGCAGGTGTCGTGGCCGGTCGCGCACGCCGCGTTCGCGCAGCCCGCGGATCCGCTGTTAGGCCAGCCCATGGCCCCGGTGGATCACCTGGGAACCGACGAGCACCGCCGGGGCCGGCCCCTTGGCGGTCCGGCCCGGTGACCGGGGAGTACGTGCTCCTGGCCGGTCGCTGGCATACCTGGGCCAGGCACGGGCACCGCGGCAGATCAGGCGACCGGGGAGCACGGGATAAACAGCCTGCTCACCCGCGACCTGGAGCACCTGTCCCCGGCCCAGTTCACCAAGGTCACCGGCGACGACATCCCCGAACCGCTCACCCTCGCCCGCACCATCTCCCGGTGGGGAAACGAGCTGGCCAGCGCGGTACTGACCGGGATGACGAACGCGAAGCCAGAGAGCCTGAACCGGATCGCCAAGCCGGAGGCACGCCAGGCGTACTCCTTCCGGAACCCCGCGAACCAGCACCGCCGGGTCCGTGTCGCCTGCACCCGGAGCACCCGCCGATCACAGAACGCAACCAATCACCAGTCACGCTCGGTAGCCAGCCAAAAACCCGATCCCGGTTAACTTCGAAGAGCCTGTTATCCAAAGGGGGTTGGCAACCTGCGCCGTTTGAGAGACAATGCTCCGAAAAGCTGAGTTTCCCCGGAACCTCGCGGACACGATCAACCCTAGAATGGCAAATACTCTGCCCTAGCACAAGCTCGGAGGCGGCTTATGGGCGAAGCCGACGGTCGCATTGTATGGCACCGAAAGCTTGGTTACGGCGGCGCAGCGAGCAAACTGAGCATAAGAATAGATGATAAAAAGAGAGGATCGCTCTGGACCGGAGGCACACTTACAATAGACGTAGGCGCAGGGGAACATTCCATTAAGGCGGGAGGTTTCAGCAGGCCACTCTTGCTGAGAATTGAGGCAGGTCAAGAAGTCCATATCAGCTCAGGTCACTACTCGGGCATGAGCAACAGTTTGCGTGTGGACAGGACGATAAGTAGGAAGGTAATCGAAACCGAACGTTACGAAACGCCAACCGGTCACGACGAAGTGCGTACAATAGATAATTTGCAGGGACTTTCTCCAATAGTTAGGACTTTTCGTCTAGCTCGTGAATGGAACAAATCTTACTCAATCGGCTCAACGCAGTCCATCGCAGTTTCTCAGAGCGTCGAATTTAGATGGAAATTGGCTGATATTAAGACTCAGGCAGAGTGGAGACTAGAGCAGAACTACAATGTGACCACCCAGCAAAGGCAAACTTTCGAGGATACGGTAGCTGTAACGGCGGCTCCGCGCACTTACAGCGAGATTAGATTTGCCTGGAAAGAGATCCGCCAACGCGGTTATGTAGATGTTTTCGATGGGCCGACTCATATTTCCAGGACCCCATTTGAACTGGTTGTAGGATTGGCTTATGACCAACGACAGATAGATCGGCATTCATCGTAACGGACTCATCACACAGAGGAGCCTGACAGGGCTGCCACCATCCAGGGGTTCGTCAAAGTCGTGGGGCGTGTTTAGCCTGGCCGGAGGGCTAGTAGCTGGAGCGGGCAGGGACTCGTCAAAGTCGGTGTGACTGTGTGTGATCGAAAGGCCCGTTGGATCGCGGCGTTAGGTGGCCTTGCGGCGGGTCTTCCGTGTATGCGTGGCTGGGGGCGGGTCCGGGGCGGCGGGCGGGTTTCGCTGCGACAC
>DATLSX010000156.1:0-3321 GCA_035533915.1 Streptosporangiaceae bacterium
GGCGGCGGTCGCCGCGCTCCGACTGGTCCGCGGTGATCACCTCCATCCCGGTCGCCAGGGCGATCCTGGGAGAGGTCGCTGGCTGCTCGCGGCAGCTCGCCTTCCTGACCGCGCGGATGTCCCTGGCGTCCGCGTCGGACCCGGGCATCCCCCGAAGGGTCCACCAAGGGCTGGCAGACGGGAGCCATGGGTTGCTGACCGCCTGTGCGGCGATCACGGCAGGGGAGTGCGGCAGCCCCGCCACGGCGACCGACATCGAGCTGCTGCACGCGATCCCGGTCAATGTCGCTCCCCGCCGACAGCAGCCCCGTGGGGCGGAATCGTCGGCCGGGCTCAGCCAGGGGATCGCCATCAGCGCCGGGAGGATGAGGACGATCGCCTGGACGACGCAAGGGGAGGCCGCCTGGTCCCCTGCGATGACAGCCGACTCGTGGCAGTGGGCTGCCACGGGGGCGGCCGTGATCTGTCACGTCAGCGGGCAGCTGCTCGGGCTGCTTGCTGAGGGCCCCGCCCAGGTGGCTGGTGTTCCCGGACTCGCGTCGCAGCTTGTGGCAGCGGCCGGGAGCGCCACGTACACGTGCTACCGCTGGCGTTCTGTGGCGGCCATCTGGTACCCGATGACTACCGAGACCCAGGGCCTGACCGGGCCTGGGCTGGTCGACACTAGCGACCTGGTGCTCCGGCTCGGCCGCTTGGCCTTCCGCGACGCCGAGTGGACCCCTGCCTCAAGCCGGTCTGCCCCATTCCGTGATCAGGGTGAACTTGCCGCGGACTTGAGCGGGTTGGCAGAGGTCGTGGCGGCCGTCCACCACGCCGCCGATGCGCTGGACTGTATGGGCGACGCGGATCTGCGGGCCGTCCACGCCGCGATCCGTGCTGGCCGGGTGCACGTTCTCACTCGCACGCTGCCAGCCGGGTACGACGTGCCGCGCCGGTACGCGAACGTCGTCGCGGCGGACGCCTCCGCGTTACTCACCGCCTACCGGGCCGCCTGCGACGCCACCGCCACTATGGTCGGCCACCTGGACGAGCTCGCGGTCGCAGTGCAGGCCCCAAGCCGGGTGCTGAGCGCGGCCAGGGCAGCTACTCGTGTCGCGCGGCGAACCGGCGTTCGCGGCGTGGCGGGAGACTCGCCATTGGGCAGGGCGCTGAATGGACGGGCCGATTGGACACCGCCTTCCCTGGGAGCGACTGGACAGGCACCGCCAGGACCAGCCGAGCAAGAACTCCGCAGGCTGCACAGGTTTGACCCCGTTCTCCTGCTCCGCGCCAAGGCGGTCGACAGAGCAGCGCGCATGCTGGTCGCGGAGGCGAAGCGCGGGGCCCGGCAGCCGGCCAAACCTCGCTTGCCACACGAGGGTGGCAGCTCAGTTCGGGCTGAGAAGACAGCGGCCCGACTGGCAGCTGAGAGCTTCCTGGAAGGCCCGTCCCCGGCGATGCCTAGCAACGCAACCCCACCAGTGGCGGCGCCGCTGCGCTCGCCCGGGGCTGCGCGGCGGCGGTAACGGCAATTGCGCGCGCCCACACTGGCCGTAATCCCATCACCTGCGGCGGCGCGCCTGCGGATTAAGGGCTCGCAGAGGATTAACCCGCTGCTTCGCGGTCTGGCTGCCATTGTTGTGGTATGCGAGTTGCGGAGGGGTTCGAGGAATCGCTGGCGGCGAAGTTCACGGTGCTGTTCCCGCACCTGGACGAGCGGCAGCGCCGTCTGCTGATGGGAGCCGAGGCCCGGGTGCTGGGTCATGGCGGGATCCGCCTGGTGGCCCGGGCCGCCGGGGTCCGCGAGGCGACGGTGGCGCTGGGCGCGGCCGAGCTGGACTCCGGCGAGGAGCCGCTGGGCCGGGCCCGCCGGCCAGGCGGGGGCCGCAAGCGGGTGGCCGAGGTGGACCCGGGGCTGCGGCCGGCGCTGCTGGCCCTGGTCGAGCCGGATATGCGGGGTGATCCGATGTCGCCGCTGCGGTGGACGGTGAAGTCAACCCGCAAGCTGGCCGCCGAGCTCACCGGGCAGGGGCACCGGATATCGGCGGACACCGTCGCGGACGTGCTGCGGGAGGAGGGCTTCAGCCTGCAGGGCAACGCCAAGACCATCGAGGGAAAGCAGAGCCCGGACCGCGATGCCCAGTTCCGCTATATCAGCGGCCAGGTGGCCGGGCACCTCGCCGCCGGGCAGCCGGTGATCAGCGTCGACACGAAGAAGAAGGAGAAGGTCGGCAACTTCGCTAATAGCGGAGCGGAGTGGGAGCCCGGGGGCCGTCCGGTTCGGGTGCGCGACCATGACTTCCCTGACAAGGAAACAGGTAAGGCCGTCCCGTACGGGATCTACGACGTGGCGGCCAATGCCGGCTGGGTGAACGTGGGCACCGACGGGGACACCGCGGCGTTCGCGGTCGAGTCGATCCGCCGCTGGTGGCAGGCAGCCGGCAAGCCCGGCTACCCCGGCGCCACCCGCCTGCTGATCACCGCCGATGCCGGCGGATCCAACGGATACCGCACCCGCGCCTGGAAGGCCGAGCTCGCGGCGCTAGCCGCCCAGGCCGGACTGGACATCACGGTGTGCCACTTCCCGCCCGGCACCAGCAAATGGAACAAAATCGAGCACCGCCTCTTCTCCGCGATCTCGATGAACTGGCGGGGCAGGCCGCTGGCCAGCCACGAAGTCATCGTCCAGACGATCGCCGCGACCACCACCCGCACCGGCCTCACCGTGCAAGCTGAGCTGGACACCGGCTTATACCCGACCGGCGTCAAGGTCAGCGACCAGCAGATGGCCGCCCTGCCGATCACCCGCCACCACTTCCATCACGACTGGAACTACACCCTGCACCCGCACGCCGGCCAGGCCCGCGGGCCCGCGGAACCGGGGCCGCAAGCCCCCAGCGGATGGGACCGCACCACGCTGGCCCACCCCGCGCTGACCGGGCTGCCCGGCAAAGAGCTGGACGACCTGGTCGCCGTGCTGGCAGGCCCATGGAGCGAACAGCGGGAGCAGGACCTGCACCAGCGGCGGGGCAGCGACCGGCAACGGGCACCCGGAGCCGGGCCCCCGCCCAGGCTGACGATCGCCGACCGGGTCCTGGCCACCCTCCTCCACCAGCACCTCGCCCTTCCACACCCCCTGCTGGCTCAGCTGCTCGGGGTGAACCGGACCACCATCAGCCGGGCAGTCCAGCAGACCCGGCCGCTACTGGCCCGGCACGGGCTCGCCGCCGGACAGCCAGCAGCCCGCCTCTACACACTGGCCGACATTTCCGCGTACGCCGCACGCCAGGGCAT
This sequence comes from Streptosporangiaceae bacterium, assembly GCA_035533915.1. GTDB lineage: Bacteria > Actinomycetota > Actinomycetes > Streptosporangiales > Streptosporangiaceae > Chersky-822. The sequence continues at coordinate 3,274 of DATLSX010000156.1, forward strand.
CATGCCCCGACCGGAATTGAAATCAGCGTGTTAATCCTCTGCGAGCCC
>DATLSX010000157.1:0-11732 GCA_035533915.1 Streptosporangiaceae bacterium
TGAAACCCCGCCGCCGCGCCCCCGACAGCCAGCACCGCACACCCCGACCAGAAAGCAACCCCGTGACCAGCGCGAACACGACCAGCCATCAAACCCGGAGCAAACCACCCCCGTAAATCACCGAACTTGCAGGCGCCCTGGGGGCCGGTCTGACTAATCCGGGTCTTGACATGGCCGCATAGCGGTGATTACGTAAGCGGTTAACCAGAGTAAGCGCTTAACCAGAGTAAGCGCTTAACCGGGGCAACCGCTTACGCAGCTACGCCAATGGGGTCGCAGAGTGACAGACCGGTCAACGATCTACGAGGTGGCACAGCGCAGCGGCGTGTCGACGGCGACGGTGTCGAGAGTCATGGCCGATGGCAAGGGCTTCTCAGCGGCGACCCGCGACCGGGTCCTCACCTCCGCTGCCGAGCTGGGATGGGTACCGAGCGGGCCGGCCCGCGGCCTGGCATCGCGACGAGCCGGAATAGTCGGCCTGCTGTTTCCGGATCTCGGTCTTTCCGGGGACGCGGAGGAGGAATCCCCGCTCTACGTGGATCAGGTCATCCGCGGCGCGGAGCGCGCGGCGACGGCCGTCGGTGACGCGGTCCTGATAGCGGCGACCCAGAGCGCCTCGGGCCGCGAGCTCGCATTCTCGGTAGCCGGCAAGGTCGACGGCTTGGTGGTGATGGCGCGCAGCCTCTCTGATGAGGACATCGCCGCGATCTCGCGCAGCGTGCCGATAGTCATGCTGGCGCGGCCCTTCGTCAGCAGCGGCCACGATTTCGTCGGCACGGAGAACCGGGGCGGGTGCCGGGAGGTTACCGCGCACCTGATCGCCGTCCATGCCTGCACGGACCTGGCATTCCTGGCCGGGCCGGCATCCTCGCCCGACTCCGATGAGCGCTTCGCCGGGTTCCGCGAGGCGCTCCTGCAGGCCGGCCTCGCTGCCCCGGATGCGCCTGCTGCCACCGGCGAGTTCACCGAGGCGGGCGGCAGGCAGGCGGTGCAGCGAATGCTAGAAGAAGGACGCCGGCCGCAGGCGATCGTCTGCGGCAACGACGAGATGGCGATCGGAACCCTGATCGCGCTGCGGGCCGCCCGGCTGCGCGTTCCCGGCGATGTAGCCGTAACGGGGTTCGACGATATCGCCGCCGCCCGGCACGGGCGGCCTGCCCTGACAACTGTCCGCCAGCCGATGCGCGAGCTCGGCGAGCAGTCCGTGCGGATGCTCCTCAGCCGGATCTCCGACCCGGCCGAGCCGCGGAACTCCCTCGTCCTGCCGACCAAGCTCGTGGTCCGCCGAAGCTGCGGCTGCCATGGCCGGGCGGCCGACGGTTCCGGGAGTGGCGCATGAGAGAACAAGACGAGGCCGTGCGCGCCGGCTGGGAGCAGCGGATCTATCAGCGGCTCAGCGACGCGACCGGAGCCAACGGCGGTCCGGTCCTGCCGGCCCCGTCCGGGGTAACCGCCGCGCCAGGGGCGGGCCACGTCCGGCTGAGCTGGGACCAGGTGCCCGGCGCCGCCGGCTACCTCATCGAGCGCACCGGCGCTGATGGCGGCGAGCCGCAGGTACTGCGGCACGGCGGCAGCGACGTCCCTGCGGTGGTCGGGCCGCCATTCGCGGACACCGGAATCGCCGACGGAGCGGACTACAGCTACCGGATCGGCGCCGTGGCCGGGACGGATTCCCCGGTCCGGTCCTGGTCTGAAGCCGTCGTGTCCCGGACGGCGGGCGGCGAGCCAGGGGCGGTCCGGGTCAGCGTTGACAGCTCAGCGGTATGCGGGCACCTCGACCGGGTCTGGTGGATGGTTGGCGCCGAGCGCCTGTCGCAGCTGCGCCTTGGCCCGGACGGGCACGATGCCACGGTCGCCGCAGAGTTCGCCGCGGCCCTGCGCCTGGCCCGTGCCGATCTCGGCACCACGATGGTGCGAGCTCATGCAATCCTGCACGACGACAACGCGGTCGTGCACAGGGACCGCGACGGTGCCCTGCGATTCGATTTCGCCGCGATCGACGCGATCTACGATCAGCTGCTCGGGCTCGGGCTGCGCCCGGTCGTAGAGCTCTCCTTCATGCCCGTCGCGCTCGCCCGCGACCCCGGGCAGACGGTCTTCACCTACCGCGGGATCATCTCGCCACCCGCGGACTGGGGCGAATGGCGGCAGCTCGTCGCCGCGCTCGCCTCGCACCTCGTCGGGCGGTATGGCATCGACGAGGTGGCCAGCTGGGCGTTCGAGGTATGGAACGAGCCGAACCTGGTCGTGTTCTGGCCCGGCACGCGCGCGGAGTACCTGCGGCTCTACGACGAGTCGGCACGGGCGATCAAGTCGGTGGACCGGCGGCTGCGGGTCGGCGGGCCGGCGACCGCCGCCGGGGAGTGGATTGAGTCCCTTGCCGAGCACGCTGAGCGGGGCGGAGTGGAGCTGGACTTCGTTTCCACCCATACCTACGGGAACCTGCCGGTCGACGCCCGGCCCGCACTGCGTCGGCACGGCCTCGGCGGAACCCCGATCTGGTGGACCGAGTGGGGCGCCGGCTCGACCCACTTCGGCCCGGTGCACGACAGCGTGCTGGGCGCGCCGTTCGTGCTGAGCGGATTTCACAGCGCGCAGGGGCGGCTGGACGCCGTCGCGTACTGGGTGGTCAGCGACCATTTCGAGGAACTGGGCCGGCCGCAGCGGCTGTTCCACAACGGCTTCGGCCTGCTCACCGTCGGCAACCTGCGCAAGCCCCGGTACTGGGCGGTGCACCTGGCGGCGCATCTCGGCGACGAGGTGCTCGAAACCCAGGCCGACGGGGATGGCGCCGGCGTGCTCGTCCAGGCCTGGCCTACCCGGCATGCCGACGGCACCGTCGACGTGCTGGCGTGGAACGGCACGATCAATGCCGCCCTCATGACCGGCGACCCGCGCCTGAACAGGCATATCGAGCTGACCATCAGCGGGCTCACCGAAACCACATACCAGGCGCGGCTGGCCAGGGTCGACGAGCATCACTCGAATGTCGTCGCACACTGCCCAGCCGAGGTGACCTGGCCAGACGAGGAGCTCTGGGCGCGCCTGCGCGCCAGCGACGAGCTGCATGAGGAGCGGCTGCCGGATGTTCGGCCCGACCGGGGCACCGCCCGCTTCGACTTCGACCTGCCCATGCCGGGAGTGACCCGGATTCGCTTGACCGCCGGGGTCGCCTAGGCCCGGCACAGATGAGGAGAACCAGGATGAGACGCCCCCCTAAGATGAAGTCAGCCGCCGCAGCCGCGGCCATTGTCGCGCTGCTGGCCGCCGGCGCCAGCGCGTGCGCATCCAGCTCAGGCTCAGGCACCACCGCGAGCACCGGGGGGACGCTCACTATTCAGGGTGATGCCGGCACCCCGACGCTGACGGAGAACTTCAACCCGCTCCAGCCCGCTACCGAACTGCACGGCACCTACCTGATCTACGAGCCGCTCGAGATCCCCAGCCCGGTCAATGGCAGCTACACGCCGTTCCTGGCCACCGGCTACCAGTTCACCAACCCGACGACGCTGGTCTACACGATCCGCCAGGGCGTGAAATGGAGTGACGGGACGCCCTTCACGCCCGCGGACGTGGTCTTTACCTTCAACCTGCTGAAGAAGAACCCGGGGCTGGACGGCAACGGCGTCTGGTCGCAGATCTCCGGCGTCAGCGCTTCGGGCAATGACGTGACGATCAGGTTCAAGGCGCCCAACGTGCCGTTCGCCGGCATAATCGCGCAGACCCCCATCGTGCCGCAGCACGTCTGGTCCAAGATTGCCGATCCGGTCAAGTTCACGAACACCCATCCGGTTGGCACCGGGCCGTTCGTGCTCAGCAAGTTCGCGCCCACGCAGTACACCTTGGCCAAGAACAAGCTGTACTGGAACGCCTCGAAGATCGCGCCTTCGACCGTGGTATTCCCGGCCGAGGCGAGCAATCAGAGCACGAACCAGCTCGCGGTGAGCAGCGGCCAGTTCGACTGGTCCTACACCTTCCTCCCCGATGTCAAGAAGACCTATGTAGATCGCGACCCTGCACACAATCAGTACTGGTTCCCGCCCGGCGGCACCATCGGCCTGTACCTGAACCTGACCAAGGCGCCGTTCACCAGCGTCGACTTCCGCCGCGGGCTCTCGCTGGCGCTGAACCGCACCGCGATCGCTCAGAAGGCGGTCAACGGCTACATGGCCCAGGCCAGCCTGTCCGGGCTGATCCTGCCGAACCTGTCCAAGTGGCTGGACCCGAGCCTGCCGGACCAGGGCCAGGTCAGCCAGAGCAAGCCGGCCGCACTGGCCGCGTTCGCCAAGGCCGGGTACACCATGCGGGGCGGCAATCTCACCAGTTCGAACGGCACGAAGGCCAGCCTGACGATCGTGCTGCCGAACTCCTTCAGCGACTGGGTGGCGGCGGCGACGGAGGTCAAGAACGAACTCACCGCCGACGGCATCACGGTGACCCTCGACCTGCCGCAGTACGCGCAGTACTCGCAGGAGATCCAGGCAGGCACCTTCGACGCCGCGATCGGCGGCTTCGGCGGGACCGGCAGCCCGTACACGGACTTCAACAACGCGCTGAACAGCACCTATGCCGCTCCCATCAACACGCCGACGGCGAATAACTTCGAGCGGTTCAAGAGCCCGGCCGTGAATCAGGCGCTGGCGACGCTGGCGTCGTCCACGAGCACGGCGACGCAGCAGCAGGCCACCGACAAGCTCGAGCTGATGATGTACAACACCGTCCCGATCGTGCTGCTGTACTACGGCGGCAGCTGGGGCCTGTTCTCCACCAAGCACTTCACCGGCTGGCCGTCGGCCAGTGACCCGTACACGCTGCCGACGAACTACAACAACGCGCTCCTGACCGTGGTCACGCATCTGCGAAAGGCCTGACGGTGCCACTTGAGCCGGGGTCGGCTGGCGGGAGCACGGGATGAGGTACGTCCTTCGCAAGGTCGTGCTGTTCGTCCTCACGCTGTGGGCGGCCATCACGCTCAACTTCATCCTGCCGAGGCTGATGCCCGGCTCGCCGGTCGACGCGGCGCTAGGAAAGCTCGCGTCGGCCGGCGTGCCGATCACCAACGCCGAGCGGAATGCCATCGAGATTCAGCTCGGCGTACCGCACTCGGGCCTGCTCACCCAGTACCTGGAGTACCTGCGGAACATCGCGACCCTCAGGTTCGGCACCTCGTACTCGTTTCCTAGCCAGACAGTCGCGCAGACGATCGGCAAGGCGCTGCCGTGGACGCTGATCCTGATCGGCGCGACTACGATCGTCGCGTTCATCATCGGCACCCTGCTGGGCGTTTACGCAGGCTGGCACCGCGGGCGGGCCGCGGACTCGTCGATCACGATCGGGGCCACCTTCTTCGGCGCGTTCCCGCCGTTCTGGCTCGGGCTGCTGCTGCTCTACCTGCTCGCGTTCCGGTACGGCTGGTTCCCGATCAAGGGCGGTTTCAGTCCTGGCGCATCGCCGAACCTGAGCCTGTCATTCCTGGCCGACGCGCTCCGGCACAGCGTCCTGCCCGCGCTGACGCTGGTCATCACCACAATGTCGGGCTGGGTTTTCGGCATGCGCAACAACATGATCAACACTCTGGGCGAGGACTTCGTGACGTTCGCGGAAGCCAATGGCCTGCGCGACCGGACGGTCGCGCTGCGGTACGCGGCCCGCAACGCGCTGCTGCCCAACGTCACCGCCTTCGGGCTGTCGCTCGGCGCGGTGGTCGGCGGGGCTGTCCTGGTCGAGGGCGTGTTCAGCTACCCGGGCGTGGGCGGCCTGCTGTTCATCGCCGTCACGAACCACGATTTCCCGCTGATGCAGGCGCTGCTCCTGGTCTTCACTCTCAGCATGCTGGTGGCGATCTTCATCGTGGACCTGCTGTACGTCCGTCTCGATCCGCGGGTGCGCACATGAGCGCCAGACGCCGCCGCAGGCAACGGAGCCTCGCATGACCATCATCACGGCAATGCCTCCGCCGGAGTCTCCTGGCAAGGCCGCGCAGATCCCCTCAGGCGCCGGACTGCAGGCGGTTCCCGGGCCGCTGCGCTTCCTCGGCCGGGCCCTGCGCACGCTGTGGAGCAACGGCAAGGCGCGCGCGGGCCTGATCGTGCTGGGCCTGATCATCGTTGTGGCGGTGTTCGCCCCGCTGCTGGCGCCGCACTCCCCGACCGCGACCTCGTTCACGCCTTACAGCGGCCCGACCGGCGTCAACTGGTTCGGCACGACCGGGAACGGGCAGGACGTGTTCTCGCAGCTGGTCTACGGCGCACGGGTCTCGCTGGTCGTGGGCCTCGGGGCCGGCGCGGTGGCGACATTCGTGGCGGTCACGCTGGGCCTGATCGCGGGCTACCGGCCCGGCATCGTCGACGAGGTGCTCGGCTTCGTCACCAACCTCGCCCTCGTGGTCCCGGCGCTGCCGTTGATGATCATCCTGGCCGCTTACCTGCAGGGCCGGTCGGTCTGGACGATCGTGCTGGTGGTGGCGTTCACTAGCTGGGCCACGGGCGCCCGGGTGATACGCAGCCAGACCTCGACCCTGCGTACCCGCGAGTTCGTGACGTCGGCGGTGTTCTCCGGCGAGCGGCTCGTCCGGGTCGTGTTCAGGGAAATCCTGCCCAACATGACCTCGCTGGTAGCGGCCAGCTTCTTTTCCGCGGCCACGGCAGCCGTGCTGGCCGAGGCGAGCCTGGAGTTCCTCGGCCTCGGCAATCCGGACACGGTCAGCTGGGGCACCATCCTCTACTACGCGCAGCAGCAGAACGCCCTGCTCACCGGGCAATGGCTGATGGTCTTCGCGCCGGGTCTGGCGATTGTCCTGCTGATGGTGTCGCTGACCCTGATCAACTTCGGCGTGGACGCGCTCTCCAACCCCAGGCTACGGGAGAAGTAGATGGCCCTGCTGGAGTGCCGCGGCGTCAATGTCGCCTACGAGCCGGCCAGGGGCCAGCGGATCTGGGCCGTCCGCGACGTCGATCTCGCGCTGGAGCAGGGCGAGTTCGTCGGGCTTGTCGGCGAGTCCGGCAGCGGCAAGACCACGCTCGGTCACGCGCTGACCCGGATGCTACGCCCGCCGGCCCGGCTCGAAAGCGGCGTGATCGCCTTTGACGGCGTCGACATAGCCAGCCTGCATGGCGAGCAGCTGCGGCGGCGGCGGCGGAACGGATTCGCTCTCGTCCTGCAAAGCGGCATGAACGCGCTGAACCCGGTCCGTACCATCGGGCACCAGTTCGGCGACGTGCTGAAGGCCCATGCCTGGCGCGGCGAAGACGTCGGCGCGCACGCCATCAGGCTGCGCGCGGCCGGGCTGCTCGCGGCGGTCCGCCTCGAGCCTGACGTGCTGGGCCGGTATCCGCATGAGCTGTCCGGCGGCATGCGGCAGCGCGTCTCGATCGCGCTGGCGCTCGCGCTCGAGCCGCGAATGATCGTCTTCGATGAACCGACGACAGCCCTGGACGTCATCGTGCAGCAGGCAGTAATTCAGACGATCAAGGACCTGCAGCGGGACCGCGGCTTTACCGCCGTCCTGATCAGCCACGATCTCGGCGTCGTGCTGGAGGCAACCGACCGGGTGATGGTCATGTACGCGGGCCGGATCGTCGAGGACCAGCCAGCGAGCGCGCTGGTGCGAGGGCTGCACCACCCCTACACCGAAGCACTGCTTGACTGCTACGCCGACCCGCGGGCCGATGTGGTCGAGCTTGGCGGGATACCCGGATACCCCCCGGACCTGTCGCTGCCGCAGGCCGGATGCTCGTTCGCGCCCCGGTGCCCGCTCGCCGAGGACATCTGCCGCGCGCAGGATCCCCCGCTGTCACCGCTGGGGCGGGGCCGGGCCGCGTGTCATGTCCGGGCCCGGGCGGCAACCATCGGAGAGGAGGTCGGCAGTGCCCGCTGACCTCGGCAGCGCGACGAACGGCCAGGCCGGGCAGGCCGTACCGGTACGCGGCGTCCCGGCGCTGACGCTCAGCCGCGTCTCGAAGGTTTACCGCGCCCGCGGCGAGGGCCGCAGGACGGTGACGGCGGTGGACGACGTCTCGTTCACGATCGAGCCGGGCGCGGCCATCGGGCTGGTCGGAGCCAGCGGCAGCGGCAAGAGCACGCTGGCCAGCATGATCACCGGCTCCGAACGGCCGACCGCCGGCACGATCACGTTCGGCGACGTGTCGATCGGCCGGCTGCGCGCGGGCGGACTGCGCAGGATTCACCGCCAGGTGCAGATGGTCTTCCAGGACCCTTATGGTGCGCTCAACCCGCTGCACACCGCCGAGTACACGGTGATGCGCCCATGCCAGAACTTCCTGGCGATGTCCGCCAGCCAGGCCAGGGATCGAGCGCGGGAACTGCTGGAGATCGTCGGCCTCACGCCTGCCAGCCAGTTCGCCGTCAAGCTGCCGCACCAGCTGTCGGGCGGCCAGCGGCAGCGCGTACTCATCGCCCGCGCGCTCGCGTGCGACCCCGGGCTGATCGTCGCCGACGAGCCCGTCTCGATGCTGGACGTCTCCCTGCGTGCGGGCGTGCTCACCTTGCTGTCCGAACTGCGCCGCGATCGCGGGCTCAGTCTGCTCTACATCACCCATGACCTGCTCAGCGCGCGCGTGATCACCGACCAGATTCTTGTGCTCAACCACGGACGAGTGGTCGAGGAAGGCCCTACCAGGCAGGTCCTTCAGCACCCGCAGCACGACTACACGATGCAGCTACTCGATGCGGTGGCGAACCCCTTCGCGGCCGCAGGCGCAGACATCCCGACGACAGACAGGGGCAGAAAATGACGAGGTTACTGCGGCTGACCCGGCCAAGGTACTGGCTCGCGCTTGCGCTGATTATCGGGGCCATGGTGGCTCCGGTTCAGCAGGCCCTGGCAGGGAGCAGCCCTGCCGGGTACCCGGTGGCTAGCTACGGCGGGCTGAACCAGGCGCAGCGGGCAGACTTGCTCTCCGTTGCCCGCGACACCTGGAAGTTCTACGGGGCCGACATCGACCCGGCCACAAACCTGCCGATGGACAACCTCACCTTCGCCGGCGGATCGGCGACGCCGACCGCCTACGGCAGGTATACCTCGGCTGCCAACGTCGGCGTGTATCTGTGGGCGGTCGTATCGGCCAGGGACCTGGGCCTGATCAGCGAGCCGCAGGCGGCTGCACGCGTCCGGGCCACGCTGACCGAGGTGGCGCACCTGAAGCGCTACGACGGCTTCCTGTATCAGTGGTACGACACGACCAACGGAGATGTACTCAGCAACCCCGGCAACGCCGACTGCGCCGCGGGAGCGGCACCGGCGTTCGACAACTGCTCCTTCGTCTCCAACGTCGACAACGGCTGGTACGCGTCGGGGCTAATCGTCGTGCGGGAAGCCATGCCCGAGCTGAGGCAGCTGGCGGACAGCCTGATCGCGCCGATGAACTTCGGCATCTTCTATGACGGCGGGGCCGAGACGCACTGCAACACGAACCCGGCCATTGCGGGCAACCAGCCGACCGGCCAGATGTACGGCGGGTACTACGCCGGGCTGCCGCCAGGCCAGGCAGACAACTGGATGCACTACTACCACAACGGCGCGTTCTACAGCGATCCGCGGATCTCGGCCTACATCGGCATGGGCCTGCACCAGATGCCTGGCAACGTCTGGTGGCGCAGCTGGCGGGAGCTCCCGCCGAAGGCACCATTCGCCGACTGCCAGAGCACCGACCCGGACTTCTCCTGGCAGGGACAGTGGCCGATGGGCGGTTACTGGCAGACGTACACCGACCCGCAGTCGGGCCAGAAGTTCGAGGTGTGGGAAGGCCATTACACCTACCCGGGCACCAGCCTGACCTTCATCCCGACCTATTCAGGCGGCATGTTCGAGGGCCTGATGCCGAACGAGATCGTGCCGGAGACGAGCTGGGGCACCCGCAGCTTCGGGCTGGCCGATGCCCGCACAGCTGTAGTGCAGATCAAGTACGCCACCCGGCAGCTGCACTACCCGGTCTGGGGAATGTCGCCGTCCAGTACGGCTGACGACACCGGAAATTACGGCGGCTACGGCGTCGAGGGACTGACGTTCCCCTATTACGGGACAGGAGCTAACGCGAGCCAGCCGAACGAGGGCCTGTCGCAGTGTCACGGGTGCGCGACCGAGGAGGTCGTGACCCCGCACGCGTCGTTCCTGGCCCTGGACGTCGCGCCGCAGCAGGCCTACGCCAACATCCAGGCCTTGCGATCGCTCTACCCGGGCGTGTACGGCACCGACGGATTCTTTGACGCCGTTAACCCGGCTACCGGAGCGATCGGTCACCGTGACCTCGTGCTCGATCAGTCCATGATCATGGCTGCGCTGGACAATGCGCTCAACGACCGCGCCCTGCAGCGTGACTTCGCCAGTGATCCAGTCTCCTGGGCTGCGCACACCTACCTATCGCTGGAGCGGATGTCACTTTCGTGATCGCCGACGGCGGAGCCTCCCGGACCCGCTCCCGGAGGCTCCGCCGGGACGGGTGCGTTAGCCTTGCAGGCGCTGCGGTGGGCGGAGCGGCCACTCCCCTCCAGGACAGGGCGTTCGGATGGACCTTCAGGAGTTGCGTTACGCGGTGACGCTGGCGGATGAGCTGCATTTCGGCAGGGCTGCCCGCCGTCACTTCATCTCGGAGCAGCCTTTCGGCCGCCGCATTCAGCGGCTGGAGCGCGAGGCCGGGTGCCTGCTCTTCGAGCGGACGAGCCGACGGGTGAGGTGAGCAGCAGTCGGAAGGTGTCGCGGTAGGCGGCGATGGTGTGCTCGCTGGCGTGCTTCTGGGTGATCATCCGGCCGGTGAAGAACCGCTGCAGGATCGGGGCGAGGCTGGCCATCATGGCTCCGCGGGCCAGCCGGCGGGGTGCTGCCCTCGGGCGCTGGCGATTCTCCCGGCGGCCAGGCCAGGCAGCGCGGGATCGGCGGAGATGTACCAGTAGGTAGACTGCGGGCCCGCATGCCCGAGCCAGCCCGGCAGGACGGGCATGCGGGCATCGGCGTCGGCGCCGGCCTGGTGCCAGCCGATCAGCGTATTGACGGCGAAAGTGTGCCGGAATGACTTGAGCACGGGCCGGGTCCGCGGCGAGCGGGCCCGCAGCCGATCCCTGCCCGCTGATCTCACACGCCAGCCCACTCAGGATGAATAGCTACCGCAAGCCGCCTGCCGGAGTGATATTCCATTCCGGCCTCGGCTACCAGTACATTTCCTCGGTATTGTTACGACAATGCCGTATCGGAATCGTTCTTCGCGACGTACAAGAGAGAGCTGATCCACACACGTCCATGGCCATCGCTCGCGAACCTGAAAAGGGAGGCTCACCCGGACACCTCCGCAGGAACGCGAAAAGCCGGACGCCCGCACCGAAGAGGCACGGGCATCTGGCTTCAGGACCAGGTCAGGCCTGTCGGGCGAGGCCCTGCCCGACCGCCTCGATGATCCGCGGCCGCAGCTGCGCGCAGCTGATGATCGCATCCACCGAGCCGACGTCGACCGCCCGCTGGATGCTGTGCACGCGGTCGAACTCGGTGGCCACCTCGGTGAGCTTCTCGGCCCGCACGGATGACCGCAGCTCGGCCAGATGGGCGGCCAGCGCGACCCGCGTGGCAGCCGGCGCCTCCGCGGCACGGGCGGCGAGCGCGAGCACGCGGGGGTCGTTGCCGGTCCGCTTGTCGACGTCGCGCGCGAAGACCACCGCGGCGGCCGGAGCACCGCCGAGCACCGAGGCGAACGAGCCCTCGACCGCGAGCACGGTCATATTCGGGT
>DATLSX010000158.1:0-29516 GCA_035533915.1 Streptosporangiaceae bacterium
GCACGGCCTGGTCCGAGCCCAGGTACTGGCCGTTGACGTCGCTGGTGACCTGCGGCTGCAGGAAGTCCTTGTACAGCAGGCTGTAAAACTCCTGCGTCCTGGCAAAACTCCCGCCCGACACCCTGATCCGGCCAAGCAACCCGTTCCAGGCTCCCTGGGCCGCCTTCTTGACAGCGGGCAGGTCCCATCCCGGCGCTTCGGTCTGCCAGTTCAGCCGTGCGTTGGCTGTGCTCACGTACGAGATCGCGACCTTGGCGTCGATAACCTGATCCGACGTGGTGTCGAAGGTGAGGAAGACCGAATTCGGATCGGTCTGTCCGGTCTCGGTGATGACCCTGGACGCGGTGAATGGCTGGCTGAAGATGATGTCGAAGTAGACGGTGTAGTTCTGCGGGCCGACCCGGCTGCTCGCCTCGTCGCAGAAGCCGCCGCTGCTGGCCGACCCGGTGACTTCGTCGTTGCCGATGACCTGGACGCTTGACCCGGTGTCGTACAGCTGACTGTCCCGTAGCTTGACCAGGAAATCCGCCGCCGTGGTACGCGGGAAGGTGAAGCGGCCGATGGCGCTATGCGGGGTAGCCGAGAACTGGGACGTGATCGTGGCGGGTGCGTTGCTGTGCGCCGAGTAGTAGCCGGCCTGGGCTACCTCGCCCGTGTTGGTGAACGAGGTAGTGACCGAAGTGGGGTTGCCTGAGGGCAGCGGACCGGTCATCGGCAGGATCGGGATGTCGCCGGCGGCCCGGCAGCCGACACCAGAGATGTGAGTCAGGCTGTAGCCGGTGAGCCGGGTGTTGCCGTAGGTGTAGCCGCCTCCGTCGGCGCGGCCTGGCATGGTGTCCGGGCTCCACTGGACCATGCCGAACGGCACCTCGGCACCGGGGTAGGTGTTCCCGCCGCCAGTCGTCCAGGTCCGGGTGTCCGCGAGTGCCGCCAGATTGGCGATCGGTGACGTGACGGTGGCGGTGTTCCTGACCGCCGCGGGCAGCGCCGTGCCTGGAGCTGGCTCCGGGCAGTTGACTAGCTGACCGGAGCTGGTCTTCGCGCAGGTCCCGGCGGGGGTGTCAGTCGGGCCGCCGGCGCTTGCCTGCCAGCCGCCGGCGCTTGCCTGCCAGCCGCCCGCGAGCACGCCAGCCAGAACCAGGGTGCCACCGAGAAGCTGCCGTCCACGCCGCGGCAAGATCATCGTTACCATCTGTGCCTTCCGACCAATGCCCCATTCCGGGTGCGACCATCACGCTTCAGCGCGAGTCATCATCCCAGATCGCGCCGGCCCGAACCGCTGCGTCGCCCAACCCGGGCCAGGTCGGCTAGCCCGAACGGCATGTTTCGGTCAATCCGGACCCGGCCCGGCTGGGTATGGGGCGGGTCCGGCTGGCTGGGCCACGAGCTGGTCACTAGCCACTTCACGGTGGCGGGCTAGCCGGCGCGGGCCAGCCGGCCGTCGTGACGGCGGAGCCGTCGTGCCTGACGAGGCGGGCGGGCAGCCGGGCATCGCCGAGCCAGGATGGCGCAGCCGCACCCTTGATGATCGCCGCGGTGCTCGCGATGTTGGCATCGGTACAGGTAGCGGCCGCGACGCTCACGGTGCGCCAGCAGGAGTCGGCAGGCTCGCCGGTAGCCGGGTCGATCAGGTGGTGCATCGGCCGGCCGGCCGCCGTCCAGGCCCGGACCGTGGTGCTCGACGTGGCCAGGCCGCCGGAGCGGATGGTGACGGCCTGACCCGCGTCGTCATCGGCGGCTGAGTGGTCGTCGGTCACCTTGACCTGCCAGCCGCCGTCCGGCACTGGCCCGGCGACGGCGATGTCACCACCGAGGCTGACCAGGACACCGCAGCCCAGCGTGGTGGCGACGAGCACCGCGCAGCGGTCGGCTGCCCAGGCCTTGGCCGTCGAGCCGAGGTCGAGTTGCGCCCCGTTGTCCAGCCGGGCACGCCGCCCGTCGACGTCCAGCCAGACACTCCGCCAGCCAGGAACCGGGCCGGCTTGGCCGGGGTGGACAGCCGGGCCGCCGCCGCGGAGCTCGCCGAAGTCGCGGTCGTATCCGGCGGCGGCCAGCGCTTGGCCACAGGTAGGATCGACCGCGCCAGCGGTCAGTTCCGCTGCCCGCAGCGCCTGCGAGATCAAGGTGGCGAACAGCCCGCTGACCTCGGTGACTTCACCATGGGCCGTGTTGAGCATGGAAAGTTCCGAGTCCGGGCGGAAGCGGCTGCACGCTCTGTCGACGGCGGCGAGTTCGGCATCGGCGGCAGCCCGTGCGTCGGCGAGGGCGGCCGGATCGGTGACCAGCAGCACAGCGGTCGTGCCGAATACCTGGAAAGTGTCTTTGGCCAGCGAGGTCATGGTTCTTCGGCGAGCCGGGCGAAGGCCCGCAGGTTCGCCAGGCTTTCGCCGCGCTTGACTCGCCAGGCCCACTCCCTGCGGATGGATGAGGCGAAGCCGATCATCAGTGCCTGATCGAAGTTCTCGTCCGAGTAGGTCAGGACGCAGCCGAGCAGCCGGTCGATCTCGGCAGGCGTGACCGCGGTGAGCGGCAGCCTGCCGACGAGATAGACATCTCCCACCGGGTCAAGGGCGAAGTGGACGCCGAACATCCGGCCGCTGCGTTCCAGCAGGAACCGGTAGAACTCGGCCTGGTTCTCGTCGGGCTGCCGGCAGAAGAACGCCTCGACGTGCAAGCTGTGCGTTCCCGCGATCAGCCAGGTCATGGTGGCCAGCTTGTGCTGGCCTTCGAGCCTGACCAGGAACGCGCCGGGCTGGGGTGACTCGTACTCGACACCGAGCCCCGCCAGGACTTCGCCCAGCGCGGCTCCGGGGCCGGGGCCAGACACGGGGCCGGGGCCAGACACGGGGCCGGGGACGGGGACGGGGACGGGGCCGGGGCTGGCGGGCAGGTCCGGACCGGTCGGCACTGGCCTCATGCCTCTACCGTGGCCGCGACCTCACTCATAGCGTCACCGTACACGGCGAGCAGTTTGTCGACAGTCGCTGACCAGCCGAAACCGGACGCGTGCGACCTCGCACCTCGGGACAGCCTGGTGTGCTTGCCCGGGTCGGAAATCAGGTTCCAGATCGCGTTCGCGTACTTGACCGGGTCGTGTTCGTCGACCAGGACGCCGGAGACACCGTCACGCACCGCGGTCCGCAGGCCCCCGGCGGCGGCGGCCACCACGGGCGTCCCGCAGGCCTGCGCCTCGACCGCCACCAGCCCGAACGACTCGGAGTGGGACGGCACGACCACGAGCGTCGCCGCCCGATACCAGTCGGCCAGATGGCACTGCGGGCACGGTGGCTCCAGCCGGACGTTCGCCGAGATCCCGAGTCCGGAGGCGAGCTCGGCCAGGCCGTCCGGGTCGTTGCGGCCGGTGCCGCTCGGGCCACCGACGAAGGCCACCACGAGCTGGTCGGCCAGCCGCGGATGATCCCTGACGAGCTGCGCGGCCGCGTGCAGCAGGATGTCAGGCGCCTTGAGCGGCTGAACGCGGCCGGCGAACATGAGCACCACCGCGTTCTGCGGGATATGCAGGCGGCGTCTGGCATGCCGCTGCGAGCCAGGCCGGAACAACGAAAGGTCCACTCCGGGACTGACCGCGGCGATCCGCATCGGGTCAGCCTCGTAGAACTTGACCAGTTCAGCCGCCTCCGCGCTGGTGTTCGCGACGATGCGGTCCGCGGTGGCGATGACGTCAGCCTCACCGCGGATGCGAACGTCAGGCTCCAGCGCGTCGCCGAACGCCAGCGCGGCGTTCTTGACCTTGCCGAGGGTGTGCATGGACTGGACGAGCGGCACGCCCCAGCGCTTCTTGGCAACGGCTCCGACCTGGCCGGAGAGCCAGTAGTGACCGTGCACCAGGTCGTACCGGCCAGGAGCGTGCGCCGCCTCTTCGCGCAGCACCTCGAAGGTGAACTCGCAGAGCTGGCCAGGCAGGTCAGCCTTGTCCAGATCTTCGAAGGGGCCAGCCGTGATGTGCCTGACCAGGACCCCGGGCGTGAGCTCGACGACCGGCGGCTGATCACGTGACACGGCGCGAGTGAAGATGTCCACCTCGACGCCGCGAGCTGCCAGACGCCTGGCTACTTCGACGACGTAGACGTTCAGACCGCCAGCGTCGCCTGTTCCAGGTTGCTCTAGCGGCGACGTGTGGACGCTGATGGTCGCGACTCGCTTCGGGTAGCGACGCGGCACTGGCATACACCTCCGAGAGGGAGGAACCAGAAAGTTCACCGCCATGTTCCCGCCTCGGCCATTTCGGGCGCAGCCCCTCTAACCGCGGACATCATCGATGGCCCGTCGATGTCGTCAGGGCAGCACCAATGGGCCATCGGCGAGGCTTGGGGGCTTGGGGGGGCTGGGTGGGCTAACGCTACGCTCAGGGGCATGAGGACCCTGGTGCTGCTCCGCCACGGTGAGAGCGTCTGGAACGCTGAAGGACTGTTCACCGGCTGGGTCGACGTCGGCCTGTCGCAAGCCGGCGCGGACGAGGCACGGCGCGGGGGTTTGATGCTCGGCGAGAGCGGGGTGCGGACCGATGTGGTGCACACCTCGGTCCTCGCGAGGGCGATCCAGACCGCCAACATCGCTCTCGACGAAGCCGCGATGGCCTGGCTGCCGGTGCGGCGCTCGTGGCGGCTGAACGAGCGGCATTACGGTGCCCTTCAGGGAAAGAACAAGGCGCAGACCCGGGCGGAGTACGGCGACGAGCAGTTCATGGCATGGCGCCGCTCCTACGACGTCCCGCCGCCGCCGATCGCCGACGATGACCCGCTGTCGCAGTCCGCTGATCCCAGGTACGCGCTGCTGACCGGTGACCTGCTGCCGAGAACCGAATGCTTGCGCGACGTGGTGCACCGGATGCTGCCGTACTGGCAC
The DNA here is from genome assembly GCA_035533915.1 of Streptosporangiaceae bacterium. GTDB lineage: Bacteria > Actinomycetota > Actinomycetes > Streptosporangiales > Streptosporangiaceae > Chersky-822. The sequence continues at coordinate 4,867 of DATLSX010000158.1, forward strand.
GACGCGATCGTCCCCGATCTTGCCGTCGGCCGGACCGCGCTCGTCGTCGCGCACGGCAACTCTCTTCGGGCACTGGTCAAGCACCTCGACGGAATCGGCGATGCCGAGATCGCCGAACTGAATATCCCGACCGGGATTCCGCTCGTGTACGAACTCGACAGCGAATTCAGGCCAGTGGTTCCCGGTGGCAGGTACCTCGATCCGCAGGCCGCTGCAGTGGCCGCTGAAGCGGTCCGTGCCCAGGGCAGGTAACTGCCCGACGACGTGAACTCCAGGCGTAGCTCACATGAACTCTGCGGAAATAGATGCTGGTCAGGCGATCGCATGGGTGCGAACAGCCCGGCGATCCGCATACCATCAATGCGTGGATGTGGGGGTGATTGCGGTCAGACTGGCTAGCGTGGCCACCTGTGCCGCCAAGGCGGGTCGATGAGTTCTCGCGTTCCTGCGCACCCTGGCGCGGCCGCGCCCGCTGTTATCTCGGCTAAGCGCGCGACCAACGCGGCTGCTACCGACTCGCACCCTGCTCCTGCCGCCAGACTGCCTGCCGGGCTGGCCGCCGTTCTCGGCGTGTTGTCCTCGTCTGCTGTGGTCATCGACAGCAACGACCGAGTTCTCCAGGCCAGCGAGGCTGCCCGGGTGTTCGGACTCGTGCAGGGCGAGCGCCTTGTCGTGGGGGAACTTCTCGCGCTCGCTCGCCAGGTCCGCAGGGACGGCGAGATTCGCGAAGGCGAGATAGACATCTCCACCGGCAGCTTCAGCGGCAGGACGACGAGTTTCGCCGTCCGGGTCGCCCCGCTTGGTGCCGCCGTCGGTGGCGGTGGCCTGGTGCTGCTGCTGGCCGAAGACCAAACCGAGCGGCGCAGGGTCGAAGAGGTCCGCAGGGACTTCGTCGCCAACACGAGCCACGAGCTCAAGACACCGGTCGGGGCGCTGGCCCTGCTCGCGGAGACAGTGGAAGACGCGGCCGATGACCCCGAGGCGGTCAGGCGTTTCGCCGGCCGGATGCGGCAGGAAGCTGCGCGGCTGACCAACCTGGTGCAGGACCTGATCACGCTCTCCAGGATCCAGGCCGCCGAACCGATCCCGGACCCGGTGCCCGCCGATCTCGATGCCGTCGTCGCCGAGGCGCTGGACCGCTGCCGGATGAAGGCCACCGCGCGAGGCATCGAGCTGGCAGCGACGGGCACCCGGCACCTGTCGGTGCTTGGCGACGAGGACCTGCTCGTCACGGCGCTGCGCAATCTGCTCGACAACGCCGTCGCCTACAGCCCGGAGAAGACCCGGGTAGTCGTCTCGACGAGGAAGGACGGCGACGAAGCCATCGAGCTCAGCGTTGCCGACCAGGGCATCGGGATTCCTGAGCGGGATCTTGAGCGAATTTTCGAACGCTTCTACCGGGTGGACCCGGCTCGGTCTAGGGTCACCGGCGGCACCGGCCTCGGCCTGGCGATCGTCAAGCACGTGACCGCCGCGCACGGAGGCAAGGTGACCGTGACGAGCAAGGAAGGCGCCGGGTCGACGTTCACGCTCCGGCTGCCGTTGTGGCCAGGGGCCACTGTATGAGCCGCGGCTGCCAGTCGTCGGCCCGGACCGGATCTGACCGACCTGCCAGGGAGGCAGCGAAGTGACTCGGGTTCTCGTTGTGGAAGATGAGGAGTCCTTCAGCGACGCGCTTTCGTACATGCTGCGCAAGGAAGGCTTCGAGGTCGCTGTCTGCCCCACCGGACCTGCTGCGCTGGAGACGTTCGACCGTACGGGCGCCGACCTGGTTCTGCTCGACCTGATGCTGCCGGGGCTGCCTGGCAGCGAGGTCTGCCGGGCACTCCGCGAGCGGTCGAGCGTTCCGGTGATCATGCTGACCGCCAAGGACAGCGAGATCGACAAGGTGGTCGGCCTGGAGCTTGGCGCCGACGACTACGTCACCAAGCCGTTCTCCTCCAGGGAGCTCGTGGCCAGGATGCGTGCCGTGCTCCGCCGCCGCGGCGAGGGCGAGGAGGCAGGCGAGTCCGCGCTGGAGTCTGGCCCGGTCCGGATGGATGTCGACCGGCACGTAGTGATGGTGCGCAGCTCGGCGGTGCAGCTTCCGCTGAAGGAGTTCGAGCTGCTGGAGGTCTTGTTGCGGAATTCCGGCCGGGTGCTTACCAGGATGCAGCTCATCGACCGGGTCTGGGGGGCCGACTACGTCGGCGACACGAAGACGCTGGACGTGCATATCAAGCGGCTCCGGGCGAAGGTCGAGCAAGACCCGGCCCGGCCGATGCACATCATTACCGTGCGGGGACTGGGCTACAAGTTCGAACCGGGAAGCTGACCGCAGCAAGCCGGGCTCGACTCGCTTGAGCCCGGCTGAGCTTATCTGCCCGGCAGCGCCTGCCCGGCTGGAGCCGCCGAACTGCGCGGCGCCGCCTGCCTGCGACTGCTCCTAATGACTTGGTGATGGTGACGGCGAAGCGGATCCGGAGGCGCTGGGTGCCGCCTTGCTGCTACCCGACGGCTGTGGCTTCGAGGTCGGGGACGCTGTGACCGGCGCGGGCGCCGGTGACAGGGTGGTGTAGTACTGCGCGTAGGGCATGACAGGAACCTGGAGGCTGATGATCCCGGCCCGCTGGAAAGTCAGCTGGATGGTGACGACGGAACCGCCAGTCAGCGGGCGGAGCAGGCCTTCAAGCAAGACGGCTGGCCGAGGGCCAGTGAGCAGCACCGCGTGCTGGCTGGACAGGGTTATCTGGCCGCCGGGCAGATGGACGGAGCGGGCCACGCCGGGAGCTGAAACGTTAAGCAGGCGGTCAGGGGCACCGGTGTTGACAAGTCCGAAGTACAAGCCCGCGTTCTCGCCTGGCTTCAGCACAGCGCCGATCGGAGCGCCGAGCACGAACACATTGCTGATCGTGAGGTTGCCGCGGACGAGGCCGGTGCCGTCCGTGGGCTGGTGCCAGCTCAGGCTGGGCGGGTTAACGCCCGCTTCACATCCGGCAATCACCGGAACCAGCGCGGCCGCCAGCGCGATCAGAAGGCGGCGCGACACTATGCCGCTGCGGCTGCTCCGGATCACCTGAGCCTCCTCGTCGTCATCAGGGCGGGCGCACCGTAGGTAACGGCGCTGGTCGTGGTATGGCCCTGCCCTGTCATGGGGTACGGACTGTCGCGGTGTACTGGCCAGTCTTGCTGGACTTCACTACACCAGAGACTGGCACAGCGTAGCTCTGCGGATGGCACGGCTCTCGGCCGGCCCGTTCAATCCGAGCCCGGACTTGTCGCCAAGCCAGCTTCGCGAGCTATGACCGCGCTCTCAGGGACCGCAGCCGGTTCTCGAACCGCAGTCCGGAACGCAGCTGGGATGCGACAGTCACAGTGCCGTGCGCGTCGACGAGCAGCAAGGTAAGACCCACCGGCCGGTAAGCCGAAGCTAGGACATTGGCGGTATCGACGGCCACGAAAGCGGCTCGGGCTCCCGGCTCTGAAGTGGCCAACTTGCCGAGCGCGGCACCGCTGCCAGGCGAGCCGACCAGGTAGAAGGCTACGCCCGCGGTCTTGGCCTGCCCGACAAGTTGCCGCACTGCCATCGCGCAGCGGCAGTTGGCCGGGACGATCGCCAGCGCCGCGCTGACGATGCTCCGCAGCGCGACTGGCTTGCCAGCGACGCTGATGGACTCTCCGGGCAACCGGGCACCGGCTGGTCTGGCCGACGGGGCGGTACTTGCCTGGCGCTGCGACGAGGGAGCCGGGCTTATGGGGGCTAGCGTGTTGTTTCCAGAGAAGTACGGATTAGCGCTGAAGACCGTCAGTACCAGCACCGAAATCATGGCAAGGACGATGCTTCCGGCGATCAGCGGGAGACCGGCACCCCGTTGCCGCATCGGCGTGCGCCACCGCCGGCTGCGCTGATCCCGCCGCAGCGCGCGCAGCTCACGATGGTAGGCCTGCACCTCACGGTCGAGTTCGCGGGCATCGTCGGGAATCTCGATGTCTACTCGCGGCAGGCTGTAGTCGTCGTGTTCCGGTTCACCGCCCAAGTTCACGCGTCTTTCTCTGGGCTTCGCAGCAAGCTCCTCTCTTCAAGTATGAGCCTGGAAGGCTCCAGACGTAACCGTGCAGGGCTGGTTGATTCGTCAGCCTGGCGACCCGGCGTGCGGTGGCTGTGGCCGAAGCGAACAGGCGGTAAACTAGCTGTCACGTGCAGCGGTCATCCCGGCGTTCCCACTCGTCGCCGTCGTAGCCCTCAGGCACCCGGGCCGGCCGGGGCAGGGGCTGGCATTCTTGCGGCCCTACCGTCATTCACAGTATGCAAAAGTGGCTTTGACCTGCATCTTTGACATCAAGCACGGCTATTCATCGCTGTTCGCCGTGGTAAGATGGTGACAGCGGAAGGGGTACGTGCCACATGACTTTCAAGGTCGGCGATACCGTCGTCTACCCCCACCATGGGGCTGCTCGGATCGAAGAGATCGAGATTCGTTCGATCAAGGGCGAGGAAAAGACGTACCTCGTGCTCAAGGTCGACAAGGGTGACCTCACGGTACGGGTGCCAGCTGACAATGCGGAACTAGTCGGTGTACGGGACGTGGTCGGGCAGGAAGGCTTGGAGCGAGTCTTCGAGGTTCTCCGGGCTCCGTATACCGAGGAACCGACCAACTGGTCGCGCCGGTACAAGGCCAACCTTGAGAAGCTCGCCTCCGGCGATGTCAACAAGGTTGCCGAGGTCGTCCGCGACCTGTGGCGCCGGGATCGCGAGCGCGGCCTGTCGGCGGGCGAGAAGCGGATGCTGGCCAAGGCCAGGCAGATCCTGGTCAGTGAGCTGGCGCTTGCCGAGAAGACCAACGAGGACAAGGCAGAGACGCTGCTCGACGAGATCCTCGCCAGCTGATCCCTGGCGTGGACCGGATGGCTTGTCTGCTCCCGCAGGTTGGCATCGGCGTTGACGTGCACCAGTTTGGCGAAGGGCGGGAGCTATTCCTGGTCGGCTTGCAGTGGCCAGGTGAGCGCGGCCTGATCGGCCATTCTGACGGGGACGTTGCTGCGCACGCGATGTGCTCTGCCTTGCTGTCGGCCACGCGGCTTGGCGATCTGGGCAGTCAGTTCGGCACCAGCCAGCCAGAATGGGCTGGAGCGACTGGAGCGGTCTTGCTGGCCCGGACCGGCCAGCTGGTGCGCGCGGCCGGGTACGTCATCGGCAACGTGGCGGTCCAGATCATCAGCAACCGGCCGCGGATAGCGGCACGCCGCGACGAAGCGCAGGCCGTCCTGTCCGCCGCGCTCGACGGCGCAGCGGTGAGTGTCTCAGCTACCACCACCGACGGTCTGGGACTGACTGGCCGCGGCGAAGGTGCGGCCGCGATCGCGACCGCCCTGGTGATTCCCGCCGACGCGACGGCGTAGACAGCCCGGCGCCGGGCCACTCGTCCGTTCCGTCGCTCACTTTCGTGCCCCGCGCGGCGGAGTCGGGGAACTGCGCGGCCGGTCAAATACCGGAGGCGAGGCAGGCGGCACGGACAAGGGACTGACCGGGCTTTGCGGCGCCGGAGCGTCCGGGGCTGGCGGGGCCAGGGTGTCCGGGGCTTGCTGGGCCAGGGCGTCCGGGGCCGGGGCTTGCGGCACAGGGCCGGATTCTGTCGCCGGATCTTCTGTCGGCTCGGCGGAATACGCCGCGTCGGCTGGCTCTGTCGCGTTGCCTGGTCCTGTCCCGTCGGCTGGCTCTGTTGCCGTCGCGTCGTCGCTCCCGGTTATCTCGGCGCCGGGCTCGGGTTCGGACGCGGGGCGCTGAACAGGCTCGGGTTCGGACGCGGGTTCGGACGCGGGCATGGTCGAGGACACGGCCTCTGGCGCGGCCCCGGGCACAGGCACAGCCCCGGGGCCGGCCTCGGGCGCGAGTTCGGGGCCTGGGGCTTCGGCCGGAGGGAGGATCCCGGCGGGTTGAGGCGAGGCGTCAGTCGCTGGCGTCGTTTCCGGCCAGGACACAGCAGGGCCAGCGAGCAGATCGGCGAGCTTGCCAGGACCTGCGGGGGCTGGCCTCGTTCCGGCCATCGGCCCTGGGGCCGGCCTAAGGGCCGGTCCGGGCGATTCTCCAGGTATCGGGCCATGCATCGGCCCAGGGGCCAGACCAGGCACCGGCTCGGAGTCGGTCGGCCACGTGCCCGGGCTTGCCGTCGCTGAACGCTGAGCGACCCGCTTGCGCTGCGCGTTCCGCAGCAGTGCGAGCAGCAAGCCGAACGCTATGAGCACGAGCGCCCACGGGATCACGGCGGCAGCGATCTCGGCGGACCGGTGCGGAACGCGAATGCCGGCAGCGTGTACGGTACCGGCGGCACCGAGCATGGCGAGCAGCGCGAGCAGGCACAGCCAACCATAGATCCGGCTGACCACTCCTGCCCCGCGCAACGCGAGGACCGAGCAGCCGGCCACCACCAGCATCGCGTCGAACGTCAGCGGGTAGATCCTGGCGAGCGACCCGGATACGCCAGCGGCGAGCGCGAGCGCGTGCACGCTCGCGTAGGACAGGACACACGCCGCGGCCGTGAGGATCACCAGGCCGGTGACGGCAGCGACGAGAGCCAGGACTCGCAACGCCCGCCCGCCGTCGCGGCCAGTCGCAGCGACATCGCCGGTGTAGTCAGTGACTCCCGGCTGCCTGCTGCCGCCGTCCGGTGCCCGCTCCAGAGCCGCCCGCTGGTCACTCCTCCTGGACACGGCATTCCTTCCCGCGTGGTGCGCAGTCCTATAGTCGATGAGGTAGGCCCAGAACATCGTGGCACACCCAGACCGCGCAGGCCCGTGAGGTGAGCTGGGCCGCGGTCGCGGTTGAAGGAGAGCGCGCGACAGGTCAGCGACCTGCGGCTGCGCGTCCAGCCTAACGATCTTGGCGTCAAGGGAGACGATATGCCGTACTACCGGGTGACAGGGGAGATTCCCAGAAAGCGCCACATCCGTTTCAACCGGCCGGACGGCGGGCTGTACGCCGAAGAACTGATGGGCGAAGAGGGTTTCTCCGCCGACTCTTCGCTGCTATACCACGTCCATCCGCCAACGGCGATCGTGAAGAGCGAAGCACTCGCCGACTACGCGGAGCGGGTGCCGTTGCAGCCCAATCACCCGCTGCTGCCGCGGCATTACCGGACGCAGGACTTGGCCGAAACCGGTGACCTGGTGCTCGGCAGGCAACTGCTGATGGGCAACGACGACGTCCGGATCTCATTCGTCACGGCCGACTTTCCTTCGGAGCTCTACCGCAACTCGACCGGCGACGAGACGGTCTACGTGCACGCGGGATCGGTCCGCTTCGAGTCCGTCTACGGCACGATCGACGCCGCCGCCGGCGACTATGTGGTCGTGCCGCGCGGCACGATCCACCGCTGGGTACCGGCCACGGCAACGCCGGGGCCGGTACCCAGCGAGCCGGTGCAGGCGCTGGTGATCGAGGCCCGCGGCCACATCAGACCGCCGAAACGTTATCTGTCGGCGACCGGACAGTTCCTGGAGCACGCGCCCTACTGCGAACGCGACCTGCGCGGGGTCGCTGGCCCGCTGCTCGCCGACGGCGAGGACGTGCCGGTGATCGTCCGTAACCGAGGCGGCCTGACCAGGCTCACCTATGCCCAGCATCCGTTCGACGTGGTCGGCTGGGACGGATTCCTCTACCCCTACGCCTTTAACATCTCCGACTTCGAGCCGATCGTGAAGCGAACGCATGCGCCGCCGCCGGTGCACCAGACGTTCGAGGGGCCGAACTTCGTGATCTGCTCCTTCTGCCCGCGCCCCCTCGACTTCGATCCCCAGTCCGTGCCGATTCCGTATAACCATCACAACGTCGACTCTGACGAGATGATGTTCTACGTGGCCGGCGACTACTCGGCGCGCAAGGGGTCGGGAGTCGGCATCGGGTCGGTCACGCTGCATCCGTCAGGCTTCACGCACGGGCCGACCCCCGGCGCGGCGGAGGCCGTCATCCGCGGCATGGAAGCCGGCCGTATCACTACCGACGAGACGGCGGTGATGATCGACACCTTCCGGCCGCTGCTGCTGGCACCGCAGGCCGCTGTCGCGGAGGACCCCGAGTACGCGTGGAGCTGGGCGAGGGCATACCGGGGCTGAGGAGTCCGGCAGTCGCCGGAGCGCGGCTGCGAGTCAGTCGAGGCTGATAATCGTGGTCCGGGTGTCGGTCATGTCGAGCAGTTGCGCCAGGCCGCCGACCCTGCCCCAGCCGGTCCTCGAGCCGCCAGCCCCGCCGAAGGGCTGTGCGTTCTCGAAATAGTCGGTGGAGTCGTTGACGACGACCGAGCCCACCCGCAGTTCCTCGCTGAACCGGAAGGCCCGGGTGAGCGACTGCGTGAACACGGCTGCCTGCAGCCCGAGCTGATCGGAGTTTGCGATGCGCAGCAGTTCGTCGTCGCCGTCCGCGGCGATGATCGGGACGACCGGCCCGAACGACTCTTCGCTTGCGGCCAGCATGTCCGTGCTGACGCCGTCGAGCACTCGGTGGCGCAGCAGACCTGGCCGGCGTTCCAGTACGCGCCGTAGACCACGGCCTGCGCCGCCCTGGCGAGGTCGGCATCGGCGAGTACCACGACCGGACCGTTGCCGGATGCCTCGATGATCGAGCGCTTCAGGCCCGCTGCCCGCACGATCTTTTCTGCCGTTGCCGAGGACCCGACGAAGCCGATGGCGTCGACGCCCGGGTGGGTGACCAGCCGCTCGCCCACCTTCCCGTCGCCGGGCAGGATCGAGACGAGCCCGTCCGGCACGCCGGCCCCGGCGAGGATCTCGCCAAGGGCGAGACAGGCCAGCGGAGTGATCGACGGCGGCTTGGCGACGACGGCGTTGCCGGTGGCGAGTGCCGGGGCAATGAACTCGGCCGCGATCATCAGCGGGAAGTTCCACGGGGTGACAGCGGCCCACACCCCGACCGGAGCACGCCAGGTGAGCATCCGCTTGCCGCGCTCGGACGACGGGATGGTCTGGCCGTACAAGCGAAGCGCGTCCTCGGCACTGACCCGGAAGAGGGCGGCCGTGTCCTCGACGTCGCCGTGCGCCTCAGAGTGGTACGGCTTGCCTTGCTCCAGCGTGGTCAGCCTGGCGAGGGTGTCGGCGCGGGCCTCGATCAGGTCGGCCACCGCGTGGCAGAGCGCCGCCCGTTCGTACGCCGACCACTTCCGGTACCCGTCGAACGCGGACCTGGCCGCGGTCACGGCGGCCCCGATCTGGTCGGCGGTGGGCACGGGCAGATCGGCGAGGTGCTCGCCAGTGACCGGAGAGCGGACTGGCACCGACTCATCGCTGGCGGGCGCGACATAGCGCCCGGCGAGGAACAGGCGAGCGTCATGGCTGGGCAAGGCGGACTCCGATCACTTGCGGGAGGCTCCCATCAGGGTAAGGCCGGTCAGGGCAGGGCCGGCCAGAATGTCTGTCATGACCGAGCTTCCTGACCGGGACACCCTCCCCGCTGATCGGACGATCAGCTCCGACCGCGCTGCCCTCCCCGACCGCGCTGCCCTCCCCGACCGCGCACGAGCGCTCTTCGACGGACCGCACCACGTCACCGTGGCGACCATCGATCCTGGCGGTCGGCCGCAGACCAGCCTGGTCTGGGCGAAAACTGACGGTGCGGATGTGCTCTTCTCCACCATCAAAGGCCGCCGCAAGTACGCGAACCTCACCAGGGACCCGCGGCTCAGCCTGCTGGTGTTCGACCCCGCCGACCCGTATACGTATGCCGAGGTGCGCGGCACCGCGACGATTACCGACGACCCCGAGGCCGAGTTGATCGAGGAACTGGCGCTCAAGTACACCGGCCAGTCGTTCGGGTTCAGGCCAGGCGAGCAGCGGGTAATCGTCCGCATCACGCCCGACTGGGTCGTGGTCTATGCAGACTGACCGGTCCAGTCCGGGCGCGGTGGACGGGATCCCGTCCGGGCACGGTGGACGGCCGCTCATGGCGCATGAAGCCGCAGCACTGGCTGCGTCCCGTAACCTTGAGCGAGTCCATGATCGCGGTCGATTCTCAGGCTGAATGACTGACTAACGTCCACGGTCATGAGATGGCAGACGCGATCGAAGATCAACTTCAGGAGGCGGGCATCGTGGTCGAAGTCACCTCGGCCGGACCGCGCTGGGAACTCGCACGATGAGCGGCGAGGGCAGCGGCAGGAGCAGGGGTTCGGCCAGATCTGGGGCAGGCAGCCGTGCCAAGTCCGGCAAGCCGCGGCCTGGCACGGGCGGATATGGAAGGCGCAAGCTCGAAGGCAAGGGACCGACACCCGCCGCCGAGCTGCGACCGGGCCATCCGGCGCAGCGCCGGGGGGCGGCAGCGGCGGCTGGCTCCGCCCGCGGCCGGTCAGGTGCCCGGAATGATGGGCCGGGTGCCCGGCAGGGCGGGCCAGGTGCCAGAGATGGCGGGTCAGGTGCCAGGCAGGGCGGGCCGGGTGCCAGGGATGGCGGGCCGGGCGGAGCGGCGGCCGAGCGCGCGCCCCGAGGCGCTAGCCGGTTCGCCGCGAGAGGCGCGCGTTCGGGCGGTGCTGGCGCGGCGGGCACGGCCGAGATCGTGGCCGGCCGTAACGCGGTGCTTGAGTCGCTGCGCGCGGCCGTGCCGGCCGTGGCGCTGCATGTCGGCCCCAGGCTCGATCCGGACGAGCGGATCAACGAGGCGGTCAAGCTGGCCGCCGACCGCGGCGTCAATGTGGTCGAGGCCGGGAGGGCCGAGCTTGACCGGCTCACCGGTGGTGCGGTGCATCAGGGGCTGGCGCTCCGGATCAGGCCCTACGAATACGCGCACCCGGACGACCTGATCGCCACTGCAACTGGCGGAGCGTCCGCGTCCGGGCAACCGCCCCTGGTCGTGGCACTCGACGGCATCACTGACCCGAGAAATCTGGGCGCCGTGGTGCGCTGCGTCGCCGCGTTCGGCGGCGACGGCGTGCTGATCCCGGTGCGGCGTTCGGCCGGAGTGACCGCCGGGGCGTGGAAGGCGTCGGCCGGAGCGCTCGCGAGAGTCCGGGTCGCCCAGGCCTCCAACCTCGTCAGGACCCTGGTCAGCTATGCCGAAGCTGGCATGTTCATCGTCGGCCTCGACGCGGAGGCGCGCGACGACATCGCTACGCTGCCGCTGGCTGACGGTCCGCTCGTGCTCGTGATCGGCTCCGAGGGCAAGGGCCTGTCCAGGCTGGTGACGCAGCAGTGCGACGCCGTGGTGAAGATCCCGATCAGCGGCGCGGAGTCGCTGAACGCCGGAGTTGCCGCGGGGATCGCGCTGTACCAGGTATCGAGGCTGCGGGCGGGCCGGGACTAGCCGGCGTCCGCGCGGCCGGACTAGCCGACGTCCGCAGCGAGACTAGCCGGCGTCCGCGCGCAGCGATACTAGCGATTCCCCCGCCCGCCCGGCCGGCATCGCGGCAGGCTCTATCCCGGCGCGTCTGACCGGCCCGTGCCGTTGCTCGCTCGCCGGATCCCCGGCTCGGGGGATCGGGCTGAGCGGCACCTGGGTCGGCGCGGTCGCGCTTTCCTCCCGTCCCAGTTCCGGCAGCGTGCTGACCGGTCCGGCGATCAGCGGATCGGGATGACCGACGACCTCCGGCAGCTTTCCTTGATACGGAAAAAGCGACAATACATAACGAATAACTTCGAGCCGGGCTCGCCTCTTGTCGTTGCCCTTGACCACGGTCCAAGGCGCCTCGGGAATGTCCGTGTGCCGGAACATCGCTTCCTTGGCTCGGGTGTACTCGTCCCACCGGTCGAGCGATGCCAGGTCCACCGGGCTGAGCTTCCAGGTCTTAAGCGGGTCGGCATGCCGGTCGACGAAGCGCCGCAACTGCTCGGCGCGGGTGATCGAGAACCAGAGCTTGACCACGGTGACGCCGTCCGCGACCAGAGCGCGCTCGAATGCCGGGGCGTCGGCGAGAAACCGGAAGTACTCCTCGTCCCGGCAGAAACCCATCACGCGCTCGACTCCGGCCCGGTTGTACCAGGACCGGTCGAACAGCGCGATCTCCCCGGCCGCCGGCAGGTGCGGCAGGTACCTGCGCAGGTAGCTGTCGCCGTGCTCGTCGCCGGCTGGTTTCTCCAGGGCAACTACCCGCGCACCGCGAGGGTTCAGGTTCTCGGTCAGACGGCGGATGGTGCCGCCTTTGCCCGCGGCGTCGCGGCCCTCGAAGATGATCAGCAGCCGTTCACCTGACGTCTTGACCCACCGCTGCAGCTTCGCCAGCTCGATCTGGAGCGAGCGCTTGGCCTGCCGGTACCCGGCCTTGTCGAGCCGCTCGAGGTACGGGTAATTCTCCTGCCACGGCGCGATCGCCTCGCCGTCCGCCCGGACGAGCACGGCGCGGCCGTCCGCGCGGACAGCGAGCCGCAGCCCCAGTTCGGCGGCGAGTCGGCTGAGCAGCGCGCTGGTGGTCTGCGCATCGGGCAGCTGGCCTGCCTGTGCAGCACTCACGGCCCTCCCGGGACTTGCGTTCCGTCCGATGCTTCCTCACCTGATGCCCTGCGCTGGGTCATGCGATGCCAGGTGGTCGGCAATGTCCATGCCACAGCCGCTGCCCGCGAACGATCGGCGCGACCGGTCCATAACTGGAAATTTGATAACGGCCGCAACTGGAGGCTGGCGATAGGCGTCTTAATCCTGGAATAGTTACTCTACTGGGCATACCAGGCCAGGGTCCGCGAAGGCGAGCGGTCCGTCCGGCCACGAGGGAATCCAGGCAAGACGCGGGAAACAGGCAAACGGATCGTGCGCGCGTGCAGCGCGCCACCGGACGGGAGCGGCACGATGGGGCACGGAGCACGGCGATGGCTGATCGGCCTTGGCACGGCGGCGGCGTTGGGAGCCTGCGTCCTTAGCCAGGCTGGCGCCGCGGGCGCGGCCAGCGACGGGCCGTTGCGGGCAACCGGCCTGGCCGAAGTATCGAGTGGTGTGGTGCCCGGCTCGGTTTACGTGCCGACCAGGGCGACTCTCACTCTCGGTATGCGGGGCGCCGCGGTCAGGGCATTGCAGCTGCGGCTGAACTTCCTGCATTACTACGCGGGCCGGGCGAACGGCGACTTCGGCTGGCCCACCATGGAAGCGGTCTGGGCGTTCAAGGAGGTGCAGACCGGCAAGGCCATCCCGGCCAACCCGGACATCGTCGGGCCGGCCATGCAGCGGCAACTCGTGCATCCCCGGCTGCCGAAGGTGCTCAAGCCGCACGCGGAAGCGAACCGGATCGAGATCAACAAGAACGTCGGAATCCTCGTCCTGTACCGGCACAGGAAGATCAAGCTGATCAGCCACGTGTCGACGGCGTCCGCGTGCCGGCCGGATGGCTGCGGCTGGATTACCCCGGACGGCCGCTACCGCGCACTGTGGTTCGCCGCGGGCTGGGTGGGCGGATCGCTGGGCTCGATGTACAACCCGATCGTCTTCACGCCCAACGGTGCCTATGCCATCCACGGCGAGCCGAACCCGACCACGCCGATCAGTTACGACGGCGTGCCGCTGAGCTCGGCGTCGCACGGCTGCGTGCGGATCCCGATGGACGTCGCGAACATCCTGCACAAGATGATCCCGATCGGCCGGACGACTGGCATCGTGATCTACATCGGGGGCCGTCCCCAGCCGCACTAGCGGTCGTCCCTTATCAGGTCGTGAGGACGGGGAGTGCCCGGGACGGACAGTCCCGGGCACTCCCCGTCCTCGGTAATGCAGGGTTCACTTGGGGAATCAGTAACGATTTTTCGCGCTGAATCCGATAACAGATTTCTCGGCGAGCCAGCGCAGTTCCGCGTGCTGTTGCCAGTCACAGCATCCGGCTATAGTCCTGCGCAGCGGAAAGAAAGAGTCTCACACCCTCTGTAGGAAGGTGACTCGTGCTTGGCATCCCCCGAAAATTGACGGCAGCGCTTGCTCCCGCGCTGCTGCTGGCGTCCGTTGCGCTGCCGGTCGGAACGGCCGTCGCGTCGACTAGTACACCTGCTTGCGCGGCTCCGATCATGGCCGGCGATACCGTCTTGTGCGGGTCACTGGCCGATGGCGCGACCTACCTGATCGAGGTCCCCGCGCACTGGAATCGCACGCTGTTCCTCTACAGCCACGGATATGTCGTCCCCGGCAGTTCCAACCCCGCTCAGGACGTCGGCGACCCGGTCACCGGCGGCTGGCTGCTCAGCCACGGCTTCGCGCTGGCCGGCTCGTCATACGCGATTACCGGCTGGTCGATCGCCTTCGCCCTGCCTGACCAGATCGCCACGCTGAACACGTTCGCGCACCTGGTCGGCAGGCCACACCGCACGATCGCGTGGGGTCACTCGCTTGGCGGCATCATCACCGCCGGCCTGATCCAGCGTTACCCGCACCGGTTCAATGCCGCGCTGCCGATGTGCGGCGTGCTGGCCGGCGGCGTCGCGACCTGGAACACGGCACTGGACGCCGCGGTCGCTTTCCAGCAGCTGGTCGCATCCTCGGTGCACGTCGTCGGCATCACCAACCCGACCGCGAACCTCACTGCCGCCGAGACCGCGCTAGCGACGGCGCAAGGGAGCGCACAGGGCCGGGCCAGGCTCGCGCTGGCCGCCGCGCTCGGCGACACGCCGGGCTGGTTCACGCCGCTGTCGGCTCAGCCGGCCGCCACCGACTTCGCGGCCCAGGAGGCGAATCAGTTCCAGTGGGACGCCCAGGTGGACTTCCCGTTCATCTTCGCCTTCCGTGCCCAGCTTGAGGCCCTGGCCGGCGGCAACCCGTCGTGGACGACCGGAGTGGACTTCCGCACTCAGCTCGCCAAGTCGGTCGACCTGCGCGAGGTGCGCGCCCTCTACAAGACGGCGGGCCTGAGCCTGCGAGGCGACCTGCGCACGCTGAACCGTGCCACCAGGATCGCTGCCTCTCCGGCAGCGGTGAAGTACCTGGCGGCCAACATCAGCTTCAACGGCCGGATCTCGATGCCGGTGCTGAGCATGCACACCACGGGAGACGGCCTGGTCGTCCCGGAGAACGAGCAGGCTTACGCGAACGTGGTCCACCGGGCAGGCCGGTCGTTCCTGCTCCGCCAGGTCTTCGTGCACCGGGCCGGGCACTGCGCCTTCACCCCGGCCGAGACCATCACCTCGGTCAAGGTCCTGCTGCACCGGATGCGTACCGGGCACTGGACCGGCCTCTCGCTGCGGCCGGCCGCCATGAACGCCGCGGCCGCCGCGCTCGGCGCGACCTTCAACATCTTCGTCAGCAACAAGATGGTCGTTCCGGTCGCGCCCGCCTTCACGGGATTCCGGACGGGGCTCTACCTGCGGCCGTTCGATTTGTCGTTCCGGCTGCGCAGGTAGCGCCGACCGGATGAACGAGCTAGGGGCGGCGAGGAGATCCTCTCGCCGCCCCTAGCTCGTTGTCCGCGGGCTTACCCGCGCTTGACCGGCCCCAGCTTCAGCAGCCGCCACCAGGTCAGGAGCGAGTAGAACGCGAAGAGCCCGACCATCGCTCCCATGTCGATCAGCCACGCTTGCTGGGTGTGCTTCCAGACCGGATCGGGGCTGCTGCTCGGCGGGCCGATCACGTTCAGGTCGACGGTGGACGCGCAGGCCGCGAAGCCCCACCGGGACGGCGTGAACCACGCGATCTGCTCCAGCACAGCCTTCCCGTGGATCGCGAAGATCCCGCCGGTCGTCACCACCTGCACCATGACCAGGAGAAAGACCAGCGGCATCGCGCGCTCGGCCGTGCTCACGACCGAGGAGACCAGCAGGCCGATCGCCATCGATACCACAGCCACCAGCGCCGTGGCCAACGCGATCTCCAGCAGGGGTATCGGCAAGGCCGAGCCGTGCGGCGGGAACTTCTTACCGGTCAGGCCGACGAAGACGAGCAGGATCGCCTGGAGCGCGCTGATCACGCCGAGCACGATCAGCTTGGACCACAGGTATGCCCCGGCCGACAGGCCGGCGGCCCGCTCGCGCGAATAGATCGGCCGTTCCTTGACGATCTCCCGTACCGAGTTCAGCGCACCGGCGAAGCACGCGCCCAGGATGAGGATGAGCAACTCGGACTGTGCACCGGTGTTCGGTTTCAGCGGCGATCCGGTGAAGCCCTGTTTCAGCGGGAACAGCTGGACCATCGCGCCGAGGCCAACCACCACCCCGACGAGCAGGGCGAGGAAGCCCCGGTCAGAGCTGATTACCGCCATGTAGCGGCGGACCATGGTGGACATCTGCGCGAACCGGTTGCTGGTCTTCGGCGCCGGAGCGGTGGCGACCGCCCGCGGTGAGCGGTGGTGGATCGCGCCCGCGCCTTCCATGCCCGAGGCTATGTACTGCTGGTAGTAGACCGAGTTGCGGAACTCGCTCGCCCAGTCGCGGTCGGGCTCGGATTCGAAATTCTGGAAGACCTCCGCCCAGCCCGGCTTGCTGAAGTGCTTCAGGCCGTCCTTGGGTGCGCCGAAGTACGCGATCTTGCCGCCTGGCACGAGCACGAGCAGCCGGTCGCACAGGTCGAGGTTTGCCACCGAGTGGGTGACGACGATCACGGTGCGCCCGTCATGCGCCAGGTCGGCCATCTGCTCCATGACCGACTTGTCGAGTCCGGGATCAAGCCCGGATGTCGGCTCGTCGAGGAACAGCAGCGACGGCTTGGTCAGCAACTCCAGCGCGACGTTGACCCGCTTCTGCTGGCCGCCGGAGAGCGCGGCGGTCTTGGTCTCGGCGTGCCTGGTGAGCGCGAGCTCTTCGAGCACCTCGTCGATCCGGTGATTGCGCTCTGCCTTGCTCGTGTCCTTGGGGAACCTCAATTCCGCGGCATAACCAAGCGCTCGGCGGGCCGTGAGCTGCGTGTGCAGGATGTTTTCCTGCGGGACCAGCCCGATCCGGTGCCTGAGCTCGGCATAGTGCAGGTAGAGGTCGCGGTCGTCGTACAGTACGTTGCCCGTCGTGGCCGGGCTGATCCCGGTCAGCGCGCCAAGCAGGGTGGACTTGCCGGCGCCGCTTGGCCCGATGACGCCCATCAGGCAGCGTTCGCCGAGCGGGAAGCTGACGTGGTCGAGCAGCACCTTGCCGCTGGGCAGCGTGACGGTCAGGTCCCTGGCGATGAAAGAGATGTCGCCGGTGTCGAGGAATTCCTGGAGTTCCTCGCCTACCAGCCGGAACGTGGCCGGCCCGATGCCGATGACGTCACGCTCGGTGACCGGTGCCGATCCGACCCGCTGGCCGTTCACGAACGTGCCGTTGTGGCTGCCGAGGTCGAAGATGACGTACCCGCCTCGCGGGTCCTTGCGCAGCTCTGCGTGGTAGCGCGACACGCTGAGGTCCGCGACGACGATGTCGTTCTCGGCCGCCCGCCCGATTCGCAGCAGGGTGGTGGGCAGCCGGAGCACGGCGCTCGGCATCCGCTCCGCACTCAGCCGCGGTGCCGGGACCGCACCGCCGCCGTCTTCGGCCCTGGGTACGGGCGGAGCAGGCGGCGGCCCGCCGGGTGCCTGGGCGAACCTGGTCGGCTGTACGCCGCCCTGGGCGCCCTGCCGCGCGCCGTAGTCGGGCCGGGCGGACGG
This sequence comes from Streptosporangiaceae bacterium, assembly GCA_035533915.1. Classification (GTDB taxonomy): domain Bacteria; phylum Actinomycetota; class Actinomycetes; order Streptosporangiales; family Streptosporangiaceae; genus Chersky-822. The sequence goes on from DATLSX010000158.1 coordinate 22,356, forward strand.
CGCGGCTACCGAGAAGGACACGGCAGGCCCGTCGTCCGGATGGCCGAGCCGGACCGAACACGATCCGGCGATGGTGACCCGCTGGACTCGCTCGGCCCCCTGGAACGTCCCGTTGGTCGAGCCGGCGTCCTCGAACACCCACCTGGTGTCGTCGAGGCGCAGGACGGCATGGTGCCACGAGACACGGGAGTCGTTCACGATCAGGTCGGATCGCGGGTCGCGGCCGATGGAGTAACTGCGGCCGGCGGACAGCGAGCGCTCCGCATCCGGCGTGCGCACGAGCAGCGCCGGGCCTGCGGGCGGGTATGCGGACTCAGGCGTCATGGAGCAACTCTAGAACGGTTTGCCGTACACAGGTATGGAGCTTCCAGGACCGTTCAGTTCCTACATATCAGTGATATTGCAGACATAACTGGAACGCAGGTCGTTGGCGCGCTGAACTGCATGGTAGGACGGCGGATATCTGTTGACTGGCGGCGCCGTTGATTACGGGCGTGCCTGCTTGTGGAAGGCTGGCTGACAAGACGGCTGACGTCGCCACTCGTGCAGGTTGCGACGGGCAACGTCAAACCAGATACTTGGAACGCCCATGTGACGGACGTACCTGGTTTCATCATTTCCCTAGAACCTGCGTACTAATCAGCAGAATACGGAAATGGTAAACACGTGATGGCGCGGGGGCATCCGTACGGGTTGTGAGCACGGGTTGTAAGCACGGGGCTGTGAGCACTGGGAGGCACGGTGAGCGAGGACCTATCAGCGGTGCCGGGCGGCTTCGGACCCGGTTCGCGCATCGCCGGGTACCTGCTTGAAGAGCAGATCGGTCACGGCGGCATGGCCGTGGTATTCCGTGCTCACGACGAGCGGCTCGACCGCACGGTAGCGCTGAAGATCCTGGCTCCGGCGCTCGCGGCGGACGAGGCTTTCAGGCAGCGGTTCATCAGGGAGTCGCGGGCAGCGGCCGCCGTGGATGACCCGCACATCATTCCGGTATTCGAGGCGGGCGAGGCCAGCGGCGTGCTGTTCATCGCCATGCGCTACGTCCGCGGCGGTGACGTCCGGTCCCTGGTGGGCCAGTTCGGGCCGCTGCCGCCCGGCCGGGTGGCCGAGATCGTGTCACAGGTCGCGACCGCGCTCGACGCCGCGCACGGCCGCGGCCTGGTGCACAGAGACGTCAAGCCCGCCAACATGCTGCTCGACTCCAGTCCGGGCTCGGGGCGGCCGGACCACGTGTACCTGTCGGACTTCGGGCTGAGCAAGGGCTCGCTCCAGGCGAGCGGGCTGACCGGCACGGGGACGTTCCTCGGGACGCTGGACTACATCGCGCCCGAGCAGATCGAAGGCAGGCCCGTCGACGGCCGCGCCGACGAATACGCGCTCGCGTGCGCGGCCTTCGAGCTGCTCAGCGGCACGCCGCCGTTCCAGCGGGAAGAGGCCATGGCGGTGATGTACGCGCAGCTTTCCGAGCCGCCGCCGGCGCTGACCAGCCGCAGAGCTGATCTTCCTGCCATCGTCGACGGCGTATTCGCCAGAGCGCTGGCCAAGGCTCCCGCCGATCGCTATCTCACCTGCCGCGAGTTCGCCGAAGCGCTGCGCGAAGCGTTCGGCATCCGGCCATACGACTCAGGGTCTGGGCCGGTTCCCAGCGCCGAGCATCCGGCGACGCAGGTCGTCCGGCCGGCCGCCGGAACCGAGATCGCCGGTCCCGGTCGCGGCGGCGCTCCCGGGGGCGGCGGCGCTCCCGGGGGCAGCGCCGGGGGCGGAGGACGCGCGGGGACCGGCAGGCCCGCCGCGGACGTCGGCGCTGGGGCTGGCGGCACGGCCAGAGCCGGGACGCCGACCCAGGCCGTCGGCGGTGAGCGCAGGACAGCGCCCGACCTGACCGCCGCGCACTATCAGCAGGACGCCGGCCAGGACTACGGCAGGCGGCCGCGAGCCTGGTGGCGGTCGCCGATGACGCTGGCCGCGGCGATTATCGTGCTGCTCGCGCTCGGCGCGGGCGGAACGTTCCTCGCGCTGCGCGGAAGCGGCGGGGGAGGCGGGGGCGGCGGCGGGACTACCGCGCTGACCGCTCCGGGATGCAGCGCATCCGCCGCGAGTGCCGCCAAGCTGACACCGCCGAGCAGGCTCGCGGCGGTGCCGAACGGCAACCCGTTCGGCACTCAGGTCAGTAACGACGGCAAGTTCGCTTTCGCGGTGACGCCGACCACGGTCGAGGTGTTCGGCGTAGGGCCGGGACTGAACCTGACCTGGAAGTGGTCGTACACCATCGCCGCTAAGCCGTACGTCGCGGCGGGCGCCACCCTGACCACCAGCGGCAAGTACCTGCTGGTGGCGGCTGGCAACGGGATCGACATCCTGAGCGTCGCCGCGATGGAGGCGGACAGCTCTCCCAGCGTCGGCACGATGACAGTGCGGAACATGAGCGGATACGGCCGAGCCGTCGAAGTGGCGGTGTCGCCCGATGACAGGCATGCCTTCGTGACCATGCAGTTCCGGCGGGAGATGGCGGTCTTCGACCTGGCCAAGGGCGTGGCAAGCGGCGGATCTGGCTCGTCGGCTTACCTCGGAGCCGTGCCGCTCGGCGACCAGCCGGTAGGTGTCGCGGTGTCCCCGGACGGCCAGTGGGTGTATGCGGCCAGCCTTACCGGGCGGCCAGCGAACGGGAACGGTCCGGGTACCGTCAGCGTGATCAGCATGGCCAAGGCGGTCAGCAATCCGCACCAGGCGGTTGTCAGCCAGGTGAAGGCGGGCTGCAACCCAGCCAGGGTGATCACCTCGGCCGACGGCGGCACGGTGTGGGTCTCGGCCAAGAACTCGAACTACCTGCTCGCGTTCTCCGCGTCGGCGATGCGGTCCGATCCGGGTCACGCGCTGACCGCGAAGGTCCAGGTCGGCCAGACGCCGATCGGGCTGGCGCTGGTGAACGGTGGCAAGCGGCTGGTCGTGGCGGACACCAACGTCAACTTCGTCAACACGCCGAATGCGACTAATCTGGCGGTAGTGAATGTCTCCGCCGCGCTGGCTGGTAAGAAGTCCCTGCTTGGCTTCGTCCCGAGCGGGGCGCTGCCGCGCGAGTTCGGTCTGGTCCCGGGCGGCAGGTACCTGGTGGTCTCAGACAACGGCTCCATGCAGCTCCAGCTCGTCGACCTGAGCAAGCTGCCCTGACTCAACCTCGCCGGTGCGGCTGATCTGCGCGGCCGGGCCGGCGAGTGCAGCCCAGACCGGAGAGGCGGTTGGCTTGTACAACTATCAGGCACCGAGGAAGCGCCACCGGGGGCGCAAGCTGGTGATCTGGGTCGTCATCCTGCTCGCCTTGCTGGTCGGGCTCGACTTCGGGGCCAAGTCCTTCGCGGAGAGCCAGGCTGCGACGGAACTGCAGAAGCAAGGCTTTCCGAACAAGCCGAGCGTGTCGATCGCCGGATTCCCGTTCCTGACGCAGGTCATCACCCGGCATTTCCAGGAGATCACGATCGGCTCGGCCGACATCCCCGCCGGACCGGTCACTATCACCAGAATGCGGGTCGTGGCGGACAACGTCCACCTGAACTCGAGCTTCAATGCCGGCACCGCCGGCCCGCTGCACGGCACGATCTTCATCAGCCTCGGAGCACTCGGCAACGCCCTGTCGGTCGCCGGCCCGCTCGCCTCGTTCCTGGGCGGAGGATCGCAAGGGCTGAGAATCGTCTCGGTCGGCAGCAACCAGGTGAAAGGCAGCCTGAGCCTGGCAGGCGGGATCGTCTCCTGGTCGGCGACATGGCAGGTCGTGACGTCCGGCTCGAACCAGATCGAGTTGCGCCTGGTATCAAGCGACGGCTTGCCGGCGGGGGTGAAGAGCGCCGCCAGCAACATCAAGCTGCCGCTGTCCGCGCTGCCTGCCGGGTTGCGGCTGACCGGCGGACTGAACTCCTCGGCGAACGGAATCACCGCGCAGGTCTTCGCCAACAGCCTGTCCTTCGGCGGCTAGCGTCCTACGGTGTCGAGAATCCGCTCGCGGGTGTGACTCCCAGATGAGCGGCGCCACCGGGCGCGGCCCGACCGGGAAGGACAAGGCTATGCGATTCATGCTGATTCAGAACTACGGAGCGACCGAGTCGGACTGTGCGCCGATGCCTGAGTGGAGTCCAGCGGAGATCAAGGCCCACATCGAGTTTCAGCAGGCACTGAACGCCGAACTCGCCCAGCGGGGCGAACTGGTCGACGCCCAGGGTCTGGCGGGGCCGGAGCAGGCCAAGTTCGTGGTCTGGGGCGGGAGCGGTGCTCCGGTCGTAACCGACGGCCCGTTCCCCGAGAGCAAGGAACTGCTGGCCGGATACCGGCTGGTGGATGTCGAGATGGCTGAGCGGGCCGTCGAGATCGCCGCCCAGGTGTCGGCCGCGCCCGGGCCAGGCGGGGAGCCGATCCGCCAGCCGATCGAGGTCCGGCAGGTCCTCAGCGCTCCCGACCCTGAGCTGTGAGGATTGCCGCCGTGCGCACCGAGGACCTGCTGCGTGAACTGGCGCCGCGGGTCCTCGGTGCGCTGGTGCGCCGCTACGGCGACTTCGCCGACGCCGAGGACGCCGTGCAAGAGGCGCTGCTCGCCGCCGCCACCTCCTGGCCGGCCACCGGCCAGCCGGACAGCCCGCTCGGGTGGCTCATCCAGGTCGGCTCCCGGCGCCTGGCGAACTCCTACCGTGCCGACAGCGCCCGCCGTCGCCGGGAGGAACTCGCCGCTTCCTGGTCCCGTACTCCTGCGGAACCCGTGCCGGGAACGGACGACACGCTGGTCCTGATGCTGATGTGCTGTCACCCCAGCCTGACGCCGGCGACGGCTATCCCGCTCACCCTCAGGGCAGTCGGCGGCCTGTCCACCCGTGAGATCGCCGCCGCGTTCCTTGTCCCCGAGGCGACCATGGCGCAGCGGATCAGCCGCGCCAAGGCCAAGATCAAAGCTTCCGGCGAGCCGTTCGAGCTGCCGCCGCCAGATCAGCGTGCGGACCGGCTACGCCTGGTGCGCCATGTGCTGTACCTGCTCTTCAACGAGGGCTACACCAGCAGCGGCGGCCCTGACCTGTCCCGTACCGACCTCTCCGGCGAGGCCATCCGCCTGGCCAGGATGATGTGCGCTGCCCTGCCCGACGACGCGGAGGTCAGCGGGCTGCTCGCCCTGATGCTGCTCACCGACGCACGCCGCCCGGCGCGCAGCGGACCTGACGGCGAACTGATTCCGCTCGCCGAGCAAGATCGCACGCAGTGGGACAATGACCTGATCGCCGAGGGGATCGCGCTGATCACCAGGACGCTGGGCCGGGGACACGCTGGCGAATACCAGCTCCAGGCCGCGGTCGCGGCGCTGCACGACCAGGCCGCGTCGCCGGAGGCCACCGACTGGCCTCAGATCCTGAAGCTGTACGAAGTACTCGAAGGCATGACAGGGAACCCGATGGTGACGCTCAACCGGGCCGCGGCCCTGGCGATGGTCCACGGACCAGCGGCTGGGCTCGCGCTACTGGACGGCCTCGACCAGCGGCTTGGCGAGCACCATCGGCTGCACTCGGTCCGCGCGCACCTGCTGGAGCAGGCCGGTGACGCCGAAGCGGCCGTGACCGAATTCCGCGCTGCCGCCGCCCGCACCGCCAACCTCCGGGAGCAGCATTACCTGACCGCCCAGGCGGCTCGCCTCACTGGCAGGCAGTCCGCGGCTTCGGAGTGACTCGCGGTGGTTGCTGTGGTTGCTGTGGTTGCCGTGGTTGCCGTGGTGCTGGAATTCGCGCGGCCTGGGCTCAGCAGCACCATGCGCAACTGCGCCCAGTTTCGGCTAGCATTCACCACGTCCCGCCGGTGTAGCTCAGATGGCAGAGCAGCCGCCTTGTAAGCGGCAGGTCAGCGGTTCGATCCCGCTCACCGGCTCCAGGTACAAGCCATAATTGGCTATTCGGTAAGCGCGGCTGAGGTTGTCCAGCCACGGACTCTGACCGTACTCGGTGAACAGCCGCCTCAGCTTCGTCATCTGGGCTCCATTCGAGGGCCTTAGCGTGTCCGGAGTGCACGCCTCCGAACATCGACCCCACCTCCGGCACTCAATGCGTACCACCAGGGTCTGCGGTGGCTCGGTAACACGACGATGACTTAACGGCCTCGCCATCCAGTGCGACCCGGCGGCCGTGCCGGGGGCAGGCAGGGTCGGCGTGGTGCCAGCCGTGGTTGCCCTCGCCGCCGGCCACGATGGCCACGAACACGTTGTTGCGGCTGTCGTCCGCACGATACTCCTGCCCGCGGCTGTCCCTGGCCCGGCTGCCCCATTTGTGGCAGACCGAGTTGACGAAACCGGTGGCCGTCATGAGGGCTGCCGTGCGCAGCGCTCCGGCTATCAGCACGGAATTCCACCCGAACAGCGGGTAGAACGCCAACGGCACGAGGAAGTTCGCCGCAGTCAGAAACGGGAATGCTCGCCGCTGCCACTGCACCAGCCGGTCCTCAGCCAGGTCACGGTGCGGCGCGTACTCCGGCGACCGCTCGTATTGGAAGAACAGTCAGACACCCTGCGCCCAGACGAGGCCCTTATACCCTCGCCACTGGTGGTATTCGTAAGGCGAGTGCGGATCCTTGCCGACCACGTCCGCGAAGCGGTGGTGAGCGCGGTGATTCATCACCCATCGCGGGATGTCGCCTTCCATGGACATGCCGCTCGCCACCGCCAGCACCACCTGAAGCGGGATTCTGGCCTCGAATCCGCGGTGGGTCCAGTAACGGTGGTTCCCTAGAGTCACGCCGAACATCGTGAACAGGTACATCGCTCCCGCCAGTACCCAGAGGCCGATGCCGGTAGGAGTAGTAAAGGCGCGGTAGAGTCCCCACAGCGCGAAGGCCGGCAACAGTATTCCCAGAGTCACGATGTTGATCCATACCGGCTTGCGCCGTTTGCCGTTACGGTCGACATTGAAGCCTAGCGACAGAACCGCCGGCCAGTCGTGCCTGCCCTTCACGAGGTTCGACGTGGTTGTCAGCTCCTTCCGGGAGCCGCGGGTTAGTTAGGTCCAAACGCCATCCATTGGGCACAGACTCGCGGATCGGCCGACCTCGATCTGGCCAGCGAGCCCGTCGCGATAGGCGCCTTCCGGCGCGCTGCTCGGCCAGCAGCCGTCACTCAGATCCGCGTGCCCGGCCCGGGCTGTGCGGAAC
>DATLSX010000159.1:0-10172 GCA_035533915.1 Streptosporangiaceae bacterium
CACGTCGTGCAGGTGCTGACAGGGGCGCCCGAGTGGCTGGACGCGTTCACCGCCGCCGAGCGGCCCGACCTTTGGGACGCCGTCCGCGAGGGACAACTGTTCCGTGATGTCTGGCCTGGCGGCTGGCTCGGCCCCGGCACCGCCTGCCAGGCTGAATCCTCTAGCGTGGCCACGTAGGGCGTGCCACCCGGGGCATAACCGACACCCCAGATTCGCGTGCCGTCCCTGACCAGTTGCGTGATCTGGCCTGGGCCACCAGGGACCTCACCAGGCGACCATGCCGTACCGTCCCAGTGCACTGCGAACGGCTGTCGGGTGCGGACGTCCCCGCTGGCGTCCCTCCGGTACCCGGCCGCCCAGACGTCGCAGCTCGCCAACGCGGCCACATCACGTAGAACCCCCTTCCCGCTCTGCGGGGCAGGCACTGGCACGCGCCGCCATTCCTGGCCGTCCCAGTGCAGGGCCACCCCTTCGCCGTGTTCCCCATGCATCTGTCCGCCCACAGGTCAGCAGGGGACACCCCGCCGATCCCGGACAGGGACCAAACGGGGGCCACAGCAGGCACCGGCAGATCGGTCCACGCAGCACCGTCCCAGCGCTGCACGATTCCCCTGCCGCCCGAGAAATTCCGGCCGGGTGCGTATCCCGCAGTCCACACGTCCGCCCCGCTGAAATGCGCCAAGCCGAAGAACTGGGCCTCGCTGTCCTCAAGCACGGCTGTTGGCACCTGTCGCCAGCGGGTGCCATCCCAGTGCAGCGACGTACCGTCGCCCACCGCCCACACGTCGACGTCGCTGATCGCGATCGCCCGGTTCACCCTGCCTATTTGCGGGGCGGCCACCCGCTCCCAGCCCCAGTCGCCGCGGTGAAAAACCAGGGTGGCGAACCGGCCCTCTTCCCGCACCGAGATACCGAAAGCCCAGGCAGCGCTGTGTTCCGCAGCAGCAACAGTGTGCAGCATCCCAGTCGATGGGACATCCTCGCCGGTCCAGTTCACCATCGTCACCTGCCGTGCTCTCGGCTACAGCGCGGTGCTGGCCAGCACCAGAGCACGACGTCCCCCCACAGATGACCCAGGCAACCCCAAGCGCTTCTGCTTTGGCGCAGAGCGTACACCGGAACGGTCGGCTCGTTAGCCTTCCTCAGAATGACTCGATCTGGGTGGCACCGCTCGGCCTAGGCCCGGATAAGGCTGGCGTACCGAACGAACAGGGCGAGGAGGCCACCCCCCACGGGTACCTCCTCGCTGCACGTCAGCCACCACCCACCCATTCGCGGCGCAGCCGCGAGCCTCGGCGGTATGAAGTCGCTCGCTATTTGTAGTGGAATCGGGCTTGCAGGATCACCAGATCATCACCGTCCACCAGGTAGACCAGCCGGTGTTCCTCGCTGATCCGCCGTGACCAGGCGCCGGCGAGCATGTGGCGCAGTGGCTCGGGTTTGCCGATTCCGGAGGCAGGGTCGCGCAGTGCGTCGCCGATCAGCCGGTTGATCAGAGGATTCGTTGCCCAGAATCTCGACATTGAGAAGGCGCGTAGCCGATGAAGGACAGCACAGCAGGCCCCGATGACACTAGGCCGGGGAACGCCTGAATCTGCCCCGAGCAGGGTCACTCCCAGCTGCGCATGCTGTCCCTTGCGGCGAAGGAGAACTGCCGGAGAAGCCGCTGCGCCGCCCGCTGGCTTCCGCGTAATCGGTTTGAAGAAATGCCTCGTGCCTGAGACGGTGACCGTGAACTTGCCGGGACCTGACCGGCGAACCGGAGGAACAAGATCAAAGTGAGTGGCAGATTGAGTGGCAAACGGTGCTCGCGAGGGCCTGTCCGGGGCCTGCGGACGCTAGTCTGTGCTCGCGTTCTGCCTGGTCAGGCGTTCTACCTGCCGTTACAGAATCGAATAGCCATCTATGGTAAGGAGAAGGTCTACGGTTCGATTCCGTAAGGGGGCTCTCAGGTCATGGAGTTTTTTCGAACGGACAACTGAGTACCTCGCCAGCCCGAAAGTGCCACCCGAGTGGCACTCGGGACGCCATCCGCGCTGAACCCTGGCGAGCTTCTCGCAGGTAGGAAGACAGCGGGGCGTTTCCAGTACCGGGAACAGGTCTGAGGGTTGCCCTGGATGACCGACATTGGTGCAGGCGGTGCTGGCCTTGGTGAATGTGTGCTGCATCTGCATCGTGGCAGAGACGTGCTTGTCCCCAGGCCGACCCGGGACGCCAATCGCGGGGCGCCGCTGGGACGGCTATTGCGGCGGCGCCCCGTTCTGCTTGTCACCCGCCAGCAGCATGGGACCGCCTTCGGCTGAGTTTCGCCAGTGGCATGGGACCAGGCTGAGCTGAGTTTCGCCAGCAGGATGGGACCACCCGTCCGCCAGTTATGGGACCACCGGGATCGGGATCAGCGGGGCTTGCCGCTGCCCGGGTTCACACTCGCTGCCAGAACCGGTTTCAGCGGATCTGGGAGGCAGCGGTGGCGTTCCGGGAGGTCGGGGTGCACGAGATCAGGGAAGTTCTGCGGCTGTGGGTGCGGGGCGAGGGGCTTCGCTCAGCGGCGCGGCTGGCGGGGGTGGACCGGAAGACGGTCCGCCGGTATGTGGCCGCGGCGGTGGCCTGCGGCGCGGACCGGGCCGGGGGTGAGGGGCAGTTCGGCGATGAGCTGCTCAGCCGGGTGGCCGAGGCCGTCCGCCCGCACCGGGCCGGCGGGCACGGGGACAGCTGGGTGCTGCTGGCGGCGCATCACGACCAGTTCAAGGACATGCTGGATGATCAGGGGCTGACGGTGGTGAAGGCCGGCGAGCTGCTGGCCCGGCAGGGCATCGTGGTGCCGGAGCGGACGCTGCACCGGTACGCCCTTGAGGTGCTCGGCCATGGCCGCGGCGCCGGGCGGGCGACGGTGCCGGTGGCAGACTGCGAGCCGGGCGCCGAGTGCCAGGTCGACTTCGGCAGGATGGGCCTGCTGGATGACCCGCAGGCCGGCCGCCGCCGCGTGGTGCATGCGCTGATCTTCACCGCTGCCTACAGCCGGCACTGCTTTGCCTGGCTGAGCTTCCGCCAGGACCTGGCGGCGGTGATCGCCGGGTGCGAGGCCGCCTGGGCGTTCTTCGGCGGGGTGTTCGCCGTGCTCATTCCTGACAACATGGCCGCGATCGTGGATAAGGCTCATCCGACCGAGCCGCGGCTGAACCGGGCGTTCGCCGAGTACGCCCAGGACCGCGGGTTCGTGGTGGATCCGGCCCGGATCCGCCGGCCTCAGGATAAACACTTGGCTTCATACTGCGCCTCTTCGGCTTGATTCGTGAGATTGCTGTGTTTGCGCTGGCTGGCTGGGCAGCCGGTGTCCTTGGTGTTTGGCTGGCGGGTTGGCGGGGTCGGGTGGGTGGTAGAGGTGCTCGCCTTTGTCGTTATAGCGCATGCCTGTGACAGTTCCGGCGCGGCACCAGGCTTTGATGGTGGTGGTGCAGACGCCGAGGCGGGCGGCCATCTCGGTGATGGTGAGCATGCCGGTTTCGCGTAGCCGCTGGCGGCGGCTGCGGAGATGGTAGGCGCGGATGATGTGGTTGACGATGTCTGCGTCGAATGCCTGGCCGGTGCCGCTGGTCAGGCTGCGCTGGTTGAGGATGCCGGCGATCTCGCCGTTGGTGTGCTGGTCGAGCAGCTCATCGACGGCGGCGATAATCTCGGCCGGGGTCCGTCGCTGTTCGGGGGCGGGCTTGGGGGCGGGCAGGGTAAGGGTGGTGTGCTGGCCGCCGGGGAAGCGGACGTGGGCGGTGATGGTGTCGTGGTCGCGGTGCACGGTGACGTCGGTGAGCAGCAGCCGGGCGATGCGCTTGCGTTCTCGCTGGGGGGTGGCCGGGTCGTTCCAGATCGCGGGCAGGTCGGTGACGAGCTGGCCGATGCGGGCGCGCTGGGCGTCGGTGAGCTGCCCGGTGTCGTGTCCGCGGGCGGTGCCGCAGGCGCGCTGGGCGTCGGCCAGGGCGCGCAGGGCGGTGTTCCAGTCGGCTTCGAGGCTTTCGGCGACGAGCCGGTTGGCGGGGTCGACGGCCAGGTAACGGCGGCGGGCCAGGTCGGCGTGGTAGCGGGCGCGTTCGACGTGCGCGGCGCGGAGCCGGCCGGCTTCGGCGGCGCGGTGTTCGAGCTCGGCGGTGACGGCGAGGGCGGCTTCGACGGCCAGCGGGGACAAGGTGGCGATCAGCAGCTGGCCGATCTGCTCGTCGAGGCCGGCGCCGGGGATGGTCGCGCAGACCGGCCGGGCGTGCTCGATGCCGTCGCGCTGGCATCGGTAGGTGGGGAATTCCCGGCCGCGGTGGTGGTGGTAGCGCACGGTCATCCGCTGCCCGCAGGTGCCGCAGACGATGATGCCCTGGAGCAGGGCAGGGCCTTCGCGGGGCGGCCCGGCGGCGCGGTCCCGGCCGCGGGCGGGGGCGTTGGCGGCCAGCTTGGCGCAGTTGGCGTCGAACTCGGCCAGAGTGATGTATCCGGGGTGGGCGCCGGGGATGAAGGAGATCCATTCCTCGCGGGGCAGCACGGTGGTGACGGTCTTGCCGCCGGGCAGCTTGCGGTCGCGGCGGCGGCCGTAGGTGAACGCGCCCGCGTAACGGGGGTTGTGCAGTATCCGCCGCACGGTGTGGTGACGCAGCGGTTTCCAGTCCAGTTCGCCCTTGCGGGGCCCTGTCTGGTGCCGCCAGGGGAAGGACAGGCCGGCCTGGTTGAAGGCCTTGACGCAGCCGAATGCCGATCCGGTGGCGGCGAAGGTGGCGAACAGGTGCCGCACTGCCTGCTGCACGGCGGTGTCGGGGTCGAGCACGATGTGCCCGGTGGCGTCGTAGACCAGCCCGACCGGCAGCGGGGTGATCAGCTCGCCGCGGCGGGCCTTGGACAGCACCCCGCCGCGCAGCCTGGCCCGGATGAAATGGAGCTCAGCTTCCGAGATCTGCCCTTTCATCCCCAAGACCAGGCGGTCGTTGAAGTCCCGCGGGTCATACAGGCCGTCTTCGTCGCAGATCAGGGTGCCGGTCAGGCCGCACAGCTCGAGGAGCTGGTGCCAGTCGGCGGAGTTGCGGGCCAGCCGGGAGCATTCCAGGCCGAGCACGATCCCGGCCCGGCCGAGGGAGACCTCGGCGACCAGGTGCTGGAACCCTTCCCGGTCGGCGGCCGAGGCGCCGGAATGGCCCTGGTCGATGTCGATGACGGTGATCTGCTCGCCGGCCCAGCCCAGCGCGAGCGCCCGGCCCCGCAGGTCGTACTGGCGGTGCGCGGACTCGGCGTTGTGGATGACCTGCTTGAGCGTGGACTGGCGGACATACAAGATTGCCGTCCTGGAAAGGTGGGCGGCGGTGACCTTCGACGCCGCGGTCTGGGTGAACACGGGGCATGCTCCTTCCCGCCTGCACGGCGGTCACGAGATCCGGGGTTGCGGGGTCAGGGGGCGGCGAGCGCGACGGCTGCCAGGACGCTGACGAGCTCGGCGGCGAGCGGGCCGGGCAGCGCCGGCGCCGCGGCTGGGGCCGGCGGGCAGGTGGCGGGGGCGATCTCGGCCAGGGCATGCCGCCAGGCGGTCACGCCGCGGCGGGTGAGCACGGCGAAGCCGAGCGGGAACGCCTCGGCGCGCGCATGCAGCACGGCATGGCGGAGCTGCTCGTAGCGGGCGTCCAGCCCGCTGCCGGGAGCACGGTCCTGGCCGGCATCCGGGCGGGCGCCCGGTTCAGCAGCCGCGTGGCCAGGTGAGGTGAGCAGGGACGGGGACGGGTCCTCCTTTCCGCTCTCGCGGGCGGGCAGGTCAGCGGCTTTTGGAGTGGCGCTCCCGGTAGCGGGCCAGCGCTCGCTCGACCGACCGGGGGTGCGCGCGCACGCCGAAGGCCGCCTCGATCGGGCCGGCCAGCTGCGCCGGGCGCAGCGCCGGGTCGGCGGCCAGCTGCTGCTCGGCCCAGGCGAGGATCTGCTCGGTGAGCTTGTGCCCGCCGCGCGGCCCGGGCCTGGCCGGCACCAGCCCGTCCAGCCCTGCGCGCTCCAGCGCGGCGGCCGCCTCGTAGTAGGACGGCCGGGAGTACCCGAACGCCGCGGCGGCCTGGGTGACCGGGGCGCCGCCGGCTTTCACCTGGCGCACCATCTCGTACTTGACCTGCACCACGTCGCGGGCGTCGAAGAACTCCCCCGCGGCGAACAGCTCGTCGGTCACGTCCTCGGGATGCGGGTTGAGGCAGCGCGCCGCCCGCAGCGACGTCACCTTCGGGTCCTCGCCGTGCGCCTGCCTGGCCATAATGCCTCCTGTCATTGGGTACTGTCAGGATAATTTTGCCGTAAACTTTCCTGACTGCCGCAGCGGCGCGCCGCAGTAGGCCGCATATCTTCAGGTAAATAACCAAGATTGTGCGATGCAAGCATCCCAGGATGAGCCTGGCCGGAGATCGATGCGACATAATCCAGTTTACATTCACGGCATAATCTCCCTGACACCCGGTCAGAGCCAGGCTGACCGCGCAGCTCATCGACCAGGCCGGCGAGCGCCAGCAGGCCCGCCGCCGTGAACGGGCAGCGGCCGGCGGCGATCACGACGAAGGGATCCGGCGGCGCCGCATCGGTCCACCCAGCCGGAAGGCTGAACAGCACGCCATCCTCGCCGCGGACATAGACACGGTCCTCGCCCCAGTTATGGCGATGCTCCACGAACTCGAACTCGCGGCCTGACAGCGGGTGGAACCGGTGCGTCACCCGGACCAGATGATGCTGAACGCCCGGACTGGGTGCAGTCGACGATGCGGGGCAAGCCCCGGGTGGAGCGGGCGGTGCAGTTCGTGCGCGGCAGCTTCTTCGCCGGGGAGTCTTTTCCCGGCGGGTTGCCCGAAGCCCAGCGCGCGGCGGCCGGATGGTGCGCCGGGCGGGCCGGGCAGCGGATCCACCGGACCACCCGGTGCCGCCCGGCGGAGCTGTTCGCCGCCGAGGAGGCGCCGCGGCTGGCACCCGCGCCGGTGTTCGGCTACGACCTGCCGGTCTATGCCCGCCCGAAGGTGCACCGAGATCATCACATCGAGGTGGCCAGGGCACTGTACTCGGTGCCCGGCGCCCTGATCGGCCAGCACGTGGACGTGCGCGCCGACTCCAAGCTGGTTCGGGTCTACCACCGCGGCGAGCTGGTCAAGACCCATCCCCGCCAGCGGCCCGGGAAGCGCTCCACCGATCCCGCCGACCTGCCCGAGCACACCCGCGGCTACGCGATGCGCGATATCGGCTACCTGCAGCGGCTGGCTGACGAGGCAGGGCCGGCGATCGGCGCCTACGCCGCGGCGGTGCTGGATCACCCGCTGCCGTGGACGAAGATGCGGCAGGTGTACGCGCTGCTCGGCCTGGTCCGCAAGTGGGGGCCGGCCCGGGTCGAGGCGGCCTGCCGCCGGGCCCTGGACGCCGAGGCCATCAGCGTCGCGCTGATCGGGCGGATGCTCGCCCGCGGCACCGAGGGCCAGCCGCTGCCGCACACCCCGCCGCTGCCGCTGCCCGGCCTGCCCGCGCCCCGGTTCGCCCGCGACCGGTCCCACTTCGCCGTCGCCGGACCGCCCCCCGCAGCCAGCGGCAGCGACGGGAGCAGGCCATGAGCCCGCCCGCGCCGGGCGTCAGCCCCGAGCTGCGGTCGCTGCTGCGCCGGGTCAAGCTCGGCCAGCTGCTGCCGGCCCTGCCCGAGCGGCTCGCCCTGGCCCGCGCCCACGACCTGGGCCACGCCGATTTCCTCGAGCTGATCCTGTCCGACGAGGTCACCCGCCGCGACGCCACCTCCGCGCAGCGCCGCGCCCGCGCCGCCGGCCTGGACCCGGCCATGCGGCTGGACAACTTCGATCACACCGCGGCCATCACCTACGACCGGCGGGTGCTGGAGGAGCTGTTCTCGCTGCGGTTCGTCGCCGACGGCTGCAACGCCCTGATCCTGGGCCCGGTCGGGGTCGGCAAGACATTCCTGGCCACCGCCCTCGGCCACGCCGCGATCCGCGCCCGGCACACCGTCTGGTTCGAGCGGGCCGGCCAGCTGCTCAAGCGGCTGAAGGCCGCCCGCCTGGACAACAGCCACGACGAGCAGGTCCGCAAGCTGCTACGGACAGACCTGCTCATCCTGGACGACTTCTGCCTCCAGCCGATGGATGCCGCCGACACCGCCGACATCTACGAGATCATCGTCGAGCGGCACCGCGCCGCGGCCACCATCATCACCTCCAACCGGGAGCCAGCCGAGTGGCTCGCCCTGATGGCCGACCCGCTGCTGGCCCAGTCCGCCATCGACCGGCTCCAGTCCGCCGCCTGGGAGCTGATCCTGGACGGCGAGTCCTACCGGCGCCGGCAAAAACCCGCCATCACCCCGCCGGACCGCTAACCCGGCACCGCCGGGAAGACCGCGGGGGGCGCTGCCCCCCCGCACCCCCCGGCCCTCCCTCAAAGATGGGCAGGGGAAACCCCCGCAGTGAGCTTCCCGGCCGGGCAGCAGAGCCTGCCCCAGAACCCCCGGGACCGCAAGGGCTCGCTCCGCTCGGCCCGCCGGGCAGACCCTTGCAGCCCCGGAGAACCCGGCGCAGCCCGCAAGGGTGCCCGACCGAGAAGATCACTGCGCCCCCAGGGGCCGCACCGGCAGCCCGGGGCGACGCCTGCCGTCCCGCCCCGGAAACCCAAGGGGGGTGGTCCCATGATGCTGGCGGACCGACGCACTGCTTGACCGCCCGCCCGGCCATCCGTAATCATCAGCTACGGCCAACGCTGACCCAGGCCCCGCCCCGGTCCCATGCCACTGGCGAATAGCTGGTCCCATGATGCTGGCGGACGACACTGATTGAGGCACGCCGGGTGGTGCGGCCCGGCGGCCTGGTCGGGTTCACCTTCTGGGGTGCTCCCAAACGCCTGGGCCTGCTCCCTTACTTTGCGGCCTTGGTGGAGATGTCACCGGCTGATCACATCGACGCGACCCTCAACCAGGGAGACACCGGGCGGCCCGGAGTAGCCGAGCAGATGCTCGCCGGCGCCGGCCTGGACTTCGCGGGCAGGGGCACGGCAGAGGTCATCTACGAGCTGCCCGATCTCGACCTCGCCGTGCGGGCGCTCGCTGCGGCAGGCCCGTCCTGGCCAGCCCTGCAGCACGCCGGCTACGACCGGTTCGCCGAAACGATGCACGAAGCGCTGCGCCCGCTGTACGTGGAGGGCCTCGGCGTCCGCATCGTCTCAGAGTACGGCTGGATCACCGGCCGGGTACCTGGCGCGTGACCGCTCTCCCCGATGTGCCCCGTGTCATTCCCGCAGACGATCATGTCCGCGCCGAGGTGGCGCTCGGGCGCACGTTCGCAGGCCGAGCGGTGTAGTAGGTGTCATCTGGAGTGCCCGATGACCACCACCACCGCCGCTACGTCCGCATCTACTGCGCTAGCCCCTGTCGAGCCGGTGTTCACCGGCCCGGAGCGACTGGCGTTAGCCGGGTTCCTGGCCGGGTACACCGGCCTGCCGCGTCGCCTGATCCACGGGAACGTCCGCAAGCATGGACGTCGGACCCGGACCCCACGATCCCGCCCGGCGCCGCACGGCACGGATCAGCGTCAGCTTGCCCGTCGCGTAGGCCGTCGCCCCGTCGAGCCCGGCGGCGGCCTGGGCCGCGGCGTCCACGGCACCGGCCAGCAGCGCATCGACAAGCCGCAGGTCTGGCGGGACGTATCCAGCCGAGTTCGAGGCGATGACCACCGCGCTGGGACGTGCGCCCACCGCCAGGGCAGGCAGCATCGCGTCAAGCAGTTCCACGGCGCCGAAGTAGTTCACCGCCGCGCCGATCCCCGACGCCGAGCCCGTGACCGCCACCACACGCGCCGCGGCCGGCGCCGCCGCGCTCATCTGGCACCCCCCGGCTGCCCTGCCCGCCACCGTGGCCCGGTCATCCAGTCCTGCTCGGGGACGAACACGCAGCGGGTGCCGTGGACCTCCATCTCGGTGACGCACGTGTTGCAGTGGTCACAGGCCGACCCGCTGGCCTGCCCCTGCCTCATCGTGCGGATGAGATCGGGTTCCCGCAGCAGCGCCCGGGCCATCGCGACGAACTCGAAGCCCTCCGCCATGGCCTGCTCCATGGTGTCCAGCCGGGTGATCCCGCCGAGCAGGATCAGCGGCAGCGACACCGCGGCCCGGACCTGGCGGGCGTGCGGCAGGAAGAACGCCTCCTCGAA
>DATLSX010000160.1:0-113079 GCA_035533915.1 Streptosporangiaceae bacterium
CAGCGACCGCGCCTCCGCCCCCGCCGCCAGCCGCCGCTGCCGCTCATCAAGATGCGGGAACAACGACGCGAACTTACCCGCCAGCAACTCCTCGGTCCCAGCCGCGATCGCCATACCACGAAACCGTAGCCCAGAACCGAAACAAGCGCCTTATTTAGCGACAGGACCATAGTGACCGCGATCATGGAACGGCCCCTGCCCAGCGACGCCCATTGCGGAGCCGACCAGGTCACGGCTGCCGAGGCGGCTGCCGACGGCTGCGTGGGGCTTCGAGGTTCAGGACCTCTCGATCACGGGTCGCCACTCTCCGGTGCTGGCCGAACGACGACCGCCTGGTGGATGCGTTACGCAGCGGATGAGGCGAATACCGGCGCTGGCCGCACGCCTCCCCTGCCCCGTTCGAGTCGCTCATCGCCGCCCGTGCCCGTCGTGGCGCTACAAGTCGGCTCCGGTGACAAGGACCGCCCAGGTGTGGGGGCCGATGATGCCGTCGGTACTGAGGTGATGCGCGGCCTGGACGTGCCGTACCGCGGCGGCGGTCGCCGGACCGAAGATGCCGTCCACTGCGCAAGCCGCCCCGGCCGGGCCGAGAAGCGCCTGCGCGCGGCGGACGGCAGCGTGGATGTTGCTGCCCTGCTGGAGCACGGGAAGACGGTTCATGATCGTGACCTGCCAATCGGGGATCGTCGGCGGGGGCGGGGGAGGTGGCGGCGGAGTGGTCGGGGGCAAGAGCAGCGCACGGAGTTCAGCCGGCGTGCCCCGGAATGCCGAGCAGTCCACCGCTCCGGCCACGCCGGCCACGATGGCGGTCGACGTGAACTGGAGAAGTGACGGCTGCCGCCCGCCGTAGGGCTCCCACCAGGAGGCGGGTACCTGAGGGTAAAGGCTGGCGGGCGTGCCGAACCCGGTCACGTATTGCGATGCCCACAGCCAGTCCGTGAATGTCGTGTCCTGCGAGCCCCAGTACCAGTGCGGGATGTACCCGCCAATCGGGTGACGGGGATAGCGCTCGCGCAGCCTGGCCGTGCAGGCGAGCGCGTCCGCGAGAACCGGCCGGCTGTTGCCCGTCGGCTCCACGTCGACGGCGAGGCTGAAACCGGTCAGGTCACCGGCCTGCGCGGCGAAGTAGTCGGCTTGTGCGGCGCCGTTGCCCTCCTCCAGGAACAGGTACGCGCCGGGAACAAACCCCGACGCCTTAGCCCGCGCAGCCATTGCGGTTTTGGCGTCCGGCCAGTATGGGTTCTTATACCACGTGCCCTGTGTGACCTTCTCGAATCCGAATGTGCATATGGCGTCTACCTGCGCCCAGTTGACCGTCTTCTGGAAGCTGGCCGCGTCTATGCCGAACTCGGTCATCAGTGGCTCCTCTTAATAGTAAGAGCCTAACTATGCCACAGACGCGGCGGATCCGAACTCGGCCGATAGCCGCATTGCCAGAAATAATGGCCCGCCGTCGTTTGGCGGCCCGGCACGCGGACCGTGCCGGGCCGGCCCGGCACGCGTGGCCGCGCAGTGTTCCTGACGGCCGACGCTTTCCGTCACTCCGGGGGCTTCTGCGCCTGTGCAGGGAGCGGCATCATGGCACGTCAGCCGCGGGGCTCGTCGCCGTGGCGCACGCCGGGACCTGGACCTGCGCAGGCACCAGCTCCGTGGCATCGGCCGGGCCGGCTGGGACTGCCTGCCGCGCAGGCCTGGTCGCCAGCACCGATCCCAGCAAGATCGTGGCGAACGCGGCCAGCATGATAGCCGTCACCCGCTCGCTGAGCACCAGCATGCCGAGCGCCACAGCGATCGCCGGGTTGACGTAGGTGATGACGCTGGCCCTGGCCGGGCCGACCTCGGTGATCAACTGGAAGAAGATCCAGAAGGCGACGGCCGTGCAGACCACGGCAAGTGCGGCAATCGACGTCAGGACACCGGCCGAAGGAACGGCCGACGGCCAGCTCAGCGCGGCGAGCGGCGCGTAGACCACTGCGGCCAGGCCAAAGCACGCCGTGGTCATTCCGACCGGCGGCAGACCGGCGAGCTTGCTGTTCAGGATCAGCGGCCCGATCGCGTAGCACAGCGCGACGAAGAGCACCTCGGCGACCGACCTGGCGGTGCTGCCGGTCGCGCTCGAGCCGACGAGGTTCGGGCCGGCCAAGAGGACGACCCCGCCGAGGCCGATCAGGAGGCCGGCCCATCTGACCAAGCCGAGCCTCTCGCCGGACCTGATCAGCAGGCCGAGCACGGCCAGGATGATCGGAACCGAAGCGATCAGCAGCCCGGCGAGCGAGCTGCTGATCCCGCGTTCCGCTTCGGCCAGGACGAACCACGGGAGGATGATCTCGACCAGCGCGAACAGCGCGACCCAGTGCCACACCGGCTTGAGCGCGGCGAATTCCCTGCGCCGCAGCGCGATCGGCAGCAGCAGCAACATGCCGACGCTGACCCGGGCGAGCACTAGGACGGGCACGGAGACTCCGCCGACGGCGACCTTGATCAGCAGATACGGCAGACCCCAGATCACGCTCATCGCCGCGAACATGACCCAGCCCCGTCGGCTCACAGCCGCCCCCTTAAGTTCTTGCCGCTCGCATAACTCGCGTTCCCCACATATTTGACTCATCCGATGCGCAAGTTATTCCGCTGCTCCCTGGATGGGCGAGTTGTGCCGCCCGCCGGCCCGTCACTAGCGCGCGGACGCGCAGATACCCTCGCTACTACCGCATCGACCTCGTGAACCAGCCAGCCGGAGCACCCGTTGCACAGCAGTGGACCAGCCGCACGCGGCGACCAGACCGGGCCAGGTCGGCCTGAGTCGCCGGGCGGGCCGGTACCGGCTGCCACCGCTACCGAACCGGCCGGGACCAAGCTGACCGCAGGCGGTCGAGAGCCAGCCGGGACCACACCAGAACCGGGGGCAGCACCAGAACCACCGGAGGCCACGCCAGAACCAACCGAAGCCAGGCCGGCCGCCGCGCCGCAGCGGGCCGGCTCGGGCCGAGCCAGCAGTCGGGAGTCAGCAGCCGTGAGCGGCGCGGCCGGATGGCTGCCGGGCTGGCTGTCCGCTGTCGCCGCCCTCGCGGCCGGGCTGGCGCTGGCTGCGGCGTTCCCGCCGGTCGGCATCTGGCCGCTCGCCATGACCGGTCCGGCTTTGCTGACACTCGCCGTCTGGCGGCAAGGCCGGCTAAGGACGTTCCTTCTCGGCCTGATCTGCGGCGGCGCGTTCTTCACGGCGCTGCTCTCCTGGCTGGTCAACGTCGCCTGGTACGCCTGGGGCGCGCTGGCCGTGACCGAGACCGTCATCTTCGCCGTGCTCGCGCTCGCGCTGCGGCCGCTGCTGCGGCTGCGTGCCTGGCCGCTGGCAGTGGCCGGATGGTGGGTCGCGCAGGAGGCGGTGCGCGACAGGTTCCCGTGGGGCGGGTTCCCGTGGGGACGGCTCGCGATGAGCCAGGCGGGCGCGCCGACCGCTGGCTGGGCCGCGATCGGCGGGCCGCCGCTGCTGACTTTCTTGCTCGCGCTGGCCGGGGCCTGGGTCGCCTACTCCGGGCTCAGGATCGCCGGACAACTCCAGCCGGGCCGGGCCGACCCCGGTCAGGCCAGGTGGCGGGAGTCAGCAGCCGGTGCCGCCGCGGCAGTTCTCGCCGTAGGCATCGCCCTGGCCGGCAATCTGGCCTGGCACCGATCCCCAGGTCCTGGCCCGACCGCGATCGTGGCGACGATCCAGGGCAACGTCCCGCACGCGCGCAACCTGCCGAACCTGCTACGCGCCAGCACAGTAACCGAGAACCACACGGCAGCCACGCTCAAGCTGGCCGGCCAGGTACGGGCAGGCCGCAGGCCCGCTCCTGACGTCGTGATCTGGCCGGAGAATTCCACCGACATCGATCCGAGCCTGTCGGCGCAGACGTACCAGACCATCGCCATCGCCGTCGATGCCATCAACCGGCCCGTCCTGGTCGGCGCGGTACTCGACAACCCGGTGCGCAACGCCGGGCAACTCTGGCTGCCGGGCCACGGCCCGGTCCAGGACTACATAAAACGCCAGCTTGTCCCGTTTGGCGAGGTAATCCCGATGCGCGGGTTGCTTGACACGTTCACGTCACTGCCCTCACTCCAGCCGACGAACTTCACGCCGGGCCACCGCGCCGTGGTCTTCCACGTGGGCAAGGTCAGGCTTGGCGACGTGATCTGCTACGAGGTCGGGTTCGACAACCTGGTCAGGTCCGAGGTACTGGCCGGAGCCAACCTGCTGACGGTTCAGACCAACGACGCTGACTACGAACTCGACGGCCAGCTCGGCGAGACCCTACAGCAGCTCGCCATGGCCAGGATGGACGCGGTCTGGACCGGCCGCTCCGTCGCTGTGGCATCCACCACGGGGGTCAGCGCGATCATCGCGCCGGACGGAACCGTACTTACCGCGAGTCGAACCTGGCAGCGCACCGCCTTGGAGGCGCGGATACCGCTGCGGTCGGCATTCACGCCGGCGGACCGGGCCGGCAGCTGGCCCGAGCTCATCATCGTCGGTCTTACCGCACTCGCCTGGTGCCTGGCGCTGGCAGGGCGCGCGCTGCCGAAGCGCCACGCGCCCGCGTAGCTACGCGGATCTCGATCTGGTTTGCCGCAAGCCCGCTGACATGCCAGGTTGGCAGGCATGACCACCCGACTCGTGCATGTCGTCGTCGACGCGGCCGACCCGCTCGGCCTCGCCGAGTTCTGGGCCGCCGCGCTGCGCTGGGAGATAGCCGCGGTCGAGCCAGACGAGGTCCGCGTTTCGCCTGCCGGGTTCGATTATCCGGGTGCCGCGGCGTTGCCGCTGCTCTTCGTGCCCGTGTCCGACCCGAAGGCCGGCAAGAACACGGTCCATCTCGACCTCGCCACCACATCCGCCGACCACCAGGCGGCCGAGGCCAGCCGGCTGCTGAGCCTGGGCGCGACCAGTGCCGATATCGGCCAGGGCGCCGTGCCGTGGGTGGTTCTCGCCGACCCGGAGGGTAACGAGCTGTGCGTACTCGACCCGCGGCCGGCCTA
This sequence comes from Streptosporangiaceae bacterium, assembly GCA_035533915.1. Taxonomy (GTDB): domain Bacteria; phylum Actinomycetota; class Actinomycetes; order Streptosporangiales; family Streptosporangiaceae; genus Chersky-822. The sequence continues at coordinate 5,017 of DATLSX010000160.1, forward strand.
CCGGGACACCGGTCCGGTCGCGGCCGTCGTCATGGACTGCCCCGACCCCGGAGCGATTGCGGGGTTCTGGCAGGAGGCGGCGGGCTGGGACGTCTGCGGTTCGCACGACGAATTGGTCTCGCTGCGCTCACCCGCCGGTACCGGGCCGTTCCTCGAGCTGCTGAAGGTGCCCGGCCGTAAGTCCGGCAAGGACCGCGTCCACCTCGACGTGGCGCCGTACCCCGACGGCAGCGGCCGGGCCGAGGTGTCCAGGCTGACCCGCATCGGCGCGGTACCGGCCGATGTCGGTCAGGGTGACGTCTCGTGGGCGGTACTCGCCGACCCGGTTGGTCACGAGTTCTGCGTCCTGTCGCCGCGTTGAGCCGTTCGGCGCCCGGCGTCAGGCAGCGACACCAGCCCGCTGCCTGACCGGGTGCCCCCAGCCGCCACAATGATTCGGTGGCCATCTGGCGCAGTTTCGCGCAGCCCGTTCGATATGCCGTGCTGCTGACCGGCGCGCTGCCCGTGCTCGCGTTTCCGGCGCTCAACCTGGAATTCCTCGCGTGGATCGGCCTGGTTCCCGGGCTGCTGCTGCTGCGAGCCGCACCTGGGGCCGGGGAAGCCGCGGTGCGCGGCTGGTGGTTCGGCACCGGATACCTGCTTGCGTCGCTGTACTGGCTGACCCCCAATCTCGGCCCCGCACTGCTGCTCGTGGTAGTCGTGCTCGGCGCGCCGTGGGCTAGCGTCGGCCTGGCGGCCTGGTGGCTGCTTGGCGCGGGCAGCGTGAGCGGCCGCCAGGCCGGCCAAGTCCAGGCTCGAACGCGCCTGCCCGGCCGGGCAGGGCCGGGGGCGGGCCGCTCGCTTGCCGCGCTGGTCGTGATTCCCAGTTGCTGGGTGGTCATCGACTGGATCAGGTCCTGGCAGGGCATCGGCGGCCCGTGGGCGGTCTACGGCGCGAGTCAGTGGCAGCACCCGGTCGTCCTCGCGCTTGCCTCGGTCGGCGGCATCTGGCTGATCAGTTTCGTCCTGGTAGCCGTCAACACCGCCATCGTCGTCGTGCTGACGTCAGCAAGCAGGCTGGGCCAGGCGCTCGGCGCGGCCGCCGCGGTGCTGGCCGCCGCCTCCGGCCCTGCCGCGTTCTGGCTGACCGCGCCGGCTTACGCCACCCCTGGCGCCGCTCCGGTCGTCATCGCACTGGTCCAGCCGGGCCTGGAGCCCGGACCCGCGGCCAGGCTGGCCGAGGAAGTCCGGCTGACGCTCGGAGTGCGCCACGCGGACCTGATCGTGTGGGGCGAGAGCAGCGTCGGCTACGACCTGCGCGCCAGCCCCGGGTTGCTGCACAGGCTGCGGCGGCTTTCGGCGACTGTCGGCGCCCAGATCCTGGTGAGCCAGGACGCGCTGAGCCGCACCGGCGCGAAGTCGAAAGTCGCCGTCCTCATCGGTCCTGGCGGCGTCGCGGGAACATACACCAAGACGCGGCTGGTGCCGTTCGGCGAGTACATACCCTTCCGGCCCGTGCTCGGCTGGCTGGCGAAGATCAGCCGGGCCGCGGCGCGGAATGTGATTGCCGGAAATGGCGCGCGCGTGCTGCACGCCACGCTGCCGGACGGCAGGCGACTGACGTTCGGCGTGCTGATCTGCTTCGAATCGTCGTTTTCTGACATGTCAGCCGTCGACGCCAATCACGGCGCTCAGGTGCTGATCTACCAGACGTCGGACTCCACGTTCCAGGCGAGCTGGGCACCGGCGCAGCATGCCGCGCTCGCGGCGCTGCGGGCCGCGGAGAACGGGCGTCCGGCTGTGCAGGCGGCGCTGACCGGGGATTCCGTCGCGTTCGACAGTCGGGGCCGACTGCTTGCCTGGGCCGGCACGGCCGACCGCGGTGTCACGCTGGTGGCTCTGCGGCCCGTGCGTGCCGCGGTACGAACGCCCTTCGACCGTTTCGGCGACTACGTGCCGTGGACCGCAATCGCCGTGGTGGTGATCGCGCTCGCGGCTTGGATAAATGGACTAGGACTAATTCGCCGTTACCGGCGCAAGTAACCAGGGCTGCGCCGAGTGCACATTCAGCACGTCAGGTAAAGCTGGATTAAGCATGCACACGACGCGGGCATACTGTGAAACAACACTGGGTACTCCGCACGTGGACCAGGTAAGCCTGCCGCGTCGGCAGACCTGGGATTCGGGGCGCAAGCGCCAGGATGCGGAACGGTCAGGCGGCCACTTCGCGGCGGCACCACGCGGCGCGGAACCGGGCGTTACTCCCGGGCACCGGGCGCAGGACACTCGGGTGTCCCTGGCGGACAACGACAGATGGAACGGGTGGAGGACAGCGTGCTGCGCAAGGACAGCCCATCGTGGCGGACCAGGTCGTTGCCGTTCGTCGTGGTATGCGCCGCAGGCGTGCTCGCGGCGGCATGCCAGTCAGCGTCGAGCACGACCGGGAGCGGCAAAGGCGGCATTTCGGGATCGGTGGTGAAAGCCACCGTCCAGGTCCTCATCACTCCGGCCGCCGGGAGTAAGGACGTCAACCCGGCCAGCGGAATCACCGTGACGGCGGCCCGCGGCGTCCTGCGGACCGTCAGTGTCTCCGGCGGCCAGGTTTCCGGCACGCTCAACGCCGCTCGCACGGTCTGGCACAGCAACTGGACGCTGCCGGTGGCCAAAGCCCTCACCGTGACAGCGACCGCCGCGGACCAGGCCGGCCATGTCGTCACCCGGACAAGCACCTTCAGGACGCTGACTCCGGCGCAGAGCTTCACCACGATGATCTTCGAGGGCTACCAGCAGACTTACGGCGTCGGCATGCCGATCATCTTGGAGTTCAGCCGGCCGATCACCAACCGGGCCGCCGTCGAGCGATCCCTGGTCGTCACCACGTCGAAGCCGGTCGTCGGGGCCTGGTACTGGGACACGAGCCAGACTCTGGTGTTCCGCACCCGGGACTACTGGCCGACTAACACCTCGGTCAGTTTCGTCGGCCACCTGAACGGGGTGCAGGGCGCGCCCGGGGTCTACGGCACGCACCTGCTGACCCAGCAATTCCGGATCGGCGGGTCGCTGATCGTGGTCGCCAGCACCAGCACGCACCGGATGAAGCTGTACCGCGGCGGCAGGCTGATCAGGAACTGGCCGATCAGCTCCGGGCGGCCTGGTGACGATACGCCTGACGGGACTTACCTCACCATCGAGAAGGCGAACCCGACGCTGATGAAGGGCCCCGGCTACTCGATCGAGGTGCCGTGGTCGGTCCGGTTCACCTGGACGGGCGACTACCTGCACGACGCCTACTGGTCGGTGGGCCAGCAGGGCTTCACCAACGTAAGCCACGGCTGCGTGAACATGGCACCCGCTGACGCGCAGTTCTACTACCAGATGGCCGTCCCCGGCGATCCGGTGACGATCACCGGCAGCCCGAAGGGCGGTACCTGGGACAACGGCTGGACCTACTGGTTCTTGACCTGGGCACAGTTCCTCAAGGGCAGTGCCCTGCACCAGGCCGTGCTAGCCGGCCCGCACGGCAGCGCCTTCGTCAGCCCGGATACGCTCGCGGCCTCGGCCGCATCGGCACCGCTGGGCAAGCCCTGGCCGGAGAACTCGCGGGTCGGCTAGGCGGCACACCGACGGTCGTCCCGGCCGGCAGACCCCGCCCCGGGCAGACCGGGCCGCCTCAGCCGCGGCCGACGTGAGGTGCGTCACTTCGCGCCGAACCCGGATGGCGATAGGGCAATGAACGCGTTACTCTCAGTGACCCCCGCCGGGCAGCGGCGCACCCCTCGCGCGCCGCTTCCGCTTCCCCAGGCCGGCTCGCCCGGAGCGCACCCCCGCGCTCCGCGCCAGCCGCCCGCGCTGAACCAGCGAGGCACGCGCGCAGCACGCGCACGCGCCGAACTGCCGGCCGGCGAACGTCCGACGGCTAGAGCACCGGTCCGCACCATACCAACCCCCCAGGACCGGAGGCGGCGGGTCAGCACGGAAGGAATGCGCCATGACCCGCACCCCCCGCGTGACCCAGATCCTCCGCGATAACCTGCCGGGCAAGCTTGGCAGCAAGAAGGCTCTCGCCTACGCGGGTGCCGGACTTGCCCTTGCCGGAGTCGGCGCCGGCGCGGCGGCTGGACTTCTCGGCGCCACCGCCAGCGCCGTCAGCGCGGCCCCAGGCATCAGTCATGCCGTGGCAGCCGTCAGCGCCCAGCAGCAGCGCAGTCCCGGTAACGTCACTGCGGCCAGGGCACAGGTCGTCCGCATCGTAACCCGGCACGTGGCGCACTCCGCCGACCGGCACGCCAGTACCAGCGTGATCCGGCACCCGACCCGCAAGGTCGGACATGCAGCGACTTGGGCCGCTATCGAGCGGGTTGTTGCCCGGCGCACCGGTCAGGGAGCCGGTCACAGGCCACTACCCGCCGCAGACCGGCTCATCCCGGCCGGCACTACCGGCCCGCAAGCCTGGATGCCCATCACGCCCGCCCGCTACGACAACGCCAGGACCATCGTCCGCCAGGCACTAGACCGCCACATGGGCCTGCGCTCAGCCGTCATCGCCGTCGCCACCGCCATGCAGGAATCAGCCCTGCTCAACATCAACTACGGCACCTCCGACTCCCTCGGCCTGTTCCAGCAGCGCCCCTCCATGGGCTGGGGCAGCACGCGGCAGCTCATGCACCCCGCCTACGCCGCCGACTCCTTCCTCAAAGCACTACGCAGCTACCAGGCCGGCAACCCCGGCTGGGCACACCAGCCGCTCTGGCAACCCGCACAGAGCGTCCAGTGCTCAGCCTTCCCCACCGCCTACGCCAAGTGGGAAACCCAGGCCGCACACCTGGTCAAGACCGCAACCCAGCACCTGATCTGACCCCGCACACCCAGCACGCCACCCGCGGCACCCCCCGCCGCCAGTGGCACCCCAGCGGCCCCTGCGCCCACCCCCCAGGGCCACCGGCCGCACCCCGGGTGCCCCGCCTCCTGCCCCCGTAGAAGACGGGGCACCCGGCCCATGTCATGGCCCGTGTGCGCGGGCCAGGCGGGCGAATCTTCAGGAGTGGCTAATTTTCTGCCCGCACTGGCCGGGGTAGTGACGGCGATGCTGTAGAACTTTCCGCATGGAGTCTTTTCTGACCAGCGTGATGACGAGCAACGGCTACCTGGCCCTCATCATCTTTGCCTTCGTCGAGGCCTGCTGCATCCCGATCTCCTCGGAGATCACGTTCGCGTTCGCCGGCGTGATCGCCGCGATGCCGCAGAGCAAGTTCAGCCTCATCGGCGTGATCCTCATCGGCACGCTGGCGGAAATGGGCGGCTCGCTGACGTCCTACGCGGTCGGCCGCCGCGGCGGGAGGCACCTGCTTGACCGGTACGGGAAGTGGGTGCTGATCACTCGTTCCGACCTGGACCGGGCCGAACGGTTCTTCTCCGGCCGCGGATCGTGGGCCGTAGCCGTCGGGCGGGCGCTGCCGATTGTCCGTTGCTTCGCATCGTTCGGCGCCGGCGTGGTCGAGATCCCGGTGCTGCCCTTCACCATTTTCAGCCTGATCGGCACCGTCGCCTGGGCGACCGGGCTCACCATGCTCGGTTACAACCTCGGCGACACCGTCACCAAGTTCTTCCATTCCTTCTCGCTCGTCGGCGCGGCCCTGGTGATCCTGCTCATCGCCGGACTCGTCGCGCACCGGGTGCACGCGATCAGGAAGGAGTCCGCGCACGGCCCCGAAGCGCGGGCGGACGAGGATACCGCCACGGCGCGAGTCGGCACCGGCCGGACCGGCGGAGCACACCGCAGCGGCCGCGGCTAATCCGGAACTCCCCCTAATCCGTCAGCGCCTGGTAGACGAGCTGGCGTAGCTGCGACCTGATCGGATGGGCACTCGACGGCAGCAACTGGGTGAAGAACGAAACCGTCAGGCCCGTCGCCGGGTCTACGAAGAACGCCGTGCTCGCAGCGCCGCCCCAGGAGAACTCACCCGCACTGCCGACTACCCGGCCAGGTACCGGGTCGACCATGACGGCGAAGCCGAGCCCGAAGCCGACGCCGCGGAACGGCGCCTCAGCATGCAACGGACGGCCGAAGGCCTCCAGATCGGCGCCGCCTGGCAGGTGGTTGCGCGTCATGTACCCGACGGTGCGCGGGCTCAGCACAGTCGCACCATCGAGCTGGCCAGCCGGGCTTTCCGGCGTCGACAGCAGCATCGAGGCGAACCTGTGGTAGTCGGCGGCCGTCGATACCAGGGCGCCGCCGCCGCCGAGAAAGGACGGCCGGTGCCGCGGCACGCCGCCGATGGCGTCCAGCCGGGAGGCCTTGCCGCCGTGACCGATCGTGTACAAGGCGGCCAGCCGGTCCCGGTCCTCCTCGGCAAGCCAGAAGCCGGTCTCGGTCATCCCGAGCGGCTGGAAGATCCGGTGCTCGAAGAACTCGTCAAGGCCGGAACCGGAGGCGACCTCGACCACGCGCCCGAGGACGTCGGTCGCGACCGAATAGTTCCACTCACTGCCTGGCTGGAAGAGCAGCGGCAGGCCGGCCCACATGTCGCAGCAGGCAGCCAGGTCTGCCTTCCTCGGCGTGCCCCACTCGAACCCCAGCCCCCGGTACTGGCTGTCCACCGGGTGCGCACGGTGGAATCCGTAGGTCAGGCCCGCGGTATGGGTCAGCAGATGCCAGATCCGCACTGGCTCGGTCGCCGGTACCGTTACCGACCGCAGGTCTGATCCGCCCGTGAAGACCCGCACGTCGGCGAAGGACGGGATGAACTTGCTCACCGGGTCGGTGAGCTCGAACGCGCCCTCCTCGTACAAGATCATCGCGGCGACCGAGGTAATCGGCTTGCTCATCGAGTAGATGCGCCAGATCGTGTCCGTCTCCACCGGCAGGCCAGCCTCGATGTCACGCTGACCGCGGGCGGCTACGTACGCGAGCTTGCCATGGCGACTCACCGTGATCAGCCAGCCCGGCAGCCTCCCGTCGGCTACGTACTCGCCGAAGTGCCGATCAAGACGCCCGAGCCGACCTGAATCGAGCCCTACGTCCGCTGGGTCTACCTCAGCGCTCAGTCCGCCCACGGGTCAGCCTCCTACCCCGATTGCCGCTATGTCCCATTCAGCCAGACCTAGCCGCTCGGGGCAACAATTTCCTGGCCAGAAAGCGCCTTCCTGGCCGAACGCCCGCCGCGAGCCTGCTAGCCCGCCGCGCGGTGTGCCTCGAACGGCTGCGGCCAGCCGAGCCGGCCATCGGACCAGGCGACATACAGCGTGTTACCGACAAAAGGCCAGCTACCGGTCGCCGATACCACGGCGTCGATGTAGTCGCCGAAGTTCGGCGAGAGGTCCGAGTTGTCGTACAGCCAGTTCGATACCTGGTTGGTGATCCGGACGTTCGCCGGTGTGGCAGTCGCCGCCGGACTGACACCGATCGCCGCCACGACGGATGTATCGGCGGTCAGTACCGAGGAACGCGAGTACCAGGCAACGTCCAGCCGACCGTCCGCGCCCGCGACCCGCAACGCCGGCAGCATGCTCAGCCCGCCGTGATGCGGCACGTCCAGCGTCGTCGGGAACCGCTGCACCCGGCGCAGCGACCCCAGCTTGAAACTCTGCAGCATGATGTCGCCGTATCCGTGGTGCCGCGTGTCGTTCCAGACCATGCTCACATCACCGAACCGGTCGCTGACCGCGATCCGCGGGAAGTCGCTGACCGGGGACCTGTTGTATCCGATGATCGATGCCGCCTCCAGCGAGAAGACCGCGACCCCGGCCAGGTTCGCCGGGCGAGCGCAGGCGGCGACCGCCGTCAGACGCAGGCAGCCCAGCGGAGTCCGGGTCACGATGTCCCTGATCTTGGCACGGAACCCCTGGCAGTTCGTCGACGCGATGCTGGAGAACCAGTTGAATTCGTAGGCCACGTAGACAGCACCGGTGGCCACGTTGACCGCCGGGTACGTGCCCTCTACCTCGCAGCCGCGGAACCCTATGCCCGCGACGGTGAAGTACGGCTTGCCCGCGAAGAGGGCGGCGCCCGGGCCGATCTGCGGCTGAGCCTGCTTGAACAGCGGTGAACCCAGGCGGCAGACGGGGTGCGCCGGAGTTCCGCCTGCCCGGCCCGCTCTCCCGGCGGCGGTACCGATGTCGCAGGCCGACATTTCCGCGGTATCGCTGCTACCGATCACGGGGAACTCGCTGAAGGCGACGTAGAGCCGGCCGCGAGCCGGGTCGATCGCCATGAAGTCCTTGTCGAGGAAGCTGCAGAACTGCGGGACGTTGCCGAACTCGATGCACTGCCGGCTAGACGCGGCGATCACCGGCCGCCCGCAGCGCAGCGCAGCGGCCGCCCCGGTACCGGTGGCCTGGCAGGCGTCCAGCCCGATAAAGGAGACGCCCGAGCCGCTCGGGGAGTCGAGCAGGCTGGAGATATAGAAGAACGTCCGCCTGCCGACCCGGTAGGCGACGACGCTCGGGTCCCCTTCGTACACGTTGAAGCGGCAGCCCGGATTCGGCAGCCCGCCCAGGTCGGTGAACGACCGCCCGCCGTTAGCCGAGAAGCCCAGCCCGGTGGCCTCCTCCTTGAAGTGCCGCGCCCCGCACCGCGAGGCGAAGGCGGTGGCATCGTTCCAGGCCTCCACGACATAGCGGCCAGCCGCGGCGATCGACGTCTCCGACTGCCCGTACAAGCGGACCAGAGCCGGGGTCACGTCCTCGGCGGGGCTGGCCGCGTCCACGTTCGCCAGGGTGCCGCTCATCGCCGGCCGTGCCGACGGGGGCGGCGTCGCGGGAGCGATCTTGTGCTGTGACCCGAAGCAGAACAGCTGCGCGGCCGCTGAAGCCTGATAGCGCTTGCCCAGCGACTCGCAGAACGGGTTGCCCGCTGCCAGTCCGGTCGTCCTGCTGTGGCCGACCGCTGACAGCCTGCTTGCCGTTCCCTGCGAAGCACCGCTGGCGTCGGCCGCGGTGGCGATCCCCGCGAGCACGGCAGCGATCAGTGACACGCCCCCCGCTGTCTTGACCCATGTTCTGTGCCGCATCCGCAGCCTCCGTTTTCCTCGGTCGTGCAGAGATCAGGACCAGCCGATAAAACTGCCCTGATAACAGCACGTTAGTTCATTTCGGTATCTGTGCGGCTTCTTTTTATTCCGCGAACTGGGCACTTTCTGCGTCATGACACCTCGCTCAGTAAGCGACGGCACAGGAATCGCGGGCCAGCCGGGCGCGGTCCCCTATAGTGAGCGGCGGAATGAGGGGCTGTCTTGGGCGAGGAACGCGAACGGGTGGCCGGATTCGGCCGGCTGGAATACGGCCTGCGTCAGGCCGGTGACTGGTACCGCTGGGGACCGTACGTCAGCGAGCGGCAGTGGGGTACTGTCCGCGAGGACTACAGCGCCGACGGGCAGGCGTGGGACTACCTGCCGCACGATCACGCGAGATCACGCGCTTACCGCTGGGGCGAGGACGGGCTCGCCGGATTCTGCGACGTCGAGCAGCGCCTGTGCCTGGGCCTGGCCTTGTGGAACGGCAAGGACCCGATACTGAAGGAACGGCTGTTCGGCCTGACCGGCACGCAGGGCAACCACGGCGAGGACGTCAAGGAATACTGGTGGTACCTCGACGCCGTTCCCAGCCACGCCTGGAATCGGTGGCGCTATCACTACCCGCAGGCCGAGTTCCCCTATGCGGATCTGGTCAGGGAGAACGGATCGCGGGACCGTACCGAACCCGAGTACGAACTGCTCGACACCGGGACCTTCGACGACGGCAGGTTCTGGATCGTCGAGGTCGACTATGCCAAGGGCGACCCGGACGACCTGCTGATGCGTGTGCGGCTGACCAACGCCGGACCGGACCAGGCGACGCTGCACGTGCTGCCGACCGCCTGGTTCCGTAATACCTGGGCCTGGGCGGAAGGCGCAGCGAAACCGAGGATGACCGCCTTGCCGCAGCCCTCCGGCCGGTCGCCGCACGCCAGCGTCGGCATCGCCCATCCCTTCGCCGGCGAGCTCGAACTGCTGGCCGGCCCTGGGCCGGACGGCACCTTGCCGGAACTGCTTTTCTGTGACAACGAAACCAACACCGCGCTGTTGTTCGGCGCCCGGCCGGTCACCCGGTATCCCAAGGACGGGATCGGCGATCACGTGGTCCGCGGCGCCGCGACGGTCAACCCGGCTCTGGATGGCACCAAGTGCTCTGCCTGGTACCGGCTGACCCTGGCCGGCGGGCAGGCGGCAGAACTACGGCTGCGGCTGCGGCCGCGGCCGGCGGCGGACCGGGCGGACCCAGCAGACCCAGCGGACGCCGCGCTGACCACGGACTTCGACCGGGTACTCCGGCAACGCCAGGCTGAGGCTGACGAGTTCTACCGCGAGCTGACTCCGGCCGGTGCCAGCACCGACGAGGCCATGATCATGCGCCAGGCCTTCGCCGGGCTGCTCTGGGGCAAGCAGTTCTTCTACTACGACGTCGCCCGGTGGCTGGACGGCGATCCGGCCCAGCCGCCGCCACCGCGCCAGCGGCTCACCGGCCGGAACTGCCGCTGGCGCGGATTCGACGCGTTCGACATCATGTCCATGCCGGACAAGTGGGAGTACCCCTGGTTCGCCGCCTGGGACCTGGCGTTCCACTGTGTCGCGCTGGCGCACCTGGACCCGGCGTTCGCCAAGTACCAGCTGATCCTGCTCTGCCGGGAGTGGTTCCAGCATCCCAACGGCGCGCTGCCCGCCTACGAGTGGGACTTCGGCGACGTGAACCCGCCGGTGCAGGCGTGGGCGGCGCTCGAAGTATTCGCCGTCGACGGCGGGCGCGACATCGACTTCCTCAGCCGGGTTTTCGACAAGCTGCTTGTCAACTTCACCTGGTGGGTCAACCGCGAGGACGCCGAGGGCAACAACCTGTTCGAGGGCGGCTTCCTCGGCCTGGACAACATCGGCCCGATCGACCGCTCGCACCTGCCGGTCGGCGGCATCCTGGAGCAGTCGGACGCGACCGGCTGGATGGGCTTCTACGCGATGGCGATGGCGACGATCGCCCTGGTCCTGCACCGGTCAGGGCAGCGGCCTGGCACCGACCTGGTGCTGAAATTCCTCGAGCACTTCGCCGCGATCAGGAAGGCGCTGGACGACCTCGGGCTGTGGGACGAGACCGACGGCATGTACTACGACCGGCTGATCACCCCGGCCGGCCAGGCCGTACCGGTCCGGGTCCGCTCGGTGGCCGGACTGATCCCGGCCCTGGCGCTCGGCGTGGTCGACGAGGGCTCGCTGGAAAGCTCGATGGCGGTGGGCAAGCGGTTCGCCGACTTCCTGGCCGGCCCGCACGCTGCCGACGGCGGTCCGCTCAGGGGCGAGCCAGGCCGCCGACACCTGCTGCTCAGCCTGTCCGGGCCAGACAAGCTCAGCCGGATGCTCGGCAGGCTCTTCGACGAGGCCGAGTTCCTGTCCCCGCACGGCCTGCGCGCCCTGTCCGCCTGGCACAGGGAGCACCCCTACACGATCGACATAGCGGGTTTCCGTGCCTCGATCGACTACGAGCCAGCCGAGTCCAGCACGCCGTTGTTCGGCGGCAATTCCAACTGGCGCGGCCCCGTCTGGTTCCCGGTGAACTACCTGGTGATCAGCGCGCTCGAGCGGTACCACAAGTTCTTCGGCGCCGACCTGTCCATCGAGTACCCGACCGGTTCGGGGCGCAGGCTCACCCTGGACCTGATCGCGGCCGACCTGTCCGACCGGCTGATCTCGATCTTCGTCCGCGACGGCAGTGGCAAGCGGCCGTGCTTCGGCGGGACGGAGCCGCTGCGGTCCGATCCGGCCTGGCGCGACAACCTGCTTTTCAGCGAGTATTTCCACGGCGACAACGGGGCCGGTCTCGGTGCCTGCCACCAGACCGGCTGGACTGGCCTGGTGGCCGATCTGATCCGGCGCAAGTACGGCGCCGTCCCCAGCACCGGCGACATCATCGCCGACCTGGCGGTGCGCTCGCCAGGTGACTGACGGCCGGTCAGCCTTGTGACCGCGGGCACACCACGCGCTGTGGCGATAATTGGTCGGTTATTCACTAGTTAAGTGAACATCGCGGCAAACCGAAAGTGCCACACATCCTGCTCCAGATCGTTATGGTCTGTCACATGACCGCCAGAGAATCCGCATTGCGCGCTGGTCCCTACCGGAGGTGACTGGCAAAGGTGAACAGCGGAGTCTTTGTCCCGAACCCGGCGGGGTCATCAGGCAGCGGCGTCAGCTGGCCGGCCCGCTGCGGCATCGTGCCTCCGCTGACCGAAGGATTCATCGTGCGGACGGAGTCACTCCCCGGTGCCCTCCAGCCGCTGGCACCTGGCGAGACCCTGGCGCTGATCCCTGGCAAGGTGACGGCGTCCGGGTCGGCGGACTGGCAGGGGTCGGGCGGCAAGACCCAGCTCGCGGTATTCCTGGCTGAGTCGCTGTGGAAGGCCCGCGAACTTGACCTGCTGGTCTGGATCACCGCGGCCAGCCGCGCCTGCATCTTGTCCGGTTACGTGGCCGCCGCGGCCGCCGTCACCGGAATCGACCCGGCGGGCGACGCCGATTCCGCCGCCGCTCGCTTCCTGACCTGGCTCGCGGAGACCAGCCGGGCCTGGCTGGTCGTGCTCGATAGCCTGACCGCTCCGTCCGACCTGGACGGGTTGTGGCCTGGCGGGCCCGCTGGCCGGACCCTGATCTCAGTCGCGGACGGCTCGGTCTCCTTCGACACGTCCCGGGTACGGACCTTGCCGGTCGGCGGCTTCACCCGCAGGGAAGCACTGAGCTACCTGATGGACCGCCTCAGCGAAGACCGGGGTCAGCGAAGCGGGGCTATCGACCTAGTCGACCACCTCGGCGGTGAGCCGCTGGCGCTGCTCCAGGCAAGCGCGGTGATCGAAAGCTCGGCGCTATCCTGCCGGGATTACCAGGAATTGTTCGTCAGAAGGCTCGGCCAGCTGTCGGGATCGGGCCAGCCAGCCGCCGCCGCGATCTGCTGGATCCTGTCGGTGGAGCATGCCGACCGGCTGTCCGCTGACGGACCCGTGCAGCCGACGCTCATTCTCGCCGCATTGCTCGACGGGCGCGGCATCCCTGGAACGGTCTTCACCACGCTGGCCGCACGCGCTTACCTGAACGCTGGCCGCCGCCCCGAGCCAGCGAGCCTCGACCAAGCGTGGCAGGCGGTGCTCTGCCTGCAGCAGGCGGGCCTGCTCACCGCCGATTCCGCGCAGAATCCGCCGGTCGTCCGGATCGCCTCGGCTATCCAGCGTGCCGTCAGGTCGGCAACTCCTGCCGACACGGCCGATCACGCGGCCAGCGTAGCCGCTAGCGCGCTGGTCGAGGCCTGGACGGACAGCGAACCGCATTCCTGGCATGCCCAGGCGCTGCGGTCGTGCGCGGCCAGAGTGGCCGAGCTGGCCGGTGACCAGCTCTGGACCGCCGACGGTTACCGGCTGCTGTTCCGTCTCGGCCAGAGCCTGGACACCGCACGGCTGCACGGGCTCGCCGCCGTGCACTGGAGCCAGGTCGCGACGGCTAGCGACAAGTTCCTCGGGCCAGCTCACCCGGATTCCCTCGCGGCCAGCGACCAGCTCGCCTCGGCATTCATCGCGGCAGGACGCGCCGCCGAGGCGCTGCCGTGGTTCCAGCGCGTCCTGACCGACCGGAAAAACCAGCTCGGGCAGAGCCATCCGGCCACCACCAGATTCGAGGCGCGCCTCGGCGGCGCGCTGCTGGCGGCGGGCCGGCCCAAGGACGCGATGGTGGCACTGGAGCACGCGATCCGCGAGAACGAGCTTGCGGGCCGCACCGACCATCTCGACACCCTGGACGCGTTCGACACGCTGGCCCAGTGTTACCGGGTCGCCGGGCAGTTCGCCGATGCCATCCGGCTGTACCGGCGCGTGCTGTCCGACCGCGAGCGACTTCAGGGCGAAACCCATCCGCAGGCGATGGCGAGCGGCCTGAAGCTGGGCGACGCCCAGTTCGCCGCCGGACAGTTCAAGGACGCGCTGGCCCGGTACAAGCTGGTCGCCCAGGGCCTGGAGCGAACGCTGGGCGCGGATCACCCGCAGACGATGCTGGCGCGTGGCCGGCTCGCGGATGCTTCCCGCTCGGCCGGGAAGATCGCCGGGGCGCTGCTCCGGCGGCGCCCCTCAGCCCGGTGACCGCCGCCGGCCTGCTCTAGCTGGCGGTCAGGCTGGCCAGGGCCACGGCAACCCGCACCGGGCTGAGCATGCTGGTCGCATCCCCGACCGAGAGTTCTACCCGCTGCACCCGCGGGTCGGCGGTGGTCATGGCGCGGGGCCAGGCCCAGATCCCGTCGTCGGCAGCCAGCTTGCGTACGGCCGTGCTGAACTGCTGCTGAGTCACGGCTAGCAGCAGGTGCATCATCGGCGTCTGCGGCGGATCAGGGATGACCCGTATTCCTGGGACCTCGCTCAGCGCCGCCGCGATCGCACGGGCGTGATCCAGGTACTCGGTCATCCTCGGCAGCCTCGTCGCCAGGCATGCCAGCGCGGACGCCGCGTTCGGCCACAGCCCGAACATGGTGCCGCCCATCCGCTGCCGCCACTCGCGTACCTCCTCGACGATGTCCGCCGGCCCGGCGACGCAGCACCCGGGCAGTGCCCCGATGCCCTTGTAGAACGAGACGTACACGGTGTCGAAGAGCCCGGCGATCTGGTCCAGCGGCCGGCCGTAGCCGGCCGCGGACTCCCACAGCCTGGCGCCGTCGAGGTGCGTGGCCGCTCCGGAATCCGCCGCCCACGCGCACTGCGCTACGAGGTCATCCCAGGACGGCTGCTGCCCGCCGATGTCACGTTGCGGCAGTTCGAGCAGCAGCGCGCCGGCCGGTTCGGCGATAGCGGTCAGGTCCCCGAGCGTGATCAGCCGATCCTGATCACCGGCGGGCCGGCCGGTGAGACCGTGCAGCCGCTGGTAGGCCTTTCCCTCGTGCCGCTCAAGGTGGCACATCGGATGGAACACGACGGTACGGCGCTGCCGGCGGTCCGCGTGCACGCGGAGCACCGCCTGCTGCGCCATCGTGCCGCTCGGCAGGAACACCGCACCCGGCTTGCCGAGCAGCCCGCCGATCCGTTGTTCCAGCGCGGCGACGACGCCGCCGTCGCCGTACCTGTCGACTTCGGTGTCGGCCGGGATGGTGGCAAGCAGATCGGCGGCGACGACCTGCCCGTGCCCGTGCAGGAACCTGGTGCACCGCGCCCGCAGCGCGGAAAGCTCGGCATCGTCAGCGGTCATAGTCCCCATTGTGCCGCCAGCGGCCGGCCCGGCTCGGCGCCCAGGGAACCTACTGGCTGACGCCGAGCCGGCTCAGCACGAACGCGTGCACCTCCGCCTCATAGCCGACCTGGGCGAACCGCCCCGACGGCCCGGTATGAGCGCCAGCACCCAGCTCCACCCGGAACAAGATCGTCGAGCCGTCGTCCCCCGCCGCGGTCGCGCGCAGCCTGGCTACCCACTTAGCCGGCTCGTGCACGGCCACCCGGGGATCATGCAGCGCGCCCGTCACCAGCAGCGGCGGCCGCGGCCCGGGCGGCGGGTTGTCGTACGGCGAATACGACCTGATGCGGGCGTAGTCGGCCGGTTCACGCGGGTCGCCCCACTCGTCCCGCTCGTTGACCGTCAGCGGGATGGACTCGTCCAGCATCGTGGTGACGCAATCCACGAACGGCACCTCGGCGACCACGGCACGCCACCGGTCCGGGCGTGTCGAGTAGACCGCGCCTTGCAGCAGGCCGCCCGCCGACAGCCCGCGCGAGGCGATCCGGTCCCCGTCGACAAGCGCGGCGCCGCCGCGCCCGGCACGTCCGCCATCGCCGGCCAGCCAGTCGGCGACATCGACGAAGTCGGTGAAGGTGGTCGGCTTCGACCGCAGCCTGCCCTGCTGCCACCACCGCCTGCCGCCCTCCCCGCCGCCCCTGACGTGCGCGATCGCGTAGACCACGCCCCGGTCGAGCAGTGCCGCGAGCCCCACGCTGAATTCCGGGTCGGAGCAGGCCTCGTACGCGCCGTACCCGTAAATCAGGCACGGCGCCGTGCCGTCGAGTGCCGTTCCCGCGTGGTACGCGAGCGTGACCGGGATCGGCGTGCCGTCGGCCGCTGGCGCGCTGACCCGCCGCGTCACGTACCGCCCGGGCTCGTAGCCAGGGACCTCACGGCGCTTGAGCAGGCCGCGCTGGCCGGTGGCGAGATCCAGCCGGTACCAGGCCGGCGGTTCGGTCAGCGACTCCTCCACGACGATGACCGAACCGGCGTCGTAATCCTCGGCGTGCTCGACTCTGATCGATCCGGCGGCCAGCGACGGCCGAATCGTCACGACGTTCCGGCCGTCGAGGTCGGTGCTGGCGAGCACCTGCTCGCCGTCCCTGCGCAACGTCAGCAGCAGGTGCTCGCCCACCACGTCGCAGCGCAGCAGCCGGGTATCGCCGCGGGCGGGGGCGAGCGCCGCGCAGTCGACGCGCGTCCAGTTCTCCGCTCCGGGAGCATCGGCCGGCGCCCGCATCAGCGTGAATTCGGGCTCCCCGTCATCGGTGACGATATACAGCCAGCCAGCCGTCCCGACCGGGGATCGCGCGTGGTCGACGCGGTACTCCACGCCACGCCGTCGCGGCTGGACCAGGACCGGATCGGACATCGGGTCGGCGAGCCGGATCAGCCTGACTTCGGTGCTGTCCCTGCTGGCCGAGGTGATCACCGCGTACCGGCCGCCGCGGGAGCCGGACAGCGTGACCTCGTACCTGGCGTCGGCCTCGGTGAAGATCAGCACGTCCTGGCCCGCTGGCGTCCCGACCTGGTGCCGCCATACCTGGAACGGCCGGTTGACCTGGTCGGGGACCAGATAGAACAGATACGCCGAGTCGGCGGACCACGCTATTCCCGGATAGCTGCGCTCGATCGCCTCGGGCAGGTCCTCGCCTGTCCGCAGGTCCCTGATGCGAAGCACGTAGATCTCGGCACCGCTGGTGTCTGCCGACCAGGCGAGCAGTTCGCCGTCCGGGCTCGGCTGGCGGACGGCGACCTCCACGTAACCGGTCGCCGCACCGATGATGTTCTCGTCTAGCAGCAGTTGCTCGGCAGATTCTCCGGATCGTGATCTAAGAAACTGGAGATTTTCTCTTCCCTCTGGTGTCCGAGTGCGGTAGATAAAGCCTGATAGGGGCCATCCGACCGAGTCATCGGCCTGGTCGGGGATCCGCCCGGCCGACTCAGCGGCGAGCCGGCCGGCCAGGTCGGCCAGGTGCGCGGCATGCAGGTCGTAGAAGGCGCGCTCCGCGGCGAGGTACTCGCGGAACGCCGGGTGGTCACGGTCGCGCATCCAGGCGTAGTCGTCTGCCTCCGCGACGCCGTGCAGTTCCCTGACCGACGGGACGCGCGGCGCGGCCGGCGGCGCCGGCGACTGGTCTGCTGGTACTGGCATGACAGCACCCTAGCGCGATAACTTACGCAAAACTATTTAGATATATCGAAAGGATTACATTTACCCCTACTAGTCGCATCCCCCTAAGTTGCCGCCATACTGCATAGAGCCGTGCGGACCGCTCACCTGGCTGGACCGCCCGACGAAGGAGAACCCCCCATGCTCCGATCGAACTCCAGACCCCGGCTGCGGCTGGCCGCGGCCGGGCTGGCGCTCTGCGCCGGCCTCGCGACCGCCGGTCCCGCGCTTGCCGCGCGGTCCGCTCCCGCGGGTCACCTCGCCCCGGTCACGGCGGCGCACGGCCCGACCACGTTCGTGGTCGGCAACACCGACGCCGTGGACACGCTGAACCCTTTCAACGGCTTCACCAGCCAGGACTTCGAGGTCTACGGCCTCATCTATGACAACTTGATGGACTACGGCCAGCTTGACTACTCAGGTGCGCCCAGGCTCGCGACCTCGTGGTCCCACTCCAAGGACGGCCTGACCTGGACTTATCACATCCGCAAGGGCGTGAAGTGGTCCGACGGGGTCCCGCTGACCGCAGCCGACGTGGCGTACACCTTCCAGCGGAACATCCAGCCGAACTCCACCGAGTTCGCCGACAACGAGGCCTACGTCGGCCAGATCACCAGCGCGGTCGCGACCGGCCCGTACACGGTGGTGATGAAGGTGCGGCACTACTCGCCGGTGATGAACCGGCTGATCGTGCCGATCCTGCCCGAGCACATCTGGAAGAACGTCAGCGAGAAGCAGCTTGCCTCGTTCGCCAACAACAACCCGGTCGGCTCCGGCCCGTTCATCGTCTCCAGCTTCTCGGCGAACCAGTCGATCACGCTCAAGGCCAACCCGGGCTACTGGGGCGGCAAGCCAGGGATCAAGACCCTGGTCTTCCAGCGCTTCGACAACCCGACCGCCGAGAAGCTGGCCCTGGCCAACGGAAGCATCGACTTCGCGGAGGACCTCACCCCGGCGCTCTGGCAGTCGCTGAAGGGCACCCCGGGGGTCAAGCTGATCAACGCGCCGGCCGGCAACTTCGACGAGCTCGCTTTCAACAACGGCGCGGCCACGGTGGACAACAAGCCGATCGGCAACGGCAATCCGGCGCTGACCGACATCAACGTCCGGCACGCGATCAGTTACGCGATCAACACCAGCGAGCTGGTGAAAAAGGTGCTGCTGGGCACCGGCTCCCCGGGCACCTCGGTCATCCCGCCGATCTACGCGCAGTTCCACTACACCCCGCCGGCCTCGGCCACCTACCATTACGACCCGGCCAGGGCGAGCGCGATCCTGACCGCCGACGGCTGGAAGCTTGGCCCGAACGGGATCAGGGTGAAGGACGGCAAGCAGCTCACGCTGCGGCTGTTCGTCCGCAACCAGTCGCCCGAGCAGGAGCAGGACGCGCCGTACATCGTCGGCTGGCTGAAGGCGGTCGGCATCGGCGTCACGACCACCTCGATGTCGGACAGCCAGCTCACCGCCGACATCGGCAACGGCCAGTACGACATGTTCATGTGGGGCTGGGGCGTGGAGCCCAACCCGGACTTCCAGCTCTCGACCTTCACCTGCGGCCAGCGCTCCACCGGCAGCGCGCCCAACTACACCCCCGGCTGGTCCGACAGCTTCTACTGCGACCCCGCCTACGACAAGCTCTACAGCCAGCAGCAAGGGCTGGACGGCGCGGCCAGGGCCGCCGTGGTCAAGCAGATGCAGCAGATGCTCTACCTCGACGACAACTACTCGCTGCTGTACTACTGGAACGACACCCAGGCCTACCGCAGTGACCTGTTCACCGGGTTCGCCCCGCAGCCGAACCAGCCGAACGGCCTGTACCTGTACCAGGAAGTCTCCTGGTGGAGCTACCGGTGCATCCGCCCGGCAGGCACCAGCCCGTCGCTTACCGAGCACAACATCGGCTGCGAGCACGAAATCGGCGCGGTGACCGCCGCGACGACGAGCGGCGTCAACGGCGGCCTGATCGGCGGCATCGTGGCGGCGGTAATCGTCGTCGCGCTAGCCGGCGTCCTGATCGCCAGGCGCCGCAAGACCGCCACGGCGGACGAGCGGGAGTAACGCTTTGTCCGTCATCCTCGACGGCGCCCGGTCATCCGGCCTGGCCAGAACGCTCGCGGTCAAGGTCGTCAGTGCCGTGGTCACCTTGTTCTTCGTGCTGGTCTGCAATTTCTTCCTGTTCCGGGTACTGCCCGCCGACCCGGCCAAGAACCTCACGCATAACAGCGCGCTGACCGCGAGCCAGCTTGCCGCGATCAACCGCACGTTCGGCCTCGGCCTGCCGCTGCCGCGGCAGTTCTGGAATTACCTGGTCCAGACCTTCCACGGCAATCTCGGCCGCTCGTTCGTGAACCAGCTTCCGGTCGCCCAGCTGATCGGGCAGGCGCTGTGGCCGACGATCCTGCTGGTCGGCAGCGCCACGGTGCTCTCCACCGTGATCGGGATCTGGATCGGCATCCGCGGCGGCTGGAACCGGGGCGGCAGGTTCGACAAGACCTCGACCGCGTTCGTGAACGTGCTCTACGCGATGCCGGACTTCTGGCTCGGCATGGTGCTGCTGATCGCCTTCGCCGGCAGCGCGCTGCGGCTGTTCCCCGACGGCGGCATGCACAACTTCACCGGCGGCAGTACCGGATTGGCAGGCGTCGCCGACGTGCTCTGGCACCTGGCGCTGCCGGGCCTGGTGCTGACGCTGGTCTACCTCGCCGAGTACTCGCTCGTCATGCGGTCCTCGCTGATCGACGAGCTGAAGGCCGACTACCTGCTCACCGCCAGGGCCAAGGGACTGCGGGACGACCTGGTCAGGCGCAGGCACGCGGTGCCGAACGCGCTACTGCCGTCGGTCACGCTGATCATGCTGAACCTCGGTTTCGTGATCTCCGGTGCGATCACCACCGAGACCGTCTTCTCCTGGCCCGGCCTTGGCCGGCTCTCCTACGTGGCGCTCAACGCCCCGGACTACCCGACGCTGGAGGGCTGCTTCCTGCTCTTCTCCGCCGCCGTCATCCTCGCGAACCTGATCGGCGACCTGCTGCTGACCGTCTTCGACCCGCGGGTGCGGCAGGCATGAACGCCGTCACCAGCTCCGGCGCGACCGACCCGGTGCCCGCACCCGGCCTGGAATCACGGCCGGCCAGCCCGGTACCCACGCCGCGTCAGCTCGCCAGGACGCGCCGCCGCGCGGCACTTGCCAGGTTCTGGCGGGAGTACCGCAAGGACCGGCGCGGCATGTTCGGCCTGGTCGTCCTGGCGGTCATGATCGCGGTCGCACTGGCAGCGCCGGTGCTGGCGAGCTCACGCGGGCTCAACCCGATCTACGCCACCGCGACGCCCAATGCCGGGCCGAGCCTGGCGTACCCGCTCGGCACCGACGCTGACGGCAGGTCTGTGCTGACGCTGCTGATCTGGGGATCGCGGAACTCGTTGCTGGTCGGCCTGACCGCGACCTTGATCTCGATCCTGATCGGAGCGCTCGTCGGTGTCGTGGCCGGGCACTTCGGCAGCATTCGCGCTCGCGCGGGCAGGCTCACCGACAACGTGCTGATGCGGGGCACCGACTGGTTCCTCGTGGTGCCGTTCCTGCCGCTCGCCATGGTGCTGGCCCGCACCCTCGGCCCGTCGCTCGGCGTGATCATCCTCGTGATCGGGCTGACCTCGTGGGCCGGGACGGCGCGGATCGTCCGCGCCCAGGCACTGGCCGTGGAGACCAGGCCGTACCTGGAGCGGGCGAAGGCACTCGGCGCGGGGCACTGGCACCAGATGTACCGGCACGTGCTGCCGAACGTGATGCCGCTGCTGCTGGCCAACACCATCCTGACCGTGGCCGGGACGATCCTGGCCGAAACGACGCTGTCGTTCCTCGGGCTCGGTGATCCGATCAGGCCGACCTGGGGGCAGATGCTGGGCAGCGCGTACGAGTACGGCGTCGGGACCGGCAACCTGCTGTGGTTGCTCGCGCCCGGCATCGCGGTGATCCTGGTGGTGCTGGCGTTCACCCTCGTCGGGCACGCGCTGGAAGCCGTGCTCGACCCGAAACTGCGGGAGCGCTGATGGCACTGCTCGAACTGCGCGACCTGACCGTCACCTACGCCACCGCGAGCGGCCCGGTGCCCGCCGTCCGGGGCGTGAACCTGACGGTGGACGCCGGCCAGACCCTCGGGCTGGCCGGCGAGTCAGGCTGCGGCAAGTCGACGATCGCCACGTCGATCCTGCGGCTGCTGCCCTCGTCGGCCACGGTCACCGGCCAGATCCTGTTCAACGGCGCGGACGTGCTGACCATGAACTGGGGCCGCCTGCGCGCGGTGCGGTGGGCCGGGGCCTCCATCGTGTTCCAGGGCGCCCTGCACTCGCTGAACCCGGTGCAGCGGATCGGTCGTCAGATCGCCGAGCCGATCCTGCTGCACGAGCCGGGCGTCAGCAAGCAATCGGCCGCCGGCCGGGTCGTCAGGCTGCTCAGCCAGGTCGGGCTGCCGGCCGCACGGGCCGACAGCTATCCGCATGAACTCTCCGGCGGCCAGAAGCAGCGCGTGATGATCGCGATGGCGCTGGCCTGCTCGCCAAGCCTGATCATCGCGGACGAGCCGACCACCGCGCTGGACGTGATGATCCAGGCGCAGGTGCTGAACCTGATCACCGACCTGGTCAGGGAGACAGGCGTCGGGATGATCATGATCAGCCACGACTTGTCCGTGCTCTCGGCGACCTGCCAGCGGCTGGCCGTCATGTACGCGGGCCGGATCGTGGAGGAAGGCCCGGCACACGAGGTCTTCACCGCCGCCAGGCACCCGTACGCGCAGGCGCTGTCCTGGGCGTTCCCGGTCATCGGGGACACCAGGACCAGGATGAGCCCGCGCGGCCTGGCAGGCGACCCGCCCGATCCCGCGCAACTGCCGTCCGGCTGCGGCTTCCACCCCCGGTGCGCCGTCGCCCTGGCACAGTGCTCGGCCCGCGAGATGGAACTGTGGCCGGCCGGCGACGGCCGCCTGGCGGCCTGCGTCCAGGTACTGAACGAGGAAGAGGGCGGTCAGCCAGCACGGTCCGTTGCGGACGAAAACCGGTCAGCCGGCGAGGCAGTCGCATGAGCGCCAGCAGCGGTACGGGCCTGAGCGGTACGGGCCTGAGCGCCGCGCCGGCAGCCACGGCTCCGGTCGTGTCGGCGGCCGACGTGTGGGTGCGGTTCGCCGGGCGGGGCAGGCACGGCGGCGCGGCGACCGCGGTGGACGGCGTGAACCTGGACATCGCGCCCGGCGAGATCGTCGCGCTGGTGGGTGAGTCCGGCTGCGGTAAGACCACCCTGGCCAGGACCATTCTCGGACTGGAACGGCCGACGTCCGGGCAGGTCAGGTTCGCCGGGCGGCCGCTGTCCTACCGGTCAGGAGCACTGCGCGCCTACCGGCGGCAGGTTCAGCTGGTGCTGCAGGACCCGACCGGATCGCTGAACCCGAGGCACACCGTCTACGAGGCGGTCGCCGAGGGGGTGCGGATCCACAAGCTCGACAACGAGCGGGCCAGGGTGGCGGACGCGCTGTCCCGGTGCGGACTGCGACCGCCCGAGCGGTTCTTCCAGCGCTACCCGCACGAATTGTCCGGCGGGCAGCGCCAGCGCGTAGTCATCGCGGGAGCGCTGGTGCTCGAACCGCAAGTGCTGGTCGCCGACGAACCGGTCGCCTCACTGGACGCCTCGGTGCGCGGCGAGATCCTGGCACTGCTGCTGCGGCTGCGCCGCGACCTGGGACTGGCCGCCCTCGTCGTCACGCACGACCTCGGGCTCGCGTGGAACATCGCGGACCGGCTGGCCGTGATGTACCTGGGCCGGATCGTGGAGGTAGGGACTCCCGAGCAGGTGTTCGCACAGCCGCGGCATCCCTATACCAAGGCGCTGATGTCGGTACTGCCTGAGTCACCGATCGAGCCGATCGTGCTGGCCGGCGAGCCGCCCGACCCGACCAGGATCCCGGCCGGCTGCCGGTTCCACCCGCGCTGCCCGGAACTCGCCTCCGGTGCGGCGGCCACCGCCGGAGTCGCGGAACGCTGCACGGGCACGGCGCTGCCGGCGCTGCCCGCGGCCGGGTCCGGTACGGCCCTGGTCTCCTGTCACCTGGCGGCTACGCTCGGACCGTGACCGCTCTCTGGCAGCCGACCGGCGGCGTCAGCTCGTCGGCCGCGCCGCTGCCCAGCTCCGGATGGTGTCGATCCTGGCGCGGATCTGTATCGCTGTCGCCTGAGCCAGCGCCGGACCGCCGCACGCGCGGCGAAGCTCGGCATGGACGACGCCGTGCGGCTGGCCGGTCCGGTGGTGCCAGGCCGCGACCAGCGCGTTCAGTTCCTTGCGCAGCCCCGCCAGCGTCTGGCTGGTCGCCTGCGCCGACGCGGTCCCTGCCTCGGGGGCGCTGGCGGCGGTCTGCCGCTGCTTCTTGATCTGATCCGCGTGACGCTGCCGCAGCAGCAGCGCGACCTGCTCGGGCTCCAGCAGTCCGGGCAGGCCGAGGAAGTCCTCGTCCTCCGGCGACGCGCCGAACTCTCCGCCGTCGTAGAGCACCCGGTCGAAGTGCGCCGTGGACTCCAGCGCCTGGAATGGCGCCTCATCCAGGCCGTCGGCGTGATCACGGCGCCGCTGAGCTTCGGCCAGCGCCCGGTCGGTGTCCTCGTCGGCAGGCGGCCGCAGCACGTGATCGCGTTCGGCTTCGAGTTCGGCCGCGTAGCCGAGCAGCACCGGCACGGACGGCAGGAAGACCGATGCCGTCTCACCGCGCCGCCTGACCCGGACGAACCGGCCGACCGCCTGCGCGAAGAACAGCGCGGTGCTGACGCTGGTGGCATAGATGCCCACGGCCAGCCGCGGAATGTCCACTCCCTCGGAGACCATCCGGACCGCCACCATCCACCGGGCGCCCGAGTCCGTGAACGCGGCGATCTTCTTGCTCGCCGACGGGTCGTCGGACAGTACCACCACCGGGCGCTCGCCGGTCAGCTTGCGGATGACGGCGGCATAGCCACGGGCGTCCTCGTGGTCACCGGCGATGAGCAGGCCAGCCGCGTCTGGCATCGCCTTGCGTACCTCGGTCAGCCGCCGGTCGGCGGCCTCGACCACCCGGGCTATCCACTCGCCCTGCGGGTTGAGCGCGGTCCGCCAGGCCTGCGCGAGCAGGTCAGCGGTCATCGGCTCGCCGAGCGCTCCGCTGAGCTCGTCGCCGGCCCGGGTCTGCCAGCGCATCTGGCCGGAGTAGGCCAGGAAGATGACCGGCCGGACGACGCCGTCGTCGAGCGCGGGACCGTACCCGTAGACGTAGTCCGAACAGCTTCGCCTGGACCCGTCAGCGTCCGGAGCGTAGCTGACGAAAGGGATCGGATTGGCGTCGCTGCGAAACGGCGTCCCCGTCATCGCCAGCCGCCGTTTCGCCGGCTGGAACGCCTCGCGTACCGCCTCGCCCCAGGACAGGGCGTCCCCGGCGTGGTGGATCTCGTCGAAGATCACCAGAGTCGACCGCTGCTCGGTGCGCTGGCGGTGCAGCGCCGGGTGCGCCGCGACCTGGGCGTAGGTCACCGCGATCCCGGTGTAGTCCGCCGATGCCCGGCCCTGGGAGTTCCGGTAGGCCGGGTCGATGGCGATGCCGAGCCGGTGCGCGGCCTGCGCCCACTGGTATTTCAGGTGCTCGGTCGGCGTGACCACGGTGATGGCCATGACCTCGCGCCGGGCAAGCAGTTCGGCCGCGATCGTGAGCGCGCAGGCAGTCTTGCCCGCGCCGGGCGTGGCGACGAGCAGGAAGTCACGACGCGGCCCGCGAAAGTAAACCGCATAGGCCTCGCGCTGCCAGGTCCGCAGCGGGTGCAGCAACTCTGGCCGCACCGCGGTCTCGTAGCCGGAAGGCCGCTGTGCGGGGAGCGGGGCGGACGGGCTGGCCAGGGACTCGGGGGCGCGGGTGCTCACGAGGGCAAGAGGCTACCAGCGGGCACCGACGCTGGCAGCCGCGAAGCGCGGTTCAGCCGGCTGCGCCTTGCCCGCGGCGTCTCTCACGTGCGCGTGCTCGGCAGCGTTGCCAGCTCGCGTATCAGCCCGCCATTAGCTGGCGCTAGACCCGGCCGGCGGCGGCCAGCAGTTCCCTGACCTGGCCGGCTGGCAGGCCGCGCGAATAGTTGCCAGCTCGCCCGGTGACCGTCGGGGCGGCGAGCATGCTGTTCAGTACGGCCTCCTCGGTCGCCTCGACAACTGCGGCGAAGAACGGATCGAGTCCGCTGCCGGTGATCGGCGGCACCGTACTGGCGCACGGCGCGCTAGCGGCTGGCCCGCCGGTGCCCGGCCCGCCGGTGCCCGGCCCGGTGCCGCGCGGAGCGCGCAGTCCTGTCGCCATGGCCAGGAAGATCTCGCCGCTGCCGTGGTGCGCCGTCGACCCGGCCCTGGCCAGCCCGAGGCCGGCCCGCCGCGCCAGCCTGGCGCACGCGGCAGAGTCCAGCGGCGCATCTGTCACCACGACCGTGATGCACGACCCGGCGGGCTGCGGCACCGCCGCGGGCGGCGCGGGCGGCAGCAACCGGCCGACCGGCACGCCGTCCACGGTCAGCCGCTCCTGGTCACCGAAGTTGGACATCACGAGCACGCCGACGACATGCCCGGACGGAGTCAGCCGTGAGGCAGAGCCGATTCCGCCCTTGAAGCCCAGGCAGCTCATGCCCGTTCCCGAGCCGACCGCGCCCTCGGCCGGCGCCGGGCCGCCGATCCCCGCCCTCGCCGCGTCCAGCGCCGCCCGCACGTCGGCCGCGGTGACCTGCATCCGCCGGGCGTCGTTGAGGAAGCTGTCGTCGCACTCGGCCACGACCGGGATGATCACGTCGTCCGCGCCGATCCCCGGGTCCTGCGCCATGAGCAGCTCGCACGCCGCGTCGTAGACCCGGCCGAGCTGCATGGTCGAGGTGAGGAAGACCGGCGTCTCGACCAGTCCCCACTCGGCGGCGGCCAGGAAACCCGTGCACTCCCCTGCCCCGTTCAGCACCGCGCCGCCGGCCGGCACCGGGCTGCGGAACAGGTTGCCGCGCAGATCGATCACGGTCACGCCGGTCCGCGCAACGCCGCGGCCGGCCGGCGGCGGCGGCTCGTCGCGCCAGACGGTGGCATGCCCGACACCGACGCCGGGTACGTCCACTATCGACGCGGTCTGTCCGCTTGGCAAAATACCTATGCTGATGCCCAGATCAGCTACCCGTGTCACCCGATGATCATCGCTGATCGCGCGGGCGTCCCGCCGGGCAGCCCCGACCCCACGCCCCGGCGCGCACGCGCCTAGTCGTAAGGAGAGCACCGCGATGACCACTGCCCTGGCCGGGCTGCCCGTTGTGTGGAGTGCGGACTGCCTGGCGCACGAACCGGTCGGCGAGGTCTGGCTCGGCGTCTGGGAGGCCGGCACCGAGGTGCCGGAGCGGGCCACAGTGCTGCGCGAGGTCCTGGCAGCGGCCGGCGTAGCGCTGACCGGTGCGCGGCCACACGGCGACGAGGCACTGCTCGCCGTGCACGACGCCGACTTGCTCGATCACCTGGCCACCATCTGGGGCCGGTGGGAGGCCGGCGGCTACGTCACGCAGTACCAGCGGACCAGGGTAGTGCCGTATGTGTTCCCTACGCCTGGCCTGCTCGGCGGGCTGCCGATGCGGACGCCCGCGGCGACGCACGGGCAGGTCGGCCGGTTCTGCTACGACACCATGACGATGGTCGGACCGGGCAGCTGGGCGGCGATCCGGGCGGCGGCCGACGTAGCGCTGACCGCCGCCGACCTGGTCGCGCGCGGGGCGCGACTGGCCTACGCGCTCGGCCGGCCACCTGGCCACCACGCCGGTCCCGGCAGCTATGGCGGATCGTGCTACCTGAACAACGCGGCCATCGCCGCGCAGTCACTGCGCCGGTCCGGTGCCGACCGGGTCGCGATCATCGACATCGACGCGCATCACGGCAACGGGACCCAGGCGATCTTCTACGACCGCGCCGACGTCTTCTACGGCAGCCTGCACGTAGATCCTGGGGCCGGCTGGTTCCCGCACTATGTCGGCTACGCCGACGAGCGCGGCACCGGCGCGGGCGCGGGCGCCAACCGGAACCTGCCGCTCGCGCCGGGGACCGGCGACGAGGACTGGCTGGCTGGCGTCGACCTGCTCTGCGCGAAGGCGCGCGCGCACGGTACCGACGCCGTGGTGGTCTCGCTCGGCGTGGACGCGGCGGCCGCCGACCCGGAGAGCCCGCTGCGGGTCAGCGCGGACGGCTACCGGCGGGCCGGCGAGCTGATCGGCGCGCTCGGCCCGGTCGTCGCGGTCCAGGAGGGCGGCTACGACTTGCCATCGCTCGGCGGCCTGGTGGCGGCCACGCTGGCCGGCCTGCGCACGGCCACCGGATGAAGGCTACAGCCAGTCCTTGCGCTTGAACACCAGGTAGAGGATCAGCGCGGCGACCACCATGATCACGGCTGAGACCTCCAGACCCACGGCCCGCCCGAAGCCCGGGTAAGGGACATTCATCCCGTAGAAGCCGGTGATGAGAGTCGGCACCGCGATGATCGCCGCCCAGCTCGTCACTTTCTTGGTGATGACGTTCATCCGGTTGCTTTGCACGGTCAGGTTGGTCTCCAGCACCGTCGTCAACAGGTCGCGCAGGCTCTCCGTCCACTCGGTAGCACGCAGCACGTGGTCGTAGACGTCGTGGTAGTAGGGCATCATCTCGTCGCTGACGAGCCGCAGGTCCCGGCGCAGCACCGTATTGACTACCTCACGCATCGGCAGCACCACCCGGCGCAACAGGACCAGGCTCTTGCGCAGCTCGAAGCTGCGCCGCTGCACCGAGCCCTGCTCCCGGGGGGAGTCGGCGAAGAGCAGGTCTTCCAGCTTCTCGATCTCGTCGTCCAGCGTCTGCACCGCGGCGAAGTACCCGTCCACGACGTGGTCCAGCAGGCCGTGCAGCAGGTAACCGACGCCCTCCCCGGCGAGGTCAGGGCTCGCGTCCCAGTAGCTCACCAGAGCGCCGACGTCCATGCCGTCGTCCTTGCGGACCGTGATCAGCGCCCGGCTCGTGACGAACGCGGCCAGCTCGCTGGTGGCCAGCTCGCCGCTGGCCTTGTCGAGAGTCACCGCGTAGGCGGCGAGGAAGAGATGACTGGCGTAGCGGTCGATCTTCGTCCGCTCGTGCTCGTGCTCGGCGTCCTCGATCGCCAGCGGGTGCAGGCCGAACTCGCTGCTCAGGACCTCGAGGTCATCCTGGCCGGGGTCGAGCAGGTCGAGCCAGACGACGGCGGCGTCTTCCTTCAGGTACTCGCTGATGTCATCGACAGGGAATCCCTGCGCCGCTAGCTTGCCGTCACGGTAGAGCCGCGTCCTGGCCTGGCATCGGGTTGGGGTCGACTCGCTGATCGTCGCAGCGGCTGCCGCCGACCGGCCGTTGTCACGGTACGTCTCCTGGGTGCCAGAATTCACGTCATCCACCTCGGCCGGATCGCCTGCCCGACATCGGCCCAAAGCTACCCGGTCCGCCAGGGAACCCGCGCTGCCGCCGCGCGGCCGACGATCCCCGCCGCGGTCCCCGGCCGGACTTACCCCTGGTTGGAACCACTTTTCGAGTCCGGTTCGCCCGATATCAGGTGAACTAATTCCGGGTAAGTCAGCAACCAGAGCCAGGCCGAGGTCGCGGGCCGGGCACTTGGGGCGGCCGGCTGACGCGCGCGCGGCGGATGAGGATCATAGAGGCGTGACCGGTTCCAGCGACAACGCTCTGTTCGGCGGCCTGTTCGACCGGGGCGCGGTCAGCACGGGCGGCGCGGCCTGGCTGCAGGCGATGCTCGATACCGAGGCTGCGCTGGCCCGCGCAGTCGAACGCGCCGGGCTCGCGCCAGCCGGCTCCGGTGCGGCGGTCACCGCGGTAGCCCGCGCCGATTCCTTCGACAACGAAGACCTCGGCCGGGCTGCCGCTGCCACCGGCAATCCCGTTCCCGCGCTGGTAAGAGCGCTCAGCCGGCTGCTCCCGGCGCAGGCAGCCGGCCCGGAGCAGGCAGCCGGCCCGGAGCAGGCAGTGCACCGCGGCGCGACCAGCCAGGACATCATCGACACGGCGGCCATGCTGATCGCCGACCGGGTGCTCGGATCGGTGCTCGCCGACCTCGCGGCAGCCGCCAGCCACTGCGCCGACCTGGCGCGGGCACACGTCGCTTCGGTGCTGGCCGGCCGTACGCTGCTGCAGCAGGCCGTTCCCGTCACCTTCGGCCTGGTAGCGGCTGGCTGGCTGACCGCGATCGACGAGGCGCGCCAGGACCTGCACCGGGTTCGCACGTCCCGGCTCGCCGTCCAGTTCGGCGGTGCCGCCGGCACGCTGGCCTCGCTCGGTGCCGCCGGGCCGGCGGTACTCACGCTGCTCGCCGAGGAACTCGGCCTCCCGGCTCCGGTGCTCCCCTGGCATACCAACCGGGTCAGGATCATCCAGCTCGGCTCGGCGCTGACGGTCGCCTGCGCGGCGCTCGGGAAGATCGCCAGGGACATCACGCTGCTGGCCCAGACCGAGGTCGCCGAGGTACACGAACACTCCGGCGACGGTCAGCGCGGCGGGTCCTCCGCCATGCCGCATAAGCAGAACCCGGTTGCCGCCGTCGTCATCCTCGGCTGTGCCAAGCGAGCGCCTGGCCTGCTCGCCACCCTGGCGGCGGCAGCCGAGCAGGAGCACCAGCGCGCGGCGGGCGGCTGGCACGCCGAATGGGAAACCCTGTCCGACCTGCTCAGGCTGACCGGCTCGGCGGCGGCGTGGCTGGCCGACCTGCTGGGCGGCCTGCGAGTCGATACGGCCAGGATGCGAGCGAACCTGGACGCCTCCGGCGGGCTGCCGCTCGCCGAGAACCTCGCCATGCTGCTCGCCCCGGCACTGGGCCGCCTGCCCGCCCACGACCTGGTCGCGAAGGCGAGTGCCCGGGCCGCCGCGCAAGGTAAAGGACTTGCCGACGCGCTCATGGACGCGCTGCATGCCACCGTGCCCGGCGAAGGTGTACCCGGGGGAGGCGTACCAGGGGGAGGTGTACCCAGCCAAGACACGCCGGGCGGCGAGTCAGCGGCGGCGCGACTGCACCGTGCTGGCATCGGCCGGTCACAGATCGACAGCGCGCTCAGCCCTGAGGCGTATCTGGGCGCCTGCGCCGAGTTCGTCCGCCGCGCGCTCACCGCCCATGCCGGCTGCGACGCCGAGCTGAACGGCTAACCTGAGGCTTGCCCATGAGGACTCGCGGGGTTACGACTACAAGTACGAGCGCTACCTGGAGCATTATCTCGGGGGCCGCAGGTGGGACGAAGAGTGGGAGAAGTCTGATTCCCGCGCGAGCGACGGCAGCTACTACGACTCGCGCGGCGCTGCCCGGAGGTTCGTCCTCTGGCACGACCGCATCGCCTGCGCGCTCCCCGTCAAGCTGGGCCGAGCACCCGCCGGCATGAGTAGGCTTCCCGGGTCCGTTCAACACCAGTCTGACGACCCGGTCGGAACTCATCGGCGCGACCACCACCCGCACCGGCCTGACCGTCACCGCGAGCCACGACACCGGCAGCTACCCCACCGGCGAGAGGATCAGCGACAAGGAGACGCGGCAGCTGGAGAAAACCCGCATCACCAGGCACGACTGGCACCCCGAATGGAACTACACCATCCACGGAGCAGACAAGCCAGAAGATTAGATTATTTAATCTTGCCCGCTTAGCTCAGCGCTCCGAAGCCCGGCCTCAGATAAGGCGCTCCCGCTCTCGCCGGCTGACACGATGCTTGGCCGCCGATCTGGCGGCGGGCGGGCATCTCACCAGGACCGCACGGCGCTGCGGCGAAGCCTCGCCGCCAGCCGCGGCGGGCAGCCGATGCGCAACTGCGTGATCGGAATCGGCCTGGCCACCGCACCGGCAGGTCCTCACCAGGACCTGCCGGAAGACCCACTTCTGGACCACCTGCTACGACAAGGGCACCATCTGATTCGGGGACGCCCCTAAGTGGGGCGGGCCGAACCGCAGCTTCAGCTGCAAGGGCGAGGCCTACGTCTCGGTCGACGGCCGCTGGAAGTACCGCACGCCGCACAACCGCAAGGTGTACCTGCTCGGGGAGGTGCGGTGCCCCTTTGCCTCCGAATTCAACTGGAGCGGACAGATCGGCCCGGTCAACGGTGGCGGGAACGGCTACATCGCCCTCTACGCGCATTACACCGGCAAGATCACGCTGTTCGGGGCCTGGCACACCCAGTAGCCACGGGCGACCACCGCAGGCCTGACCCCTAGTCTGGCCGCATGCTGAACGACGAAGAGCGCGCCGAGCAAGGCATGCGAGTCCGCCGCGAAGTTCTCGGCGACGACCACGTGGACCGGGCCGTGACCAGCACCACTGGCTTCACGGCCCCGTTCCAGGATCTGATCACCAGGTATGCGTGGGGCGAGGTCTGGTCCAGGCCAGGCTTGTCCCGCGCCGAGCGCAGCATGATCACGCTGACCGCCCTGGTCGTGCTACGGCAGGACGAGGAACTCGCCATGCACCTCCGGGCCGCGCTGCGCAACGGCCTGACGCCAGACCAGATCCAGGAGGTGCTGCTGCACGTCGCTATCTATGCCGGCGTGCCTGCCGCGAACCACGCGTTCGCCATCGCCGCCCGAGTCGTGGAGAATGCTTCGTAGTCCGCACAGTTGTTCACTTAGCGACCGATCGATATCGTTTCGGTAGACGCGGCGAGGAAGGCTGGTGCGGGGTGGCTCAGATCATGTCGCTGGCCGAGGCGGTAGCCGCGGCGGTACACGACGGCGACACGGTCGCCATGGAGGGCTTCACGCACCTGATCCCGCATGCCGCTGGTCATGAGGTGATCAGGCAGCGACGCCGCGACCTCACGCTGGTCAGAATGACTCCCGATGTCATCTACGACCAGCTCATCGGCGCGGGCTGCGCAAGCAAGCTGGTGTTCTCCTGGGCGGGCAATCCCGGGGTCGGCTCGCTGCACCGGTTCAGGGACGCGGTCGAGAACTCCTGGCCGGTGCCGCTGGAGATCGAGGAGCACAGCCACGCCGGGATGGCCAACAGGTACCTGGCCGGCGCGTCCGGCCTGCCGTTCGCGATCCTGCGCGGTTACCGTGGCACTGGCCTGCCCGCGCGGACGAGCGGGGTCGCCGAGATCGTCTGCCCGTTCACCGGTGAGACGCTCACCGCCGTATCGGCGCTGCGGCCCGACGTGACCGTGATCCATGCGCAACGTGCGGACCAGCAGGGTAACGTCCAGTTCTGGGGAATCACCGGGGTGCAGAAGGAAGCCGTGCTCGCCGCGTCGCGCGCTGTGGTCACGGTCGAGGAGATCGTGGACGTTCTCGATCCCCGGCCCGGTGCGGTCGTGCTGCCCTGGTGGACAGTCAGCTACGTCGCGCTCGCGCCGGGTGGCGCGCACCCGTCCTACGCGCTGGACTACTCAGCCAGAGACAACGACTTCTACCTGGCGTGGGACGCGGTGAGCAGGGACCGGGCTAGCTTTGCCGCCTGGCTGGACGAGCAGGTGTACCGTCGCGGCGACGGTGCGGGCGACGGCACGCCACTGGTTCCCGCTACGTCCGCCGCGACCGGAGAAGCACGATGAGCTATACCTCGGACGAGATGATGACCGTGACGGCGGCCCGTGCGCTTCGCAACGGGATGACGTGCTTCGTGGGGATCGGGCTGCCCAGCGAGGCCGCGAACCTGGCCCGCACGACGCACGCGCCCGATCTCGTGCTGATCTACGAGTCAGGCACGATCGGCGCCAAGCCAGACGTGCTGCCGCTGTCCATCGGGGACGGCATCCTCGCGCAGACGGCCGACTCGGTGGTCAGCGTGCCCGAAATCTTCAACTACTGGCTGCAGCCGGGCCGGATCGACGTCGGTTTCCTCGGCGCCGCTCAGCTCGACAAGTTCGGCAACATCAATACGACCGTGATCGGCACCGATTACGCCAGTCCGGTGGTCCGGCTGCCGGGCGCGGGCGGCGCGCCGGAGATCGCCGCGGCCTGCAAAGAGGTGATCGTAGTCATCCGCCAGTCGCGCCGCACGTTCGTCGAGCGGGTCGACTTCGTCACCTCGGTAGGGTTCGGCGACGGGCCGGGCAGCAGGCAGCGGCTCGGCCTCACCGGGGCCGGCCCGCGGCGGGTCATCACCGACCTCGGCGTCCTGGCGCCGGACCCGGTGACCTCGGAGCTAGTGCTGACCGGCATCTACCAGGGAGTTCGGGTCGCGGACGTCGAGGCGAAGACGGGCTGGGAACTGCGGGTATCGGCGGACCTCGCGGAGATCCCGCCGCCGTCGGACGCCGAACTGCGGGCGCTGCGCCGGCTGCTCGCCACCATGCCAGCCAGCAAGACCGCCCAGGCAGGCAAGACCGCGCAGGCCAGCAAGACCATCGCGGTCAGTACGATCGCCTCAGCGGCCCAGTCCGCCAGCAGCACAGAAGGAGCAGCCCGATGACGGCCGATTCGCGTTCCACCGCCGCCGGCGAGCTGATCTTGCCGCAGTACCAGCGGCCGGCGGGAGTCCACCCGCCGCTCAACTCGCCCGCATACCGATCGTCCACGTTGCGTGCGCCGCTCCAGCCGCTGGTGCCGCTGCCGCAATTGCTGACCGAAGTGACCGGGCCGTTGCTCGGCGCGGAGCGGGTCACCGCGGCGGACGCCGACCTGACGACGCGGCATTCCGGCGAACCGCTCGGCGAGCGGATCATCGTGACCGGCCGGGTGCTGGACTCCGACGGCAGGCCGGTTCCTGACACGCTGATCGAGATCTGGCAGGCGAACGCGGCCGGCCGCTACCGGCACCAGGTCGACGACCACCGGGCACCGCTCGACCCGAACTTCGACGGCGCGGGCCGGTGCATGACCGACTCGCAGGGCAGGTACCGGTTCGTGACGCTCAAGCCCGGCGCCTATCCATGGAAGAACCACCTCAACGCCTGGCGCCCGGCGCACATCCACTTCTCGCTGTTCGGCCGGGCGTTCACGCAACGCCTGGTCACCCAGATGTACTTCCCCGGCGACCCGCTCTTCCCGCACGATCCGATCTTCAACTCGGTACCTGACCCCAAAGCCAGGGAGCGGATGATCGCTAGCTTCGATCTCAGCACGACCGAACCGGAGTGGGCACTCGGATTCCAGTGGGACATCGTGTTGCGCGGCCGCGGCGCGACCGTCTTCGAATCGCAGGAGGACCAGTGAGTATCTCCGCCGGACCGGCGAACCTGCCGCTCACTCCGTCGCAGACGATCGGCCCGTTCTTCGCCATCGGCCTGCCCTGGCCGGACGGCTCGTTCGCGGTGCCGGAAGGGGCAGCCGGGGCGATCACCGTCACCGGCCGGGTACTCGACGTGGAAGGCGAACCGGTAGCCGACGCGCTGGTCGAGACCTGGCAGGCCGGGCCCGATTCCAGGTTCGCTCATCCGGACGACCCGCGCGGCGGCGCGCAGCCGGCCACGCCGGGGTTCCGCGGGTTCGGCAGGTGCCCGACCGACGAGCACGGCCGGTACCGGCTCGTCACGCTGCGGCCCGGCCCGCTGCCCTGCCCGGACGGCCGCACCGAAGCCCCGCACCTGGACGTCTCTGTCTTCGCGAGGGGCTTGCTTGACCGCGTGGTGACCAGGATCTACTTCCCCGACGAGACCGAGGCGAACGCGGCGGACCCGGTGCTGAGCGCGCTGCCCGACGTCCAGCGCGCGGCGACGCTTGTCGCGTCCGCCACGCCCGGCGCCCCGGCCGGGGAGTTC
This sequence comes from Streptosporangiaceae bacterium, assembly GCA_035533915.1. Classification (GTDB taxonomy): domain Bacteria; phylum Actinomycetota; class Actinomycetes; order Streptosporangiales; family Streptosporangiaceae; genus Chersky-822. Next base: position 40,161 of record DATLSX010000160.1, read on the forward strand.
ACCTTCGATATCCGGCTGCGGGGCGACCAGGAGACCGTGTTCTTCGATGTCTGAAGCTGCGTTCGGCGATGCCTGACACCGGCCGGCCCACGCCAGGTCACGCATTGTCCGTGCCGATGCCGCTGACCGCATCGCTGGACGGGCCACCGGGGGCGCCGGTCCTGGTGCTCGGGAACTCACTCGGCACCTCCTGCGCGGTCTGGAAGCGGCAACTGCCCGCGCTGCGCGCTCACTTCCGGCTCCTCAGGTTCGAACTGCCAGGGCACGGCGGCTCGGCGGCCCCGGCTGGGCCCTATACCCTCGGCGATCTCGGAGCCGGCGTGCTCGCGCTGCTCGACCAGCACGACATCAGGCAGGCCGGCTACTGCGGGATCTCGCTCGGCGGCATGATCGGGATGTGGCTGGCAGCGAACCATCCCGACCGGATCGGCTCGCTCGGCCTGGTCTGTACTTCGGCATACCTGCCGCCCGCTTCGGGCTGGCTGGCGCGAGCCGACCAGGTCCAGGTGAGTGGCCTTGCCTCGATCAGCACGGCGTCGATCGGCCGGTGGTTCACCCCGGCGTTCGTCAACCGCGAGCCTGCCGTGGCCGCGGCGTTCGCCGCCGAACTGGAGCGCACCGACCCCGTCGGCTACTCGGGCTGCTGCGCCGCGATCGCCGGGATGGACCTGCGCAGCAGTCTCCGGTCCGTCACCGCACCGACCATCGTCATCTCCGGAGCTGAGGATCCCGCCACGCCGCCGGCCCACGGCGCGGCGATCGCGTCCGCGATCAGGGGCGCACGGCTCGCCGTGATCCGCGGCGCCGCGCACCTGGCCAATGTCTCCTCGCCCGGCGAGGTCACCGCCGTGCTGCTCGGTCAGCCGCGGACGGTATCCGGCCGGCCACGCTAATCCGGACCCCTGGTCACCGCGTTACCATGCAATGAGATGAGAACTTCTGGCCGCACTGCGAACGCTTCAGAGCAAGGCGATCACCATCCGGCTGACGGGGAGTCCATGGCCAACGGCGAAGGCACGAGTACCGGAGCCGGCACCGCCGGTGCAGCGCTCGCGCCGGACGGAGAACCTGGCTCTGCCGCCGGCCTGACGCCGGACCAGCGAACTGGCCCGGCCGCCGACAGCGGCCAGGCCAGGGACAGCGATTTCGTGCAGTCGCTAGACCGCGGCCTTGCGGTGATCAGGGCGTTCGGGCCGGACCGCGAACGGCTGAGCCTCAGCGAGGTCGCCCGCGCCACCGGACTGACCAGGGCCGCCGCTCGCCGGTTCCTGCTGACACTGGTCAAGCTCGGCTACGTTCGAAGCGACGGCAGGGAGTTCTCGTTGCGGCCCCGGGTACTCGAACTCGGCTACGCCTACCTGTCCGGGCTTGCCCTGCCCGAGGTCGCGGCGCCGCACCTTGAGGCACTTTCCGCGAAACTGCACGAGTCCACGTCGATCTCGGTCCTCGACGGTCATCAGATCGTCTATGTGGCGCGAGTGCCGACCAAGCGGATCATGACGGTCGCCATCTCGGTCGGCACCAGGTTCCCTGCCATCGCCACGTCGATGGGCCGGGTGCTGCTCGCAGCGATGAGCAACGAGGAGCTTGACCGTTACCTCGCCGATGCCAGCTTCGAGACGTTCACCGAGCACACGGTGACCGACCCTGAGCAGCTCCGGCAGGTGCTCCACGATGTCGCCAGGCAGGGCTACGCGATCGTCGACCAGGAGCTCGAAGAAGGGCTGCGCGCGATCGCCGCGCCGATCCGGGGATCGTCCGGCGCCGTCACCGCTGCGATCAACGTCTCGGCGCACGCGAGCCGGGTCAGTGCCGCCGCGATGCGCACCGAACTGCTCCCGGCACTGCTCGCGACTGCGCGTGACATCGAGGCGGATCTCAAGTCCCAGTCGCGCTGACGAGTACGCGGCGCCCCGGCGCCAGGAACGGCAGCGGCGGCGCCTTATACGCGTTTCCTGATCTATCTGCCGTTACCCGAAGCCCGTTGACAGTGGGTAAGATCGCTAGCTAAGTTCTACATTGCGTATAGTCGTACGCCAAGCGAACATCCTGCGGTACCTGTCCTGAAGTGTCGGCAGCCCATCGACGCGCGTGCCGGCATTCCACTGCCTGGCGGCTCGCGGGCGCTGAATCTCGGAGGAAACGTATGGACCGTCATGAAGCGGACCACGGAGCGCTCAAAGATCAACAGATCTCCCGGCGTTCTCTGCTCAGGGGAGTGGGCGCTGGCACTCTCGCCATGGGTGCTGGCGGAATCCTCAGCGCCTGCAGTTCGGGCCTGAAGGGCGCTGGTTCAGGCGCGACCGGCACCATCACCATCGGCTTCATCACCCCGCTGACCGGTGCGCTGGCAGGCTTCGCCTCCGGCGACAAGTACGTGCTGGACCAGATCAAGCAGAGCTCGGTCTACAAGAACGGCATCAAGATCGGCGGCAAGACCTACAAGATCGACATCGTGGTCCAGGACAGCCAGTCGGACCCGACCAGGGCCGGGCAGGTGGCGCAGCAGCTCATCCTGCAGAACCACGCCGACCTGATCCTCACCACGTCGACTCCGGAGACCACCAACCCGGTCGCGAGCGCGTGCGAGAAGCTCCAGACGCCATGCCTGTCCACGGTCGTGCCGTGGGAGTCGTGGTACGCGGGCCTCGGCGGCAACCCGGTCAGCCCGACGCAGACCTTCAAGTACTGCACGACGTTCTTCTTCGGCCTGAAAGAGTTCCAGGGCTGCTTCGCGCCGATGTGGAACCGCGTGCACACCAACAAGGTCGTGGCCTGCCAGTACCCCAAGGACGCCGACGGCACCGCGTTCCGCGAGGGCTTCGAGCCGCTGATCCAGCAGGCTGGTTACAAGGTCGTGGACGGCGGCGCCTACCAGGACCTGACGACGGACTTCAGTTCGATGATCTCGCTCTTCAAGAACAAGGGCTGCGAGGTCTTCAGCAACTGCCCGATCCCGCCTGACTTCAACACGTTCTGGAAGCAGGCCTCGCAGCAGGGCTTCAAGCCGAAGATCGCGACAGTCGCCAAGGTGCTGCTCTTCCCCGCGGACATCGTCGCCCTCGGTGATCTCGTCAACAACGTGGCCACCGACTCGTGGTGGGGGCCGTACATGCCCAACACGTCTTCGCTGACCGGGATATCAGCCAAGGCGCTCGCCGACGGCTACCAGCAGGCGACCGGCAATCAGTGGGTCCAGTCGATCGGCTCGAGCTACTCGCTGTTCGAAGTGGCGAAGGAGGCGTTCGGCGCGGTCAGTGACCCGCACGACAAGACGGAGGTCGCCAGCGCCCTGCACAACGTGAACTACACGGGCATGTGCGGGTCGCTCAACTTCGCGGCCGGCCCGGCGCCGGGCGTCGGCATTATCCAGCCGGTCGGCGTGCAGTGGAAGAAGTCCACCGGCCAGTTCCCGTTCGAGATGACGGTTGTGGACAACTCGCTGAACTCCAACGTCCAGGTCCAGGCGAATCTAGAGCCAACGAATGCCTGACACCGCGGGCACGACCCTGCTGAGGCTCGAGGGTCTCGGCAAGAGCTTCGGCAGGGTCGTGGTCGCGGACAACCTGTCGCTTTCCATCGGGGCCGGTGACCTGGTGGGGATCGTCGGACCGAACGGCGGCGGCAAGAGCAGCCTGTTCGGCTTGATCTCCGGCGACCTCGCGCCATCCTCCGGCGAGATCATCTTCGGTGACGCGCAGGTCACCAAGCTGGACTCGGCCGCCAGGTGCCGGCTCGGCATCGGGCGGACCTACCAGGTACCCAAGCCCTTCGGCGCGATGACCGTCTTCGAGAACGTGCTCGTGGCCGTGCAGCAGGGAGCCGGGCTGAGGCACCGGCCAAGCTATGCCAGAGCCGCCGCCGTCCTTGACCGAACCGGGCTGGCGAGCGATGCGAACAGTCCGGCCGAGCGACTCGGGCTGCTCTCCCGCAAGCGGCTCGAAGTCGCCAGGGCGCTCGCCACGAACCCGAAGCTGCTGCTGCTTGACGAGGTCGCCGGCGGCCTTACCGACCCGGAAGTGGCGCAGCTCATCACGATCGTCAACGGTATCCGCGACGAGGGCGTGGCCATCTTGTGGATCGAACACGTGGTGCACGCGCTTACCGCGACGGTCCGGCGCCTGCTCTGCCTGTCCGGCGGCAAGTTCATCGGCGACGGCGCGCCCGACGCGGTTCTCGCCCTGCCCGAGGTGCGCGAGGTGTTCCTCGGGACAGAGGTCACCGCCTCGCTGCACGCGGGCGAGCACACGGGCGAGCACGCCCCCGCGCGCCGTGCCGAGCGGGAGGACTAGATGAGCGAGCTGACCGGGGGCCCGCCACTGCTGCAAGTGCGCCGCCTGTCCGTGCACCATGGCCAGCTTCAGGCACTGCGTGGCGTGAGCCTGAGCCTTCCCGCAGGCAACGTGCAGGCGATGATCGGCGCCAACGGCGCCGGCAAGTCCACGCTGCTGCGCACGATCGCGGGTCTGCACCGGCCCACCGCCGGCTCCATCCTGCTCGACGGTTCCGACCTATCCAGGATGCGCCCGGAGCGGCGCGTCGCCGCGGGGATAGCACTCGTTCCCGAGGGCAGGAGGCTGTTCCCTTCGCTGACCCTGCAGGAGAACCTGCTCGTGGGCCGGACGAGTGCGCGCCCGGGACCGTGGAACCTGGACCGGGTCTATGACCTGTTCGGCTGGATGCGGGACCGGCGCTCTCAGCACGCCGCGCAGCTCTCCGGCGGTGAACAGCAGGCAGTGGCGATCGGCCGGGCACTGCTCTCCAACCCGCGGGTGCTCTTGCTCGACGAGCTCTCGCTCGGGCTGGCGCCCGTGGTGGTGCGCCGCATCTACGACCTGCTCCCGCAACTGATCGCGTCCGGCCTCACGATCCTGCTCGTCGAACAGGATGTCAGCCAGGCGATGCGCGTCGCGTCCTGGGTGCACTGCCTGCTCGAAGGCCGGATCACGCTCGCGGGTGCGCCGGCCGACCTGACACCCGCGCAGATCGAGGGCGCCTACTTCGGCATCGGGACCGGTAACGGTAACGGTAACGGCGCACCTGACGGCACCACCGCCGCGGCCTCCGGGCGGCCAGGATCAGAAGGAACTCCGGGAGCGATCGCATGATCTGGGTCAACACGGTCGTCCAGGGGATCTTGCTCGGCGGGCTCTACGCCCTGTTCGCCTGCGGGCTCTCGCTGATGTTCGGCGTCATGAACGTCATCAACCTGGCGCACGGTGACCTGGCCGTCAGCGCTGCTTATATCGCGATCGGCGTCGTCGCGGTCACCCACGTGCCCGCGGCCTTGTCGTTCCTGATCGTCGTGCCGATCTTCGCGGTCATCGGCTATGTCGTGCAGCGAACACTGTTCCAGGCGGCACTGAACCGCAGCGTGCTGACGACGTTGCTAGTGACCTTCGGGCTCTCGGTGGTCATCGAGAACGGCCTGCAGCAGTACCTGTCCGCGAACAGCCACTCCATCGACATCGGCTCGCTGGTCAGCGATTCGTTCGGCATCGGCTCCCAGATCACCATCGCCTACCTGGACCTCGTCGTCCTCATGGTGGCCGTCGTCGTGCTGCTCGGCTTGCAGTACTTCCTGTCCTCGACGGCGAACGGCAGGCTGATCAGGGCGGTCGCTGACGACCCCGAGGCCGCGCAGCTTTCCGGCGTCAGTTACCGGCATGTCTTCGGCCTCGCCGCCGCCATCGCGTTCGGGACGGTAGCGCTCGCCGGGCTGGCCAGCGGCATGATGTCGCAATTCGGCCCGACCACGGGCACGGACACCTTGCTGCTCTACGCGTTCGAGGCGGTAGTGATCGGCGGCCTGGGCTCGCTGTGGGGCACGCTGGCCGGCGGGATACTCCTCGGCGTCGCCCAACAGATCGGTGCTCAGTTCAGCGCGGCCGACCAGGTCCTGGCCGGGCAGTTGCTGTTCCTGGCGATCCTGGTGCTCAGGCCGCAGGGAATCACGAGCCGCAGGGAGCCCGCATGAGTTCCGTAGACCAGCAGCCTGCCGCCTCGGACGCGCCGCTCCCGCCGTCCGCCGAGCCGGGCGAGCAGGTCAAGGTGACCAGGGCGAGACGCTCGACGCTGTGGGCTGGCATCGCCGCCATCGCGGTCGTGGCGATTCTCGGCGACCTGCCCTACCGGGTGCACTCCGGCACCACGAGCCTGCTCGCGCAATTCTTCACGCTCGTGGTCATGGCCAGCATGTGGAACCTGCTCGCTGGCTACGGCGGCCTGGTCTCGGTCGGCCAGCAGGCCTTCATCGGACTCGGCGCCTATTTCGTGCTGATCCTTGCCCAGCACGGGGTCGGCCCGTTCCTGGGGATCCTGCCCGCGGCGCTGTTGTGCGGCATTGTGGGCCTTCCGGTCTGGTGGCTGGTCTCCCGGCTGCGCACCGGTTATTTCGCCATCACGATGTGGGTCATCGCCTCGGTGTGCGAGCTGATCATCAGCCAGATATCCTCCCTCGGCGGCGGGACGGGAACGGGGCTGCCCGGCCTGCCGTCAAACCCGACATTCCTCACCGCCTATACCTACTGGGCCACGCTCGCGGTCACGGTGATCGTCCTGGCCGCCGTCTACTACCTGCTGCGCAGCCCGGTCGGCCTGGTGCTCACCGCCATCAGGGACGACGAGACAGGTGCGCGCAGCATCGGGGCGCGGGTGGCGTGGACGCAGCAACTGGTGTTCCTTGTCGCGGCGATAGGCTGCGGTGCGGCCGGTGCCCTCTACATCATCAGCCAGCAGTTCGTGGAGCCGCTGTCCGCGTTCAGCGTCCAGTGGTCCGCCGAGATGATCTTCATCACGATCATCGGCGGCATCGGCTCGATCGAAGGACCGATCCTGGGGACGATCGTCTTCTTCGTGCTCCAGCAGACGCTTTCGAACGAAGGAACCTGGTACTTCATCATTCTCGGCCTGGTCGCCATGGTCGTGGCGATCTGGGCCCCGCGCGGCCTGTGGGGCCTGATCTCCGACCGCTTCGGCATCCGGCTCTTCCCCGTCGGGTACTGGCTCCGGCGGCCAGCGGACGGCACCCTGCCCGCGCCTAAAATGCCAACAGACACCCAGCTCACCCCCTAACAAGCCCCCTCCTCTCTCTCCTCTCTCTCCTCTCTCTCCTCTCTCTCCCCTCCCTCTCATCTCTCCTCCCTCTCCCCTCTCTCCCCCCGCTGCGCGGCCAGCCACCGCCCAGCCTCCACTACCGCGCCGCCCCCGCCCCTCGTGTCAAACGACATCGATGGCCCGTTGGTGCTGCTCTGACGACACCTACGGGCCATCGATGTCGTTGGGATCTCACCCGCGCGTCAACCATGGCGGGGCAGGTAATGGGGTCTGGTGGCTGGGGCAGAGGCGGTAGCCGACTTATCACTACTGTGCCTCAACCCCAGACGTCGTGCGCGACCTCGACGATCAGGCGGAGCTTGGCCGCCTGCTCGTCGGCGGTCAGCACGTTGCCCTCCACTGTCGAGGAGAACCCGCACTGCGGGGAGAGGCAGAGCTGGTCGAGCGGGACGAACCTGGCCGCCTCGTCGATCCGCCGCTTGAGCATGTCCTTGTCCTCAAGCGCACCGCGCTTGGTGGTGACCAGGCCGAGTACCACCATCTTGCCCTTCGGCACGAACCGCAGCGGCTCGAACCCGCCGGACCGCTCGTCGTCGTACTCCAGGAAGAAGCCGTCAACGCCTAGTTCGCTGAAGAGAGCCTCGGCCACGAAGTCGTAACCGCCTTCGGCCGCCCAGGACGAGCGGAAGTTGCCTCGGCACATGTGCGTGGTCACGGCCATACCTTCGGGGCGGCCCCCGATCGCGTCGTTGACCTGGCGGATGTAACGCAGGTGCAGGTGCTCGGCGTCCTCGCCGCGTTCGGCGATCTCGGCCCGCTGCGCCGGGTCGTTCAGGTAGGCCAGGCTGGTGTCGTCGAGCTGAAGGTACCGGCAGCCCAGCTCGCCGAGCCTGCGGACCTGCTCGGCGTAGGCGGCCGACAGGTCGGACCAGAACTCTTCCATGTCCGGGTAGACATCGTGGTCGATGGATGCAGGGCCGCCCCGGTAGTGCACCATGTTCGGCGACGGGATCGTGAGCTTGGGAGTGGCCGAGGTCACCACGGATTGCAGGTAGCGGAAGTCGTCCTCGAAGATCGTGCGGTCCAGCCTGATCCTGCTGCCCACGTGCAGGGCGGCCGGGGTGAACTCGATGCTGCCTTGCGCGCTGCGGAACTTCACCGCGAGGTTGCCCGGGGCCTTGCTGATCCCGCCGAGCTGGTAGATGAAGTCCATGTGCCAGGACGCCCGGCGGAACTCGCCGTCGGTGGCCGTCTGCAGGCCGACCTCTTTCTGCATCGCGACGACGTCGGCGATCGCCGCGTCCTCGGTCACCCGCAACTGCGCGGCGTCGATCTGGCCAGCTGCGAACTGGTCACGCGCTGCGAGCAGGTTCGCCGGGCGGAGCAGGCTGCCGACGTGGTCGGCACGGAATGGCGGGGTAGTGCGCATCATGGCTGGCAGTGCTCTTTCCGTTGAGTGGGCACCGGCTGGCGCGGCGTCGGCTGGCGCGGCGTCGGTTCGGTTAGCATCAGTTCGGTTAGCATCAGTTCGGTTAGCCCGGCCTGGCCAGGCCGGGCAGTTCGGGGTAGCCGGTGTAGTTCTCGGCCAGCGAGGTCGCCGCCGCACGCGAGCGGGCGACGTAGCGGAGCTGGGAGAGCTGGAGCGCGGCTTCCATCGCGTCCGCGCCCGGGGTACGGTGCAGCATGGTCGTCATCCACCAGGAGAAGTGCGTGGCCCGCCAGACCCGTTGCAGGCAGGTGTCAGAATAGGTATCGGCCGGGCCCGGGTCGCCGTGCAACAGGCTGTCCAGCGCCGGGGCCAGCACCGCGACGTCGGCCATCGCCAGGTTGAGTCCCTTCGCGCCGGTCGGCGGCACGATGTGCGCGGCGTCGCCCGCGAGGAACAGCCGCCCGTACCGCATCGGCCCGCTGACGAAGCTGCGCATCGGAGTGATCGACTTGTCCAGCACCGGTCCGGTCTTCAGCGTCCAGCCGGGCATTTCGAACCGCCGCGCCAGCTCGTCCCAGATCTCCTCGTCCGGCCAGTTGCCGAGCGACTCGTCCGGATCGACCTGCAGGTACAGCCGGCTGACGGTCGGGCTGCGCAAGCTGTGCAGCGCGAACCCGTTCGCGTGATGGGCGTAGATCAGCTCGTCAGTAGACGGCGGCACATCGGCCAGGATGCCCAGCCAGGCGAACGGGTACTCGCGTTCGGTGACCGTCATCAGATGCCGCGGGATCGCCGGGCGGCAGATTCCGTGGAACCCGTCGCAGCCGGCGATCGCGTCACACTCGATTTCGTGCCTGGTGCCATCGGCGCTCGTGTAGCACAGTACCGGGCGATCGGTCTTCAGACGATCAACTTCGGTGTCGGTCACGTCGAAGTGGACGGCACCGCCATCCGCAAGCCGTTGCGCTATGAGGTCTTTTACTACCTCGGTCTGGGCATAGACGGTCACGGTCCGGCCGCCAGTCAGCGCGCGGAAGTCGAGATGGTGCCGCTCGCCGGCGAACTGGAGGTAGATGCCGCCGTGCTCAAGCCCAGTGCGGTCCAGCCGCGCCGCCAGGCCCGCCTCGCGCAGCAGCCGGACGGTGCCGTCCTCCAGGACGCCCGCCCGCTGCCGCGCCTCGCAGTAGGCACGGCTGCGGATCTCCACCACGACCGTGTCGATGCCGCGCAGCGCGAGCAGATGCGAGAGCAGCAGCCCCGCCGGGCCGGCGCCAACGATGCCGACCTGGGTGCGCGTGTGCTTGATAGTGTCCGTCGCGATACCCCTGGCTGTGTGTGTTTGTCCTAACCTATCCCCGGCTTAGGGAGTCGGCGGCGGCTGCGTGCCGACTCGGCCGGGATTGCCGACCCTCCCTGGCGGGGGCTCAGCTCTCTGGCTCAGCGACAATTGCCTCAATCCAAGAACCGGGACCCGGCGGGGACGTGCGCCTAGCGCACAGCAGTTCCGTAATCGAACACAACTGAAATTTAGGGTGCTCACTGGCCGCGTGTCAACGCCTGAAAAGGGACTAATTGCCGGACCGTCACCTCGCAGCATGTCCGCCCAGGCCCTGGTCACCTACGCTCCGCTCAGAACCGCCCTAAATTAGGCGTATACACGGATTAGCCGGTTTCGCTCGGTAGCCGCATCAGCGTCTGGCCGGAATGAGCGGCCACATTCATTGTCCGGGACGCAGCCACACCGACGGGCGCCGCCCGTAGGTGACCGGCTGGCTGTTCGGCTAGTACCGATTTGCTCAGGCCAGCGGCGCACCGGCCAGAACTGCGACCATGCCCAGGCCAGCCGCGCCCACAATCGCGGTGACAACGCTCCGCCTCAGCGCCAGCAGCCAGATAACGGCCAGGCCAAGCACCGCGAGTTGCCACAGGTGAGCAAGCGCGAGCGCGAGCGGGATCGTGGACCCGGCGATCGCCCCGATAGCGGCTGGTCCCGCTCCGGTGAGGAATGCCTGGACTCGCGCGTTACGCCGGAGTGCGGCGAATCGTGATGCGCCTGCGAGCACGAACGCGAACGATGGCGCGAACGCGATCAGCGCGGCCAGCACGCCGCCGGCCACCCCCGCGGCGGCGAAGCCGACCACGGCGACGGTCTGAACGACCGGGCCAGGCGTCACCTGGCCAAGGGCCACCGCGCTCAGGAACTGCGCGCCAGTCATCCAGTGGTAGGTGCGCACCGCGTCGTGCTGCATCAGCGGGACGATTACGAAACCGCCGCCATAGGACAGCGCCCCGACCTTGAGAGCCACCCACGCCAGCGCGAGCAGCCCACCGGCAGCAGCCGGAGCCGCCAGGGTCAACGGGAGCAGCGCTCCGATCCGGCCGCCTGATCCCGAACCGCCCGATCCCGAACCGCCCGATCCCGAACCGCCCGACCTAGCGCTGCCGGCCCTACTCCCGCCGACCCCAGCGCCGCTCGCGCTACGCCACGCACGCACGGCCAGTTCGGCCAGGCCACACGCTGCGAGCATCAGGACGAGGAACGGCCCGGCCAGCGCGCCGACTACGCCACCGGCCAGGAGGTAGACCAACCAGCGAACGTGCCGCCAATCCAACCGGCCCGTGGCAGCAGCAGCGCCCGCACCGCCGGCCGCACCCGGCGCCGGAGCCCGACCCGCACCGCCGGCCGCACCCGGCGTGGGAGCCCCGCCCGAGGCGGCAGGCACGACTGCGGCTCGGCGCCAACTCGCCGGCATCAGGCCGGCCGCTGCGGCGGCGGCGACTGCGGGCACAGCCGCGCCGGCGCCGGCCGCGGCGCCGGCTACCCAGAGCGGGGGGTGCGCCGCCAGGAACAGCACCGCGAGCGCCAGGATCACGACCAGACCGGGCAGGATGAAGCAGGCCCCGCCGATCAGCGCGCCCGCCGGCCCAGCCAGCCGCCAGGCACAGAAGATCGCGAGCTGGGTCGAGGCCGGCCCGGGCAGCAGGTTGGTCGCGGCGATGCCGTCCTCGAACTCGTCGGCCGACAGCCAGCCGCGCTGCTCGACGCAGAGCTTGCGGAGCAGGGCGATATGCGCGGGCGGGCCGCCGAATCCGATGCAGCCGATCCGCCCCCACTCGCGGACGATGGTGCGCAGCGCCACCGGCCCGGTGCCGCGCCCCGCATCCTGCCCTTCGCCGCGCCCCGCATCCGGCCCTTCGCCGCGCCCCGCATCCGGCCCGGTGCCGCGGGCGGCGACCGCGCCTTGCGCCGGGTCCGAATCCCCGCCCGGCTCGCGGCTCAAGAAACGATGTCCTTCGCACGGAACCGGCGGAAGGCCAGCGCGACCAGCACGACGGCATAACAGAACGACACCACCGCGCCTTCGACCATCGGCGTCCAGTTGATCTGCGGCTGCAACGCGTTCAGCCAGGAGAACTGCCAGTGCGTGGGCAGCAGCCGCCGCCAGGTTCCGAGCGCGGTGATGGCATCGAGGATGTTGCTGACGATGATCACGCCGACCGCGCCGCCGACCGCGCCGAGCGGCGAGTCGGTCGAGACCGAGAGCACGAAGGCCAGCCCGGCGACCACGAGTTCAGTGATCAGCACGTAAACCAGGACGATCCCAAGCCGGCCGAAGGCCGCCCCGGTGCTCAGTTCCAGCCCGGAACCTGGCAGCTTGAGCGGATGCCAGCCGAATGCGACCGTCCCGGCCAGCAGCGACATCAGTGGCACGACGGTTACCGCCACCGCCGAGTACGCCAGCGCGACGATCAGCTTCTGCCGCAGCAGCCTCGCACGCGGCACCGGCGCGGCGAGCAGGTAGCGCAGGGAAGCCCAGCTCGCCTCGGTGGCGACGGTATCACCGCAGAACAGCGCGACGGCGACCACGAGCAAGAATCCCGCGGACGCGAAGAACGCGAACCCGGCGAAGTTCAGCCCGCCCACAGTCGCGGCCGTGACCAGGCCAGGTGTCTGGGGGTCAGCGGGCACGTTACCGCTGAGTTCGAATGCGCCGACAAGGATCCAGGGAAGGACGAGCAGCAGGCCGAAGGTGATCAGTGTCCGGCGGCGGCGTAGCTGCCGGACGGCCTCGACCTTCAGCGGCAGCGTCCGGCGCGGGCTGTACCCAGCGGAAGCCGCCAACCTGGCCGGCCTCGCCGTCCCCGCCCGCCCCGCCGTCCCGGTTACCGCCGGTGAGTCCGCCGTCCCCGCCAGCTCCGGCGCCGGCCGCTCCGTCTGCCCGCTCATTTCACCGCCTTCGCCGTCTGCGCCGGGTCCGGTGCGGCCCCGTTTGCCGTCCCGGCCAGGCCCACCTGTTCGACCGGCCCGATCAGCGCGAGGAACGCGTCCTCAAGCCGCCTGCTCGGCGCCACCCGCTCGACCGCGATCCCGGCCATGACCAGCGCCACGACCAGGTCGGACGCCGACACCTCACCTGGATGCACGAGCACGCCCTCCGCGTGTACTTCGACGTTCACGACCCCGCCCAGGCCGCTTAGGACCGTCGCCGCCCGCGCCGGACTTGGCGTGCCGATCAGCAGTGCCCCGCCGTCACCGCTGATCTGCTCCACCGGACCGGCGGCGATCCGCCTGCCGAGATGCATGACGACCACGTGCGTGCAGGTCTGCTCCACCTCCGCCAGCATGTGGCTGGACAGGATCACCGTCCGGCCGCTCGCCGCATACTCGATCAGGACATCACGCATCTCCCTGATCTGCGGCGGGTCGAGGCCGTTCAGCGGCTCGTCGAGCACCAGCAGGTCGGGCAGGCCGAGCATGGCCTGAGCGATTGCCAGCCGCTGGCACATGCCGCGCGAATAGCTGCGGACCTTGCGGTCGATCGCGCTGCCGAGCCCGGCGATGCCGAGCACCTCGTCCAGGTGCGGGTCGGCTGCGGGGCGGCCGATCGCCTGCCAGTACAACCGCAGGTTGTCCCGGCCGGACAGGTGCGGCGGGAACCCTGGCCCCTCCACGAACGCGCCGAGCCTCGACAGTGCCGGTGACCCGGCACTGACCTGGCGTCCGAAGATGGTGATGGTCCCTGAGTCTGGCCGGATCAAGCCCATCAAGGCACGCAGCGTCGTCGTCTTACCCGCCCCGTTGGGGCCGAGCAGCCCGAGAATCTGCCCGCGTTCCACTCGCAGGTCGAGGCCGTCCACCGCAAGCTGGCCGTCCCGGTAGCGCTTGGTCAGCCCGACGATGTCCAGTGGCACGTCCGGGTCGACGGCCTGGCCTGGTGCGCCGATCCTGCGCCTGCCGGTCAGCAGCAGCGAGGCGGCGAGCAGCACCGCGACGAGCGGGGCGACCCAGATCCACCACTGCAAGCCGCGGCCCTGCAGGACCAGGGCCGGGTCGGTCGGCAGCGTGATGCCGGGGCTGGCCAGCGCTACCTGGTAGCGGGCTGGAGCAGCCGGCGTGGCGTAGCCGAAGTCGGTCGTGGTGAATACGAGCCTGATCCGGTGACCGGCGGCGAATTGGTAGTCCATGGTCGGCAGCACGACGGTGACGACCCGCCCAGCCGACGGCTGGCTCAGCCGCAGCGGCGCGGCCAGCGAGAACGGCAGGATCGCGTGGCCGGCCTGGTCGACGTCGTAGACCTTCGCGAACAGGGTCAGCCCGACCGGTCCCCGCACCCTGATGCGCACCGTCGAAGCCCCGGTGACCTGGAGCGGCGCGGCCAGTGGCGGCGACTGGAAGGCCGCGCTCTGACCCGGCATGTCCAATGCCAGGCCCAGTCCGGACGACCCGCCGAGCGCACCGAGGCCGGGGAAGGACGACATCGACGGCGGGCTGCCGCCTGGCGGGTTTGCCACCCATTGCGGCGGTCCGCCGAGCCGCAGCAGCGTCCGCCTGCTCCCGGCCAGGCCGGGAAAGGCCGGCGCGGTAGCGACGCCGAGTGACTGAGCGCCCGTCGAGGGATCGAAGCCTAGATTCCGTGAAACGGAAAAGCCGGGCTGACCCGCCCACCCGGAGCCGGCCAGCCAGTGGCGGAACCACGAAATCGCGAGCGCGTCGATCCTGGCGCTCTCCTGGTCCCCGCCGTCGTGACCGCCGTCGAACCAGACCAGGTCCACGGGCGTACCGTTCCGCCTGATCTGCCGGAACGTCGCCGCCGCCTGGTCGAGCCCGAACAGCGAGTCGTTCTCGCCCTGGATCAGCAGCGTCGGCGCGTCGATCCGGCCGGCCACGGTGGCCGGGCTCGATGCGGTCAGCAGGGCGATTGCCTGCGGCGTTGCCCGGCCGAGCACAGCGACCTGCTGGTACATGGCGCAGACGGACGGCAGGAACCGGCCGCACGCCGCGGCCGGCGAGACAGCCGAACCCGGCCGAGACGCGCCCTGCGGCCCGAAGCCCACCGCACCCTGGACGAACAGCAGCCCGGCCCACTGCCGCTTGAAGACGCCGTCCAGCGGCGGCCCGCCTGCCGCGTTCGGGAACAGCGCGGTGGCCAGGTTGTTCCAGGTGATCTGCGGCACCACGGCGTCGATCCGGTGGTCGTAGCCGGCCGCGAGCAGTGCCAGGGCACCGCCGTACGATGCGCCGGCGATGCCGACCCGCGGGTCACCGGGATGGTCGAGCAGCACGCGCGGCTGCCTGGCCAGCCAGGTCACCAGTTGCTCGACGTCTTTGACTTCGTACCGCGGCGAGTCAAGCGCGATCTGGCCGGTGGAACGGCCGAACCCGCGCGAGGACCAGGTCAGCACCGCGAACCCGGCCCTGGCCAGGCCGATCGCCTGACCGCGCACGGCGTCCTTGGTCTCGCCGAATCCGTGTGCCAGCAGCACCGCGGGCACCCGGCCGGTCCCCGCCGGAGTGAAGAACGTGGCATCGAGGACGACATGCTGGTTGTTCAGCGGGCCGTCGAGTACCGGAATCCGGACATTCCGCTCGGTGTATGGCGCGGGGCCGCTGGTATGCGTTGCGATCGCCGCGGCGCCGCCCGCCAGCAGCAACACCACGAGGAGGCTGACGGCCGCCAGCCGGCGCCGGGGCCACGCACGAAAACCCATAGCGGCACGGTACCTGTTAGCCGCCTCTGTCCTGACCCTGCGCCGCACCCGGGACTCCGCCGCCTGCCAGCTGTCCTCCGAACGGCCCGTTCATCGGTGGCGGGTCAGAAGCGCCGGGCGGCGATGGGAGGAAGTAGCGCTGGATCACTCGCCCCGCCAGCCGGGAAGGGGCACGCCAAGGACCCGGATGGCCGCCGAATCGGGGAAGGCCATCGAACTCGGAACCCCGCTCACTCGGCACCCCGCTCACTCGAAGCCCCGCTCACTCGGCACCGCCACGACGGCGCGGTATCCGCGGGCCACCTGCTCGTCGGCATCATCGACCAGGGCGGCAACCCCGCACTGCGGCTGCTCGCAGCCGCCGATGTCGATCCCGGCGCGCTGCGCGCCGACACGCTGCGCCGGATGGCGGCCATACTGACGCCGCGCGCCGATCCGGGACTGAGGCCGACGTCCCTGGCTAGACAGATCATTCGGCTCGTGTTTCCGGCTCGGTTGGCCCACTTCACTCGAATTAGTTCACCCGATACCCGGCAAACCGGGGCGCGAAAGTGGTTCTAACTCGGGGTAAGTCAGGCTGGCTCCGCTTTCCGGCGCCCGATCGGGCACCGGCCTGGCGTCAACCACGGCCTTCCTCCTGGGTTGCCGCCGCTCGACCGTCGTGCCGCGCAGCTAGCCGAGACGATCGCCTGTCGGCCCCGTTGCAGCTAGCCGAAACGAGCGACTGTCGGCCCCGTCCCGCGGTCCGCGTCGATCACCGCGGCACCCCGCCGGTCGACCTCGAGCACCCGGACGGACCAGTCTGCCCCCACCTGCCCGGCGGCAGCGGCGACAATGCCGACGACAACCTCGGGTCCTGGCGTCACTCCCGGCACGACCAGTGCGAGAGCGGCCGGTCCGGCTCCGGAGACGACAGCCGGGATGCCAGCGTCCCGCAACGCGCCGATCAAGCTAGCCGTGTGCGGCATCGAACTCGCCCGGTATGGCTGGTGCAGGAAATCCCGCGTCGCCGCAAGCAGCAACTCAGGATCGCGCGCCAGGCCTTCCCTGGTCAGTGCCGCGACCAGCAGCGCCGCGCGCGCCGCGTTCCTCGCGGCGTCGGCGTGCGGCACCACCGCGGGCAGTACCTGCCGTGCCGCTTCCGTAGCCAGCGGCACGGCAGGAACGCAGAGCACCGGCCGCAGTCCGGGCAGCGGATCCAGCCGGACGCACCGGACCGCCGAACCCGCCGCACCCGCCGCACCCGACCCGCCAGCCGCACCCGCCGCACCCGACCCGCCAGCCGCACTCGCCGGACTCGCGCCGCCGGCCCGGTCCGCGCCGTCACCCGCCCATGCGATGGTCAGGCCCCCGGCCTGACACGCTGCCACGTTGTCGGCGTGCCCCTCCAGTGCCGCGGCCAGCGTCAGCACGGCGTGATCAGGCAGCAGTCCCAGTCCCGTAGGACCGGCCAGCGCGCGGGCGGCGATGATCCCGGCTACGATCGCCGCGGCCGACGAGCCAAAGCCGAATCCGTGCGGGATCGCGTTCGCGCAGCGCAGCCGCAGCCCCGGCGGCTGCTCCCCGACCACGCCGAACGCCGCGCGCATCGCCCGCACCACCAGATGCCGCTCCCCGTACCTCGCGGTCTGCTCGCCGATGCCGGTGACCTCGATCTCCAGCCCGCCACCGGTGACCTGAGCCTGCACCACGTCGTGCAGGCTCAGCGCGAGGCCGAGCGAGTCGAACCCGGGGCCCAGGTTCGCGCTGGTCGCCGGAACCCGCACCGTGACCGGCTCGGCCGACCAGTCCGCCCGGCTCACGCCAGGCCGAGTTCGGCGGCGGCCGCGGTCACGTCCGCGGCGACAGTAACCGGCTCGGGCATGCCGGCCACCGCGGTGTCCGGGTCCTTCACTCCGTTGCCGGTGATCGTGCAGACGACCACCGAGCCCGGCGTGACCTCGCCCGCCCGGCACGCCTTGAGCAGCCCGGCCACCCCGGCGGCCGAGGCCGGCTCGCCGAACACGGCCTCACGGACGGCCAGCAGCCGGTACGCGTCCAGGATCTCCTCGTCGGTCACAGCGCCGATCAGACCACCGGACTCGTCCCTGGCAGCCACGGCGAGCTGCCAGGAAGCCGGGTTGCCGATCCTGATCGCCGACGCGACCGTCACCGGATCGAGCACGGGCGCGCCGCTGACGAGCGGCGCGGCACCCGCGGCCTGGTAGCCGAGCATCCTGGGCGCCCGCGAGGACCGCCCGGCCGCGGCGTACTCGCGGTACCCCATCCAGTAGGCCGCGATGTTGCCCGCGTTGCCTACCGGCAGGCAGTGCACGTCCGGCGCGTCGCCGAGTGCTTCGATCACCTCGAACGCCGCGGTCTTCTGGCCGGCCAGCCGGTCGGCGTTCACCGAGTTCACCACCGCCACGTCGTGACTGGCGGCCAGCTTGCGCACCAGTTCCAGGCAGTCGTCGAAGTTGCCGTCGACCTGGAGCAGCCGCGCACCGTACGCGAGCGCCTGCGCCAGCTTGCCGAGGGCGATCTTGCCCCGCGGCACCAGCACCACGCAGCCAAGGCCCGCCCTGGCCGCGTACGCCGCGGCACTGGCGCTCGTGTTCCCCGTCGACGCGCAGATCACGGTCCGGGCGCCGCGCGCCGCGGCCAGCGACACGGCCACGGTCATGCCCCGGTCCTTGAACGAGCCGGTCGGGTTCATCCCCTCGATCTTCAGGTAGACCTGGCACCCGGTGAGCTGGGACAGCACAGGCGCGGGCAGCAGCGGCGTGCCGCCCTCTCCGAGCGTCACCACGGCGTCGGCCGCGATGTCGGGAAGGCTGGCCGCATACTCGCCGATGACGCCGCGCCACGGCCTCACCCGCGGTCCTCGCCTTCGGCCGGAAGCGCACGCTCCGCGCCTGGCAGCGGCCTCATTCGCCAGCCTCACCCTCGACCCGCAGCACGCTGTCCACCGCACGCACCGCCTCCATCGCCTGCAGTTCGGCGACGGTCGCGGCGAGCGCGGACTCGCGCGCGGTGTGCGTGACGATGATCAGGCTGGCGTCCTCGCCCCTGCCTTCCTGGTGCACCGCCTTGATCGACACGCCGCGAAGGGCGAAGCTCTCGGCCACCGGGGCAAGCACGCCGGGCCGGTCGGCTACATCGAGCGCGACGTAGTACCTGGTCAACGCGTCGGCCATGGGGACGATCGGGAAGGCGGCATAGGTCGCGGGCTCCGGTCCGCGCATTCCGGCCCGCTGGTTCCGCGCCACCGCCACGACATCGCCGAGCACCGCGCTGGCGGTCGGCTGGCCGCCGGCGCCAGCGCCGTAGAACATCAGCCTGCCAGCCGCCTCGGCCTCCACGAAGACCGCGTTGTATGCCTCGTGTACCGCCGCGAGCGGGTGCACCCTCGGCAGCATCGCCGGATGCACCCGCACCGAGACGCCGCCGTCATACCGCTCGCAGATCGCCAGCAGCTTGATCACGAAGCCGAGCGACTTGGCGCTCGCGATGTCGGCCGCGGTGACCGCCGCGATGCCTTCGGTGTACACGTCGGCCGCGGTGATCTCGGTGTGGAACGCCAGGCTGGCCAGAATCGCAGCCTTCGAGGCCGCGTCTTGTCCCTGGACGTCGGCGGTGGGGTCGGCCTCGGCGTAGCCATGCCGCTGGGCCTCGCTGAGCGCCGGGCCGAAGTCGGACCCGAGCGAGTCCATCTGGTCGAGTATGAAGTTCGTGGTGCCGTTGACGATGCCGAGCACCCGGCGGACGGTGTCTCCCGCCAGCGACTCGCGCAGCGCGCGGAGCAGCGGGATCGCGCCGGCCACGGCCGCCTCGTAGTACAGGTCGGCTCCGTTCGCGCTGGCGGCCTTGTGCAGTACGGCTCCGTCGCTGGCCAGCAGTGCCTTGTTCGCGGTCACCACGGACTTGCCGGAGTCGAGCGCGGCGAGCAGCAGCGACCTGGCCGGCTCGATGCCGCCGATCAGCTCGACCACGATGTCCACGTCGGAGCGGGTCACCAGGCTGACCGCGTCCCCGGTGAGGAGCGAGTCGTCGACCCCCGCGATCCTGGCAAGCTCCGGACGGCGCACCGCGATTCCGGCGATCTCCAGCGGGCCGCCTGCCCTGGCCGAGAGGTCGGTCGCCTGCTCGGCCAGCAACCTGGCCACCTGGGACCCGACGATGCCGCATCCGAGCAGCGCGATCCGAAGCGGGGCGCCTGCCTTCCTGTCTTGCACGGTCAGCAGCCTATCCAGACCCTGCCGAGGTCCGTCCCGACAGCCCGGCCAGAGCCGCGAGCAGCCGGTGCGCGCCTGGGCCGGAGGCGTTAGCTCAGCGCGAACACCGGGCGGAAACAAACCGCCGCCGCCCGCGCTTATTCATCTGCGTAATCAAGTAATTCGTTGCGGAAGTCCAGGAAGAAGAGTTCGGATGAGCGAGGATCTCACCCTGCCCGTGCTGCCGCTCGACGACGACGTCGTGCTGCCCACCATGGTCGTGCCGCTGGACGCTTCGGATTCCGAGGTCCGCGCGGCGATCGCGGCGGCGAGGGCGGCAGCCGACGGTGACGCCAGGCCCCGGTTGCTGCTGGTGCCGCGGATCGGCGGCCGGTACGCTCCGGTCGGCACGCTGGGCATTGTCGAGCAGGAGGGCAGGCTGCCCGACGGCAAGCCCGGCGTCGTGGTCAGGGGAACGGCCAGGGTGCTGATCGGCGCGGGCACGGTCGGCCCGGGCGCGGCCCTGTGGGTACACGGGAGTACCGCCGACGAGCCGCCTGCCAGCCCCCGGGCCGTCGAGCTCGCCAGCCAGTACCGGGGACTCGCCTCGGCCATCTTGCAGAAGCGCGGCGCGTGGCAGGTGGTCGATGCCCTGTCCCGGATAACGGACCCGTCCGCGCTGGCCGACAGCGCGGGGTATGCCAGTTATCTCTCGGTCTCCCAGCGCGGCGAGTTGCTGGAGACGCTCGATACCGAGCAGCGGCTCGAGCTGCTGACCGGCTGGGCGCGCGACCAGCTCGCCGAGCTTGACGTGGCGGAGACTATCGGCAACGACGTCCGCGAAGGCATGGAGCGGCAGCAGCGTGAGTTCCTGCTGCGCCAGCAGCTAGCCGCCATCCGTAAGGAACTCGCGGCCCTGGACGGCACGCCTGCCTCCGAGCAGGACGACTACCGTGCCAGGATCGAGGCGGCCGACCTGCCCGAACCTGTGCGCGAGGCCGCGCTGCGCGAGGCTGCCAAGCTGGAGCGAGGCTCCGACAGCTCGCCCGAGGCCGGCTGGATCAGGACCTGGCTGGACACCGTGCTCGACGTTCCGTGGAATGTGCGGACCGACGACGCCTACGACATCGCCGGCGCTCGTGCGGTACTCGACGCGGACCACGCCGGACTCGACGAGGTCAAGGAACGCATCATCGAGTACCTGGCCGTGCGCAAGCGGCTCGCCGACAAGGGGCTGGCGGTCGCGGGCGGGCGCCGCAGCGGGGCCGTGCTCGCGCTGGCAGGCCCGCCCGGAGTCGGCAAGACCTCGCTCGGCGAGTCCGTCGCCCGCGCCATGGACCGTAAGTTCGCACGGGTGGCACTCGGCGGCGTCCGGGACGAGGCCGAGATCCGCGGTCACCGCCGCACCTATGTCGGCGCGCTGCCCGGCCGGATCGTCCGCGCCATCCGCGAAGCCGGCTCGATGAACCCGGTGGTCCTGCTCGACGAGGTGGACAAGGTCGGCGCGGACTACCGCGGTGACCCGACGGCGGCGCTGCTCGAGGTGCTCGACCCGGCGCAGAATCACACCTTCCGTGACCACTACCTGGAAGTCGAGCTCGACCTGTCGGACGTGCTGTTCATCGCCACGGCCAACGTGGCCGACGCGATACCAGAGGCGCTGCTTGACCGGATGGACCTGATCCGCCTCGACGGCTACACCGAGGACGAGAAGGTCACCATCGCCCGCGACCACCTGGTCCCCCGCCAGCTCACCCGGGTCGGCCTGGAACCCGGCGAGGTCGACTTCTCCGACGACGCCCTGCGCCGCCTGGCCACCGAGTACACCCGCGAGGCGGGCGTCCGCTCGCTGGAACGGTCCATCGCCCGGATCCTCCGCAAGATCACCGCGAAGCTGGCCCACTCCCCGGCGTCCACCGCACCAATGGGCCACCGATGGCGCCCTGGCAGCACCGATGGGCCATCGATGCGGCATGGCGGCCCGGGAGCCGGGGCGGAACCCGAACCGGCAGCCGGGGCGGGGCTGGTGATCACGGCGGCGGACCTGCCCGGCTACCTCGGCCACCCGAAGCACACGCCGGAGTCAGCCGAGCGGACCGCGGTCCCGGGAGTCGCGGCCGGCCTGGCCGTCACCGGCGCCGGCGGCGACCTGCTCTTCATCGAGGCGTCCCTGGCCGACCCTGCGAGCGGCGGCAGCGGCGTCACGCTCACCGGCCAGCTCGGCGACGTGATGAAGGAGTCAGCGCAGATCGCGCTGTCCTACCTGCGCTCCAACGGCCCGGCGCTCGGCTTGCCGGTCGGCGAGCTCGCCGGTCGCGGTATCCACCTGCACGTCCCGGCCGGCGCCGTGCCCAAGGACGGTCCGAGCGCCGGCATCACGATGACCACGGCACTGGCCTCGCTGCTCTCCGGACGGCTGGTCAGGTCCGACGTCGCGATGACCGGCGAGGTCTCGCTGACCGGCCGGGTGCTGCCGATCGGCGGCCTGAAGCAGAAGCTGCTCGCGGCGCACCGGGCCGGAATCGCCGTGGTGCTGATCCCTAGCCGCAACGTTCCTGACCTTGACGACGTACCAGAGAAGGTGCGCGACGCGCTGGACATACGTCCGGTCAGCGACGTCCGGGAGGTGCTTGAAGCCGCCCTGGAACCGGTCGCGGCGGCCCGGGCGGCAGCCGCGGACACAACCGAGCAGCCAGCTATCGCCGCCTGACGCAGCCCGGCAGGCGTCCCGGGAAAGCCGGGCAGGCGTCCTGGGAGAATCGTGGTCGATTCTCAGTCATAGCGACTGAGAATCGACCACGACGTCTGAACGCGGGTACTAGGTGACCATGGCTGGCGGGGATGCCGCAAGTGCGGTCACGTCGTGACGCGCTGGATCCGGCTGCCCGGGCTGACCCAGGCGCGCGAGTATCAGCGGTCGTGGCTGCGCGGGGACGTGATCGCCGGCCTGACCGTCAGCGCCTACCTCATCCCCCAGGTCATGGCCTACGCCGGCGTCGCTGGCCTGCCGCCGGTGGCCGGCTTGTGGGCCGCGGCACCTTGCCTGGCCATTTACGCGCTGCTCGGCTCGTCCCGCTCGCTCTCACTGGGGCCGGAAGCGTCGACGGCCCTGATGACCGCGGTGGCGATCGGCCCGCTGGCCAGGTCGGACACCGCCAGGTACGCGGCGCTGGCCACGACCCTGGCCCTGCTCGTCGGGGTGCTCTGCGTGCTCGCTGGCCTGGCGAGGCTCGGCTTCATCGCCGACCTGCTGTCCAGGCCGGTCATCGTCGGCTACATGGCCGGGCTTGCCGCCACCATGATCGCCGGCCAGCTCGGCAAGCTGACCGGGACGCCGGTCACCGGCCGTACCTTCCTCGCCCAGCTGACGTCCTTCGGCACGAACCTGGCCAGCGTGCGGCCCGCCACCACGCTGCTGTCCACGGGAGTGCTCGCGTTTCTCTTCGTCGTGGCCGCGCGCTGGCCGTCAATGCCAGGGCCGCTCATCGCGGTCGCAGGGGCGACCGCGGTGGTCTGGATATTCGGGCTGGCCAGCCACGGCGTGGCGGTCGTCGGGCCGGTGCCGTCAGGTCTTCCGCCAGTTTCCCTGCCCGACCTGCGCCCTGGCGACCTGCGTGACCTGATCGGCCCGGCGTTCACCGTGCTGGTCATGGCCTTCACCGACGACGTGCTGACCGCGCGTGCGTTCGTCCAGTCCGGCGAGGAGATCGACGCCAATGCCGAGCTGATCGCCCTCGGCGTGGCCAACGTCGCGGCAGGCTTCGTGCGTGCCTTCCCGGTCAGCAGCAGCGCGAGCAGGACCGCGATCGGCCGGGCATCGGGAAGCCGCACCCAGCTCTACTCGCTGACCGCCGCCGCCGTGATGCTCGCGGTGCTGGGATTCGGCCACACGCTGCTCGCGCAGTTTCCGGACGCGGCACTCGGTGCCATCGTGATCTATGCGGCTGTCCAGCTGGTAGACGTGACCGCGCTGCGGAGGCTTGTCGCGTTCCGGCGCCGGGAGCTGCTGATCGCCGTCGTCGCCTGCGCCGGGGTGCTGATCGTCAACCTCTTGTACGGGGTGCTGATCGCCATCGGCATCTCGGTCGCCGAGCTGCTGGTCCGGGTGGCCAGGCCGCACGACGCGGTGCTCGGCCAGGTGCCCGGGCTGGCCGGGATGCATGACGTCGAGGACTACCCGAGCGCCGAGACGATCCCCGGCCTGGTCGTCTACCGTTACGACGCGCCGCTGTTCTTCGCCAACGCCGAGGACTTCCGGCGGCGCGCGCTGGCGGCTGCCGGCTCGCAGTCACCTGTGCGCTGGTTCGTACTCAACGTCGAAGCGAACGTCGAGGTCGACTTCACCGCGCTTGAGGCACTCGAGGCTGTCCGCGCGGAACTGACCGGACGGGGCGTCGTCTTCGCCCTCGCCAGGGCCAAGCAGGAACTGCTGGCCAGGCTGACCTCGTTCGGGCTGACCGGCAGGATCGGGAACGAGCTGATCTTCCCGACCCTGCCAACCGCGGTAGCCGCTTACCGGCAGTGGTCGCGGCAGCACCCGCCCGCTGACTAGTTGACCCGGCGCGTGTAGCCCTCCCAGTAGGGGCCGCGCAGCTTGAACTTCTGCAGCTTCCCGGTCGCCGTCCTGGCCAGCGAGTCCCGAAGCTCGACGGAGGTCGGGCACTTGTAGTGCGCCAGCTTGGACCGGCAGAACTCGGTCAGCTCGGCCTCGGTGACCTGGTGGCCGTTCCTGACCACGATCAGCGCCTTGACCGTCTCACCCCACCTCTCGTCGGGGACGCCGATCACCGCGGCCTCGGCGACGGCGGGGTGCTGGTAGAGGCAGTCCTCGACCTCGACCGAGCTGACGTTCTCGCCGCCGGAGATGATCACGTCCTTCTTCCGGTCGGAGATGACCAGGTACTCGTCCGTGTCGATGTGCCCCTCGTCGCCGGTGTGGAACCAGCCGTCGACCAGGACCTTCGCCGACTCTTCAGGCTGCTGCCAGTAGCCGGCGAAGACATGGTTCGACCTGGCCAGGATCTCTCCCTCGGAGTCTGTCCTGACCTGGACTCCCACCGCGGGCGAACCAGCCCTGGACAGCAGCCTGGCGCGCTCGGAGCCCGGCAGGTCGTCCCACTCGGCGGGGCGCCGGTTCATGGTGAGCAGCGGCGCGGTCTCGGTCAGGCCGTAGATCTGGATGAATTCCCAGCCGAGCTCGCCCTCGACCCGTTCGATGGTCTTCGACGGCGGCGGCGCTCCGGCCACGACGATGCGGACCTGGTCGCGGCCCGGCACCGGCTGGCCGGCGGCGTGCCTGGCACTGGCGGCGTCCAGGATCGCGGCGACCACGGCCGGCGCCCCGCACATGAGCGTCACGCCGTGCTCTTCGATCCGGCTCAGCAACACCTCGCCGTCGATCTTGCGCACCACGACCTGCGGAACTCCCATGGCGGTCACGGCATACGGCATGCCCCAGCCGTTGCAGTGGAACATAGGCAGCGTATGCAGGTAGACGTCGCGGTCGGTGACCGTGGCCTGCCAGCCGAAGACCGCCGCGTTCAGCCAGCAGTTGCGGTGCGTCAGCTGGACGCCCTTCGGCCGCGCCGTGGTACCGCTCGTGTAGTTGATGCTCGCCGTCGTGTCCTCGTCCGGCTCCCAGTACGCAGGCTCGGCATCGTCGGGTGCCTCGGCGAACAGTTCGGCGTCCGCGACACCGTCGAGCACAATCCGGTGCTTGGCGCTCACGTCGCGCAGCGCCTCGTCCGACTCGGGGTCCACCAGCAGCACCGAGGCACCCGAGTGCTCGACGACGTAGCGGACCTCCTCGGCGTTCAGCCGGAAGTTGATCGGGACCAGCACCCGGCCGTAGCCGCTGACCCCGAAGAACGAGATCCCGAACCTGGCTGCGTTGGGGCTGAGGATCGCCACCCGCTCGCCATGACCGACGCCCATCTTGTCCAGGGCGATCGCCATGCCGCGCGCACGACGCTCCAGGGAGCGGTACGTGATGGTGCCCAGGTTCGCCGCGGTTCCCGGCTCGTCCACCAGCGCGGGCCTGCCCGCGTACGCCATCGCACCCCGGCGCAGGAAATCGGAGATTGTCAGCGGCACCTTCATGGTCAGCTCCCAGGGTTGGATCGATTCCCCGATATTGCGCCAGACGGCGGTCCGCAGGCAACCGGTCCGCACGCTCGCCTTGGCCCACTGTCTCGCAGGCCCGTCCGCACCCGGGCACCGGCCCTGGCGAAGGCGGGCAGGTGCCCCAGCCGAAGGCGTGGCCGGTGCCCCAGCCGAAGGCGTGGCCGGTGTCCAGCCTTGTCAGCATCAGTGGGATTGTTTAGCATCAGGAATACGTCCTGATTTGCGATTTGAACGTGCTGTGGAATCTGGTGTTGCCCCAGCGACAGCCGACGCGTTGCTATCACTGTTGCTATCAGTGCAGGACGGCCGCTAGCTAGCTGACGGAGGTCCCGGCAGCGCGGCGAAAGGCGGTGACAGCGCGGCAGTGCCGGACAATCCGCGCATGGTGCCGCATAAGGCAAAGGGAACGGCGTCGGCGGAACACGAGTCGCCGTAGCCGGATCGTCCTCGCGAAGGGAGAACATGGCGCGCTCGGGAGGGAGCAGGCGGCCTGAGGCGGGCGGCCCGGGCTGTGATCCCGTCACCGATGACCAGGCCGGCGGCGGCGCTGCCATGCCGGCGGCACCTGACCGGGCCGGGTTCGTCGAGCGGGTCATGATCACGCTTTCCGGCGCACGACAGCCGATCGTGGCCATCTTGCTGGCGATCTCCTTCTTCACCGTTATCTCGGGCAAGCCGGTCGACGGGCTGCTCTTGTTCGTGGTCGCCACCGCGCTCGCCTGGGACGCCGGAATGCGGGCCAGGGAGCAGGCCGCATGCGAGGCCGCACGTGCCTACCGCGCTGGCCTGGCCGGTACCGTGCCGCACGACGCTCCGGCTGCCTCGCCCTGGCCGGACGGCGCGGACCAGCCCGCTGGTGCTCCGGCGGATCAGGCCGCCGGCCCGTCCGCCTGGCGACTGCGTACCACCAGGCCCGGGCTGCGTGTGCTCGCGCTCGGATCGGCCGCCGCCATGATCTACGCCCTGGTCGTCGGTTCGTTCGACCGCTACTCGTGGCCAGCCACCGCGGGAGTCGTCGGTCTGGGCGCCGGCGTGGTCATCGTCGGCTGGGGCGGCCCGACCAGGCAGCGGGAAATACCGGCCAGGTTCAGCCGGACGGCAGTGATCCCGTGGACTTCGCTGCTGGTCGTGGGCGGGCTGTGGGAGCTAGCCGCGCTACTCGGCCAGCCGAACATCGAGACCGGTTCCTACGCTCATCCGACCATCAGCACGCTCACCGATCCGCTGCTCTCTTCGACGCCGGGACGCGCGTTCGCACTGCTGGCCTGGATCGCGCTCGGATTCTTCCTGGTGGAGCGATGAACTCGCACGACATCACCGTCCTGGGTTTCCTGATCGTCCTGGCCGGCCTGATCGGTACCGACCTCGCCGCCAGGACGACGCGGGCGCAGGTCCCGACGTTCGCACAGGTCTTCACGCGCATCATGCGGACCAGAACCGGCCGCGTCGGCATCCTCGTCGCCTGGGCCTGGATCGGCCTGCACTTCTTCGCCAAATGACGCGGCCTCGCCGGCAGCGCTCGGTTCACGGCATCCGGCATCCGGCTGACGGCACCGTCACCGTCACCGGCACCCATCAGAACGTCGGCTCGCGGACCACGTCGGCCGGGTCCTTGTCGGTGCGAAGGCCGAGAAACGACGGCGCCCTGAGCCGTCCGGCGCTCGTCCACTCGGCAAAGGCCACTTCGGCCACCACGACGGGCTCGACCCATACCGCCGTCCGCGCGTGCTCGGCAGGGACGGTCGTGCCGAACGGTGACGACGCGCGGCGCAGCGGCGCAAGCTCGGCGGCCAGCATCCGCAGCGACTGCTGGCTGAAACCCGTGCCGACGTGGCCGGCATAGCTGAGCCCGCCAGGACCCTGCACTCCGACGAGCAGCGATCCGATCTGGCCGGCTCGCGCGCCTGCCCCAGGTTCCCACCCGCCGATGACGAACTCCTGACGGCGCACGTTCTTGATCTTCCGCCAGCTGGCGGAGCGCCGCCCCCTCTCGTACCGCGAATCCAGCCGTTTGGCCATGACGCCCTCCAGGTTGTGCCGCCGGGAGACAGCGACTACCTGAGCGCCGGGGGTGCCGATGAACGCGGGCGGCGTCTGCCAGTTCGGCCCGTCGAGGCCACGCTGGTCGAGCCACTCCCGCCGCTGCCGGTACGGCTGGTCCACGGTCAGCTTCCCGTCGGCGAACAGCACGTCGAATACCAGGTACGTCACCGGAGTCTGCGCAGCCAGCCGCCCGGCCTGCCCGGCCGACGCGATGTTCATTCGCTGCTGCAAGGCCTCGAAACTCGGCCAGGCACCGTCGCCGAACGCCACGATCTCGCCGTCAAGCACCACCTGGCCGGCGCCCGCGCGGCCTGCCAGTGCCCGCAGTTCGGGGTAGCTGCCGGTCACGTCACGGCCGCTGCGGGAGTACAGCGTGACGGCTCGCGGCGAGACGACCGCGATCGCCCGCAGGCCATCCCACTTCATCTCGTAACCCCATAGCTCGTCGTCGGCCGGCAGCACACCGGACACCGCAAGCATCGGCCGGAACTCGCGAGCGGCGGGGCCAGGCAGGTCGCGGTCGGTCACCTGGCATCCATACCCGGGACTTCGCCAGCTAGCCGGCTAGCCGCGGCGCACTGCCGACGTGGCCGCGCGCATGGCCAGACCGGGCGCGTAGCGGGTGACCCGCCAGGCCACCCGTGCCCGCGCCGGCGCCACGATCACGGCCCGGTTCCTGGCCACGCCGCGCAGGACGTCCTGCGCCAGCGGCGCGGCACGGTAGAGGCGGCCGGTGAGCCTGGCCAGGGCGGCAGCGTTCGTGCCGGTCTGAGTCCGCGGCAGGTCCGGGTTCACCCGGCCGAGCAGCGGGGTGTCCACGAAACCCGGGCACACGGCGCTCACCCGCACGCCGCGGCCTGCCGCCTCGGCGCGCAGCGACAGGCTCAGCCCGACCACCGCATGCTTGGCCGCCGCGTACGGTGCCAGCATCGGCCCGGGTACCAGGCCAGCGAGCGACGCGGTGTTGACGATGTGGCCGTGGCCCTGCCTGAGCATCACCGGGTACGCCGCGTGGACGCCGTGGATCACGCCGCGGACGTTGACGTCGATGACCCGGTCCCAGTGGCCGAGCGTCAGTTCCTCGACCATCCCGCCGACCGCGATCCCCGCGTTGTTGAACATGTAGTCCAGCTGGCCGAATCCCGCTGCTACCTGCGCCACCAGGTCCGCTACCGCACTGGCGTCCCGCACGTCCAGGGTCGCCGTGCTCACCGGCTCGCCGCCGGCCGGGCCGGCCAGGGCCGCGTTCACCTCGGTCGCGGCCGCCTTGGCAGCTGCCTCGTCCACGTCGGCGATCACCACCGTGCCGCCCTGTGCCGCGATCGCGCGCACCAGCGCGGCTCCGATACCCGACGCACCACCGGTGACGACCGCGACCTGGTCGCGCAGCGACGTGCCCGGCCTGGTGCCGCCCCGGTCTCCCGGCCGGGCATCCTGGTTCTCCGATCCCGCGCCGCTTGCTGGCAACCTTCTCACTCCTTCGTCCTGCGGTCAGGTTCTGCTGGCCCTGTCGTCGTGCGGTCAGGTTCGTCCGGCGCCGGCAGCGGCAGGGTCGAAGTCGCGCGCCGCCAGCCGCCTGGTCCGCCACCAGTACCGCACGGTCGAGCCTGGCCACAGCGCGCGGTTCACGCCCGCGGCGTCCAGGTACCAGCTCACGCAGCCGCCGGCGGTCCAGACGGAGCCGGTCAGCCGCTGCTGAAGATCGTCGTTGAAGGCGCGCTGCGCCCGGCCGCTCACGGTGAGCGCGCCCTTCTGGTCGATGAGATCGAGGCACTTGCACACATAGTGCACCTGCGACTCGATCATGAAGATCATCGAGTTGTGGCCGAGCCCTGAGTTCGGGCCGAGCAGCACGAAGAGATTGGGGAATCCGGCCACTGTCAGGCCGAGATAGGCCTCGCTGCCCTCGCGCCAGGAATCGGCGATCGACCGGCCGGCCGCGCCCTTGATGTCGGCATGGTCGAACGCGTCGGTCACGTGGAAGCCGGTACCGTAGACGATCACGTCGGCCGGGTACCGCGTCCCGTCGGCGGCCAGCACGCCATCGGGCGTGATTCGCGCGATCGGCTGGGTGACCAGGTCCACATGGCGCATGGCGAGTGCGGGATAGTAGTCGTTGGCCAGAAGCACCCGCTTGCAGCCCATCCGGTAGCTGGGTGTCACCTTCTCGCGCAACTCCGGGTCCTCGATCTGCCTGGCGATGAACGACCTGGCCATCCGCTCGCCCAGGCCGCCGAGCCTGGGGTGGGTGAACGCCACGATCGTCCACTCCGCCTCCCAGTAGATGAGCCAGCGGTACAGGCGCTGGAAACCGGGAACAGTACGGAAGATCCGCTGCAGCCGGGCCGAAATCGGCCGGTCGGGCTTGGGCAGCACCCAGGGCGGCGTGCGCTGGAAGACGGTGACCTGCCCGGCCTGGCTGGCTAGCCGCGGCACGAACTGGATGGCGCTGGCTCCGGTCCCGATCACGGCGACCCGCCGGCCGGCCAGGTCGACGCCGTGATCCCACAGCGCGGAATGGAACCGCGGCCCGGCAAACGACTCGGCGCCGGGAATCTCGGGGATATTCGGCTGGTGCAGCGGGCCCATCGCGGCGATCAGGACGCGGCAGTCCACCGTCCTGCCGTCGGCGAGCGCCGCCGTCCACCTGCCAGCGGATTCGTCGTAGGCCATCGAGGCCACCTCGGCGCCGAACTCGATCCGCCCGGCCAGGCCGTACTCGTCCGCGCAGTGGCGCAGGTAGGCCAGAATCTCCGGCTGCCCGGGGTACTGCCTCGACCAGTCGCGCTTCGGCTCGAAGGAGAACGAGTACAGCAGCGACCGGATGTCGCAGGCGCAGCCCGGATAGGTGTTCTCCCGCCAGGTACCGCCCACCCCGGCGGCCTTCTCCAAGAGGACGTAGTCGTGCCGCCCGGCCTTGTCCAGGGCTATCGCCATGCCCAGGCCGGCGAATCCTGCGCCGATAATGGCGATATCAGCGGTAATCTGCTGCCCGCCGGAGCGGTTGGAGTTCATTACCCGAAAGTAACCTAGGTCCGGACATACCATCAAGCCACCCGAGCGGCAGTGCCGGGCACCGGCCTGTGGCGACCGGTACCCGGCACCCGGGTTCAGGCAGATCAGCCGGTGAAGGCGGCCAGCCCGTCGGGAGTGCCCCAGCTGGTCGGGCCGTCGTAGCCGGCCTCGCCCGTGCACAGGTACGCCGGCGAGCAGCTCGCGGTCGAACCGGAGGTGACATCCCACAGCGACGAGGTGTGGCTGTAGATGTCGGTCACCGGGTAGCTGGCGGTCGGCGTGCCGGCGTCAGCGAAGACGGAGGCGATCAGCGGGGAGGCCACGCTGGTACCGCCGTAGACCACCCAGCCATTCGCGCCGTAGGTCTCGTAGACGGCCACGCCGGTCGCCGGGTCGGCCACGGCCGACACGTCGGCCACGGTCCGCCGGGCGCAGCCGGTGTCGGTCTGCCAGGACGGCTTCGGGTCGTCGGCGGAGCAGCCGGAGCCGGAGCCCTCGCTCGGGCTGGTGGACCAGACCGACTCGGACCAGCCCCTGGTGTTCGAGGCGCGGACCAGGGAGGTGCCGCCAACCGCGGTGACGTACTGCGAAGCCGCCGGGTATTCCACCTTGTAACCGCTGTCGCCCGAGCTCACCGTGATCGCGACGCCGGGGTGGTTGAAGTAGCTGGCGTCGTAGCTGGCGTCGGAGGAAGACTCCGAGCCACCGTAGCTGTTCGAGACGAACTTCGCGCCCAGATTGACCGCCTCGTTGACCGCGGTGCCCAGGTTGGTCAGGCTCGAGGTCTTCGCCTCGACCAGGATGATGTGCGCGTCCGGCGCGATGGCCGAGACCCTCTGGTTGACCTTCTTGAAGCAGCCGTTCGCCGTGGTGCAGGCAGGCAGGCCGAACTGAGACCGGTACACCCCCATGTCCGATTCGGCGTTCGGGTCGTTGTAGGCGTCGACAATGGCGACCGTCTCGCCCGATCCGCCGTTGGCCGGCAGGTTGTAGGCGCTGAGCAGGTCGCTCGGGCCGTACCCGGACGGCGTGGCGTTCGGGGTAACGCCCTTGGCGCTGACATGCTCGACAACATTGAGGACCCGCAGCGCGTTGCAGGCCATCTGGTTGATCTTGGAAGGCAGCGCACAGGCGCGCTCCCAGGAGACGGCAGGCCGCGAACTGGCGCTTACCGGCATGGCGACAGCCAGACCGGCAACGGTCAGGGCGGCCGACGCTACCAGGGATGCGGTTGCCCTGCGGGCAGTGCGGTAAAAAATGGGCACGATCATATCCTCCAATAACGGTATCCAACCGGCGCAGCGTTCGATTTGCCCTGAAGGTAACCTTGCGGACAGTGCCGATCAATATGCGCAAGAAAGCGAGACGAATTCGTTGCTGATCGACTGCAATGACAATGAGAATCTGAATTATCCCGGATCTGTAACCAGTGCCTGGATCAGACCTCGCAGAGCGCATGCAACTTAATGACAGTCGCCCAGTTGCGGGCCGTGCCCCCGGCGACCGGGCTGTTCCGCTTGGTGAGCAGCAGCCGCGCGAGCTCGCTGGTCCCGAACCCGCCCGGAGTGTGCAGGTACAGCGTCTTGCCAAGCAGCGTCGCCTCGTCCGTGCCGCCGCGCTCGGCGGCGAGCGCGGCGGTTTCCCCCAGCTGGCGGCGCGCGTCCTGGTCAGGTTCAGCGGGCAGGAACACGCAGTGCACCAGCTTGGGATTTGGTTCGTCGGCGTAGGGAATGCCGCTGACCACGGCGGCTAGTTCGGCCTTGGCGAGCACGATGACCGAAGGGCGGACGTTCAGCGCCGCCGCGATCGCCGCTTCCATCTCGCTGGCAAGCGCCAGGGTATCGGCGCGGGTCGCGGTGAATACGACGTTGCCGGTCTGGATGTAAGTCGTGACCTCGGAATGGCCGAGAGCGGAGATCACCCGGCGCAGGTCGGCCATCACGATCTTTCCCCCGCCGCCGACGTTGACGGCGCGGAGCAGGGCGACATGGGTCGGCATAGACACATCTTGGCCGACGGCCGGGCTACCGGTCACCTGGGTTCGGTGCCGCCGCGCTACCGCCTGGCCCGCGCGGAACCTGGCGTAGCCTGCGCCCGCAGCCAACACGGCGGGCCTCCTACCTGTCGCCATGCCGACGGTAAGAGGCCCGCCATGCGGACTGGCCGGTGTTCAGTGAGCGGCGCCGTGAGCCGCGCCGACCGCCGCTGACATCCGGTCTGCCGAGGAAGCGAGCGACCTCGGGACGATGAGCACCGGCTTATCGGCGATATGCAGCAACCGCAGCGAGACGCTGCCGAACGGCAGCCTGGGCACGTCGTGGCCGCTCGTGGACCCCAGGATGATCAGCCTGGCGGCACACTCGTGCGCGACCGCCAGCACCGTCCTGGCGATGTGCCCGACCGGCGTCCTGCGGATATCCGCGTCGGCCGCGACGCCCGCGGCTCGCAACCTGGCCACTATCTCGGTAACAACCTGCTCGCCCACACCCTCCGCGCAGTCCACCTGCATCCGCCCGAACCGGCCGATAGCGAACTCGTGTACGTGCAGCACGACGACCCGGTCACCGGTTGCGCCGGCAAGCTCCGCAGTCATGTCCGCAGCCGCCGCTGTGTGGCTCGTGGTGTCGACTGCGAGCAGGATCGTCTTGTCCATGGCTCTCTCCTCCGGTCTCAAACTTCACAGGCCGCCTGCTCCGGCACTGTCGTGGGAGCATGCCGGGCGGTCATCCTGCTTCGAACGCTAGGAGCACCGCGATGCGCGACCTAGAGTCCAAGGTCCGGCACAGCGCCGCCAATCGGCCTCGCTTGGCCGGGCCGAAGACACCGGAGCGCCAGGCTGGCTCATCTGCTGACTGCCGCGTGCTGCTGCGTACGCTGGGCATACTTAGCTGGGTCACCGGCCACCAGCCGGTACCCGCTCACCACCTCGGCCGAGATCGTGATGACATCGTCGGCCGCGCCTGAGATCCACGATCGCAGCCTGGACCGGTACCGCGCTGTCGCGATCTCGTCCGAGAGCAGCCTGGCGGTGCCCACCACGACCACGCTCCAGCCAAGCTGTGTCACGGTATCGATCACGTCGGCCTCGTACGCCACCATCATGCCGCCCCGGCCGGCCGCCGCGGTGATCGCGGCGCCTGAGCTCAACCGCACGACGATCGACTCGCCTTCCACCAGGTGATTGACCGGCCGTATCGCCGGAACCGCCTGATGATTGAAGACCAGCCGCCCGACCGGCACGCTGGCGAGCAACTCCAGCGCCTTAGTCCTGGTCAGCTTCTCCAGCCACCGATAGTCGTTCATCGGTCCACCTCCGCCCCGCGCGCACGACGCAATCCACTCTCGTGCGCCGATACGCGCCGGGTAAGGGGCTAAAGACCCGTCATTGGTCTGTTGACAGCGCCCCGTCGCGCGGCGAAGCGTGGTGCGCATGGGAGCGTGGTCCGCATGAACGAACACCTGGCAGGTCGGCTGAGCACGGCTGGCGCTGACGGCCCTGGCGCGACCGACGCGGGCGTCTACGCGCTGCTCACCGACGGGACGACTGTACTCATCAGGCCGGCCAGGCCAGACGACGAGGACGCGGTCCGGCAGATGCACGCGCAGATGTCGCCGGATAACCTGTACCTGCGCTTCTTCAGCATCAGCCCGCTCGCCGCCGACCGTGAGGCACGCCGGGTCTGCCGGCCGGCCGGCCCCGATCACTGCGCGCTGCTCGCCTGGCTCGGCAGCCAGCTCGTCGGAGTCGCCAGCTACGAACCGACCGGCAAGCCAGGCGCGGCCGAGATCGCCTTCGCCGTGACCGATCACATGCACGGCCGCGGCGTCGCGACCCTGCTGCTTGATCACCTCGTCTCCACTGCCCGGCTGCGCGGGCTGCGCGCGTTCACCGCGGCGACGCTGGCCGACAACGTGGCGATGCTCCGGGTCTTCGCCAACG
The DNA here is from genome assembly GCA_035533915.1 of Streptosporangiaceae bacterium. Lineage (GTDB taxonomy): Bacteria > Actinomycetota > Actinomycetes > Streptosporangiales > Streptosporangiaceae > Chersky-822. Next base: position 74,950 of record DATLSX010000160.1, read on the forward strand.
TCGGGCTGGCCGCCAAGCGCCAGATGTCCGACGGGGTCGTCGAGACGACCTTTCCGCTGCCTTCAGACGAAGCCGACCAGCGGCTGCAGAGCTACCAGCACTCGGTGGCGATGCGCGAGCGGCTCGCGGACGTCGCCAGCCTCCGGCCGCTGCTCGAACCGGCGTGCGTCGCGGTCATCGGTGCCAGCCGCAAGCCAGGCAGGGTCGGGCACGCGATCTTGCGCAACATCGTCGCCGCGGGCTTCGCCGGCCGGATCTTCGCGGTCAACCCGCACGCCAAGTCCGTGGTGGGCGTGCCGTGCGTGCCGTCCGTCGCCGACCTGCCCGAGCCGCCGGACGTGGCCGTGGTGGCCGTGCCGCCTGGAGCGGTCGCGGACGTAGCACGGGCCTGCGGCCACCGCGGCGTGCGTTCCCTGGTCGTCGTCACCTCGGGTATCGACGCCAAGACCGGCTCGGATCTGCTGGCCTCGTGCCGCAGTTACGGTATGCGCCTTGTCGGCCCGAACTGCTTCGGTATCGCCATCCCTGCGCTTGGCCTGAACGCCACGTTCGCCGGTGCGCAGCCGCCGCCTGGCATCGCCGGGCTGGTCGTTCAGTCAGGCGGCATCGGCATCGCCATCCTGGAGCATCTGACCAGGCTCGGGGTGGGAGTGTCCTCGTTCGCTTCGGTCGGCGACAAGTACGACGTGTCAAGCAACGACATGCTGACGTGGTGGGAGCAGGACGGCGTGACGAGGCTGGCAGTCCTGTACGTCGAATCGTTCGGCAGCCCGCGCCGGTTCGCCCAGACCGCGCGCCGGGTCGGCAGGAAGTTCCCGGTCCTGACAGTCATCGGCGGCAGATCCGCCGCGGGCCAACGCGCCGCCGCGTCGCACACGGCAGCGGCGGCCACGCCGCTGATCACCCAGGAAGCGCTGTTCGGCCAGGCGGGCGTCATCGCCACCACCAGCCTGGGCGAACTGGTCGATGCCGCCGCGCTGGTCGCCGCCCAGCCACTGCCCGCGGGTAACCGGATCGCCATCGTCTCCAACGCGGGCGGGGCCGGCGTGCTCGCCGCCGACGCCTGCGGTGACAACGGCCTGCGGGTCGCCGCGCTCGCCGCGGCCACGCAGCAGCGGCTGCAACGGCTCCTGCCGGACGGTGCGGCGGTCGGCGGCCCGGTCGATACGACGGCGGCCGTCAGTTCCCGTACGTTCCGGTCCTGCCTGGAGCGGGTCGGCAAGGACCCGAACGTGGATGCCGTCATGGCGATCACCGTGCCGACCGCGCTCGGTCAACTCACCCCGGGCATCTTGACCGCGCACCTGACCAAGCCGCTCGTCGCCGTCATGCTGGACCAGCAAGAGTCGGTCCGGCTGCTGCCAGCGGCAAGCTCCAGACGGCCGGCTGCCAGCAGGCACGACCAGAACAGCGAGCACGACCAGGACAGCCGGCACGACCGGGACAGCCAGCACGAGCAGTTCGTCCCCGCGTACCTCTACCCGGAGAGCGCGGCCCGCGCGCTCGGCCATGTCGTCAGCTACAGCACGTGGCGGTCCGGCAACCCTGGCCAGGTCCCCGAACTAGGCGGCATCAGGCAGGATGACGCCCGCGAGATCGTCGCCCGGTTCCTGAGCGCTCATCACGTCGGCGGCTGGCTCCCGCCGGCTCAGGTGGCCGATTTGCTGTCCTGCTACGGGATCATGCTGGTGCGCACCGTCGAGGTCACCGACCCCGAGGCTGCGGTCCGCGCGGCGCATGGCATGGACGGGCAGGGCGTGGTGCTGAAGGCGGACGTCGCTGGCCTGGTACACAAGAGTGACGCCGGCGCCGTCCTGCTCGACCTGCGCAGTGAGCACGACGTCCGGCGCGGTTACGCCGAACTGGCCGGCCGGTTCGGCACCGACCTGCGCAAGGTGCTGGTCCAGCCGATGCTCACCCAGGGTGTCGAGGTACTCGTCGGCGTAGTGCACGAACCAGTGTTCGGGCCGCTCGTCGTCTTCGGACTCGGCGGCGTGGCCACCGACGTCCTTGGCGATCACGCCGCCAGGCTGACGCCGCTCACCGACACCGACGCCGATGCCATGATCCGCGGCATCCGGGCCGCCCCGCTGCTCCAGGGCCACCGCGGCAGCCAGCCGGTCGACATCGCCGCGCTGACCGACGTCCTGCTGCGGGTCTCCCGGCTGGCGGACGACATGCCCGAGATAGCCGAGCTTGACCTCAATCCGGTGATCGCCCGCGCCGACAACGCGTTCCCCGTCGACGCGCGGATCAGGCTCGTGCCCGCTGAACCGCAGGACCCGTTCCTGCGCCGGCTGCGGTGAGCTGACGCCGGCACCGTCCCCGACGTTCACCTGACCGGCCGCGGCGACGCTGGCCGAAGCGACTGGCGAAGGTCCTCTCTTCGCGGGCGCAACGGCTCTGCACTGGTGCCATGCCGCCATCCGATGCTGAATACAGCAGCGGCATAACGCAATGCCCGCTGGCGCATCGCCAAGGAGAACGAGATGTCCGCACCCAACAACGGCGGAGTTCACAAGATCGTGGCCGGCGTCGACGGTTCGCCACCGTCGGTCGCGGCATTGCGCTGGGCTCTGCGGCAAGCAGAGCTGTCCGGCGCTACCGTAGACGCCGTTATCGCCTGGCAGTACCCCGTCGCCGCTGGCGGGCTCGGCTGGGCACCCACCACGGGCCTGGACGACACCGACTACGCCGAACTCGCGGGCAAAGCGCTGACCGCCTCGATCGCCGAGGCGAGCCCGCCACCCGGTGTCCGCGTACGCGAACGGGTGATCTGCGGCAATCCGGCTCAGGTGCTGCTCGACGCGGCCGCGGATGCGGACCTCCTGGTTGTCGGCAACCGCGGCCACGGGGGTTTCGCCGACGCCCTGATCGGATCGGTCAGCGGGCGCTGCGTCCATCATGCGACCTGCCCCGTCGTGGTCGTGCACACGAAGCCGCACGGCTCCTAGCGCGGCAGGACTGGTGATGCCGGTGTTCGAGGTCCGATTCCACGGCCGCGGCGGCCAGGGCACGGTGACTGCCGCCGAACTGCTGTCAGCGGCGGCATTCACCGACGGCAGGTACGCCCAGGCGTTCCCGAGCTTCGGCTCAGAACGCACCGGTGCCCCGGTGATGTCGTTCTGCCGGATCGCGGACGCGCCGATCAGGAGCCGGGAGCCGGTCACCGCCCCGGACGCCCTGATCATCCAGGACCCGACGCTGCTGAACCAGGTCGACGTCTTCGAAGGCGCGACCGGGGACTGCCGGCTGCTGATCAACTCCGCCCGCGCGGTCTCCGACCTGAACATCGGCGAGTTCGCCGACCAGCTACCGCCCGGCTCGGCTCTGACGGTGCCCGCTACCGACATCGCGCTGAAACACCTGGGCAGGCCGCTGCCGAGCGCCGCGCTGCTCGGCGGTTTCGCGGCGCTCACCGGCCTGGTGCGGCTGGAGTCGGTACTCGCTGCCGTGCGGGCACGGTTCGCCGGGCAGCCGAAGGTCGCGCAGGGCAATGCCGACGCGGTCAGGGCGGCGTTCGACTACGTGACCGGCGAGCTCGACCGCCTGGGCGTCGCCGCGCCCGGCGGCAACCAGCCCGGCGGCAACCAGCCCGGCGGCGCCCGGGTCGCCCAGATGGAAGGCTCCGCGGGCGTGGCGCAGGCGGTTGCCCTTTGCCGCCCCGAGGTGATCTGCGCTTACCCGATCTCGCCGCAGACCCACATCGTCGAGGCGCTGAGCCGCACGGTGAAGTCGGGCGCGCTCGAGCACTGCGAGTTCATCAACGTCGAGTCGGAGTTCGCCGCCATGTCGGTAGCGATCGGCGCGTCGGCGGCCGGCGCGCGAGCCTATACCGCGACGGCCAGCCAGGGCCTGCTCTACATGACCGAACCGCTCTATAACGCCTCGGGCCTCGGCCTGCCGATCGTGATGACGGTAGCCAACCGCGCGATCGGCGCACCGATCAACATCTGGAACGACCACAGCGACGCGATGTCCCAGCGTGACTGCGGCTGGATCCAGCTCTACGCGGAGACCAACCAGGAGGCCATCGACCTGCACGTGCAGGCATTCCGGATCGCCGAACAGGTCTCGCTGCCGGTCATGGTCTGCATGGACGGGTTCATCCTCACCCATGCCTTCGAGCGGCTCGAAATACCGGCAGCCGAACAGGTCGACGCGTTCGTGCCGCCGTTCGCGCCTCGTCAGGTGCTCGACCCCGCCGACCCGGTCTCGATCGGCGCGATGGTCGGCCCCGAGGCCTTCACCGAGGTCCGCTACCTGGCGCACGCACGGCAACTCCAGGCCCTTGAGCTCATCCCGCGGGTGGCGGCCGAATTCACGGCGCGGTTCGGCCGCGAGTCCGGCGGGCTGGTCAGGCCGTACCGTACCGGCGACGCGGACACGATCGTCGTGGCGCTCGGGTCGGTACTCGGCACGATCAAGGACACCATCGACGAGCTGCGCGAGCATGGGATGAAGATCGGCGCGCTGGGCATCACCTCGTTCCGCCCGTTCCCGCTCGACGCCGTGCGGGCGGCGCTGGCCGGGGCCGAGCGAGTCGTGGTGGTCGAGAAGGCGCTGGCGGTGGGCATCGGCGGGATCGTCTCTGCCAACGTGCGGATGGCACTGTCCGGCATCTCGCTGCACGGATACACGGTCATCGCGGGCCTCGGCGGCCGGGCCATCACCAAGGCCTCGCTGCGCCGCCTGTTCCAGACCGCGGTCAGGGACGAGCTTGACCCGCTGACCTTCCTCGACCTAGACACCGACCTGGTGCGGCGCGAACTGGCTCGGGTCGCGGCTAGCCCCAGGTCCGGGCCCGCCGCCGAGAACATGCTCCGCGATCTCGGCGTCGTCGCCTCGCGGATCGGATAGGAGCCTGTCATGGCCGTCCAGCAGATCAAGTTCTACCAGACCGGCAGCTTCGCGGTCGGGAACCGGCTGCTCGATCCGGACCAGCGCTCGGTGCAAGCCGATACCGAGCGCGCGAACTCCATCAACTCCGGCCACCGCGCCTGTCAGGGCTGCGGGGAGGCCCTGGGCGCTCGTTATGCACTGGACGCGGCGATGCGGGCGACAGGCGGCCAGCTCATCGCGGTGAACGCCACCGGATGCCTGGAAGTGTTCTCGACCCCGTTCCCCGAGACGTCCTGGCGGATCCCGTGGATCCACTCGCTGTTCGGCAACGCGCCGGCCGTCGCCACCGGCGTGGCGGCGGCGATGCGCGCGAAGGGCAGGCCCGACGTGCGGGTGGTCGGGCAGGGCGGCGACGGCGGCACCGTCGACATCGGGTTCGCCTGCCTGTCCGGCATGTTCGAGCGCAACGACGACGTGCTGTTCATCTGTTACGACAACGAGGCCTATATGAACACCGGCGTGCAGCGGTCCGGCGCCACGCCGCCAGCCGCCCGGACGGCGACCACGCCAGCCGTGGGCGACCGGCCAGGCAACGAGTTCGGCCAGGGCAAGAGCGCGCCGCTGATCGCGATGGCGCACGAGATCCCCTATGTCGCGACCGCGACCGTCGGCGGCCTGCGCGACCTGGAGCACAAGGTGCGCCGGGCGATGGAGTTCCGCGGCGCGCGCTACCTGCACATCCTGGTGCCGTGTCCGCTCGGCTGGGGCAGCGCGTCGTGCGACACCATCAAGATCGCCCGGCTGGCCGAGCAGACCGGCCTGTTCCCGGTCTTCGAAGCCGAGCACGGCGAGGTAGTCAGCGTCTCGCCGATCAGGAGGCAGGCGCCGGTCGAGGACTACCTGCGGCTCCAGTCCAGGTACGCGCACCTGTTCGGCTCACCGCACGGCGCGGCGACCATCGCCAGGCTGCAGGCGAAGGCCGATCGCAACATCGCCAGGTTCGGACTGCTCGAAGGCGCCAGCACGCACGTCACTGCCGGGCCGCCAGCCGGAAGGGGCGAACCGTAATGGAGAAGCCATTTGCCATCACCTTGGACGTCGGCTCCAGCCTGGCCAACAAGACCGGCTCGTGGCGGACCGAGCGGCCCGTCTATGTCGACCTGCTGCCGCCGTGCGGCAACGCCTGCCCGGCGGGCGAGAACGTGCAGCAGTGGCTGTACCAGGCGGAGGAGGCCGGATACGAGCAGGCCTGGCGGCAGATCGTGGCCGACAACCCGCTCCCGGCGATCATGGGCAGAGTCTGCTTCCGGCCGTGTGAGGCGGCCTGCGACCGCGGCCAGCTCGACTCGGCGGTGGGCATCAACTCGGTGGAGCGGTTCCTGGGCGACGAGGCGATCAAGCGGGACTGGGCCATGCCCGCGGCGGCACCGCGCACCGGCCGCCGGGTGCTCGTCGTCGGCGCTGGCCCGGCCGGGCTTGGCGCGGCCTACCACCTCACGCTGCTCGGCCACGAGGTGACGATCAGGGACGCCGGCCCTGAACCTGGCGGCATGATGCGCTACGGCATCCCGTCCTACCGGCTGCCCAGAACGGTCCTGGACGCCGAGATCGGCCGGATCCTGGCGATGGGCGTCCGGCTCGAGTCTGGCGTCCGGGTGACCGACGCGGCCAAGACCATGACCGACGAGGGCTTCGACGCGGTCTTCCTCGGAGTGGGCGCGCAGGTCGGCAAGCGTGCCTACATTCCGGCGGGGGACTCGGCGAAGATCATGGACGCGGTCAGCTACCTGCACGCGGCGACCGGCGAGGCACCGCCGTTGCTCGGCAGGCGAGTCGCCGTCTACGGCGGCGGTGACACCGCGGTCGACGCGGCGCGGACCGCGCGGCGGCTCGGTGCCGCCGACGCGGTCATCGTCTACCGCCGCACCAGGGGCCAGATGCCGGCCCACGACATCGAGGTCGACGAGGCGGCGGCCGAGGGCGTGCGGATGATGTGGCTGTCCACCATCGCCCGTGCCGACGCCGGCACGCTCGTCGTGGAGAAGATGGAACTGGACGACTCCGGCTTCCCCCAGCCGACGGGCGAGCTCACCGAACTGGACGCCGACGCTGTCGTCCTGGCGCTCGGCCAGGCGACCGACCTGTCGCTGGTCCGGGACACCGCGGGAATCGACGTCGCCGGCGGCGTGGTCGCGGTCGGCGAGGACCTGATGACCGGGCATCGCGGCATCTTCGCCGGCGGCGACATGATCCGCGGCGAGCGCACGGTGACCTCGGGGATCGGCCACGGGAAGCTGGCGGCCAGGAACATCGACGCCTGGCTGGACGGCGAGCGCTGGCACCAGCCGACCCGGCCCGACCTGGCTGGCTACGACCGGCTGAACACCTGGTACTACTCCGACGCTCCGGCCACCGTGCGGCCCGAGCTTGACGTAGCGCGCCGGATCTCCACGTTCGACGAGGTGGTCGGCGGCCTGGACGAGGGCAACGCGCTGTTCGAGGCCCGGCGCTGCCTGTCCTGCGGTAACTGCTTCGAGTGCGACAACTGCTTCGGGGTCTGCCCGGACAACGCGGTGGTCAAGCTCGGCCCTGGCCAGCGCTACCGGATCGACCTGGACTACTGCAAGGGCTGCGGGATGTGCGCGGCCGAATGTCCGTGCGGCGCGATCGAGATGGTCCCTGAGCAGCTCTAGCCCGGCAGCTCTAGCCGGCCAGCAGGACGCCGAGGAACAGGGCACCCAGGGCCGTCAGCCCGGTGAGCGCGCCCCACACCGCCAGCCCGGCGGTGCTGCGCGACCTGGTGTGCAAGAACGCCGTGATCCCGGACGCCGCCACCACGATCAGCTTGGCGGTGAGCGTGGCACGGTAGCCGGCGCTCGTTGACCCGACCGCCACGATGTTCCAGATCCCGGTGACGATCAGGACCCCGTAGGCCGGCCAGGCCACCAGGTTGAACCTGCGCGCGGCCGCACGCGGCGCGTCCGGGCCCTGCGTGCGCAGCACCGGCACGAGGGCGGCAAGCGTGAGCTGGCCGCCGACCCACACGGTGGCGGCAAGGACGTGCAGGAACAACCGGACCGTGTCCCAGCTGACCGCGAGCATTCCCGCATTCCTTCCGGCAAGCGAACTAGCCGGTCGATCCTAGCGTCCCGTGAACCTGCGCTTCTCCGCGCCCGTTGTCATCACAGTGCGGCAACGGGGGCCGCTGGTCGCCGCTGCCCGCAGTCATGTCAGGAAAGCAGACTGGAGGGGAAAATGCGACGTTCTCTGATCATCGCGGCATGCTCGGCCGGCTTGTTCGCGGCCGCACCTGCCGCAGCCTGGGCGACGGTCGGCCCCAGCACGGGCCAGCCCGGAGCACCGACCAACACGTGCGGAAGCTCGAACCCGGTGACGCCTGGTTCCTCGGCGACCGCACCCGGCTCCGCGTTCAACCCCGACGGCCAGGCCGGGCAGGTCTACGCCGGCAACCCGGACACCTCGTCCCTGACCAACTCCAACAGCACCGCGGCGGTCTCCCAGTACGACGTCGCCTGCGTCCAGCTCAGTCACTGAACACCGCTGGCGGTGCCGGCCAGGTCACCGGCCGGCACCGCCAGCTCATCGCCGGGTGCCCGGCAGGCTGATCCTGACGACGGCGCCGCCGGCCGGGCCGTTGCGCGCGGTCGCCGTGCCGCCGTGCGCGGCGGCGATCGCCGCCGCGATGGCCAGGCCAAGACCAGCACCGCCTTCTGTCCTGGCACGTCCGGTGTCCGGCCGCCGGAACCGCTCGAAGGCGTGCGGCAGGAAGTCCGCGGGGAACCCTGGCCCGGCGTCGGCCACCTCGATCACCACACCGGTCCCCTCGGCCCGCGCGGTGATCGTCACCTCCGTGCCTGGCGGGGCGAACCGCAGCGCGTTGTCGACGAGGTTGTCGACCGCCTGGCGGATCCGGTCCGTGTCGACCAGCGCGGTGAGTTCCTGCGGCGCATCGACCACGCAGCCGACGCCGGCCTGACCGGCCCGCCCGGCCGCCTGCCCGGCGCTGCGGTCCAGCAGTTCCCGCAGGTCGGTGCGGGCTGGCCGGACCGCCAGCCTGCCCTCGTCGCTGCGTGCCAGCATCAGCAGGTCGTTGGTGATCCTGGTCAGCCGGGCGACCTCCAGCTCGGCATTGGCTACCGCCTGGACCAGTTCCGCACGGCTGCGGCCCGCGCGGCCGGCCAGCTCCAGCTCGGCGCTGAGCACGGCCAGCGGCGTGCGCAGTTCGTGGCTGGCGTCGGCGACGAAACCGCGCTGCCTGGCCAGCGCCGCGTGCAGCCGGGCCAGCAGGTCGTTCATCGTACCCGCCAGCGCGGCCAGCTCGTCCCTGGTGCGCGGAACCCGCAGGCCGCCTTCGGTGTCCCGGTCGGACAACGCCGCGGCCTCCTGGCGCATCCGCTCCACCGGGGACAGCGCCGCAGCCGCCAGCCAGTAGGCACCGAGCCCGCCGATCAGCACGAAGGCGACTCCGCCGATCAGCAGCGCGAGCGTCTCCGTGCCAAGCGTGCCGTTGACCGTGTCCAGCGTGGTGCCGGCCACGGCGACCCAGCCACTGCGGTCAGTCAGCGGCGCGGCGACTACCCGCAGCGGTTCCTCGTCGAAGGTGATGGCCTGGCTGAGCTTGCCCGACCTGGCCTGGCCGAGCTGTGCGGGGTTCAGCATCGGCACCGTCCCCGCGTCCTGGCTGGCGGCCCTGACCTTGCCGGACCGGTCGATCACCTGCAGCACGGTCTCACCCTGCGCGGGGTTGAACGACCGGACGGCCGGCGGCGGCGGGCGGCTTCCGGCGGGCAGGAGCTGGCCGGCCCCGGCCAGTTGCGCCTGGAGTGTCGCGTCGGTGGTATTCAGCAACTCGGTGCGCAACTGGCTGAGGAAGAGCCAGCTGCCGAGGGCGAACGCCACGGCCAGCGCCAGCGTGAAGACCGCCGCGACCCGCAGCCTGATCGACATCGGCTACTCCGGCTCGGTGTGCCTGAGCCGGTAGCCCATGCCCCGCACCGTCTCCAGGTCGTGCCGGCCGAACGGCGCGTCGATCTTGCGACGCAGGTAGGTCACGTACTGGTCCACGACGTTCGAGCTGCCTTCGTAGGCGAAGTCCCAGGCCGCCTCCAGGATCTGGGACCTGGTCAGTACCGCGCCCGGGTGCCGCAGGAAGAGCTCAAGCAGCATGAACTCCTTCGGCGATAGCTGGAGTTCGGTGTGGCCGCGCCAGGCGCGCTTGGTGGCCGGGTCCAGCCGCAGGTCGCCCTCGCTGAGCACCGCTGGCCGCGCCCGGTCGTCCCGGCGAGCCAGCGCGCGCAGCCGGGCGCTAAGCTCGAGCAGGCTGAACGGCTTCACCAGGTAGTCGTCCGCGCCGGCGTCCAGCCCGCGTACCCGGTCACCCACCGCGTCCCTGGCCGTCAGCATGAGGACCGGGGTCCAGCCGCCAGCCGCACGCAGCTTGCGGCACAGTTCGAAGCCGTCGAATCCCGGCAGCATGACGTCGAGCACGATGGCCGCGTAACTGTTCTCCGTCGCCAGCCATAGCCCTTCAGGGCCGTCGACGCCGACGTCGACCGCGTGACCTTCCTCTTCAAGCGCGCGCTTGAGCAGCCTGGCCATCCGGGCCTCGTCCTCGACCACCAGAACGCGCATACCCGCAGGCTACGCCCGGGTAGATGTGAGCGTTCACATCGTCCTCTCATGGTCGTCTTATCCCCTCCGGGGCAGCCTGGAGTCGCCGGATCAGCTCCGGCTCCGACATATCCGGAAGGAAGCGCCATGCGGAACGACCGGTCCAGGCGGATCTCCCACTGGACAGCGGCCGCGCTGGTCGCCGGAGTCGCTGCGACCACGGGCTACCTCGCCCACGCCATCCCGGCGGCCGGCGGCGGGAGCAGCACGAGCGGCAGCACCGGCAGCACGAGCGGCAGCACCGGCACGACACCGAATAGCGGGAAATCGACGGTCACGCCGAGCGGCCCGGCAGTGCAGAAGCCCGTGGTCACGTCGGGCGGCTCGGGCGCCGCGGGCGGCGGGAGGGATAGCTGATGACCGCGACTGACTTCACCCTGGTGACGACCGAGCCTGCCTGGTGCCGCGTCGACGTCGGCTCGCGGCAGGTAGCCGCGGCCGACCGGGACGCCCTCGGGACCACCGCGAGGGTAGTGATCTGGCCGCCGCGGCAGCTGGCCAGGGTGCTTTCCGTGGTGAACACCGAGCTGACGCAGCTCGACCTGCGGGCCAGCAGGTTCCGCCCGGACTCGGAGATCTCCGCGCTGCACGCGGCGGGCGAGGGCAGTTACCTGATCAGCGACGGCCTCGCCGAGGCCATCGGCGTAGCGCTCGCGGCGGCCAGGTGGACGGGCGGACTGACCGACCCGACGGTGGGCGCCGCGCTCATCTCGCTCGGCTACGACCGCGACTTCGCGGCGATCCGGCCCGACCTGACCGCGAGGCCGGCCGGCCTCGCGCCGGTACCCGGCTGGCGCAGCGTCCGGCTCGCCGGCAACCTGCTGACCTTGCCGGCCGGCGTCCGGATCGACCTGGGCGCGACCGCCAAGGGCCTGGGCGCCGACCGGGCCGCGCGGACCGCGTACGCCCGCGCCGGCACTGGCGGCGTTCTGGTCAGCCTCGGCGGCGACCTCGCCGTCGCTGGCCAGCCACCCGCTGGCGGCTGGCCAGCCCTGGTCGCGGACGAGCACCGGCAGACCAGGGACGTCCGCGATCTCAGCCGGCCCGGCCCGCGCACGGCACCGCGCGGACGGCGCACCGCCGACGGCATCGCCGCGCCGCCGGCACAGGCCGACCCGGCCACAGCGCAGCAGGTCAGGCTCATCCACGGCGGCTTGGCGACCTCGTCGGTCACCTGCCGCCAGTGGGTACACGGCGGCCGGCCGGTGCATCACCTCGTCGACCCGAGGACCGGGCAGCCCGCGGCCGGACCCTGGCGGACCGTCAGCGTCGCGGCTGCAAGCTGCGCGGAGGCCAACGCCGCCGCGACCGCCGCCGTGATCGCGGGCCACGACGCGGTCGGCTGGCTGACCGCGCAGGGCCTGCCTGCCAGGCTCGTCGGGCACGACGGCTCGATCGCGCGTACCGCCGGGTGGCCGGACGCCGACGGCGGCCGCCTGGAGCCACCGACCGCGGCCAGGCTGGAGCCGCCAGCCAAGCCGGAAACACCGACGGCGGCCGGGCCCGCTCGCGCCGAAACCGGGGGGCGGCGATGAACGGCCTGGCCGCGCTGGCCGGCTCGCAAGGACTGTGGCTGGTCTCCCGGGCGAGCGGGCTCGTCCTGCTCGTGCTGTTCAGCGCCGTCGTCGTGCTCGGCATCGCGGTCAGGACCGGAGCGAGCGCCCGCCGCTGGCCGAAGTTCGCGGTCGCCGAATTGCACCGGACCCTGTCCCTGTTCGCGCTAGCCCTGCTCGGGCTGCATGTCGTGACCGCGGTACTCGATCCGTACGTGTCGATCGGCTGGCTTGCCATGGCGGTGCCGTTCACCTCGCACTACCAGACCCTGGCGATCGGCGCGGGGACCCTGGCCGTCGACCTTGGCGGCGCGGTGCTGATCACCAGCCTGCTGCGCCGCAGGATCGGCCTGCGCACCTGGCGTGCCGTGCATTACCTGGCCTACCTGGCCTGGCCGGTCGCCTTCGTACACGCGATCCGGGCGGCCAGCTACGACCAGCACCTGTGGTGGGTCGTCCTGGCCGAGTGGGGCTCGCTGGCCGCCGTCGCGACCGCCGTCATCGCGCGGCTGCTCAGCAACGGCAGTCCAGGACCGGCCCAGCCGGCGCGGGGCCGCGGCACCGGCCCGGCCGCCCGGCAGGTACCGGACGCGGGCACCGCCACCCGCGGCCCAGCAGACGCGGGCGCCAGTACCCCCGCACGAGAAGGAGCGATGCGGCGGTGATTTCCGGCGCGATCACGAACACCGGCCCGGCCAACAGGTCCGGGGCCAACAGGTCCGGGGCCGGACCGCGCACCGCGCGGTCCTCGTCCGGCGCAGCCGCCGGGCTGCTGCCCCGGCTGCTGCCCGGCGGCCTGCCCGCCGGACCGACCGGGCTCGCTGACCACCTGGCCAGCTATGGCCCGCCGCCGCGCGGTGGCGACGCTGACCGGCGCGACGAGCTGATCGGCGAGGTCGAACTGGCCGGCCTGGCCGGCCGCGGCGGTGCCGGTTTCCCCACCGCGCGCAAGCTCGCCGCGGTCGCCGCGCACCGGCACCCCGTCGTCATCGGCAACGGCACGGAGGGCGAGCCTGCCAGCGCCAAGGACAAGGTACTGATGGCCCAGTCGCCACACCTGGTACTCGACGGCGCCGTCGCGGCCGCTGACCTCGTCGGCGCGAGTGCGGCCGTAATCGTCGCCCATCCGGCGGTGAGCCAGATCGTGGCCGCCGCGGCTGCGCAGCGCAGGCATGCGGGGTTCGACCGGGTCAAGCTCACGGTCGTGCCAGCCGCCGACAGGTTCGTGGCCGGGGAGGCCAGCGCGGTGGTGCACTGGCTGGAGCGGGGCGTGCCCACGCCGAAGTCGACGCCGCCGCGGCTGTCCGAACGCGGCCTGCACGGCAGGCCCACGCTGGTGCAGAACGTCGAGACCCTGGCGCACCTGGCGCTCATCGCCAGGTACGGCGCTGACTGGTTCCGCGGCGTGGGGACCGGTGCGGAACCCGGCTCGATGCTGGTCACGCTGGCCGGAGCGGTCCGCCGCCCCGGCGTCCACGAGATCGCCATCGGCACCCCGGTCGCCGAGGTGCTTGACCAGGCCGGCGGCCCGGCAGGCCCGCTCGGCGGACTGCTGATCGGCGGCTATCACGGCACGTGGGTGGACCCGGGCCGGGCTGCCGCGCTGCCGTTTTCCCGCGCGGGACTCCGCCCGCTTGGCGCCACCGTCGGCGCCGGGCTGCTCGCCGCGCTGCCCGCCGATGCCTGCGGACTCACCGAGACCGCCAGGATTACCCGCTACCTGGCCGACGAGTCGGCCGGCCAGTGCGGGCCGTGCGTCTTCGGCCTCGACGCGGTCGCGGGCCAGCTCGAGCGGCTGGCCGATGGCCGGGGCGCCGACGTGGCGAAGCTGGACCGGTGGGCCGGCCAGCTCCGGTCGGACCGCGGCGCCTGCCGGCACCCCGACGGTACCATCCGCATGGTCGCCAGCGCGCTGGAACTCTTCAGCACCGAGATCGACGAGCACGCCGGCGGCTGGTGTGCCGGCACCAGGCAAGGTCCCGGCGTCCTGCCCGTGCCGCCGGGGAGCCGGCGATGACCGGCGCACGCCTGAAGGTCGACATGGCCGCCTGCGACGGCCGCGGGCTGTGTGCCGAGGTCCTGCCCGAGGCGATCATCCTGGACGACTGGGGCTTCCCGATCATCACCGTGCCCGAATTGCCGGATCAACTGCGGGGCCAGGCGGGCGAGGCGGTTCGCCTCTGCCCGCGCCTGGCGCTGCGGCTGGAGCGTTAGCTCACCGGAACCGAAGTGCGGTGCGGCCGAACGCCCGCAGGGCCAGCACCGGCGGCTGTCGCCGCCCGGTGCTGGCCCTGCCCCCCGGAAGCCGGAGTCGGACGCTCGCGTTACGCCTTGGGGTTCGAATCCTGCAATGCCGCCGACTCGGCCGCCGGGACTCCGGCGCCCGCCGTCGCGGCCATCCGGTACCACGGCCGCCAGATCAGCCGGTACACCGGGATCACCCGCGGCACGTCGCGCAGGCCCGGGATGAACGGGATGAGCAGCAGCAAGATGGTGCAGATGCCGGTGAGGAAGACGGCCCAGATGTCCACGCTGGCCGAGTTGCTGAACGGCGGCACATGATACCACAGCTGGTACAGCCACAGCCACGGCTGGCCCGGGTAGCTGCCGGTCTCGTTCATGACACCCCACTGGTCACCAGTCAGGTGCAGGCTGGTGGCAAGGTTCTTGTAGTAGTCGCCATCCGCGACGAACAGCAGCGGCTTGGTGTAGTCGGTGCCGTAGAAGGGGTGCTGGGCCAGCAGGCTGGCGTCGAGCGCCCCGCTCTGCGCCGTCTTTAGTTCGTAGGCCATCATCACCGGGACCGGTCCCGCGCCGGGAACCGGCAGCAGGCCACTGGCGGGAAGTCTCTTGGCCTTGGTGACCGCGGCGTCGTAAGCCGAAGCCCACTTCTGCTGCTGCGCGGGCGTCGCGCCGTTGTACTGGGCGAGCGCCCCTGCGAGCACCGGGGTAGTCGGCGCGAGCTTGGACAGCGGGGCGAGCACGAAGGCCTGCGCGGCCTGCAGCGGCTGGGTGACTCCGAACAGCTTCTGGAAGTTCACCGGGCCGACCTGCTGCACCGAGCTAGTGCCGTTGTTGTAGGGCGGGCCGTAGTCAGCGGCCCCAGCGGTACCGTCGAGTTCCATGGCCGCCGTGCCGACGAAGCCCTGCGCGTCGGCCGTTGACCAGCGCTGCACGGTCACCGACGGGTCATCCGGCGACGACAGGATGCCGGCCATCAGGAGCACGATCACGCTGACGATCAAGGTCGCGATAGTCCCTTCCTTCAGGATGTCGTAGCGGCGGGTCGGGCCCCGCCACGGCGCGGCATCGTCGGCTGTCGCAGCCTTGCGGGCGGCCCTGCCGCGCTGGCGCGCCCGGTGCTCGGGCAGCGGGTGGCTGACGCCGCGGACCCGGACCAGCAGGACGTGACCGCCGACGATCGCCAGCAGGATGAGCGGCATCAGCACGATGTGCCACATCAGCATCTGGCCGAAGTTCATCACGTTCCAGAAGGCACCCACCCCGACCGCGTTGAACGCGTCCTTACCGTTGGTGGCGATCCACTGCGAGTCGAAGTTCTGCTGCGACAGGTAGCCGGTAAATGCCGTGACGACCGAGGCCATGAAGGCGATCACGCCGGTGATCCAGGTCATCGCCCGGCGACCGCGCCAGGCGGCCATCCAGAACTTGCCCCAGAGGTGGATGACCATGAAGGCCATGAAGAGCTCGACGCTCCACAGGTGGATGCTGTTGAAGAAATGCCCGACCGGGTTGGTGTGCCACCAGTCGGGGCCGCCGAACGCCAGCGCGAAGCCGGACACCACCACGATCGCGAGCGCGACGAGCGTGGCGATCCCGAATACGTAGACCCAGGACGCCACGTACGCGGGCTGCCGGTCGGGCAGCAGCTTCTTGGGCGGCAGCGACTTGGCCAGCTTCGTCCGCGCCTTGGCCGTCCACATGCCTTCGTCCCCCGGCTGGGCCGACGCGGCCGTGGCGGCCGGGGAGGTTCCGACCTCCTCGGGCGGCAGCACTCCGCTGCTCGCATGCGGGAACCTGATCAGGAGAGCGGCACCGAAGATGACCATCATGACCACGATGACGATCAGGTTGGCCAGCGAGATGTCGATGAACGACCAACGCAGGTAGGTACCTGGCTGGTTCAAGTCAATCGCCAGATGCGCATGGCCGAGGACGGAGGGATGCATGGAGAACTCCTGCGTGTCGATTGAGCCATTACCCGCCTGGCCAGCGCCAGGTTCCTGATAAATGTGGCCCGCAACCGTTCCTACCCGGCAGGGATGTCGGTCATTCGAGCAGAGGACCTTGGTCCCGAGAACAGCCGTGATGCCGGGATACCTGACCAGTTGCGAGGCATGCGGTTTAGCTACCAAATGAGAGTTGTCCCTGCCGGCCGGGCCGGCAGGGACAAACCGTCGGGGTTCAGGATCAGGCCGTCTGCACCCGGGCGGCGTGACTGACCCTCGGAAGCACCTCGGCGGTCTCCGGGACCCGGCGCAGGTGTGCCAGGCCGAGGAACGACAGGACCAGCATCAGGAGCGCCCCTACGAAGGACACGATCGCGCCGATCCAGACGATATCGCCCATCTGCCCGAAGGCGTAGGCGTCCAGCAACATGCCACGCAGGGTGGTGCCCTTGAAGACGGTCGCGACCTGGCCGGCCAGCGCCGTGTTCTTGGGCTGGGCTATTGCCTTAGCCGAAAGCTGCGAGTAGGTCAGGCCGCCACCGATCTCCTTGAGGTGGACCGCGATGAAGTGGTCCGCGTAGACCTGTGCCTGAGCACCGGTGGTCATCATCTGCCCTGCATATTGCTTCATGGCTGTCGCGTCAGCCGTCGGCAGAGCCTTGATCTCGGGGTTGTTCGCGGCCGGGAAGTAGATCTTCTGCGCTGCGAGCTGGTTGTGCACCTCGTTGTTCACGAAGGTGTGCCCCCAGGTCAGCAGTCCGCCCGCGACTAGCAGGACGGCGGCCAGCGCCAGACCGGCGAAGACCATCAGCGCGTCGAACGTCCTTCTGCGCATGTCATGCCTCCTTCTATGGCCGGGCCTTTCCTGTATCCCGGCGCTCATTCATTTCTTTAGCTGTATTCAGCATCGGGCACCGGCCGCCGGCTGCTCAGGGTCGTGCGCCCGCTTCGGGCGAGGACTTCGGTCACCAGTCGGGGGTGACTACCAGCCCGGCAGGGGTGGACGTACTATCGGGGCGTTGGACGGCATTCAAGAGTCGGGAGCCGATGGTGGAGTCGGGAGAGCCGCACCCGCTGCTGCCCAGCCTTCGGCTGGACGAGCTGCTTGACGAACTTCAGGTCAGGCTGCAGGCTGTCCTGTCCACCAGAGACCGCGTCTACTCGCTGCTTGAGGCCGTCGTCACGGTGGGTTCCAGCCTCGAGCTCGAGGTCTTGCTGCGCAGCATCGTGGAAACCGCGGTCTCGCTGGTCGATGCCAGGTACGGCGCGATGGGGGTGATCGGCGAACCCGGCCGGCTCGCCGAGTTCATCCCCGTCGGTCTCACCACCGAGGAGATCGCGGCGATCCATCACTGGCCAGAAGGCAAGGGCCTGCTCGGCCAGCTTGTGACCGAACCGAAGCCGTTGCGCCTTGCCGATATCAAAGACCATCCCGCGTCGTTCGGCTTTCCCCCGGGCCACCCGCCGATGCGCTCGTTCCTCGGAGCTCCGATCCGGATCCGCGGCGAGGTCTACGGCAACCTGTACCTGACCGAGAAGCAGGGCGGCGGCCAGTTCGACACCGAGGACGAAGCCGTGCTCGTCGCACTGGCGGCCGCGGCCGGCGTCGCGATCGAGAACGCCAGGCTGTACGAGGAAGCGCGCAGGCAGCAGCGCTGGCTCAGCGCGACCGCCGAGGTCACCAAGCACCTGCTGTCCGGTGCCGAGCCGAGCGACGCGCTGGCCATGATCAGCGAGAAGGCACTGGAGATAACCGGTGCCGACCTGGTCATGGTCTCGCTGCCGATGCCAGACGGCAAGCGCGTGCGGGTGGAGCACGCCGCGGGCGAGGGCGCCGAGCGGGTGCTCGGCCTCGTGGTAACCGCGGCGGAGTCGATCACCGAGCTAGTGATCGAGAAAGCGGAGCGGCTCACCATCACTGACTACAACTCGGACGCGCGAGTCAGCCCGGTGGTCAAAGAGCGGATCCAGGTCGGCCCGCTGGTCGCTGTCCCGCTCGGTGCTCCCGGCCAGGTCCGCGGCGTGCTCAGCGCTGGCCGCAAGCCCGGCTCCATGCCGCTCACCGAGGCGGCCGCCGACATGCTGGCGACGTTCGCCGCACAGGCCGCCATCGCGCTTGAGCTGGCCGAGCACCGCAGGCAAGCCGAGCAGATGGCGGTGTTCGAGGATCGCGACCGGATCGCCAGGGACCTGCACGACCTGGTCATCCAGCGGCTCTACGCGACCGGCATGTCGCTCCAGGGAGCCACGTCGCTGATCGCGGTCCCCGAGGTCGCCGACCGGGTCAGCCGGTCGGTGGACGCGCTGGACGACACGATCAGGGAAATCCGCTCGGCGATCTTCGCGCTGCAGACCCATCCGGAGGCCAAGCCGGCGAGCATCCGGGCCAGGATCCTCTACGTCGCCCAGGAGATGGCGCCCGCGCTGGGTTTCGCGCCGTCCCTGCAGCTAGACGGCGCCCTCGACACCTTGGTGCCCGAGGAGATCACCGAGCACCTGCTGACCGCGCTGCGCGAGTCCCTGTCCAACGCGGCCAGGCACGCGCATGCCAGCAAGGTCCAGGTCAACGTCACCGTCGACCATGAACTGCGGCTCACGGTACGCGACAACGGCGTCGGCATCCCGGCAAAGGGCCGCCGCAGCGGCCTGCGCAACCTGGAGCAGCGGGCGGCAGGCCTGCACGGATCGCTGGTCGTCAAGCGCGCGGACAGCGGCGGCACCGAGCTAGTGTGGCGAGTGCCGCTGAATCCTGCTCACTCGGCCTGATGACCGGGCTCGTCGAAGAGCCTGGCGGCGTAGGCGGCGGCCTGGGTACGCCGCTCCATGCCGAGCTTGGCGAACAGGGCTGACACGTAGTTCTTCACCGTCTTCTCGGCCAGGAACAGCCGTTCGCCGATCTGCCGGTTGGTCAGGCCCTCGCCGATCAACTCGAGTATCTTGCGTTCCTGCCCGGTGAGCGCGGCGAGCGGATCGGTACGGCGTGACTGGTCACGCATCCGCGCCATGACCCGGCTCGCGGCCTCGGGATCGAGCAGCGACCGCCCGGCCGCGACGGTGCGCACGGCACCGACCAGATCGGTCCCGCGAATCTGCTTAAGCACGTAACCGGCCGCGCCGGCCATGATCGCGTCGAACAGCGCCTCGTCGTCGCCGAACGAGGTGAGCATCAGGCAAGCCACCTCCGGCATCTTCGACCTGATCTCCCGGCAGACGCTGACGCCGTCTCCGTCTGGCAGGCGCACGTCGAGCACCGCCACGTCAGGCCGCAGCGCCGGAATCCTGGCGATCGCGGAGGCGGCTGTGCCCGCCTCGCCGATCACTGTGATATCAGGCTCGGCCTCGAGCAGGTCCTTCACCCCGCGCCGGACCACCTCGTGGTCGTCCAGCAGGAACACGTGAATCTGCTTGCTGTCGTCCCGCACGTTCTCGTCCATGAATGAAAGGCGCCTTCCCACCGGCATTCTCGGGCCGCCACCCACAGTCATACCGGGTGTGTCAGCCAAACTCTAGCCCTGACGGCCAAGCCCCGCGCTACAGCAGCACCTCGTCAACGGTGCGCCGGACGCTGACCGCCGCCTGTCCTGTGGTGCCGAGCCGCAGCACCATGTGCGGGTACCCGCCGCTGGTCAGCTGTGCCGCGATGAAGGACCGCAACTGGTCGAACTCCAGCGGCTGAGTGTGCAGCGCAGCACTCGCGCCGCAACTGCTCGCCAGCAGCAGCACCCGCTGCAGCGCCTGGCCAGCGTTTACCCAGTCCTCCGCGCGGTCGGCCGCCGTGGTGAGCACCGCGACAACCCCGGCGGACCGTGCCGTCGCGGGCTGGCCCGAGGACGGCAGCCCCCAGCCATGGCCTCTGGCGAAGTCGCGGCCGGGGAAGGACGGCTCGGTCCGTTCCACCCGGGCCGGATACGCGGTGGCCGGCACTCCGTCCCGGCGCTGGCTACCGGGCGGCGGTGCCCACCGCGATTCTTCTTTGGTCCGTGCCGGTTCCAGCCTGATGGCCTGCTCGGCCGCCTCTACCAGGGCCGCCAGCGCCTGGCGCTGGCCGTCCTCGCCCATGATCCGCAGCGTGGCCTTCTCCCTGGCCGCCTCGTCCCGCAGCGCCGCGAGCAGCCCTGACGGCAGCGGCTCCGCGTCGAAGCCGCCGCGGTGCGTCCGGCGGCGCGGTATCTCGGCGAACAACTGCCGCTCGTAGTCGACCGGCTCGGTCCGCTCGTCCTCCCAGCCGATCCGCGCGACCAGGTTCGGCAGGTCGGGATCGGGAAGCACGCTGACCCTGGGGACGAAGCCCAGGTAGCGCAGCGCGACCCTGGCGGTGAAGACGGCTGCGCCGCAACTGATCATCATCTCCCGGCCTTCAGGGTCAGCCACGGCCAGCCTGCGCTCGATGTCCGCGTGCACGCTGACGTCGCGGTCACCGGTGCTGAACCACCACGGCTGGGTGTTGTAGACCGACGGCGCGTGCACGGCCGCCTCGACGACGAACCTCGAGATCTCCTCGGCGGAGCTGGCCTCGTTCGGCAGTTCCGCCGTCGGTGCCCAGAACACGTTCATCCGCACTCTCCCGCCTCCCGAGCTGGCAGGTGAATCTGTCACCTGGACCTGCGGCTTAATTGCACCGCGCGGCCCGGCTCCTGGGCAGGTGCGAAGGTCCGGCCGGCAGCAGGACCTTAGTCGCATCCGGCTGCCGCGGCCGGTCTGCGCGGCGTCGCCTGGGTGGCCCTGGCGACGCCGAACTGAAGCAGCATCTGCGGCGCTCCCGGCAGCCGGAGACTGGAGCGGATCAGTGCCCTGGTGCGCGCGACCTCCAGCGGCGCGGAGTGCAGGCTGGCGAAGATCCACTGCGAGGCGGCACGGGCGAGCAGCCGGTGCAGCGCCTGCCCGGCGTTGATCCAGTCGGCTGGCGTGTCCGTCGCCGTCAACAGCACCGCCGTGGCGGCGACCGGCGACTGCGCGGACGGCAGCGAACCGATGTCACGGCCAAGGTCAAAGTCCCGCTGCGCCAGCGAGCCGGGCGGCGGCCCGGACCGCCCGGCGGCCCGTGCCACGATCGCGCTGGCCGGCACCCCCTCTCGCGACGCGCTGCCCGGCAATCTGACCCACTGCCGGATATCGGCACGGGCGCGCGGATCGGCCGCCTGCTGGCGTGTCCCCTCGGCCACGATCGCGGCCAGGCCGTCATAGGCCGCCTTCCCTTCGATCAGGGCGAGCACCGCACTCTCCGCTGCCGCGTCTTGCCGCAGGCTGGTCAGCAAGCCGTCCGGCAGCGTGCCAGCGCCGAACGGCCCGCGGTGCGTGTGCCGGTGCGGCAGCGCCTCGATCAGCCTGCGCTCGAGGTCAGAGAGCGGAGCGGGGGCACCCAGACCGACCCGGGCGAGCAAGGTCGTCCGGCCTGCGTCGGGCAGCACCTGGACCACCGGATCGTGGCCGAGCGCCCGGACGGCCAGCCGGAGCCCGAACAGGGCAGCGCCGCAGCTGATCAGCATCTCCCGTCCCGACAGGTCGCAGCGCAGCCTGCGGCTCGGATCGGCGTGCAGTTCGATTGCCCGGCCGCAGACCAGGAAGCGCCACGGCTGGGTGTTCAGGATCGACGGCGCGCGAGCGGCCATCGCGAGCAGGCCGGCGGCCGCACCGGCCGGTATCGGAGCGAGTTCGGGACCAGGAATCAGCTCGGACATGACGCACTCTCCTGCTTTGCGTAGCAAGCAGGGTGCCCGAATAGGTATGCGCGCAGTAGGGTCTTTAGCCCCTGAACAGTGGTTTGCACAGCCTGAAGTAGTACCAATAACCGGCGGGCACCCGCGTCGCGTCCGGGTACGCCCCCGCGGTACCCGGACGCGGCGAGCGTGCCCGCCGGTCCAGAAAAACGAAAACTAAGTTATGCTTAATTAACGCGGCACGCGACTCGGTTGTTCCCGCGATCACCCGGTCAGTTGCTCCCGGCTCCGCCGTACCGCAACAGGCACTAAGTTACACTAAGTTGTGGCCCGATTACAAATCGTACTGACGGGCACGGGGGAACGAGATGCGACTTCAGGAGGCCGCCGACCTGCTCGGCGTGCATTACCAGACCGCTTACGGCTGGGTCCGCAGCGGCGCGCTCCCGGCCCGCAAGGTCCGCCGAGGCTACGAGGTCAGCGAGACCGACGTGCGCTCGTTCGCCGCCGAGCGAGCAGCCGGACGCGAGCCGGCTATTCAGATCAGGGTCAGGGACTGGGAGTTCCAGGCGGACAAGCTGTATCTCGCGATCGTCGACGGGCAGGAGACTCAGGCTCGCCGGGCGATGGACCGGATAGCGCACCACGTCTCGATGACCGACCTGTGCGACCGCGTGATCGCGCCCGCCCTGCGCCGCATCGGGTACGACTGGGCGACGGGACGAGTCTCCATCGCGCAGGAACACCGCGCAACGGCCATCTGCGAGCGGCTGATCGCCGCCTACTCCAGCCAGCCGGCCGGGCGGCCGCGCGGCACCGCAGTCGTCGCCACCCCGCAGGACGAACGGCACGGCATGCCCGCCCTGATGGCCGCGGCCTGCCTGCGCGAGAACCGGTGGCAGGTACACCACCTGTCCGCCGACCTGCCCGCCGCGGAGATCAGCAGGCTCGCGGCGCAGGTCGGCGCGAACCTGGTCGTGCTGTCGACCGCCTCTGCCCACGGGGCTGCCCAGGCCGAGGCCGCCGCCCGGTCGGTGCGCACCGCGGTGCCCGGCGCCGCGATCCTGATCGGCCACGCCGGCCAGAGCCTGCATGACCTGCGGGCGCAAGCGACTTCTGGAGCTGGCCTCGCCAGGGCTGCCAGCTAGCCGGCGACCGGCCGGGTCAGCCGGCGACCGGCCGGGTCAGCTCGCGTCGATCGGGCCCGCGACCTCGCCCGCGCTGACGCTGACCGGGGTCGCCGTGCCTTGCGAGGCTGCCGCGTTGTACCACTGCGTGGTGTAGCTGGCGATCCCGCAGCCAGCGGTGAACTCCACCGTGTAGCTTCCCGGAGCCAGGCCGCTGATCTGGTAGGTGCCGTTCACCGCGGTCTCGGCGATCGCCGGAGCCTGGCCGCCGCTGACCGGGTAGGCGATCACGCAGACCCCGGCGACCGGAGCGCCGGACACCCGCACCGTGCCGGAGATCGCGCCGTCGGCCACCAGCGTCGCGCCGATCCCGCTCGTGGTCGCGCCGGCGGTCACGGCGACCGGAGTCGCCAGGGCCGCGGTCGGCTGCCCGTCGTACCACCGCGGCACGAAAGCTCCCGCGCCGAGCACGCAGTACGGCGTGAACTGGACCAGGTACTGCCCGGCCGCCAGGCCGGTCAGCAGGTACTGGCCGCTGGCTTTCGTGAAGCCGATCTCCGGCACGCCTGAGCCAGCCTTGGGCGTTGCTTCCACGCAACTGCCAGGCACGGCTGCCACCGGGTTTCCGCCAGTCACCTGACCCGTCATCGATGCCCCGGCCGGCAGCGTCACGTTGAGCCCGGTCACCGGCGAGCGGCCGCCGACCTGGACTCCGGGCTTGCTCAGGTCAGCCAGGCGGCTCGGCGTTCCCGAGCAGTTGATGAACTCCAGGCTGTACCGGCCGGCGGCCAGCGCAGTGAGGTCATAGCGGCCGAGCGAGTCGTCGGTCACGACTCCGGCGGGATTACCCCCAGAATCTACGGCGACGACGCAGCGCGCGCCCGCGGGCCTGCCGGTGAGGCCGGACCTGACCTGGCCAGACACGGACTGGCCAGCGGCCATCACCTGGTTGATGCCGACGGTGGTCTGCCCGTCCTTGTCCACGACCGGCCGCGCGGCGGCCAGGCTGCCCGCGTCGGAGTACCAGCTAGCCGCGAGCGGCTGGCCGTTGCACGGCACGAATCGCACGGCATACCGACCCGGAGCCAGTCCGGTGAGGCGGTAGCCGCCGAACCGGTTGGACTGGGCGAGGTCAAAGAACTCGCCGAGGTCGATCGGCTGCCCGGCCAGCGGCCGGGCCAGCGGGCAGATTCCGCCCAGTGGCTTACCTGCCGCATTCGTGACGACGCCGGTGACCGCTCCGGTCGCCCGCAGCCGCACGTCGATACCCGAAGTCACCGTGCCCCCTGGCACCGACAGCAGGTCGGGGCCAGGGCCACCCTGCGGCGCGAACCACTGCGCGGCGTAGGGACCGGGCGGCGATATGCCAGGTGCCCCGCAGCTTGAAAAGCTCACCTCGTAGCTGCCCGGCATCAGATTGCCGATCCGGTAGCCGGCGTTACCGCTGAGAGCCAGACCACCGAACAACGGCGCCCCGGCCACCAGCCCGCCAAGCGGGCTCGGCCCCAGGCCTCCGGCCGCCTGAGCCGAGATGGCCGCGACGCAGATACCGGGCAGTTCGCTGCCAGAGCCGTTCGTCACGATGCCGGTCAGCGTGCCGCCCGCCAGCATGCTCGCGTTGACACCAGTCATGATCTTGCCGGTGGTCAAGGCGATCGCGATAGCGGCGGCCGGGCTCGCCTGCCCGTCGAAGTACTGCGGCGCGTAACTCCCCGGGTTGCCGCAGCCGCCGGTGAAGCTCACCAGGTACCGGCCGGCCGACAGTCCGGGCAGCACGTAGGTTCCGGCCGGACCGGTCACCTCCGTCTGATCTCCGGCCCCCTGCGCCCCGACGCAGATACCGGCGACCGGCGTCTTGCTCGGCCCGGTCGTGACCGTCCCCCTGATCTCGGCACCGGGCAGCAGGAACCCGTTGATGCCCGCAGCGGTCTTGCCGTCGCGCACCGACACGGCACGCCGGTACTGGCTGCCGAGATAGTCGCCCCGGTTCCCGCAGCCGGGCGCGAACTGCACCTGGTATCTGCCCGTGCCCAGGCCGACTAGCCGATAGCGCCCGCCGGCGCCGGTCACGGCCTCCTGGAAGACGTCGGACATGGCGCCAAGGCCCTGCGCCAGCACGCAGACCCCGCGCAGGCCAGGACCCGACGCACGGCCGGCCCGGACGACCCCGGTGACGGCAGCGCCGACGACCAGCTTGGCGTTGATCCTGACAAAGTGGCTGCCCCGGCGCACCCGCAGCACCGTGGCCTTCGCGGCCGTGGCCCGGTGCCGCCACCACTGCGGGGCGTAGTTACCCGGGTTCCCGCAGCCGGCGAAGAAGCTGATGGTCCACTTCCCCGGCGGCAGCATGAAGGCGGGGAAGCTGTACCGGCCACCGCGGCCGGTCGCCGTGCCAGACCCGCTCGGCGGTGCACCAGGGCCGCCTGATGCGACCTGATTCGCGTTCACGCAGATTCCGGCGAGCCCCTTACCTGAGCGACCGGTGACGATGCCCGACAGCACCGGCCGCGTGGCGGCCGCACCGGCTCCGCCAACCGCGCCCGCGCCCCCTGACGCCGCGGAGCGCAGGGCCGCCCGGCGCAGGGCCGCCCACCGAGGCGCCGCTAGCTTCAGCGCCGCCAGCCGCGGCGCGGCCGGCGCGGGCGTCGCCGGCAGCAAGGCCACCGGCCGCAACAAGGTCGGCACCCCGGCCGCCACCAGCACGCGAGTCGCGCCCTGGGCCTGCACCGAGCCGCCGTACCACTGGTCGAGGTACCGGCCAGACCGGTCGCACGCGTGGTACCGGATCGTGTAAAGGCCAGGCGCCAGGCCAGCGAGCAGGTACCGGCCGTCGGCCTGAGTCAGCGCGCTCGCCGACCCGCCAGCCGCCGCGGTCACGCAGACTCCGGCGAGCGCACCGCCGCCGATCCCCCGCACGACACCGCTGAGAACTCCGTAGGCCGGCACCGCGCGCCGCGCAGCCGCGCGGCCTGCCGCGACCGTCTGGGCACCGCCCGCGGCGCCTGCCCCGGCACCCGCACCGGCAAGGCGCAGTGATCTGGCCGGACTCGCGGCCGCGGGGAGATCGGCACCGACGGCCAGCGACGCGGTTGCGACCAGGACGATGCCGCTCACGGCGGCCGGGCGAAGCCTGAGGCGATGAATCACGACGAGAGCTTACAACTGACCTTTTACGAGTTTTATGTGAGTCGGACAAATTTCCATAACTAACACCGCTGCCAAAATCTCAGCTAGTACTCAGGAAAGTCACGGGAAATACATGCTTGGACCTCAGCGGCCGGATCGTAGCCTTGCGGTGCTTCGCCATCGGGCGGAGCGATTCCCGGTCAGAAGAACGCGAGGTTACAGATGTTGTTGAGACGTCCCACCCGCAAGCTCGCCACCGCGGTCACGGTCGCTAGCACCGTGTGCGCAATCGGCGCGAGCGCCGCTGTCGGCGCGGGTGCCGCAGTCGCGGCGCCGGCTGCCTCCTGGTCACGTCCGAGCGCGCCGATCCCCGGCGCGTTCACGAACGACACTCCGGCGGTGAGCTCGATCACCTTCCCCGGGCCGATCGGCCAGGGAATCATCGTGGCGTGGCGAGGCCGCGGACGTACCGCGCACATCTATTACAAGTTCCGCACGGCGTCCTTCCACAAGGGCCGCTGGTCGAAGCCCGGGGTGATTCCCGGTCCGCACGCCGTCACCGAGTCGGCCGCCGCGATCACCGCCTACACCGACCCGCTCGGCAGGTCCGCCGTGCTGGCCGTCTGGACCGGCCCCCGCCACCGCCACATCTGGTACTCCCAGGGCGAGACCAGGGGGAACGGCACGATCGCCTGGACCGGCCCGGCAGTCCTGCCGAAGACCGTGCTGTACACGAACACCATCGACCGCCCGGCCGCGTTCGTCCCGAGCCACAAGAACGTCGCACTGGTCGCCTGGCGCGGCCCGGCGAACCACGTGCGCTACGCCATCGGCACCCCGCACCGTCGCGGTTTCACCTGGTCTAAGTCCACCGTGGTTCCCGGCAGCCCGGTATCCCCGGTGGGCGTGCACTGCACCAGCGCTCCGTGCACGAGCGCCACGCCGGCCATCGCCGAGGCATCGACGGGGACCGCCAAGGGCACGCTGTACATGTTCTGGAAGCAGTACGGCACCAGGCACCTCTTCTACGCCAGCACGCCGGACCCGCTGACCATCTCGACCCGCCTGGCCTGGACCGCGCCGGTGATGGTGCCGGGTGCTATCACCCTCACCGGCCCGGCCGCGTCGGTCATCGGCATCAACGGTTTCGGCCCGCTGCTCCTGGTCTACAAGGCGGCGTTCACCACCCACGTCCGGTTCCAGACCCTGACCGGCGGCACCTGGAGCGCTTCGTCCTTCGTGCCGCGCGCTTACACCGACGTCACCCCGGGCTTGCTGCGCGGCCTGCTGGCCACCACTACCCCGACCCTGATCGGCAACATCACCCTGCACGTCTTCAGCTAGCGAGCCGGCCGGATCGGTAACCGACCCGGTAAAAGACTCGGTAAAAGACTGCCGCGGGTGCCGGCACTGCCCGGCACCCGCGGCAGTAGCGGCACACTGGATTGGTGAGCCAGCGCGTCAGGACACTCGTCCGCATCGAGGGAATCGTCCAGGGCGTGGGCTTCCGGCCGTTCGTGTACGGGCTGGCGACCGGCCTTCGCCTCGGCGGGCACGTCGGCAACGACGTCGACGGCGTGTTCGCCGAGGTCGAGGGAGCGCCCGAGGCGGTCGATGAGTTCGTCAGGCGGCTGGACCGGGATGCTCCGCCGCTGGCCAGGGTCGAGCGGATCGCGACCAGCCAGCTGCGCCCGGTCGGCTCGACGACCTTCCTGATCGCGCCCAGCGACGCCGCGGGCCAGCGCCGCACCCTGATCGCACCCGACACCGCCACCTGCGACGACTGCCTGGCCGAACTCGCTGACCCGGCAGACCGGCGGTTTGGCTACCCGTTCATCAACTGTACGAACTGCGGCCCGAGGTTCACGATCGTCCGCGATGTCCCCTACGACCGGCCGCTGACCACCATGGCCCGGTTCGCGATGTGCGGGGCGTGCGCCGCGGAGTACCACGACCCGGCCGACCGCCGCTTCCATGCCCAGCCCACATGCTGCCCGGCCTGCGGCCCGCGATTGTCCCTGCTGGACCAGACCGGCACGGAACTGCCCGTTGCCCCTGAGCAGTTCGTCGCGGCAGCCGAACTGCTCGCCGGCGGCGCCGTGCTCGCAGTCAAGGGACTCGGCGGGTACCACCTGGCCGTGGACGCGGCGTCCGAACCGGCCGCCGCCACGCTGCGGGCGCGCAAGCACCGCGAGGACAAGCCGTTCGCCGTCATGGCCGCCGACCTGGCGCAGGCCCGCCTGCTGTGCGAGATCGACGACACCGCCGCCGGGTTGCTCACCAGCCGCCGCCGGCCGATCGTGCTGCTGCCCAGGCGTGACACCGCGCTGCCAGGCTCCGGCCTCGCCAGGTCGGTCGCGCCGGGCAGCCGGCAAATCGGCGTCCTGCTCCCCTACACGCCGCCGCACCACCTGCTGCTCCGCGAGTTCGGCCGGCCGATCGTGCTGACCAGCGGCAACCTTTCCGACGAGCCGATCGCCTACGCCGACGCGGACGCGCTGGCACGATTGCGCGGCGTCGCCGACGCCTTCTTGACCCACGACCGCGCCATTCACGTCAGGGCCGACGACTCGGTGACCCGCGCGTTCCGCGGCAGGCCGACCCTGCTCCGCCGGGCACGTGGCTACGCGCCTGAACCGCTCCCGGTGCGGACCCGGTTCCCCCGGCCGGTCCTGGCTTGCGGAGCCGAGCTGAAAAGCACTTTCTGCCTGGCCAAGGAGAACCGCGCGTTCCTCTCCCCGCACATCGGCGACCTGGAGAACGTGCCGACGCTGCGCTCGTTCACCGAAGGGATCGAGCACTTCCGGCGGCTGTTCGATATCGAGCCGCGGATCGTCGCGCACGACCTGCACCCGGACTACCTGTCCACCAAGTACGCCCAGGACCTGGAGCGGGACCAGGAGCAAGACCTGGACCTGGTCGGCGTGCAGCACCATCACGCGCACGTCGCCTCCTGCCTGGCCGACAACGGCGCGGACGGCCCGGTGATCGGGGTGGCGTTCGACGGTACCGGCTACGGGACCGACGGCACCATCTGGGGCGGGGAGTTCCTCATCGCCGATCTGGCCGGCTTCGAGCGGGCCGGTCACCTCGCCTCGGTGCCGATGCCGGGCGGCGCGGCCGCGATCCGGCAGCCGTGGCGGATGGCCGCCGCCTACCTGGACCTGGCCTACCCGGACAGCCCGCCGGCCGGCCTGCACGTCAGGCAGCGCAACGACCGGCACTGGGACGACGTCGTCACGCTGGCACGGCGCGGCATCAACTCGCCGGTCACCTCCAGCGCGGGCCGGCTGTTCGACGCGGTCGCCGCGCTGCTCGGCGTCCGGGACGCCATCAACTACGAGGGCCAGGCCGCCGTCGAACTTGAACAACTCGCTGACCAGGCCGAACGCGGCGGCTACCCGGCCACGATCAGCAACGACGGCGACGAGATCCTCGGCTCGGGCGCCGACCTGGTCCGCGCGGCGGCCGACGACCTGCTCACCGGGATCAGCCCCGGCCTCGTCGCAGCCCGCTTCCACCTTGGCGTGGCCGGGCTGATCGCCGGCTGCTGCCGCGCCGTGCGCGAGCGCACCGGGCTGCGCACCGTGGCACTGTCCGGCGGGGTGTTCCAGAACCTGCTGCTGCTGCACGCCACGGTCGGCCTGCTCGAGCCGGCCGGTTTCACCGTGCTGACCCACAGCAGAGTCCCGTGCAACGACGGCGGCATCAGCCTCGGGCAGGCGGTCGTGGCCGCTGCCGCCGCTCCAGCCAGTCGCAGAAGTCCGCCAGGCCAGCCCCGCTGACCGCGGACACGGCCAGCGCCCGCGCCCGCGGCGCGATCTTCGCCAGGTCGGCCGTGTACCGGACGAGGTCGAAGTCGACGTAGGGCAGCAGGTCGGTCTTGGTCACCAGCACCAGGTCGGCGCCGCGGAACATCAGCGGATACTTCACCGGTTTGTCCGCGCCCTCGGTCACCGACCCGAGCACCACCCGGGCCGACTCGCCGAGGTCGAACAGGGCGGGGCAGACCAGGTTCCCGACGTTCTCGATCACCGCCACCGATCCGGGCGGCGGGTCGAGCGCGGCCAGGGCACGTGCCACCATGTCCGCGTCCAGATGACAGCCCGCCCCGGTATTGATCTGGACCACCGCGCTGCCCGCCGCCCGGATCCGGTCCGCGTCCAGCGCCGTCTCCTGGTCTCCCTCGATGACGCAGATCACCAGCCGCCCGGCCAGGTCTGTCGCCGTGCGTTCGAGCAGGGTGGTCTTGCCCGCGCCCGGCGAGCTCATCAGGTTGACCATGCAGACGCCGCGACCAGCCAGCCAGTCCCTGTTCCGCTGCGCGATGGCGTCGTTCTTGGCCAGGACCTTCCGCTGCAACGTCACCGTCCGCGAGTCGCCGGCCGGGATCACGTGGCTGTGCTCGTGGTCGTGCAGCACGGCGCCGGCGCCGTCACATCCGCAGGTCGTGCACATGTCAGGCCACCTGCACCGAGATGATCTTCAGGTCCTGGCCGGACAGCACGGTCACCTCGGCGCTCCCGCACGGGCACGCCATGATCGGCCAGTCCGGCGCGAACTCGGCGCCGCACCGCGCGCACCGGCACGCCGCGGCCGGCTCGGTGATTTCCAGCCTCGCCCCTTCCAGGTTCGTGCCGTGCGTGACCAGGTCGAAGCAGAACCTGACCGAGTCGGCGACCACACCGGACATCGCGCCGATCTCCAGTCGCACGCAGGTCACCCTGGCATCGGGCAACCGCTCGGTGACGGCCGCCACGACGCTTTCTGTGATCGCCAGCTCGTGCACGCTGCCATCCAGTCTTAACAAATTCGCGGCAGCGGATCGCCCACGAGAAGGTCGACGATCCTGGTGCCGCCGAACGCGGTCCGCAGCTGAACGATCCCGGCCGGCTCCGCGATCACCTCGCCGATGACCGAGGCCTGTGCGCCGGCCGGGTGCGCCCGCAGCGCGCGCAGCGCCGCTCCGGCCTGATCGCCGTCGACCACGACGACCATCCGGCCCTCGCACGCCACGTACATGGGGTCGATGCCGAGCAGTTCGGCGGCACCGCGCACCTGGTCGCGCACCGGGATGGCGTCCTCACGCACCAGCACTCCGACGTCGGCGGCCAGGGCGATCTCGTTGAGTATCGTGGCCACGCCGCCGCGGGTCGCGTCCCGCATCGCACGGACCGCGGACCCGCCGTGCGGGCTGAGCCCGGAGGTGCCCGCCAGCAGCGCGGCGACCAGGCCGTTCAGCGGCGCGGTGTCGGACTCCAGGTCAGCCTCGAGCTCCAGCCCGCCCCTGGCCAGCATGATCGTGACGCCGTGGTCGCCGATCGGGCCGGACACGATGATCGCGTCGCCGGGCCGGGCCCGCGCCACCCCGAGCTCGACTCCGGCGCTGATCAGGCCGACGCCCGCCGTGTTGATATAGCAGCCGTCTGCCTTGCCCCTCTCGACGACCTTCGTATCGCCGGTCACGATCTGGACCCCTGCCGCCTGCGCCGCTGCCCGCATCGATCCCGCGATCCTGGTCAGGTCCCCGACGCCGAAGCCTTCCTCCAGGATGAACCCGGCGCTCAGGTACCTGGGCTGCGCGCCGGCCATCGACAGGTCGTTGACCGTGCCGTTGACGGCGAGGTCGCCGATGTCCCCGCCGGGGAAGAACAGCGGCGAGACGACATACGAATCAGTGGTCAGCGCCAGTCGCGACCCGCCGACGTGAAGGCGCGCGGCGTCTTCAAGCGGCTCGAGTAGCTCGTTGCGGAACGCGTCCAGGAAGATCGTCTCGACCAGGGCCTGGGTAGCCTTGCCGCCTGCCCCGTGTGCCATGGTGATCCGTTCTTCCCGCACCCGGGGCCGCGCTCGCCTGGTCCTGTCGATGCGTTCGAGCACCAGTTCCTCGCGCACGGTCCCCGGCAGCGGCTGCGGCGACCCCTGGCGCGACGGCTGCGCCGCGTCCTGTCGCGGTTGCACGGTCATGACCGGCTCGCCTCCTTGACCCGCGTCCTGGTGAGCCGGCCGTAGTTGTAGTACGCCGCGCACGCGCCCTCGGGCGAGACCATGCAGGTGCCGATCGGCGTCTCCGGCGTGCATGCCGTACCGAAGACCTTGCACTCCCACGGCTTGAGCACGCCCTTCAGCACCTCGCCGCACTGGCAGGCCTTCGGGTCGGCGACCCGGACACCGGGCACGTCGAAGAGCACCTCGGCGTCGAAGGCCGCGTAACTCTTCCTGACCTTGAGCGCGGAATGCGAGATGAAACCGAGCCCGCGCCACTCGAAGTAGGGCCGCGGTTCCATGATCTGGCCGATCGCCTTCAGCGCGACCGGGTTGCCGTCCCAGGGCACCACGCGGGAGTACTGGTTCTCCACCCGGGACTCGCCGCGCGACAATTGCAGCATCAGCAGGTAGATGGACTGCAAGATGTCGAGCGGTTCGAATCCGGCCACGACGACCGGCTTGCCGTAGTCACGCGCGATGAACTCGTACGGCCGGCAACCGATCACGGTGGAGACGTGGCCGGGTCCGATGAAACCGTCCAGGCGCAAGTCCGGGGAGTCGAGTATCGCCTTGATCGCCGGGATGATCGTCACGTGGTTGCAGAAGACCGAGAAGTTCGTCAGCCCCGCGGCCGCGGCCCGGAGCATCGTCATCGCTGTCGACGGCGCGGTGGTCTCGAATCCGATGGCCATGAACACGACACGCCGGTCTGGGTTCTGCCGGGCGATCTTGAGCGAGTCGAGCGGTGAGTACACCATCCTGATGTCGGTACCGCGAGCCTTGGCGTCGAGGAACGAGCCGTTGCTGCCAGGTACCCGCATCATGTCCCCGAAGGAGGTCATGATCACATCGGGATCGGCGGCCAGCGCCATCGCGTCGTCGACGCGGCCCATCGGGATGACGCACACCGGGCAACCGGGGCCGTGCACCAGCGTGATCTGCTCGGGCAGGTAATCCTCGAGTCCGTGCTTGTAGATCGTGTGAGTGTGCCCGCCGCATACCTCCATGAGCTTATACTGCCGGCCCGGTTCGCACAGCTCGGTGATCTTCGCGGCCAGGACCCTTGCCTTCTCGCCGTCGCGGTACTCGTCGACGAATCGCATGATGGCGGCCTTTCTTATTCGATCTGTGATTCCCGCAGCGCCGTGAGCTCGTCCTCGTACGCCTGGCCGATCCCTTCCAGGAACTCAAGCGCCGCCGCTGCCTCGGCTTCGTCGATCTTCGACAGCGCGAAGCCGACGTGGATCAGCACCCACTCGCCAGGCACAGGAGGGTCGTCGGCGAGCAGCCCGATGTTGATCACCCGGCGCACCCCGCTGACGTCGACCCTGGCCAGGTCAGGCTGGTCGGGGAGGAACTCGATCAGCTCTCCGGGGATGCCAAGACACATATGCCCGCCTTCCTCGCTCGCACCGGTTCACTCGCCCGCACCGGCCACGCGCCGCTCGCCTGCCGCGGCGATCAGGCCGAGTACCATCCGGACCGCCTCGGGCACCGCCGCCGCGACCGGCGCGTTCAGCCCGATCCCGTACTCGGTGCTGGCCGGCTCACAGCCAACCACCAACATCTGGCTGACCTGAGCACCAAGCATTTCCGCCGCGCCGAGCACCAGATCTGGCTGCATGCCGTGCCCGTCGAAGAGTGCCGCACTCGCGAACTGACTGCCGGCGCGCGCGGCGCCAGCGGGCGCGGTAGCTGCGGGCGGTGCACCAGCGGGCGGTGCACCAGCGGGCGGGGCACCAGCGGGCGGGGCACCTCGATCGGGCTGCCGTTGCGGTTCGATGACATAAACCGTACCCGGCGCTCCGCCGCGCGGCGCGGCATCCACCAGGATAACGATCGCAATGCTATTGCCCAGATCATAAGCCAGATGCATGCCACTGATGCCGTAATCGGCGACTGTAACCCATGCCGGCAGTTCTTCTTCGGCCAGCCGCCTGGCGACTTCCACTCCGAAGCCGTCGTCGCCGAGGAAGATATTGCCGACACCAGCGACCAGTATGCGCCGCGTCATGTCCGCGCCTCCCTGCCGCTAATTACCCTGCTGGCCCGGCCGTTAATTACCCTACGAGCCTCGCTGCTATTACCTGGCCGGTTATTGGCTCGCACGTGGCTGGGAGCCGTCCCCGTGCCCGGCGCAGGTGACATCCTGGTGCCGGGCGCATTCCGCCTGGACGAGTTCCCACAGGATGTGGTAGATCGTCGTCTGCGCCTCCTGTATCCGGTGAATCGACGACGACGGCGCGACGAAGAGATAGTCCAGGCTGCCGAGCCTGGCCATTTCCCCGCCATCGTAGCCAGAGATGCCGATGGTCAGCATGCCTCGGCGGCTGGCCTCGTCAAAGGCGCGCAGCAGATTGGGTGAATCGCCGCTTGTCGACAGGCCAAGCGCGATGTCCCGCGGCCTGCCGAGCGCGGCGATCTGCCTGGCGAACACGACGTCCACGCCGATGTCGTTCGACAACGAGGTCAGGACTGCGACATCGGCGGCCAGGCCCAGCGCCGGCAGCGGGGAGAAGTTCCCGCCTGGACACAGGAACAGTGTCGCGAGCTGCTGCGCGTCCGTCGCGCTGCCGCCGTTGCCGAACGTCAGCAACCGTCCGCCAGCACCGAACCGCGCCGCCGCCGCGCGCGCGCAACGTGCCAGCATGCCGTTGTCCCTGGCGCAGGCCTCCGCCCGCAGCGCCAGGATTTCCTGCACCTTGGCGACCGTCGACTCACGCGCCTGGTCCAGGACGGCACTCAGATCGGTCTTCGCCGGGTAGAGGAACGGATAGAGCGACTCGACCGATCCCTGGTCCGCCGCTCCCTCGCTCGCGGTCTCGCGGGTCGCTGGCGCACCTGCCGGATTCCAAGACCGGCCCACCGCATCAGGCACCGACAGCGAAGCCGATGCCTGCCCAAAGACGTGATCGGCTGGCCTGGGCACCCTGATCACTTTTCCACCACCGCAATCGCCTCTCCCGCATGCACCAGGATGGTGTCGCCGGGCCGTGCGCTCACGAGAGCGACGCTGACCTCCTCCTGTCCTGCGCCTGTGTCCACGATGGCCAGGTCGTCACCGGTGAGTGCCACGATGGTGACAGGCACCGCGGCATCGGAGCAGGTGACGCAGATATCACCGGAACGCGTCGCCGGCGACCCGGTCCCGGCCGCCGCGGTCACGCCGGGCTCCCTGGACCGGCCGAGCACTCTGTGCCCGGTGCCGCAGGCTGATCGAGGAAGACGTGCACGAGTTCCCAAAGCAAGTGATAGATCGTCACATGCATCTCCTTGACGACGCGCGGATCAGCGCAGCCGGCTGTCAGCAGGTGGTCGATGACCGGGGCGGCACCGATCGCACCGCCGCTACCGCCCGCCAGAGCGACGGTCAGCATCCCGGCATCGCTCGCGGCCAGCAGCCCGGAGAGCACGCTCGAGCAGTTCCCGTCGGCGGAGATTCCGAGCGCGATGTCGGCAGGCTCGGCCAGGTACCTGATCTGATGTGCGAAGATGCCCGCCATGCCCTCGCGCACGGCTACGGCCGTGACGGTCGCGGCATCGGCCGCCAGCGAGATCGCCGGGAGAGCCCGCTTGCCGACGATGACCGGGTGCACGAACTCGACCGCCACGTGCTGCGCGTCCGTGCTCGTGCCGCCGGTGCCGAAGACCACGAGCTTGCCGCCCGCGCGGAACCGCATGGCCATCGCGTGCGCGGTGCCGACGATGACGGCCGCGTGATCGGATAGCTCGGCAGTCGGCGCCACCCTGCGCTGGAACGCCGCTCTTACCGCAAGCTCGGCCCCGGCGGCGGCGGTCACGACCCGGCTCCGTCGGCTCGTCCGCTACCCGGATGCTCCGCTTCCGGCGGCTGTCCCGGTTCGGGAAGTTCTACGTCTACCACGATTCCGACGGAATCGCTGACCTTGAGAGCTCCGAGGAAAGCCGTGTAGGGCCTGATGCCAAACTCGGACTGTCGCACCGACGCGATCGCGTGGTAGGAATTCGCCCCGGTCTTCCGCACATGCAGCCGGAGCGGGCGGGTCGCACCGGCGAGGGTCAAGCTGCCCTGCACGAAACCGCCCCCATTCGATCCCGGTTCGAACACCGCTGCCGTGAAGGTCGCTTCGGGCCGACGATCAGCACGGAGCACCTTACGGGCCGAGACCACGATCTCGCGGCGGTCTCGTTCCGTCAACGGCTTCACTCCGCCCGTACCTTCACTCACGACCAGCGAATTCATATCAATACGGACGACGAGGTCAGTCGGCCCTAGATCGTCATTGACGTTCAATTCGGCCGACCAGTCGCGGACTTCAATCGTCAGATCGTGGCCGATCTGAGCCGCCAGCCCGTCACGAGCGGTCAGTAAGGCAAGCCGACCCTGCTGCGGGCCAAGCAGGTAATACCCAGCGCGAACTGCCATGACTGAACAGTAGGACACTTATGGCCAGCGATCCAGAGAACTCATAAGACAGTCCTGACCGGTTCGATATCCGTGCCCAGGCAAACGGCACCAACGGCTCAACGTAATTGGCTAATCATCAGTTAAGGAAGTGGCAGTTCGCCAAAAACCTCTTGAATACGGCGTAGATCGCGCATTCGCGGCTCAGTCGTCCCGCCGACCCAGCGGCTGATGGTTTTTACTGATACTCCGAGCTGCCTGGCCGCCGCCTCCTGGGTCAGCCCTTCCCTGCGCAGCGCCGTAGACATCCATTCGGCGAACGTCGCCGGCTGCCCAGGGCCGCCGAGCTGCACCGGAACCGCCGGGGAGAGCGCGGCACCCGGTCCGGCCGCCCCCACCCCGTCCCCGCCAGCCGCCTCTGCCCGCTCCAACATCGGGCTATGCGCCAGGACAGCACCGTGCCCGGCCGCAGCACCGTGCCCTGCACCTACTCCACCCACTGGCTGTCCGGAAGAGCCCGCTGACCAGCCATTTCCCTCGTCGGTCGGCGCAGTTGCCAGCGGCGGCCGCGATTCGGAGTGCAGGACGTCGACTTCGACATGCTCAGGGAAGATGCGGAAGGCCACATGTATCGACCCGGTCGGCCCTGCCGCGTCGAGCAGGGCTCGGAACACAGTCTCGCCGACCTGCTTCGTGCCCTCCTCGGTCAGCGGCGACTCGGCCAGGCAGTGCCGGACGAAGTTCCGAATGTCCGGTATGGACGATGGCCGGGCAGGAAACACCTGCGATAGCACTACGACAGGCACTACCTCTATTGGCTCGATCCCTGGCCCGTCAATGGCCTGCGCCACCGGTCACTCCCTCACCATCACAACCAGTCGGGCACGGTCAGGTACGTGCAAGGGTAAGTGCAAGGGACTTATACGGGAAGAGCGTCAGGCGATCCCGCACTACTGTGACACCCTTTGTCCCGGTTATTTTTGGCACGCGTCGCCCGCAGGACATTTCTGTCCGGTCAGGTCCGCCGGATCTCCTTGTAGCTAGGATGCCTACGGGTTTAGCATGGGCGGCGGCCGCGCACATCGCGACCTATGGCTGATTCCGTTCCCGGCGAGGAACCGCCTTGAAGCGCGCACAGTAAATGGTGCTTCGAATAGCCAATCGCTTCACACCGTCTAGCCCGATATACCGTCTAGCCCGATATACCGTCTAGCCCGATCCTCAAGGTTCGAGGAGGTTACTTCGCTATGGCCGCCAGTACGTCGACAACGGCTGCCGGAACGGAACCGGACGCGGGAACAGATCCCGTTGTCCACATCCTGTGGATGAACGGAGGGCTCGGCTGTGATGGCGATTCGGTGGCGCTGACAGCCGCCACTCAGCCGAGTATCGAGGAGATCGTGCTTGGCGCCCTGCCCGGCCTGCCGAGGGTCAACACCAGGGACTTTAGGTGTTTGTGGCGTTCCGAGTTGTTGCCGCTATCGTGCTCCGTTTCGGTCTTTGAGTCTTGTTGCGTGGTGCCGCCGCGGGAGTGCGGGCATGGTTTTAGCCCGCGTGTCGCGGCGGGGACGG